>NZ_JBIRKB010000001.1:0-230782 GCF_044329855.1 Streptomyces sp. NPDC017520
AGCTACCTGGCCGGACTCCAACTCCGGGCCTCCATGATCTGGATCAAAGACCTCACGCGAACCACCCAGTGATCACGACCCGATACACGCCCTAGGGGGATCGGCCCGTGGCCGCTAGCAGAAGGTCGAGATGCCGTTCTTGACTGCTGTGTAGACGAGGGGGTAGCCGGCGATGTCCAGTGTTCCCGCGGCATTGGTCGTCGTCTTGCACGCGGGTATGTGCACCGTCGGCGCGAAGCAGCCCGCGGTCGCGCCGGCTGCGAAGTTCGAGGTGGCACACCACACGTCTCCTCCGCGCTGCGACTCGAACACGACCCGACCACTGATCGTCTTTGCGCTCGATGTCGGGTTCTGAGCGACCAGAACACCCTGCGCGTCGTTGTTGTTGTTGAGGACGATGCACGTCTTCAAGTTCAGTCCCGAGGTGGGGTGGTACAGGTAGTGGGTGCAGTGCCAGTTCGCGTTGGTTTTCACCGGCTTCCAGTTAACGGTCTCGCTCGCCTGCGCGGGCTGCGCGACGACAAGCACCGCACTCGCTGCGAGCGCTGCCGTAGCAAGTCTCTTCCTGCGCGCCATGGTCTTTCCCCTCCCTCTGCCAGCCCCCAAGCGGGGCCGGATCGGGTGGCAGACTAGCAATTTCGCAGGTCACGAGCAGCGCTGAATTCAAGCCCGCACGTCGGTGAAGTACTCAGGCCCGCCGTGAGATGCAGATCGGCCTACTCGATACGGAAGATGAGGCACAGCATCACGACGGCTTTCAAGACCTCGACGCCGGGCGTACGGGCATGGCGCGACGGATCGAAGCCTCGTCTGGAAAGCGGCCGGGCGAAGAGGCTGCCGCCGGCTAAGGCTGAGGGCGAAGCGAAGGGTCCGGCTCGATGAGCCGGACCCTTCGTCCACAAGCGGTAGCGGTGGGATTTGAACCCACGGTGACGGGTTACGCCACACTCGCTTTCGAGGCGAGCTCCTTCGGCCGCTCGGACACGCTACCGAGAGAGAGCTTAGACCATCCCGGGGTGTGGACAGAAATCGGTTCTCGGGAGCGGGGCCCTACCTGGTCAGGCAGCCGGGCCGTGCCTGGTCGGGTGGCAGGGCCGTACCTGTTCAGAGCGCCCGGAAGAAGGCCGTCAGCTGTTCGGCGCACGTGTCCTCCAGGACGCCGCCGATCACCTCCGGGCGGTGGTTCAGGCGGCGGTCGCGGACGACGTCCCAGAGGGAGCCGGCCGCGCCCGCCTTCTCGTCGCGGGCTCCGTAGACGACCCGGGTGACGCGGGACTGGACCAGGGCGCCCGCGCACATCGTGCAGGGCTCCAGGGTGACCACCAGCGTGCAGCCGGTCAGGCGCCACTCGCCGTGGGCCTCGGCCGCCCGGCGCAGGGCCAGGATCTCGGCGTGTGCGGTCGGGTCGCCGGTGGCCTCGCGTTCGTTGTGGGCGGCGGCCAGCTCGGCGCCGTCGGGGCCGAGGACGACGGCGCCGACCGGCACGTCGCCGGCCGACGCCGCCCGCCCGGCCTCGGCCAGGGCGCGGCGCATCGGTGCCTGCCAGGGGTCGCGTACGGGGTCGGGCTCGGGTACGCGTACGGGATCCGGGGCGGGCTCGGGTGAGGGGTTCGGCGGTCCGGCGGTCACCCGCGGACCCTAACGGACGGGACAGGACGGACGTACGACGGGGACGGACGTACGACGGGGGCAGACATACGACGGGACGACGGGACAGAACGCTTTTCGGCCCGGCCTAGCGGGCCGACTCCAGGATCTCCGCTGCTCCCACGGCCTCCGCGATCTCGGAGAGTGCGTCGGTCTGAAGGGTGAGCAGCTCCTTCTCGGACAGCCCGAGGTCGGCGAGGATCCCGAGTTCGCCGATCGGTCCCGCCGGCACGGTGTCCGGGTCGGGGCCGTCCTCGTCCGGGTCGACGGCCGCGGGGGCGGAACGTTCCGGCTCGCCGTCCTCGGTGCCGTCGAGGTCGACGAGCTCCTCCAGGGCGGCGATCTCGTCCTCGGCCCCTGGTTCGCGGCCGAGCACTTCGTCGGTGAGCAGGATCTCCCCGTACGAGGAGCGGGCGGCGGCGGACGCGTCCGAGACGTAGATTCGGGGGTCCTCCTCACCGTCCACCCGGACGACGCCGAACCAGGCGTCCTCCTGCTCGATGTAGACCAGGACCGTGTCCTCGTCCACCGAGGCCTCCCGGGCCAGATCTGTCAGATCGGACAGGGTCTCCACATCGTCGAGCTCTGTATCGCTCGCTTCCCACCCGTCTTCGGTGCGCGCGAGCAGTGCGGCGAAGTACACCGTGACTCTCCCACTGGTCATAGGCGAATCGGTCCGGCGGGAGGGCGAACGGTGATCCGTCCGTCCTGCGCCCCGCCCAACCGGCATCGTGGCAGAAACAAGCGCTGTGCGAGACCTCTTCGGCCGTTGCGTCGGCCATCAGTTCCAGGAGTGCCTGGTCGGCCGTCTCCCTGACGCGCCGATCGGCGGGGGGAGTGCGCCGGTGGTACGAGGCGGATACGGGGAGGATTCACCAGCGGAACGTGCGCATCCGCATCTGTTGCCGCATACGGGCCGCACGGGCCCGGCGCGGCTGCACGCGGTCGCGCAGCTGCTTGGCCTCGTGGAGCTCACGGAGGAACTGGGCGCGTCGACGGCGGCGGGCGGCGTCACTCTCCTGCGCGTCGTCGACGTCACTCGCCACGCCCTCGGCGTCGCGCCCGTCGCGCGGCTCGCGCGAGGCCGGGTCGCGCCGCAGTTCCCCGTCAGCCATCGACTCATCACCCCAGTGCTGGGTCCGTATGCCCCCACCTTCCCCCCGAACAGGTGCTTGATGCCAGCGCAGAGTGCCGGGCGGCGCGGTTACTGTTGACACATGCGGATCCACGTCGTCGACCACCCGCTGGTGGCGCACAAACTCACCACGCTGCGCGACAAGCGCACCGACTCCCCGACCTTCCGGCGGCTCGCCGACGAGCTGGTCACCCTTCTCGCCTACGAGGCCACCAGGGATGTGCGCACCGAACTGGTCGACATCGAGACCCCGGTGACGCCCACGACCGGGGTGAAGCTCTCGCACCCCCGGCCCCTGGTCGTCCCGATCCTGCGGGCCGGTCTGGGCATGCTGGACGGCATGGTGCGGCTGCTGCCGACCGCCGAAGTGGGCTTCCTCGGCATGATCCGCAACGAGGAGACGCTCCAGGCGGAGACGTACGCGACCCGGATGCCCGAGGACCTCTCCGGTCGCCAGGTCTACGTCCTGGACCCGATGCTGGCCACCGGCGGCACCCTCGTCGCGGCCATCCGCGAGCTGATCAAGCGCGGGGCCGACGATGTCACCGCCGTCGTCCTTCTCGCGGCGCCCGAGGGCGTCGAGGTGATGGAGCGCGAGCTGGCCGGGACCCCGGTCACCGTCGTCACCGCCTCCGTCGACGAGCGGCTCAACGAGAACGGCTACATCGTGCCGGGCCTCGGGGACGCGGGCGACCGGATGTACGGCACGGCCGAATAGGTCACGGCCGAACAGGTCCGGACAGGGCCCTTTACGATTTCGCGCCCCGTTCCGGCTCGTACGTAACCGTACGGTGCCCGGACGGGGCGCTTTCGTGTGCGGGGTTCAGCAGGAGGAGGACGGGGCCGGGGCCGGCTTCGTCAGGGCCGCCATCGCTGCGGTGGCCTCCTGCGGGGTGCTGAACGCCTTGAACTTCGCCCCCAGGATCAGGTCGACCTCGCCCGTCCTGCGGGTGTCCGTCTTCTGCACCGTGCCCGCCAGCTGGGTGCCGAGCACCGTGAAGCTGCCGTTCGTCGCGGTCGGTGCGCCGAGCAGCACGCCCGTGCCGGGCACCTTCTTGTCGTACGCCTTCGTCGCGTTGCCCACCTCACCGATGGTGAAACCGCGTTTCTTGAGCTCCTCGGCTGCGGACTTGGCCAGCCCGCTGCGTGTCGTCGCGTTGTAGACGTTGACCTTGATGGCGGCCGGTTTCGGCAGCGCCTTGGCGGGGGCCGCCGACGGCTTCGGGGTGGGGCAGTCCCGCTTGTGGTCGGCCGCGCTGGCGCTCTTGTCGCCGCCGGTGAAGACGTCGATGAGCTGCAGTGTGCCCCAGCCGGCCAGGCTGAGGGCGACGACGGCTCCGATGCCCGCGAGGACCAGCCTGCGGCGGTGCCGGGGGCGGCGCATACGGGGATAGGCGTCGCCCGTGATGCGGTACTTTCCGCCCATGCCGGGGGGAGTGAGCATGCTCATGGAGGCAGCGTAGTGCGACCCTGTGTCCATGCGTACAAGATGATCAACGTATGACACCCGGATGAGCGTGAAAACACCCGAAAGGCCCGAATCGGCCATCTGTGAGGTGCGGAACCCGGGTGGGGTGTGCGGGTGCCCTCGCGGAGGGGCGCGCAGGTGGCCGGGGGTGGCGTCAGCCCAGGTCGAGGACGCGGGCGTGCAGCACCTGGCGCTGCTGGAGCGCCGCCCGGACCGCCCGGTGGAGACCGTCCTCCAGGTAGAGGTCGCCCTGCCACTTCACGACGTGGGCGAACAGGTCGCCGTAGAACGTGGAGTCCTCGGCGAGGAGGGTCTCCAGGTCCAGCTGGCCCTTGGTGGTCACGAGCTGGTCCAGGCGAACCGGACGCGGCGCGACATCCGCCCACTGTCGGGTGCTTTCCCGGCCGTGGTCGGGGTATGGCTTCCCATTTCCGATGCGCTTGAAGATCACACGGAAAGCCTACCGGGCAAGGGCCACCGGGCGCAGCCAGGGAAGCTCACCGCGATGACGGTGCAAAGGTCGTATAGCGCTGAATAGGGCTGGATACCGGGACAGGGGTCGGTCGCCGCAGTGAGCCCGGCCCCGGAATGCGTACGGATTCCGGGACCGGGCCCACTGCTGGGTTCACCGTGCGTGCGGTCCGCCGCTCACGGGCCCGTTTCGGGCCGCCGCTCCTACTCCGCGACCCGGCCGTGACCCTCGCGCAGGCCGCCACCGCTGCCACCGCTGCCGGGCGTACCCGTCCCGGTGTCGGGGGTGACCGGGCGGGTCAGGGAGCGGAGGTCGTGGGCGTACGTTCCGACCGCGTTGGCGATCACGTCGATGTTGGTGTCGAAGTGGCCCATGTCGATGTTGTCGAGGTCGTCACAGGCCGCGTGGTAGCAGGGGTCGTACGCGATCCCCGCCTCGCCGCCGAACACCTCGGCCTGGGCCGCCGTCTTGATGCCCTCCGCCCCGGTGTCCGTGCCGCCGGACGGGATGCCGACCTCGATGAACGGTCCGTAGTCCGAGCGGCCGGTGAAGTCCGTGCCCTCGTGCGGCTTGCCCTTGCCGTCGAGGAACTCGTTGATGTCACGCTCCAGTTGGGCCGAGCCCTCCGGGCCCGCGCCCTCGCCGACCTCGTCGGAGTTGTCGCCGTCGAAGACGAACTGGACGCCGTTCGGCGAGGCGATCATGTCGAAGTTCAGATAGAGCGCGATCTGCTCGCGCTGCTTCTCGGAGAGCGCCGCGACGTACTTCTCCGAGCCGATCAGGCCGTTCTCCTCGGCCGACCACCAAGCGAACCGCACCTTGTTGGCGGGCTTGCTCTTCGACTTCGCCAGGTCCAGGGCGACTTCGAGCAGGCCGGCGGAGCCGGAGCCGTTGTCGTTGATGCCGGGGCCTTCGGTCACCGAGTCGAGGTGGGCGCCGAGCATCACCGTCCGGGCCGTGCTGCCGCCGGGCGTCTCGGCGATGACGTTGCGGGTGGGACGGTCCTCCTGGAGCTCGCGGATCTCGAAGGAGACCGTGACCTCGCCGGCCGCGACGTCGGCGGCCAGCTTCTCGCCCTCCGCCTGGGTGAGGCCCCCGGTCGGGATCCTGCCCGCCGCGACTTCGCCGAGCGTGCCGGACAGGGCGCCCTCGACGTTGTTGTAGATGACCGCCCCGGCCGCGCCCGCGTCGGCGGCGGCGGCCTGCTTCTCGGCGAAGGAGCAGCCGCCGCGCTTGATCAGCGCGATCTTGCCGGTGAAGGTCGTGGACGCGTAGTCGGTGGCCTCGCAGCCCGTCGTCCCGTCGACGGGCACCGCGACGAGCGCCGCCGTCAGGCCGCCCACCTCGGTCGACGGGGTGTACGTCATGGCCTTGATCGTGACGTCGCGGGGCGTCGGCGTCACCACGGCGAGCTTCTCCGCCAGCGTCTCCGTGTAGGTGAAGCGGAAGTTCTCGTACGAGACCTGGTACCCGGCCCGCTGGAGCTGACGGTAGACGTACGCCGCCGAGGCGTCGTGGCCCAGCGAGCCGGCGGCGCGGTGACCGTCGGTCGAGTCGGCTATCGCCTGGAACTGCTGGAGGTGGCGGTAGGCGTCGCGTGCGGACCCCTTCCTCACCAACTCCTTCGACAGCTTGGCCGCTTCCTTGCCGGGGTCGTGCGGCGCGGGGCGTCCGGGGTGCGGGGACGCGGCCAGGAGGAGCGGTGTGGCCAGGGCGGTGGCGGCCACGACAGCGATGGCTCTGCGACGTGTTGCGTGCACAGGAGTCCTTCCGGTCTGAACGGCTGGTGCTCTGAGCGGCTCAGTACCTGAACCGCCGGTGCTCCGAGCGGCTCAGGACCTGAACGGCTGAACAAATGTGCTGCGAAAGCTAGCGAGTGGGGTGACGCCTGTGAACAGATGTGGCCGGATTCGATCGGTGAGGGGGAGGTGTCGGCCTGATTCGGCGCTCGTCCCCGTCACGTCCACTTCATGTCACCGTCACGTCACTTCTCGGTCGAGCGCAGGATCAGGCCGACTACCTGCCCGACTTCTCGGGCGGTGAGCCACCCGACTTCTTGGGCGAGGGCCCGCTCGACCTCGTGGGCGGGGGCCCGCTCGGCTTGGTGGGCGAGGGCTCGCTCGGCATCTTCGCTGTTCCGGCCGCCTTCTTCGCCGCTTTGGCCGCCGCCTTGGCCTCCTGCTTGTACGCGCGCACCTCTACGAGGGACTCCGGGCCCGTGATGTCGGCGACCGAGCGGTGCGATCCGGCCTCCCCGTACGGGCCCGCCGCCTCCCGCCACCCCGTCGGCCGTACGCCGAGCTGTTTGCCGAGCAGCGCCAGGAAGATCCGCGCCTTCTGTTCGCCGAAGCCGGGCAGCGCGTTGAGGCGTTTCAGCAGCTCGGTGCCGGTCGCCGCGTCGCGCCACACCGCGCTCGCGTCGCCGTCGTACTCCGCCACCAGGTAGCGGCACAGCTGCTGCACCCGCTGGGCCATGGAGCCGGGGTAGCGGTGCAGAGCCGGTTTGGTGGTGAACAGTTCGGTGAAGGCGTCCGGGTCGTAGGCGGCGATCCGCCCCGCGTCCAGGTCGTCGGAGCCCATGCGTTCCGCGAGGGTGTACGGGCCCGTGAACGCCCACTCCATCGGTACCTGTTGGTCCAGCAGCATGCCGACCAGAGCGGCCAGCGGGCTGCGGCCGAGCAACTCGTCGGCCTCCGGATTCTGGGCGATCCGCAGGGTGATGTCCTTGCCGCTGTCGCTCGTGGTCATGCTGCCGATCATCGCGAGCACGGCGGAGGACGGCGACCGGTACTGCGCCGATGGCCTCTCCCCTGTCGGCCGAAGGGAGTAGGGGGGCCGCGGGGGCGGCCGTGGTGTGCGGGCCTGTCCGTGCCACCGCGCTGCCCGATGAGGCAGGTCCGGATGCCCCGGCCGGGCCGGGGCGCGGGCTGGACGGCCCGGGGGCCACACCGTAATCGTGGAATGCCGAGGACAGCGCGGTCAGGGGAGAGATGAGCATGGACGCGCACGACATCGAGCAGGAACGGCACGAGCACCACGGACACGGCGGACACCACGGACACGGTGGGCGTGAACAGGTCCACGAGCGCGATGAACAGCTCGGCGAAACCGCCGCGGAGGCCTCCGGTGAGCAGGCCCACCACGTCTTCCGGGCCGCCGCCACGGGCCGGGCCGATGTGGTCGGAGCGGCCGGGATGGGGCTGCTCCAGCGGACGGCCGGCAACGGGGCGATCGGGGCGATGGTCCAGCGTTCCCGGTCCGGGGCCGCCGAAACCGCCGCCGAGCAGGCCGAGCAGGCCGAGCAGACAGGGCAGACAGGGCAGGCTGAGCAGGCCGAGCAGACAGAGCATGCCGCGCGGGCGGCGCAGGCGGGACAGGCCGAGGAGCAGCGGTCGCCGGTGCACGACGTGGTCTCCTCCGGCGGTTCGCCCCTGGACACCGACACCCGTACGGACATGGAGAGCCGGATGGGCGCGGACTTCTCCGACGTGCGCGTCCACCATGACTCCGCCGCGCACGAGTCGGCGAAGGGCGTCGGGGCGCACGCGTACACCGTGGGCAACAACGTGGTGTTCCAGCGCGACGCCTACGACCCCGGATCGCCGCAGGGCCGCACCACGCTGGCCCATGAGCTGACCCATGTGATCCAGCAGCGCAACGGCCCGGTGGAGGGAACGGAGGCCCCGGGCGGCATCCGGGTCAGCGACCCTTCGGACCGGTTCGAGCGCGAAGCCGTCGCGAACGCGGACCGGGTGCTGTCCGATCCCGCGCCGGAGGCAGCGCCGGCCCCGGCCACCCCCGTGTCCGCCCCCGCGACCGGTACCGCCGCCACCTCCATCTCCACCTCCGCCGTGCAGCGGGCGGCCACGGAGGACGAGGACGAGCAACCCGCGGACGTACAGGGGTCGTTCGTGCAGCGTGCGGAGGAGAAGAAGCCGGGGGAGGAGGAAGAGGAGGAGAAGCCCCCGGCCTGAGGGAGCCCGCCCCGGTCTTGCCCCGGCCGGTCTTGCCCCGGCCCCGTCCGGCCCCGTCCGGCCCCGTCCGGCCCCGCGCGTCCCGGTCCGTCCCCGTCCGTCCCCGCGCGTCCCCGTCCGTCCCCGTCCGAGCCCATCCGGGCCCGCCCCCGGCCTGGGGGAGTCCGCCCGGTGTCGGCGCGGGCTTCAGCCCGCCGGGGTGTCCGGGCGCATCGTCCCGCCCAGGAACATCGAGGACGAGCACCGCGAGGGGGCCAGGGCGCCCACCGGCTTGCCGATCCGCCTGCAGTCGATCGTCATCGTGACCTTGCCGCCCGCGGGCACCAGGATCGGGGTCACGAAGTGGTAGTCGGAGTCGCGGAAGTTCTCCAGACCGAGGCTCAGGACGCGGGTGTCCTCGCCGGCCGTGACGGTGACCGTGCCGGCGTCGCCCTGCGGGTTCTGCACCACGATGTCGGTGAGCTGGAAGGTGTGGCCGGCCGGTACCTCCAGGGCCGTGCCGGTGTTCGGGCCGCCGCCCACCCCGTCCTGCACCCGGACCTGCGCGCTGGTCGGGGCGCCCGCCGCCGCGTCACCGCTGCCGTCGCCGCTGCCGGCCGAGGCGGAAGGTCCCGGTGAGGGGGTGGAGCTTGCCGCGCCGCCTCCCGTGCCCGCCCCGGCGGAGTCGCCGCCTCCGGAGCCCGCGCCGCCCTGCTCGCCCTCTTCCGGGGCCTTGCTCTTGTCGGCCGCGGCGGCCGACCGTACCGCCTCGGGGGTGACCGCCTCCCGGGCCGCGGACTTCACCGCCGGGCGCAGCAGCGCGTACCAGAGTCCCACCAGGACGAGAAGCAGCAGAGCGGCGGTGAGCAGGGCCCGGGGCAGCCAGCGCGGCAGGATCGGGTCCTGCTGGTACGAGCCGTCCACCAGCACCGGGGCCGGCGCCTCCTCGCCCTCGGGCGGCTGCGGGGCGGCGTACACCTGGAAGGCGTGCGTCACCGGCGTACCGCGCCACATCCGCTTCGCCGGGCGGACCCGCAGTTTCGCGAACTCCGCGTGGCCCGGCTCGATCCGCAGCTCGGAGGCGGCGAACACGACCCGCGCCTGTTCCGTACCGGGCTGGGCCCCGAGCCGTACGGTCACCGGGGTGTTGCCGCGGTTGTCGACGGCGAACTGGTGCCGCCCGCCGCGCGAGCCGTTCGATCCGCGCGGGACCAGCTCGGCGGTCGTCTCGGTGAACGGCAGGACGGTCACCCGGCCCTCGGGCACCACGGTGTCGCTCCGGTCGCCGGTCGGCATCACCCGGATCCCGAACGTGCTCTCGCCCGCCAGGACCGTCGCTTCGCGCGGCGGGCGCATGACCAGGGAGACGGTTCCGGAGTCGCCGGGGTAGAGGGAGAGCACCGCGGGTTCGATCGCCGACCAGGCGGCGCAGGTACCGACCACCTCGAAGTGGTATTCCTCGACGGTCCGGCCGGAGTTGAGGATCTGTAGGGGAAGGGTCGTCTCCTCGCCCGGTACGACGGTGACGGACGACGCGTCGAGGCTTGCGGTAAGACTCATACGCGGACCGTAGGACCGGGCCGGAGGGCGGGCACCGGTCACGGAGGAACACTTTCGGGCAGATGTGATGCCCGACACAACCTTTCCGTTTCCTCGCGAGTAAGAACGGGAATCTTCTGACCGCCTCACATCTGATGGGGCGGACGAGTACAGCTGTGGAGCTTGTGCTTGCAGTGTGATGCTTCCGGCTGGTGCCCAGGGGGAGCATTCGCATGGAGCGCATCACTGTCGTTTTACGCGCGCAGGACCCGATTTCCCAGGCCGGAGTGGCCAGCCAACTGCGGGCCCGCCCCGAGGTCGCTGTCGTCGACCGGGGCGACGGGGAGCCGGCGCCCCAGGTCGTGGTCATGGTGGTGGACGCCGTGGACGACGAGGTCCTGCGCGTCCTGCGCAACATCCAGCGCACCAGCGCCTGCCGCACGGTGCTGGTGACCACGGACATCGACGAGCAGAAGCTCGTGAGCGCGGCGGAGTGCGGGGTCGCGGGGGTCGTCAGGCGGTCCGACTCGACGCCGGACCATCTGGTGCAGGTCATCGGCACGGTGGCGCGGGGCGAGGGGCATCTCCCCTCCGACCTGCTCGGACGCCTCCTCGAAGAGGTGGGCAGGCTCCAGGGGCAGGTGCTCGGTCCGCGCGGTCTGCACTTCACCGGCCTGGCCGCGCGCGAGGTGGACGTGCTGCGGCTGGTGGCCGAGGGGTACGACACCGCGGACATCGCGACGAAGCTGGCCTACTCCGAGCGCACGATCAAGAACGTGCTGCACTCGGTGATGACCCGTCTGCAACTGCGTAATCGCTCCCACGCGGTGGCGTACGCGATGCGCCAGGGGCTTATCTGACGGCCTGGCGGCTCAGGCCCCCATCACGAACGCCGCTGCACCATCGGGCAGTTCGGCCTTCCCGCGGAAGTGACTCGTCTCTCTCCGCACGCGGCCCGCCGGTGCGTGACGGTGGCCTCCGGGTATCGGGCGTGGCGCGGGGAGGGGAACGCTGTGCGGTGGTTTCAGCCAGGAACGGTACCGCGGAGGCGAGCGGCCGGGCTTGTTCTCCTGCTGCTGGCCGCCGGCCTTGTGCCCGCGTCGGGCGTGAGCGGTGTGGCGTCCGCCGTGCCCGTGCCGCCGGAGCCGTGGGTCACTCCGGCGACGCTGGAGGAGGCGCTCGACCCGGGCGGTTCGACGGGCGTGGACAAGCGGGTGCGGACCCCGGCGATCCCGCCTCGGCCGGACGTGGTCCTGCTGGTGGACGGCACGGGGAGCATGGAGGTTCCGATCACGAGCGTTCAGGAGAATCTGCCCGACATCGTCGGCAAGATCCGGGCCGAGGAGCCTGATTCGCGGTTCGCGGTCGCCACGTTCGGCGACCAGCAGGTCGACAGGCCGAACGCGGGGTTCCGGGTACTCCAGGAGCTGACGGACGACATCAGCCTGGTCCAGACCGGTGTCGACGGGCTGGGCACGGACCTCGGCGGGTTCAGCATGGGTCCGTCGGAGGACTGGATCAACGGTCTGTGGGAGATCGCCGACGGCGCGGACGGCAAGACGGTCTTCCGTGAGGGCGCCAGCCCGGTCGTCGTCCTGGTCAGCGACGCCTCCAGCCACGCGCCGAGCAACGGTCACACCATCGACGACACGATCGCCGACCTTCAGGACAACGGGGTCCGGGTGATCGGCATCGAAGTGGAGAGTGACCGCGGGGACGGCCTGAACGGCAACGGGAACGCCAACAACCCGGACTACCCGGGTCAGATCGAGATTCCGCCGACCGAAACCGGTCAGGCCACCCGGATCATCGAAGCGACCGGTGGCCAACTGCTCGAAGGTATCCAGCCGGACGAGACGGCCGAAGCGATCATGAACGGCTTCGACAACCTGCCCACCTCCGTCGGCCATGAACTCGCCGACTGCGACCCGCATCTCAGCGTCGCCCTGGACCCGCCGACGAGACGGCTGACCAGCGGCGGAACCGCGCAGTTCACTGAGACCGTCGACGTGTCGGCCGATGCCCCCCAGGGCACGACGCTGACCTGCACCGTGCAGTTCCTGCTCGGCACCCAGGTGCCGGGGACGGACGCGCTCGGCCCCGCCGCCGTACCCGACCCCGACTTCCAGCAGAAGATCAGCATCGCCGTGAACGACATCAACGACCCGGTCGTCACCGTGGACGACCGTACGGCCAGGGCGCCCGACGACGACGGCGTCCGCATCGACTACACGGCCACGGCGACGGACCCGCAGGACGGGGAACTGCCGGTGACCTGTACCCCGCCGTCCGGATCGCTCTTCCCGGTCGGAACGACGACGGTCACCTGTTCCGCGACGGACGCGGCGGGCAACACGGGGGCGGACACGGCCCGGTTCGAGGTGCTGGAACCCGTGGTCCCACCGGACCCGCCGGACCCGCCTGCTCCGCCGCCTCCGCCCCTGCCCCCGCCTCCGGCCTCCGACCTCGCGGTACGGGCCGATGTCAGCCCGGACCGTACGTACGTGGGGCGGCCCGCCACCGCCCGGTTCACGATCACCAACGCGGGCCCGGACACGGCGACCGGTGTCGTCCTCGGGGCGGCCTGGCCGAGGACGGGCGAGTCGAAGGACCGGAGCCTGCCGGGCCTGACCCGGTGCACGGCGGCGCGGCCCTGCACGATTCCAGCCGGGGGCCGGGTCGAGGTGACGCAGAGGGCGACCTACCGGGCGGCGGTCACCGGCGATGTACGGGCCACCGTGCGCGGCACCCTGCCCGACGGGCGGGCGGCGAACAACCGTGACGTGGACCGGCTGAGGGTTTTCAAGCCCTCGCTGACGGTCACCCCGCAGGTGGCGAAACCGGGGCAGCCGGTACTGGCCAGGGGCAAGGACTATCCGCCGGGCGAGACCGTACGTTTCACGTGGAACATCGGCATCACCGCGGACCGGTCCGGCGTACGGGTCGGGCGGGACGGCACCTTCGAGGTGCAGGTGCTGGTCCTGCGCAAGGACACGCTGGGCCCGCGGGTTCTGCGGGCGGAGGCCCGCGATCTGCCGCGCCTCCGAAAACCGGTTCTGGTCGTCCAGCACAACCTCCAGCCCCCGGACTTCGCGGGCCGGTCATGAGGACTCCGTTCCTGCGGCTTCGTCGGCCGGTCATGAAAACTCCTTTCCTGCGGCTTCGTCGGCCGCTCATGAGCCTGCTCTTCGCTTCGGAGGCGGTCACCGGATGATCCACGAGGTCGACGACGTCCTGCGGGCCCTGATCCGGGCCGAGGTGCTGGAGGGCCGCCAGATCGCGGTGGTCTTCGACGCTCCGACCCGGGAGTGGGCGGCCAAGGTCAACGCTCCGATGGTCAACCTCTACCTCTACGACATCCGTGAGGACATGCGGCGGCGGGAGCGCGGCCTGCACAACGAGTACGACGAGCGCGGGGCGATCGTCGCGCGCCGCCGCCCGCCCCGCTTCTTCAAGCTGTCGTACCTGATCACGGCGTGGACGAAGCGCCCCGAGGACGAACACCGCCTGCTCTCCTCCCTGCTGGCCTGTCTGCTGCGGTACGAGGCGCTGCCGCCGGAGCGGCTGGCGGGCTCGCTCGCCGAGGTCGGGGCCGCCGTCCCGATGTCGATCGCGCTGCCGCCGCCGGAGGACCGGTCGTTCGCCGATGTGTGGAGCGCGCTCGGGGGCGAGCTGAAGCCCTCACTGGACCTGGTGATCAGCGTTCCGGTGACGGCCTCCCCGGTCTACGAGGCGGGCCCACCGGTGGGCGACGAGGGGCTGCGGGCGCAGTTCGGGGACGTACCCGCGCCGGTTCTCGGGGAGGGTGCGGGCGCGACGGTTCCCGGGGAGGGTGCGGGCGCGACGGAGGCGCAGCCGGGCCGGCCGGGTCTGCCGGTGTACGGGTCGCGCCCCGGCCGCCCCGCCCGGGAGCCTTCCTCCGCGCCCTCGGGCGGGGCGCACGGACGGGCGGTGTCGCTGCGGATCACCGAGCGGCGGGGGTCGGCACCTGAGGGGCGGGGCACGTCACCCGGGAGACGGGGTACGCCATCTGAGGAAGGGGACGTATGACGGCGCGGAACGCCGTCGATCCGGACCTCCGTCATCTGCTCGCCCGGGCGGCGGCCGTGGAGCGGCGCATCCGGCACGCGGTGGAACTGAGGCGGACCACCGATCCGGACCCGGACGACGACTTCCGGGGGTTGTATTTCACGGACGAGAGCATCGTGCGGCTCCTGGAGGACGAGGAGGCCAGGGCGTTCCCGACATGGGAGGGGGCGCAGGAGGGGACGCCGGGTGGGGGTGAGTTGAACGCTCCCGCGGCCGAGAGCGAAGCGGATTCCCGACTGGGCTGCCTCGCGTCGGAGTTCGGCCTCACCGCGCTCGATACGGAGATCCTGCTCATCGCGCTCGTACCGGATCTGGACGACCGCTTCGAGGCGTTCTACGGCTATCTGAACGACGACGTGTCCCGTCGTCGCCCGTCCGTCGGGCTGGCCCTGGGCCTGTGCGGCGTGGCTCTCTCCGACCCGGCGGCCCGTGCCCGGCTGGCCGCGGGTGCGCCGCTTCGGGCGGGCGGGCTGCTCCTGGCGGAGGACCTGAACCGCCCGTTCCTGAGCCGTGCGCTGCGGGTGCCGGACCGGGTGGCCGCGCACCTGCTGGGCGACGACACCCCGGACCCGCGGTTGGCGGACCTGCTGGCCCCGTGGCAGGCCGTGCCCGGGGTGGGCGACCCGGCCCCGCTCGCCGGGGTCCTCGCCGACGGCGTCCGGCTGGCCTACCTGAGCGAGGACCAGGGGGGCGCGGGTACGGCGTTGGCCGCGTCGGCGCTGACACGGGCGGGCCGCGGGGTCCTGGGCCTGGACCTGGCCCGGCTGGCGGAGGACCCGTCGCCCGCCGAGGCGGTGAGCGCCTTGGTCCGGGAGGCGCGCCTGACGGGGGCGGGCCTGGTCTGCGCGCCGCTCGACGCGGTGTCCAGGGAACGCCCGGGGCTGCTCAGGCTCCTCACGGCCACCCCGGTCCCGACGGTCCTGGTGGGCCGGGCGCCCTGGGACGCGTCCTGGTCGGTCGCCCCGCCCCTGCTGCTGCACGCGCCCCGGGTGGAGCCGTCGGCGCGGGGGGCGCTGTGGCGGGACGCGTACCGGCTCCGGGAGGACGCGCCGCTCCCGCCCACCATCGCCCCGGACCAGCTGCTGGCCCCGTTCCTCCTCACCCCGGAACAGATCACCGGAGCCGCCCGCTCCGCCGCCCAGGCGGCCCGGCTGGCGGGCGGCGAGCTCACCGCGGACCACGTACGGCGGGGGGCCCGCGCCCAGAACGCGGCGGGCCTGGACCGGCTGGCCCGCCGCATCGAACCCACGGTGACCTGGGACGACCTGGTCCTCCCGCCCGACACCCACACCCAGCTCCGCGAACTCACGGCGCGCGCCCGGCACCGTGACCGGGTGCTGGGGGAGTGGGGGATGCGGCCGGGCGGCGGCCGGGGCCGGGGGGTGTCGGCGCTGTTCGCGGGCGACTCCGGCACGGGCAAGACGATGTCGGCGGAGGTGATCGCGGCCGACCTGGGGCTGGACCTGTACACGGTCGACCTGGCGACGGTGATCGACAAGTACGTGGGCGAGACGGAGAAGAACCTGGAGCGGATCTTCACGGAGGCGGCGGGCGTGAACGGCGTGCTCCTCTTCGACGAGGCGGACGCGATCTTCGGTAAACGCTCGGACGTGAAGGACGCGCACGACCGCTACGCCAACGTGGAGAGCGCGTACCTCCTGCAACGCATGGAGTCCTTCGACGGCCTGGCCATCCTCGCCACCAACCTCCGCGCCAACCTGGACGACGCCTTCACCCGCCGCCTGGACCTGGTCATCGACTTCCCGGTCCCTGACCCCGAACAACGCCTGCTCCTGTGGGACCGCTGCCTGGGCCCGACACTCCCGCGCGGCACGGACCTGGACCTGCCGTTCTGCGCCGAGAACTTCGAGCTGGCGGGCGGCAACATCCGGTCGATCGCGGTGACTGCGGCGTACCTGGCGGCGGAGGCGGGGGGCGCGGTGACGATGGAGACGGTGATCCACGCGATCCAGCGGGAGTACCAGAAGCTGGGGCGGCTGACGCTGGCTTCGGAGTTCGGGCCGTATCTGAAGCTGGTGCAGCCGTGAGGCGTGCTGCCGGCGTCGGTCGCATGACGTCACGAGCCGGCTAGGCCCTGATCCGGCGGACACGCCCTAAGGGCTGTCCCGTAATCCCTGGTGGTCCAGCGCCCGCAGTGGGCGCCCATCGGTGACCGCTCCGAAAGCGCTCACTGACTTGACAGATCCTGCCCTCTTTCCTCAGCAAGCCCGCTCGCCCCTGGTTAGATCGGGGGGTGGTCTGGGGTGGAAGCAGAGGATCACAGATAACTGCGTTTCACGCGCAGCTGGGCACCATTCATGCGTATCTCGGCAGCGAGCTCATTAGTCATGTGATGGGGAGAACCAAAATGCGACTTGCGCGATTGATGGCAGAAATCATGGAGCGGTACGCGGACCGGCCGGCCGTCGGTGAACGCGCGAAAGAGTTCACCCGAGACCCCGAAACCGGACGCCTTTCCATCAGCTTGCTGCCGCACTACGAGCTGATCACGTTCGGTGAACTGTGGAGCCGAGTACGGTCGGTGGCGGCCGAGTGGCATCATCATCCGCGCCGGCCGCTGAGAGCGGGCGAACGAGTCGCCTTTCTCGGTTTCTCAAGCGTTGACTACTCGGTGGTCGACCTGGCCTCCGTTCATCTCGGTGCGGTCAGTGTTCCGCTCCAGACCAGCTCTCCGGTGTCCCAGCTCGCCGCCATCATCGAGGAGACCGGCCCCACCATGGTGGCCACCAGTCTCGAACGACTCGATACCGCGGTCGAGTTGACGCTGAAGAGCGCGTCGGTACGGCGGGTGGTGGTCTTCGACCACCACCCGGAACTGGCCGAGGAGTCCGAGGCGCTCGCGAACGCCCGTGAGCGCCTGGCGCGGCTCGGCCACACCGCGACCATCGACGCGCTGCCGGACCTCGTCGCCCGGGGATCGTCGCTGCCCGAGGCCCCGCTGTTCACGCCCGAGGACGGCGACGATCCGCTCTCCCTCCTCGTCTACACCTCGGGGAGCACCGGCACGCCCAAGGGCGCCATGTACACCGAGCGGCTGGCCAGCGCCATGTGGGGCGGTGCGTGGGCGAAGCTGTTCTCGGACGACCACGCGGTCACCTTCCACTACATGCCGATGAGCCATGTGGCCGGGCACTCATCGTTGAAGAACACTCTGGCGCGCGGCGGGATCACGTACTTCACGGCCGCCAGCGATCTGTCCACCTTCTTCGAGGACATCGCGCTGGCCCGCCCCACCGAGATATCCCTCGTGCCACGCGTGTGCGAAATGCTCTTCCAGAAGTACCAGAGCGAGCTCGGCACCCGGGTGGGCGGCGACGCCGACCGGGAAGCGGTCGAGTCGGAGGTCATCGCGCATATGCGGCGGAGCACGCTCGGTGGCCGCATCGCGTGGGCCAGTTGCGGATCAGCTCCGCTCTCCGACGAACTGCGCAAGTTCGTCGAGTCGCTGCTGGGGTTCGAGCTGAACATCATCTACGGCTCCACGGAAGCCGCTGCGATCTCGGTCAACGGTGAGCTGATACGCCCTCCGGTGATCGACTACAAACTCATCGACGTGCCCGAGCTGGGCTACTTCGTGACCGACCTGCCGCACCCTCGCGGAGAACTGCTGCTGAAGACCGAGGCCGTCATTCCCGGTTACTACAAGCAGCCGGAGCTGAGCGCCGAGATCCTGGACGACGACGGCTACTACAGGACGGGCGACATCGTTGCCGAGTTCGCGCCCGGCCGGCATTCCGTCGTGGACCGTCGTAAGAGCGTCCTGAAGCTTTCGCAGGGCGAGTTCGTGGCGACATCCCACCTGGAATCCGTGTTCTCGGTGAGTCCTCTGGTCCGGCAGATATTCGTGTACGGAAACGGTGAGCGGTCGTACCTGCTCGCCGTGGTCGTCCCCTCCGGCCCGCTTGAAGAATGGGTTGACGAGGAGGGTTTCAAGAACCACCTCCGTGATTCCTTCCAGCAGATAGCCCAGGACCAGGGGCTGAACTCCTATGAGGTTCCTCGCGGTTTCCTGATCGAGACCGAGCCGTTCAGCCAGGCGAACGGACTGCTGTCCGACCACAGGAAGCGCCGGTGGCCCGAACTCGTCAAGCGGTACCGCGAGAGGCTCGAAGAGCTGTATTCCCATATCGCCGCACAGGAAGCGGACGAACTGAGCGCGGTGCGCCAGATGGGAAAAAGCAGGCCCGTCCTGGAAACGGTGCAGCGGGCCGCCCGGGCGCTGCTCGGCGGGGCGCTGGCGGAGGTGAGCCCCAGCGCGCGCTTCCGGGACCTCGGCGGCGACTCCCTGAGCGCGGTGTCCTTCTCCAACCTGCTCCACGACACCTTCGACGTCCGCGTCCCGGTGGACCTGGTCATCAGCCCGGCGACCGACCTGCGGCAGCTGGCCGACCACATCACGGCCAAACGCGAGGCCGGGCCCCGGCAGGTGACCTACGAGTCGGTGCACGGGGGTGAGAGCGCCGAGGTGCACGCCAAGGACCTCGTCCTGGAAAAGCTCATCGACGCGGGGACCCTTGAGGGCGCCCGGTCCCTTCCCCACCTGACAGGGGAACCGAGGACCGTGCTGCTCACGGGGGCGAGCGGCTACCTCGGCCGTTTCCTCTGCCTCACGTGGTTGGAACGGCTGTCCCGAACAGGTGGAAAGCTGGTCTGTGTGGTGCGAGGGAGCAACGCGGAAGCCGCCAGGAAACGCCTCGACGAGGCGCTGTCACGGGGCGACGAGGAGCTGGCCCGGAGGTTCCAGGAGCTGGCCGCCGACCACCTGGTCGTCGTGGCGGGCGACATGGCGGAGCCCCAGCTGGGCCTGGACGACCGGACCTGGAAGCGGCTGGCCGATGACGTGGACGTGATCGTCCACGCCGGCGCCCTCGTCAACCACGTGCTTCCGTACAACCACCTGTTCGACGCGAACGTCGTCGGAACCGCGGAGCTCATACGTCTGGCCCTCACGAACCGGATCAAGCCGTTCACCTACATCTCCAGCGTGGCCGTCGCCACCTCCCGGGACGGCCGACCGCTGGACGAGGACTCCGACGTACGCTCGGCCATCCCGGTGCAGCGCGTCTCGGAGGGATACGCCGGCGGGTACGCGACGAGCAAGTGGGCCGGTGAGGTCCTGCTCCGGGAGGCGCACGAACAGTGCGGTCTCCCCGTCGTCACGTTCCGGTCGAACATGATCCTCGCGCACAGCCGTTACCCGGGGCAGCTGAACGTTCCGGACGCCTTCACCAGGCTTCTGTTCAGCCTCATCGCCACAGGGATCGCACCGCACTCCTTCTATCGGGCCACTGAGGCGGGCGGGCACCTGCGGGCGCACTACGACGGCCTGCCCGTGGACTTCACCGCCGCGGCCGTCGTCGCGCTGAGCGCGCGTGCCGACACCTCGTACGAGACCTTCAGCCTGGTGAACCCGCATGACGACGGGGTCTCCCTCGACACCTTCGTCGACTGGCTGAACGAGGCGGGCCACCCGATCAGGCGGGTGGCCGACTACGAGGGCTGGTTCTCCCGGTTCGAGGCGGCGCTGCGGGCCCTGCCGGAGAAGCAGCGCCAGCACTCCCTGCTGCCCCTCCTCCACGGATACACGCGGCCCGAGGAGGTGGCCCAGGGGTCCGCGATTCCCTCCACTCGGTTCCGTGCCGCGGTCCGGGAGGCGGGAATCGGTACGGACGGAGACGTTCCGCACGTCTCCGCGGAACTCATCCGCAAGTACGCGGCCGATCTGCGGCCGTTCCTCTCCCTCTAGCCAGGGCCCGCGGCGGAACAGGGCGACCTCACGTGCCCGGACCACGCCTCACACCCCAGCGGACCTTTCGATCGCCAACACCACACGTAGCAAAGGGGCATCATGAGCCAGGCATCCCGGACGCCGGAGGAGCGCTACCGTCTCGGAATGAACCTCGTCGAGCAGTTGGGCAGCGGTGAGGCCGTGCCCACGACCTTCGAGCTTCTCGACATGGAATGGGAGGTGCTTCCGGGCACCTACGCCCCCCACCGGGGCACTGGAACCGAGTGGTACACCACGGTCATCCCGTATCCCAAGGGCGGCCGTTTCCTGGAGATCGGCAGCGGGGCGGGCGTCACGGCGATCTGGGCGGCCGTGCACGGCGGCTGTTCCCATGTCACCGCGACCGACATCACCGAAGCCGCGGTGGGCAGCACCACCAGGAACGCCGAGCTGCACGGCGTGGCGGACCGGATCACGACGCTGCGCAGCGACGTCTTCGCGGATCTGGACGCCGAGGACCGGTTCGACGTCGTCTTCTGGAACTGCAGCGTCTTCGAGGCGCCGTCGGAGTTCGAGTTCACCCGGGATGTCGAGTGGGCCATCTTCGACCGTGGCTACGAGGCACTCGGCCGGTATCTGTCCCAGGCGCACGACCGGCTGTTGCCCGGCGGGCGTGCCCTGGTCACCTTCAACACCCTGGGCGACGCCGCCCGGGTCACCGCGGTCGCCGCCGACGCCGGCGTGACGCTGAAACTGTTGGACAGCTCGGCCCGGAGCCTGAAGGGCCATGACGTCACCTACAAGCTCTTCGAGATCCTGCCGGGCAAGGAGGGGTGAGTCGGCGGGTGGCCGGTCCGCCGTCGTGAGCGGTGCTGGGGAGCGGGCCTCCGCGGAGGCCCGCTCCCCGGCACCGCTGTTTCGCCCGTCAGGCGGGGACGGAACCTCCTGTGGGTCGGGGGAGGGGGCAGGCCGCTCGCGGCACGCTCCCTCCCCCGACCGTCTGCCGGTACGGTCCCGGCAGTCCCGCTATCGGACCTGCTAGCGAATGCCTGCTCCTTCGTTGCTGTCCGAAGCCTCCGCCTCCGTCGCGGCCTGCCTCGGGCCATCGCCGCTCGGGTCGGCGTCCTTCTCGTCGTCCAGGACCTTCGGAACCCAGCGCAGGGTGAGGATGGCGAGGACGAGATGGAGGAGGCTGGCCGCGACGGCGACGATCTGGAGACCGGTGACGAAGGCGTCCTTCGCCTGGCCGATCACCGCGGGCGCGAGACCGGGGAGGTCGATCGTCTCGCCGAAGGTACCGGCGAGGTCGGGGCCCTGCAGTCGGAAGATGAGGACGGACAGCGAGCCGAGGAGCGCGATACCGAGAGCGTTGCCGATCTCGTTGCTGGTCTCGGCGATCGCGGCCGCGGAGCCGGCCCGCTCGGAGGGGACCGCGGCGACGGCGGTCTCGGCGACGAGGCTGAACGAGATGCCGTAGCCGACGCCCGCGAGGACCGTGGACGCGACATACCAGCCCACCCCGCCGGAGGAGGCGATGGGCAGCAGCAGGAGCAGACCGGTGGCGATGAACAGGTGACACGTGATGAGCGCCGACCGCTTGCCGATGCGCGCGACCAGCATGGGCGTCACGATGCACGTGACAGTGAGAAGCAGGGCCCCGGGAACGGAGAAGAGGGCGGCCCGCAGGACGGAGATCCCCAGAACGGACTGGAGGTAGACGCCCGACAGGTAGGCGGTCGCCGACCATGCGGCGAGCGGCAGAAGCCCGGTGACGATCGCGATGGTGAAGACCCGGTCCCGGAAGAGGCTCAGGTCGATCAGCGGTTCGTCGAGCGTGAGTTGGCGCCGGATGAACCACGCCAGGATGGCCAGTCCGACCAGGCCCAGCAGCAGGGTGATCGTGGAGAATCCCTCCGCTGCCATGTGCTTGACGGAGTAGATGGTCAGCAGGAGGCCGATGACGGACTGCACGACGCTCAGGACGTTGACACTGCCCGTCCGCGTGGCCTTCACCTCACGGAGCAGGACCGGCGCGAGCGCCAGGAACAGCACGAGGATCGGAAGGTTGACCAGGAAGACCGAGCCCCACCAGAAGTGACTCAGCAGCTGCCCACCGACAGCCGGCCCGATCGCGAAACCTGCGGCGAAGGCGGCAGCGAAGATCCCGATCGCCTGAGCCCGCTTCTGCGGGTCGACGAAGAGTTCGCTGAGCACCGCGAGCGCCGAGGGCAGCAGCGTCGCCCCGGCCAGGCCCATGAGCGCCCGGAAGGTGATGAGCATTTCCGGGCTTGACGCGAACGCCGCTCCGAGCGAGGCGAGACCGAACAGTGTGACACCGATCATCAGCAGCCTCAGCCGACCGTACCGGTCACCGATGTTGCCGAAGGCGATGAGCAGGGAGCCCACGACGAATCCGTAGATGTCCAAGGTCCACAGCGCCTGGTCGGCGCTGGGCGACAGGGCTTCCGTGACCTTCGGCATGGCCAGGAACAGCACCGAGCCGTCCATCGCGACCAACAGAACAGGGCCGAGGATCACCGCCAGGCCCAGCCACGCCCGCAGACCTGGCTTGGGGGTATCAGTAGTCTTAGTCATGCGCACGAGCATGGGACTCCCCGGGGCGGGCAACCAGGGCCATGCCGTGGGTACACCCCACAGGGATACCCAGGTTCCGTTGTGCCCCGCCTAGACTCGAAGCCATGGAAGTGGAGAGCCTGGGGACATTCCTCAAAACCCGCCGAGCTCGGGTCACGCCGGCTCACATCGGACTCCGCACCTTCAGCACCGCCCGCCGTGTTCCCGGTCTGCGACGCGAGGAACTGGCCCAGGTCGCCGGGGTGAGTGTCGGCTACTACACGCGTCTGGAGCAGGACCAGGCGGGCACGGCCTCCGCGCAGGTTCTCAACGCGCTGGCCCGCATTCTCCAGCTCGACCCGGCAGAGACTGCTCATCTGCACAACCTGGCGCTCAAGCGGGCCGCCCCGCGCATGGTCCGTCACCAGCACGAGCGGCTGCATCCGCGCGTGGTCGCGCTTCTGGCCTCCCTGGGCCAGAACACGCCGGCCATCGTCCTCGGCCGCCGGGGCGACGTCCTGGCGTGGAACCGCACCGGGCACGCCCTCTTCGCGGAGCACGTCGACTTCAACGCGCACCAGGACGCCGTGCGGAGGCCTTCGATACCGCGGATGTTCTTCCTCGACTCCCATACCCGCGCCCTGCATGAGAACTGGGACGAACTGGCACGCATCCACGTGGCGTTCCTACGGTTCACCGCGGGCCGGTATCCCAACGATCGTCGGCTGGCCGAGCTCATCGGCGAACTGGTCATGCGTAGCGACGACTTCGCCAAGCTCTGGGCCGCGGGCGATGTCGCCGAATGTACCGTGGGCACCATGCATCTGCAGCACCCGACGGTCGGCAGGGTGAGCGTCGACTACCAGGTCTGGCTCCAACCCGACAGCCCCGACCACCGGTTGGAGATCTACACAGCCAACGACGGCCCTTCCGCCGACGCGCTGCGCCTGCTGTCCAGCCAGGTCGTGGAGCAGGAGCGCCTTCTTCCCGAGCCCGCCTCCTCGGAAGCGCCCTGACGCACGGTGTGGTTCACCCGGGCCCCTCGCGGGCGGGGCTCGTCCCTGAGGCCGAGGCGTGACGCGCGGCTCGCAGGGCGACGGGCGAGGACATGGCCCGAGCCAGCTTCTGCTGGAAGACGAGCTCGGCGGCGAGATCGCCCGGCGCGGCGGACAGGGGCGTTTCTGATATTTCCTCCGGCAAATGGTTGTGACGTTTCCTTTCAATGGCGCCACTGATCTGGGCGGCCTCCACAAGGGCAGCGAGTTCCTCGCCCTCCACGCCGTCCCTCTCGGCTTCCTCGTGAGCGACGACGGCCGTCCTGGAATCCATCCAGCTGTGCAGGGCCCATTGGGCGTCGCGTATCTCTATCACCATGCGGTACAGACGGGTCCGCAGGTCCCAGGACAGGTCTACCTGAATGACGATTTCCGGTACCTGTTCGGTGATATGCCGATGGAGTGGGGCCAGCACACGATAGACCCTCCGGTGTCTCAGCCGAATCACGGCAGAAGTGAGGTGGGGGCCCAGATCGGGCAGGATCCAGCCCAGGGTCTGCACGAGGACGGCGGTCGCCACGGCTAGTTGTGCGGCCGGCTCCCACAGATTTCCGCTCTCCCCGAATTGAGCCACGACGATCTCGGCAGCACGGCATGTCGTGTAGGCGAGGACGAACGGGAGGGCGAAGGAAACCAGACGTAGCCCACGGCGTAGCCAGAGGGAGGGGGCGATTTTGGAGTAGCGCCAACCCATGACGCCTATTTCCACTTGGTTTACTGTGAAAGCGACAAGGTAGACGAAGAGGTAGGCGGGAGTGTACTGAGCATGAGCAATGGCGAAATCGTTGGGCGCCTCACCCTGTTCGGCGGCTCCTGCGAACAGAACGGACATCGCCACGATGGCCACGGCCAGGCTGATGAGCCGGGGTACTGCTTTGACCCGTGCGATATCGGGGTCGTAGGAGAGGTGCAGCAGCAGTAGCTGCTGGCAGGCGGTCATGATGATGATGGAGCCCTGCGTCAGCAGCCCTGAAAAGTTGACGATCCCGACGAAGTCGCTGGTCAGCACCCATATGGAGGGTGTGGAGACGGTGAAGGTGATGAAGAGGAAAAAGGAGTTGGCCGCCAGGACGACCTGCGTGACGGATCGGTCTGCTCTCAGCGATTGCAGTTTGTAGAGCAGTATCAGGAGTGCGATGGTTGAACATAGCGGATACAGCAGGCTATTCATGGTTTCCGCCATGGAACAGGTGGCTCCAGTGCGGTCAGGCGATCGGCTATCTCCTGTGCCTCGGGAGGCACGGGCCACGTGCGTTGCGTCGTCCACGTACTGATTCGCTGACCGATGAGCGAGCCGACCATTTCGGCTTCGATCTCCGCATCGGAATCAGTGTGGTCACGTCCTACGACCCGGAGGATCAGGTCTGGGTCGAGAGAGGGAAACAGGACCCGGGAAGCGTCTCCGATCAGGGTCGAAGATGTCTCGTGGTCACAGACGACATGGCCGATTTCATGGAGGAGCACCTGCTGGCGGTGAACGGGGACGAGGCGCTTGTCGACGAATATGTAGTCGTTGGCCTCGGTCGAGACCAGTAAGCCGTGCAGGCTGATTCGGGGGAGAGGTACCACGCGTACCGGACGCTGCCGCAGGGCGCCGATGTGTTCGCAGATTTCCTCAACGGTCAGGCTCTCGTGAAGGGGCAGGCCAAGGCTGCGTACCCGTTCCGCACAGCGTTCTTCGAGGCCGGGCGACGGGTTGGTTCCGAGGCGTGATCGCCGGCGCATGATGATTGCAGATCACACGTCGCAGTTGCGTGGTGTGCTTTTGACGATCATGGCCCCCCCTGCGTTCGGCAACAGCTCAACCCCAACACGGCTGCTCGCGGGCGACCAGCTTGATTTGAGCCATTCGCAACTGAAATTGACGGGCGATGTCGCAGCTCACCTCGCAGCTGGTTCGAGCAGCTCCGTGAGCAGGGTGCCGACCAGGCGTACACCGTCCTCGGTGAGGACCGACTCCGAGTGGAACTGGAGCGAGGCGAAATGCGGTCCGAGCAGTGCGTGGACCTCTCCCGTGACCGCGTCCCGGCTGACCTCCACCACGCCCACGTCCGCGCACTCGACCTTGTCCTCGGTGCTGCGGGCCGCGAACGTGTTGTAGAAGCCGACCCGTTCGCGTACGCCGAAGAAGTCGATCTCCCGCTGTACACCCTGGTTCGGAACGTCCCGACGGACCAGCGGGAAGCCGAGGAGCCTGCTGAGCACCTGGTGACTCAGGCAGACGGACAGGAACGGGCGCCGCTCATCGACCAGCCTGCGGAGCGTCGACCGCAACCGGGCGATCTTGGGGTGGTCCGTCTCGCGCGGGTCTCCGGGGCCCGGCCCCATGACGACCAGGTCGTGGCCGTCCAGGGTGAACGGCTCGTCGAAGCGCCGGACGGTCACGGTCAGGCCCAGCGACCGGAGCTGATGATCGATCATGGCCGTGAAGGTGTCCTCGGCGTCCACGACCAGCACACGACGTCCGGCCAACCTCGGCTGAGGCCGGAACCGCGCCGCGTTGCCCGCCAGCCAGAAACCGGCGAGCGTCGCGTTGCGCCGCTCCAGCACCGCGCGGACCTCCGGATGGGCGCCGAACCTGCCCGCCCCGTCCGGGCGTGCGACCGCCGACCGCACCGTCGGCACCCGCACGTCCGTCGGTGCGACGACCGGCTCCGCGTCCGCCACGGGCGCAGCCTCACCACCGTCCCGGAGCGCGGCCAGAAGCCCCGCCGCCTTGGCCCGGGTCTCCGCGACCTCCGAGGCCGGGTCCGAATGGCGTACGAGGGTGGCGCCCACCCCTATCCGCAGTCGGCCCCCGCCGTCGATGTCCGCCGTACGGATCAGGATGGACGAGTCCATCGCAGGTGCGCCGAGCCCGTCGTGCCCGATGAGGGCGACCACCCCGCTGTAGTAGCCGCGGCCGTGTGGCTCGTGCCGGCCGATGACGCGGCAGGCGCTCTCCAGCGGACTGCCGGTGACCGTCGGCGCGAACATCGACTCGTGCAGAATCTCGCGCGGATCACGGGTGCTGTGCCCCTCGATGAAGTACTCGGTGTGCGCGAGTCGTGCCATCTCCCTGAGGTACGGGCCTACGACGCGCCCGCCCTCGTCACAGATTCTGGCCATCATCTTGAGCTCTTCGTCGACGACCATGAACAGTTCGTCCACCTCCTTGCGGTCCGCGAGGAAGTCCATGACCTCGGGCAGGACCGGCCCGGAGGGCGGGTAGCGATAGGTGCCGCTGATGGGGTTCATGACCGCCTTGCCCCCGGCGAGACTGATATGGCGCTCGGGGGTGGCGCCGACGAAGGTCCGGTCGCCGGTGTGAACGATGAACGTCCAGTACGTGCCCGACTCGCCCCGGAGGAGCCGCCGGAAGAACGACAGCGCGCTGTGGGGGGTGTAACCGGTGATGTCAGCGACGAACGAGCGCTTGACGACGAAGTTCGCGCCCACCCCCTCACCGATCTCCTCGGTGATGACGCGGCGGACCGTGGTGGCGTACGCGTCGTCGTCCACGTCGAAGTGACCGCCGGCCAGTGCGATCGGTACGTCGGGCAGCCGCCGCAGGGCCTCGGCCACGGGGAGCAGGGCCTGGCCGGTGACGCTCAGCGCGATCAGCGGTTCGTCGTCGTCGGCACAGGCGAATCCCCGTTCGGTGATCTGCCGGTACGGGACGAGCGCGAGTACCTCGTGCCGGGGGCCGGTGCCCACCTCGGGCCCGGGCAGCGGAAGGTCCGCCAGCGTCGCGGGCGTGGATATCTCGCCGACCAGGACGTCCAGCGTTCCCGCCCCGGTCGCGTCCGGACGATGCAGCAGGGCGAAGGCGGGCGGCCGCGGCTCCAGGATCCGGTCGAACAGCTCCGCGGGCGCTGCCGCCGTCTCCCCGGTCCCGGTCATGCGGCCCCCTCGCGCGTGCCGGCGCCGGTCCTGGCGCCGGCCTCTGCCAGCTGGGCGAGGATCCCGTCCGTCGTGCGGACCACGGCGCACCGCTGGGCCGCGTAGTCGACGGCCAGCCGGTGGTACTCCTCGGAGAAGTCCGCGACGGCGTCTGCCACGAGGAAGGGCTGGATGTCGTTGGTGAACGCCTCCACCGCACTCATCAGCACACCGACGTGGGCGTACACACCGCAGATGACGATCTGGTCCCGGCCGCGCTCCCGCATCCACTCCAGCAGCCCGGACCGGAAGAAGGCGCTGTAGCGCCACTTGGTGAACACCGCGTCCTCCGGCCCCGGAGCCAGCGGCTCGACGACCATGCGGTCCGCCGGGTCCCTCTCCATGCCCGCGCCCCAGAAGTCCATGAGGAGACCGCGCTGTTCGTCCGTCATGGAACCGGGCTGCGCCGTGTACGCCACGGGGATGCCCATGGCGGTGCCGCGCTCCCGGAGCAACGCCGCGTTGCGTATGAGCGGTTCGCGGACGGCCGGGGGGAACGGCCGGAGGAAGTAGCGCTGCATGTCGTGCATCAGCAACACCGCGCGGTCCGGGTCCACGGTCCATCGGGCGGTGCTGTCGGGCAGGTCGCCCGCTGTTGGCAGGGGGTACGGCTCGATCGGGGGTATGCCGGTCACGGCTTTCCTTTCCTGGGGAACTGCCGGTTCGGGTGGGCGGAGAGCACCTGCGGACTCTCAGGCGGCGGCGGACTGGGCCGGCCGAGCGGCCACCCACCAGGCCGAGACCGCGGAGAAGGCCTGGGCCGGGTTGAGCCGGGGGTCGCAGAGGCTCGTGTAGACGGTCGCGACGCGGTCGATCTGGGACGGATCCTGGACGCATTCGGTCACTTCGTCCGGGGTGGTCTCCAGGTGCAGCCCGCCCGCGACACCACCCGCGACACCGACCGCGTGCTGGAACGCCTCGATCTCCCGGGTGACCGTCTGGAGGAAACGGGTCTTGAGCCCGTCCGGAGTGCTGACGGTGTTGCCGTGCATGGGGTCCGTGAGCCAGATCACCGGGTGCCCGGCAGCCTGTACGGCCCCGACGAGCGGGGGCAGCCGGTCGGCGACGGCCTCGGCGCCCATCCGCGCGATCAGGGTGAGCCGCCCGGGCTCCCGCGCCGGGTCGAGCCGTTCACAGAGGGCCAGCAGTTCGTCGGAGGTCATCCGGGGGCCGACCTTGCAGGCCACCGGATTGACGACCTTGGAGAGCAGGGAGACATGCGCTCCATCGACCTGCCGGGTTCGCTCACCGATCCAGGGCCAGTGTGTGGAGGAGAGCAGTAGTCGCCCCTGGTCGTCGCGGCGGAGAAGGGGCACCTCGTAGTCGAGGAGCAGCGCCTCGTGACTCGTCCAGATGGGCGCGCCGATCCGGGCCCGGCCGCCCGGATCGCGCCAGCCGAGATAGCTCGTCACCTCGTGCGCACACCGGTATCCGGTCAGCAGCCGCTGAGGGTCGGAGCGTCGGAGCGCGGGGTCGGGCTCCGGACTGTTGACCATGTGGCCGCGGAAGACGGGAAGCTCAACGCCGCCGACGTACTCGGTGGGGTTGGAGCGTGGCTTGCCGAACTGTCCGGCGATCCGCCCGACGCGCACCACAGGCTTGGAGGTCCTCATCTGCAGCACGCCGGCGAGGAGGTTCAACAGACCCGTCTTGCGGCTCACATCGCTCGGCGCGCACTCGCCCGGATCCTCCGCGCAGTCCCCCGCCTGGAGGACGTGGGCCTCGCCCGCGGCGACCTGGGCCAGCATGGACCGCAGGGTGATCACGTCGTCCACGCGGACGAGCCCGGCGAGGGTCGACAGTTCCTTCCGTACCTGCAGAACGTGGGCAGGATCATCCCACGGCGGCTGTTGCTGCGCCTGTTCCTGTGGCATATCTGGCAGGTCGTGGTCCACTGATCTCTCCCAAGTCGCAGGTGGAGCGGCACGAGCGGTCCCAGCCGGGCGGCGAGGGCGAGAATTGCGGCTGGGTGAAAGACGGTGCGCCAAAAGGGATCCGGCAGGAAAAGAGAGGCCCGAACTCTCCGGAGCAGACCGTTCCGGCGTACCGTCATGGCGATCTCGATCCTGTTACGGAAATCCGCACCCGCCAACACTTCTCGCCGTACTCCGTCAAGTGGCGGCTGATCTGTCAAGTGGCCGACAATCCGTCAAGTTCGCGCGCCCTGAACGCAAAGGGGCATCCGGCATGGCAGCAGCAGGAAACGGTCCGACTCGGGCGCCAAGGGCTGTTCCGTAATCCCTGGCGGGCGCACGAAGACAGCTACGGCACCTCGCCGGGTTGTCGGCACATCCACATACATCCAGTACGCGGACGCCCCTCCGCCTTGCGATGCACCGCATCTGACGCCGCCCGCTGATCCACCGGGGATTACGGGACAGCCCTTAGCGGCCATCGAGGCGGCGGCTTTCGCGAGGCGGCCCGGAATTCGTCTCGTTCTCCGAGCGCTTTCGGAGGGAAACCCAGGGGGATTCCGTGGCGAGGACGCGACGCACGAGGAACCCGTGACGCCGCTGGATCTCGCAGGCCTTGCCAGCCCGGCGCCACGGCCCTGAACGCGGCCCGCACCCACCGGATCACCGGGATCCGCGAATGCCGACGCGCCTCCGTCCTGACCGGCCGGGCCCCAGGGGCGCCCCGGGGTCACCGCAGGGCGCGATATCGGTCGCCAAGGTCTTCCGTACCTCGGAGAGGCAACGCGGGAAACGATCAATGACCGAGAACGGTGAGGCAGACGGCTACCGGAGCCGCCTGCCCGACCGTAGTCGCGACCGGGTGGGACGGCAGGGCTCAGGGAGAGACGCCGGCGAGGGAGACCACCGCATGGGCGGCGGAGGCCAGCGTGATGTGGCGGTGCCATCCGCCGAAGGAGCGCCCCGCGAAGTCGCGGATGCCCACCTGGTCGGCGATCTCGGTGAAGTCCCGGTCGACCTTCTCCACCAGTCTGCTCAGCCGAGCCAGGAGAACGGTCGACAGGTTGGTCAGGTTGGTCAGCCACAGCCCGGCAGGCCAGGGGACTCCTTCCCCGCCGACCCCCAGAAGCAGCAGCTCGCCCTGGCCTGCGGGCAGTGCGGGCGAGGGCGGCAGGCAGACCTGGACAGTCGCAGCCAGCTGCGTGCGGTGGGCCGCGTCGGGCTCCTGGCCCCTCCTCCTGACCGGCCGGCGCAGGTCCTGGACCAGACTCATGAGATGGGAGGCCGGCAGCTGCTTGCCGATGTGGGCGGGGAGGACGGGATCCGTCACGGTGAGCCGCAGGTCACGGTCGACCCTGACGAGGAGCGGAGTCCTGGTGGCGCGGAATTCGCGAAAAATCGACGCCACATGTGGTTCACAGGTGTCCAGTACGACCGGCCGGACCGGCAGTTGCCATCCTTTCATCGTCTCCAGGCAGGCCCTCGAAACGGATTCACTCACTGTTTCCACACCGGTTTGGTCAGGGATCGACACCTGATTGCGTCGTAGTTCGTCCCTGATCCAGTCCGGAGGCAACAGAAGACGCCAGTTGACAGGGGCACTCATGGCTTCCGAAACCGCCCATACACCGATCGCCTGCTGTGCGTTGACCACCTGCCTCAGGGCGGGGAAGAACTGCTTGTGCACACCCACCGAGTGCTGACCGGCCTTCGGGATGATCATGCTCTTGACCACCCAGGCCTCGGGGGGAAAAGTCTCGGTCACATGGAGGGCCAGCGCTCTTCTGATGGGTATCCAGTCCCAGGTGGAGCCGGATATGAAGTGATGAAGGTTCTGTTCCGATACCTGATCGCCCAGCAGCGCCGCGATGTTGCGGATCGACTTACGTCCCCGAGTTTCCAGGAGGCCGCGTAAGTACTGCCGTCCCTTCGCGCACTGATCACTGCGGGAAAACGACGTGAACAGGATGGAACACAGTTCGGCGAGCGCCGCATCGTGAAAGGTGGTCGCGAAGGGCGCGAGGTCTTCTTGCTTCGTGCCCGCGGGATACAGATCCAGGTTGAGCATGACTCTCCCAACTCCCGCCCGGTAACAGGCGCGTGACGTGTACATTCCGGTCGCGGAGCGGCCCGTCGGCAGGGAGCTCCACCTCGCCCGCCGACGGATCGTCCTGGGTGCAGCGCGAAGCGACGCAGCCGGCGGAATACGGCACGGAGCGTCGTCGTTCTCGTGTTCCCGCATGCAGGAATCGCGGGGCATCGCGCCCGGGGCCGGAGCGCCGGCCTACCGGGGTATCGCGGTCGGTGCGGGGGAGGTCATCCCCGCCGGTCGGGGTGGAGGAGGCAGCGCCTGCCCCGGAGCCCACAGAAGGCGACCAGGTGGGCGACGGGTGATCGGTGTGGTGCTGATGCGTACGCGCGCACGACCGGCCGACACTGGCCCCTGCCCCGGCGTGCGCGGCCCACCGCAGGGCGCCGCCACGGCATGTGAGGCATCGTCGGATACCGCTGCCTTCCAGCGGTGGCGGATGCCGACCGCCATCGGCGGGTCAGGGACCCGCCGTGGCGATCGGGGCGGGCTCCATCACCCGTGCATGCGGAGCGCGGTGTCCGGTGGGCGGGCCGGGAGAGCATGGCGCCGCAGGGCAGGCGGGAGTTCGACGACAGGGCTTTGGGGGGCGCGCGCGAGCGCGGCGGGCCGATGAAGGGCGGAGGTGATCCGAGGGGCTTGGTGGCCCCAGTGCGAGATCGCGCGGCGCGCTCGGAAGGGCCGGAATCCGCGCACTACGGTACGGCCGGGTTCCACAATCCCTGATAGCGTGCCTGGCTCACTGGCTGCAGGCCCCGTCACTCCACTCACGCCCTTTCGTCATCGTTTCCGCGATACGGCTTCACGTTTCGGTGCGTTCCGGGGCGTGTACGGCGGATCGGGCGTGGACCCGGTCAAGATCCACCGGACACGCCCCAGGGCCTTCGTAAGCGTGCAGTTGACTCGGGAACGCAGGCCAGGCGGGCCGCGTCGTGGGGAACTGCCGCCGTACCCTCGCATCGGATGGATGGCAGGACTGGAACTCGACCATGACGACACCGGCGGCCCCCACAGTGGGCGGAGCCACTCACCATCTCAACTGATGTTGCTCTGATCGGGGTGCTGCTTTCACGCCAGTTGATCTCGACTCAGTGAGAGTAGCCATCGAGGCACGCTGCGTCAACTGTCGTTGGCTATCAATGCAGTTCACTTAAACATGGGTGCGAAAGTATCGTGTAACTCCGACGATGGAGGTGGGGACTTGACCGACCCTGAGATCCGGCCCGTCAACCGCTTGGCCCACAAGCTCAATCACCTGTTCAGCGAGGTCGTACCTGCCGGCCGTGCCCCGTACGCCACCGAGGAGGTCGCACGCGCGATCACTGCGGCCGGCACGCCGATCTCCGGCAGCTACATCTGGATGCTGCGCAAAGGGCAGCGCGACAACCCGACGGTCCGTCATGTGCAAGGCTTGGCAAAGTTCTTCGGGGTGCCGGTTGCCTACTTCTGCGATGACGAGGTGACCGACGCCGTCGACGCGGAGCTGTCTCTGCTCGTGGCGCTACGGGACACGCAGGTACAGAGGGTCGCCCTGCGGAGCGCCGGTCTGTCGTCGAAGAGCTTGAAATCCATCAGCGAAGTGATCGAGCGCGTTCGTGAGCTCGAGGGACTCTCCGAGGAGTCACCGGAAACGGACCGCTAGCGGCGACACGGTTCCCGGTCGACGGGCGGCCCGCTGTCCTGCCCTTGCCCGGCCCGTCGAGGAGCTCCGGAATCCGGGCAGCGCGATGCGCGAGGGACTGCGCGGCCCACCGTCCGCCCAGGGGTGAACCCGCTCTGTCGTCACTCCGGAGCGCGGCGGGGGCAAACGGGCTGTCGAGCGGACCTCCGATGCCGTCGCGCGTCGGCACGTCGTGACCTGGCGGCGATCCGCCCCAAGGCGAAGGCCGAGGGCGCTGATCAATGCTTCTCAGGAATCCCTCCACCGGGCGAGCCCGTCATCCAGGCGGGACCTCAGATCACCGTAGTCGTTGTCCGGAAAGTTATCGCTCAAGAATTCGATTGCTTGTCCCAGGCCGGATGAGATCTCCTCGAAATTGTAGTAATCGGATGGGATCCCGGCGAAGAGGTACTGCCAGTAATAGGCGCCACGCGTGAGGAGGAGGTTGTTCAGGTAGTCCTGGTAATTGATGTCCAGTCTGATGCTTCCATGGTTCATGTGGTAGTACCAGATTTCGGGTTCATCGGCACCGTCCCTCAGCCTTAGCGCAGCAAAGGTGCCGACTCCGCCCTGAGGCTGGCTGTCGAAGATGCGGAGGGCGGAGTGGAGCGATGACTTTCTCCCCGAGCGCTTGGGGGAGGAGAGGCCTGCCGGGCGGCCCCCGATGATCGCGTTGAGAATGTGTACGAGGTAAAATTCACCGCCGATCGAGCTCTTCTCGCCGACGCCTCGCCAATGCAAGCCGAACCTGCTGAAGCGGTGGAATGATTCCTCGAAATGTGGGTTCAGGGTCACCCCGTGCGTCTCCCGCAGGAAGGCGAGAGCTTCTTCGGGAGTTCCTAGGTAGTCGGCCAGGGGCCCCTTTTCGTGGCCCAGGACGTTGACGTTCTCACAGTCTTTGAGTTCCTCGACCATTCTGATCAGCTTCGCTTCGTGCTCCAGATCCATGGTTCGCCCCGGATTTCGGTCGGGTCAGTCCCAGCGGATGAGGCCCTGCGATTCCATTTCGGTGAACTTGTCTGTGAATTGAGGCCACTTGATCGTCAGTTCTGTGATGTCGGCGTAGGGTCGCCCTGCCTTGATGGCTCTTCCGATGCGCTTGTTTGCGGCGTTTTCCGGCAACCCGAGTCGCCTCATAAAGGCCGTGGCGCCTTCCACGTTTACTCGTAGGCGGTCCTCGGTCGGGGGGTCCTGCTGGTCGGAGAAGTCTCCACTCGCGGGCTTCTCCTTCCACTTTCCCTGAGCTCTTTCGTATCCTCCCCACTCGACGCCGATGGTATCGGGAAATGAGTCGTCCGGGAACTCTCCGGCAGGGCTCGTGTGGAAGGTCAAATCTTTGATTCGATACCAGACCATCTTTTCGTCAGATTTCAGGGCCCGCTTTGCAGGGTTCTCGGTTGCGTCGAGAAAGAGAGGATTGTTCGTGAATCCTCGCGCCGGTACGAGGTTCGAGTCGGTCGCGTGCCCGCCCAGGAAGTCGGGTAGCAGGTGCATCCTCACCCAGGATGTTTTGTTGCTGCCCTTGTTGAGTCCGGCCGTATCAATGTGATCCCACCCCGGCAGGTTTCCTCTGTGTGCACCGGAGGGGGTGCCCTTCAGGCCGTGGTTGATGTAATGGGCGGTAAATTTCACAGCGCGAACATGGTTGACGAACGGAGGGAGAATGGGGGCTGGTAGTGGGGCTTCCGATCCCGGTACGTGGTGGGACAGAGCCTCTGCCAGGCCATCGAGCAGTCGGGTCAGGAGGGAGAGCTGTTGCTGGCGGTCGACGCCAGAAGCTCTGTCCAGAGATGTCTGGGCTTTCTTGACCTCGGTATGTTTTGCGGCTGCATCGCTGTGAGATTGTTCCTGTTTCTCGCGCTTGGCAGGCTCCTCCTCGTCTGCTATGTCCGCGCGCCAGTTGTCAAGGAATTCATGCACGGGCAGAGGGGAGCTGCGAATCATGAGGGCTGCTTGCGGACGGTTACTCGTAAAGGAAAGGAGGTGTCCTTCCCCCATGTCCGTGGTAAACGTCTTTCTCGGGAGGGAGACGGGTTTCTGATCGTTTCCCTTCTCTGTCTTCCTGTGTGTGCTCTTATTCCTCCCTCTGAGCTTCCTCCAGAGCGCCTTGCCCTTCTTCGCGATGAAGTCGACGAGTTTGTCCAAGGCGCGCGTGACCGGTCGTGACACCGACTGGAAGACCGACTTGACCTTGTTGGCCAGGCCGCCGATGCCCAGCAGGGCGGCCAGGAAGCCGATCAGGAGGGGCACGCTGGTGGCGAGGGCGGCTTCGATGAGTTGGGGGACGCCGGCCTGGCCGCCGTTGGCTATGGCGATGACCGCGTCCAGGACCGCGTTGACGAAGTCCGCGATCTGGGCGCCCTGGGTCACGATGAACGTGACGATGTCGATGATTCCCTTGACCGCGCGGACGAACGCCGAGGCGGGGTTGAGCAGGGAGATGATCCAGGTGATGCCCGCGATGAGGACGGTGGGGATCAGGTAGGTCGTCAGTTTGCTGAGGATGGTGGCCTTGAGGTCGCCCGTTTCCGCCTGGATCTCCTTGACCGCGCCGGCCGGGCCCTCGCGGGCGAGGGAGCCGGCCACCGGGACGGACGTCTCGACCGCGCTCATCGCCTCTTCGGGGACGCCCTTGCGGGTGACGCGGGTACGGATGTTGTCCCACGTCAGGCCGAGCATCGAGCCGATGAGCTGGATGATTCCCTTGAGGTCGAACTTGGCCGGGAGGTCCAGGCCCGCCTTCACCGCCGTGCCCAGCAGCCAGGAGACGACGCCGGTCTTCAGGTGGTCGGCGATGTTCGTGATGAAGAGGTTCAGGCCCGCGCCGACCGCTTTCACCAGGTTGCCCAGAAAGCCGATCGGGTCCTTGATGATCTTCATGATCGCGGAGGCGGCCTTGGCGAGGATGCCCAGGAGCAGGTTCTTCAGCTCGTTGATCGTTTTGATGGCGCCGACGATGGCGTCCTTCGCCTTGTCGATCAGCCCCTTGTTGGCTTCCTGGAGCTTCTTGATCTCCTCGTCGATCTTGGTGAGGGCGGCCGTGTACTTCTGGGCCAGGTCCTGGACCAGCTGTTCCGTCTTCTCGTTGACCGTGGCTTCCAGGTCGTCGAATTTTCCCGCGAAGTCCTTTGCCGCCTCCTCACCGAACTGCTTCAGGTCGGCGGGGAGTTTGTCCACCTCCGCCTTCAGTTCCGTGCGGCCCTTGGCAATGCGGGCCTTCGCCTTGCCGAGTTCGGCGCCGATGATGTCCGCGACCTGGGAGATGACCGTCTGCATGCGGGAGACGTAGAGCTTGCGGGACTCCTGATAGAGGTCGTTCGCCGCCTTCGGCAGGCCGGCGAACTTGTCCTTGACCCAGCGGCCCTTGCCCATGAGGCCCGAGTACCGCTTGTCCTTGTACTTCTTCATCCGGCTCTTGTGGTCGGCCGTGAACGCGTCCCGCGCTGACTTCTCGCCCGACGTGAACGCCGAGTCCACCTTCTTGTCCAGGCCGGACAGGGTGTCCTCTACGTCCTTCTTCGTGCCGTCGTAGACCTTCTGGAGTTTCGCCGTGACCTCGGCGCGCTTCTTCTCGTCCTTCGACTTCGTGTCGTTCTTGCCGCCGTCCACCTGTTTCCCGGCGGTGGCGCGGGTGGAGGTGAGGCCCGCCATCGCCTGGGCTCCGGAGGCCGCCGCGCTCTGTTTGGCGGTGGAGAGCTGCTGGTCCTCCGCCGCCCTCCCCTTCGCGGGGGCCTTCGCCGCGTCCGCCTCGGAGGTCTTCTTCGCCGACAGCGCCTCGTCGAACGCCGGCTCGTTGCCCTTGGCCAGCTGGTCCTCGGTGACCTCGGCGTCCGCCATCGCCTTGTCGTTCTCGGCCGGCCCCTCGGAGAAGTCCGTGACGGACGCCGGCTGCTTCTCGGGCACCGCGTCCGTCGCGGAGGGGGCGCCGGGGTTGGCGGGGGCCTGGGCGGGGGTGAGCGGGGTGACTTCCTTGTCCTTGGCGGCCGAGGTGTCGGGCGGGGCCTTCGTCGCCGTGTCGATGGCCTTGGCGGAGGACTCCTTGCCGTCGGTGACCTTGCCGTCGACTTCCGCCTTGATCCGGTCCGCCTTGCCGGACTTGGCGAACTTGTCGGCCTCGTCGAGGTTCTTGGGGGCCTGGGAGTCGATCGCCTGGTTCACCGCGTCGATGAAGGCCTTCTTGTCGAACTCCCCGGGCTTCGCCGCGTTCATCTTCTCGGCGTTCGCCGCCTTGCCCTGGGCCTCCTTGTCGTCCGGCGGGGCCACCGCGGCGTCCTGCGACGCCTTCGACTCACTCGCCGCCGGAGCGTGTGCGGCGAGCCGGGTCTTCTTCGCCGCCACGTCGGCCTTCACGCCGCGGAAGCGGGCCGACTGCGCCGGGGACGGCTTCACCGGCGCGGTGTACCGCTGTGCGACCAGCCGCGACACCGCCCTGTTCCCCGCCATGCGTTGCAGCCGTTGGATGGCGCGGCGGTCGGGGGGTGTGGAGGCCGGTCGGGGCGTCGTGTCCGTTCGTGGTGCGCCGGGGCGCGAGGTCTCGGAAGGCTTCTCCGGAACCGCCTTCATCCGCCCTCCCGCTCCTCCCGCCGCTCCCGCTCCCGCTCCCGCCGGCCAGGAGGCCGCCCGGACGGCCCGGGTGGCCCGGACGGCCCGGATGTGGTGCATGCGTGGTGGCTGCCACCGTGCCGGGGAAGCCGAGGACGTACGCAGCGCGCGCGGACCGCGTACGGGGCAGGGCGGGGCGGCACTCGTGGCGCGGTCGGGTTGCCTTATCGGGCAGCCCTCGATGCGCGGCGGGGCGGCCGACCGTCCGTTCCCGGTGATCGACCCCGTGACGAGAATGGCCCGCGTCACCCGGTCGAGCAGTGCGTTCAGGAGTGCGTCGAGGAGAGGCCCTTATGCCGTCGTACCTGTCCCCCGGCGTCTACGTCGAAGAGGTCGAGTCCGGATCCCGGCCGATCGAAGGGGTGGGCACCTCGGTCGCCGCCTTCGTCGGCTTCGCGCAGAAGGGGCCGTTCGACGAGCCGACGCTGATCACCAACTGGAGCCAGTTCATCGCCACGTTCGGCGACTTCGTCGACGGCACCTACCTCGCGTCCTCCGTCTACGGCTTCTTCGCCAACGGCGGCGGCGTCTGTTGCGTCGTGCGCGTCGACGACGGCACGACAGCGGCTCACGTCGGGGCCGGCGAGGGTTACGAGGGCGACACCGGGGAAGCCGGTGAGGCCGGCGAACTGCCCGTCGGCGCCGAGGTCCCGGTCGGGCCCTACGCCGTACGGCCCCGGCCCGGCGTCAGCGGGGAGATCAGCGTGGAGGTCGCCCCGGTGGAGAGCGACGATCCGCCGGCCGACGTCTTCCGGTTCCTCGTGAAGCGTGACGGCCAGGTCGTGGAGACGTACCCCTCCGTCACCACCAAGCGCAGCAAGGACAACGTCGCCACCCGGGTCAACGCCAAGTCCGAGCTGATCGAGGTACGGGAGTCGGGGCGCGGCGCCGCTCCCGCCCCGCCCGCGCCGCAGACGGTGGCCCTCGCGCCGGCCGCCCCCGCCGCCGGCAGCTCCGGGGCGATGGCCCCCGAGGTGTACGTCGGCGACGCCGACCGCCGTACGGGGCTGGGGGGCCTGGAAGCGGTCGACGAGGTCACGATGATCGCCGTGCCCGATCTGATGAGCGCGTACGAGCGCGGGCTGCTGGATCTGGAGTCGGTGATCGCCGTCCAGCAGGGGCTGATCACCCACTGCGAGCTGATGGGCGACCGGGTGGCCATCCTCGATCCGCCGCCCGGGCTCACCCCGCAGCAGATCCGCGGCTGGCGCACCGGGCAGGCCAACTTCGACTCCAAGTACGCCACGCTCTACTACCCCTGGATCAGCGTCGCCGACCCCGCGTCCGGCCGCGCCACCCTCGTACCACCCAGCGGGCACATCGCCGGGGTCTGGGCGCGCAACGACGACACGCGGGGTGTGCACAAGGCCCCAGCGAACGAGGTCGTCCGGGGAGCCGTCGCGCTGGCGACCCAGCTCACCAAGGGCGAGCACGACCTCCTCAACCCGATCGGGCTGAACTGCATCCGCGCCTTCCCCGGCCGGGGCATCCGGGTGTGGGGCGCGCGGACGCTGGCCTCCGACCCCGCCTGGCGGTATCTGAACGTCCGGCGGCTCTTCAACTACCTGGAGGAGTCGATCCTCGCCGGTACGCAGTGGGTCGTCTTCGAGCCGAACGACGACGCCCTGTGGGCCCGTGTCCGGCGTACCGTCTCGGCGTTCCTCGTCAACGAGTGGCGCAAGGGTTCGCTGTTCGGGCTGACCCCCGAGGAGGCGTTCTACGTGAAGTGCGACCGCGAGACGAACCCGCCGGAGAGCATCGACGCCGGTCAGGTCATCTGCGAGATCGGGGTCGCCCCCGTCAAACCGGCCGAGTTCGTGGTGTTCCGGCTCTCCCAGTTGACCGGCGGCAGCGGTGGTGTCGACGAATGACCGGCCGCCGCCCCCGTTGGTCGCTGACAGCCCGTTCCTGAGTCCGGCGTAAGGAGTCTGCTGTGCCACTTCCCGATCTCGACAGTTCCGTCGGGCATTCCTTCGGCCTCGAATTCGACAGCGTCATCATCAAGCAGATCACCGAGGTCAGCGGTCTGAAGATGGAACAGGACGTCATCGAGCTGAAGCAGAACACCTTCGACGGCAAGTACGCCATCAAGAAGCTGCCCGGCCGCCCCAAGGCGGGCGAGGTCACCGTGACGCGCGGGCTCACCGAGGACAACAGCTTCGAACGGTGGATCAAGGACTCGCGGTTCGGCCGCATGACGAACGCCCGCCGCAACGGCGCCGTCATCGTCTACGACTACGAGGGCTTGCCGATCAAGCGCTACAAGCTCATCAACGCCTGGCCGAAGTCACTGGAGATCGGCACCCTGAAGGCCGGCGACACCTCGGTGCTGACCGAGAAGCTGGCGATCACCTACGAGGCCATGGAACTCGACTGATGCGCCGCTCGGTCCAGTTCCAGAGCCCGGAGCAGGTCGACGCCGGGGCGTCCGGAGCGCGGGGCGGCTCGGCGACGCGTCAACAGGAGGCGTTGCGCACGGAGTTCGGCTTCGAGCTGCCGCGCGGTTACGTCGACGAGTCGGGGACCGTCCACCGTACGGGCGTGATGCGTCTCGCCACCGCGCGCGACGAGCTGGTCCCCCTGCGGGACGACCGGGTCAGGGAGAACTCCGCCTATCTGTCGGTGGTCCTCATCTCGCGGGTCGTGACGCGCATCGGCACGGTCGAGGACATCCACCCCGGTGTCATCGAGGACCTGTTCGCCTCCGACCTGGCCTTCCTCCAGGACTTCTACCGCCGGATCAACGCCGAGGGCCACACCCGCGCCGCCGTCACCTGCCCTTCCTGCGACGAGGAGTTCGCGGTGAATCTCGCCGGTGGCCGCCTGGGGGAATCGTGACGTACGCGGCCGACCTGCTCTACGAGGAGGTCGCGTACCTCGCCCACCACTTCCACTGGCCGCTGGACGACCTGCTGGACCTGGAACATCCGGATCGCCTGAAGTTCGTCGCGCAGGCCGCCCGCCTCAACGGGCAGTAAGGCTATGCCCGACGGCCGGGCGGGACACACCGTGCAGGGGAGGACGAGGAGCTCATGGGGTTGATGTCCTGGCTTCGGGGCGGCCGTTCCGGCGGTACGTCCGCGCCTTCGGCCGCGTCCTCGCCCGCGCCCGGCCTCGGGGCGGCCGATCGCGGTGAACAGGTCGACGTGAACCGGTTGGAGCCGCTCCAGCGGGTGTTGGCCGGGCAGCAACTCACCGTCGCTCCGGCTGAGTTCGAGGCTTCGCTCACCACCCGCCAGGGCACCGCGCTCGGGACCCCTCTCGGGCACCTGGTGAGCCCTGATGCTCCGGCCGGGCTTGTGCGCGGGGTGGGGGTGGCGGAGCCCGCCCCGTCGCCATCGTCGTCGCTGTCGCCGGTCGCTGCTCAGCGGTCCGTGGACTTGCCGATGCGGGGGGCGGTGACCCACTTCGGGCGAGTGGGCGGGGCTGCGGCCGTGCCGGGGGTGGCGGTCGCGCCCGCCTCGGTGCCCGTACCCGCCCCGGTACCCGTACCCGTACCCGTACAGCGGGGGTACGAGGGTGAGGGCGCGGCCCTGACGTCCGCCGCCGAGGGCGCGGAGGAGCTGTCCGTACGGCGTCTGGTGGGGGAGCGGCCCGTCGTGGCGGAGCCCGCGCCTCCGGTTCCGCCGCCCGAGCCGCCGCCCGCATCGGCCCCCGCCCCGGCCGCCGGCGGCGGCGTCGGCGTTCAGCGGGCTGTGATGCCTCCGGCGGGGGAGCGGCCCCGGCGGGCTCCCGGGCTCGGTGCGCCGCTGCCCGGTCTGCCGCCGACCGCCCAGCGGCGGGCTGCCTCCGACCCGGAAGCCTCCGGGGGCCAGGTTCCGCCTTCGGCCCCGGCCGTGCCCGGCCTGTCCGATGACGTTCGGCCGGGGGGAGCGGACCAGCCCACTGCGCCCTTGCTCGGTGACGATCCGCTGGTGGGGGAGGCGGCCCGGGGCCGTTCCGATGGCCGTCCCGATGACCTGGCAGGGGGAGCGCCTGCTTCTGCCGGTGGGTTGAGCGATGCGAGTGGGGTGAGCGGTGTCGATGGGGCGAGCGATTCCGGTGGGGTGGGCGATTCCGGTGGGGTGGGCGATGCGGGTGATGCCGGGAGTACCGGGAGTTTCGTGCAGCGGTCGGTCGGTCCGCCTGCCCTCTCCGGGCCGTCCCCCGCCCTGCCTGCCCTGCCTTCCCCCTCTGCCCCGGCCGACAGCGGACCCGTCGCCCCCCTCCTGGGCGACCGGCCCCTGGTCCCGCGGAACCTCGACGTCCAGCGCGCCGCGGAGCCGGGCTCCGGGCCCGCCGGGGGGCCCACGCCGGGCCCCGGCGGCTCCGGCGGGGGCCCTGCGGGCGTACCTGTCCGGTGGACCGGGGCGGAGGACGGGGGGCCGATGACCGGCCCCGGTGTCTCCCTCGGGCCCGCGCCCCCGTTGTCGGCCCCCGCCGGCCCGCCCTCCGCGTCCGTTCAGCGGCGGGCAGACGGCGGGCCTCCGGTGCCGAGCTCCGTGGCGCGCTCCCTGCCGGGTTCCGGCAGTGTGCGCCGGTTGCCCTCGGCCGGGGCCGTGGCGGTGGCGGCCGGGGTGGCGCAGCGGATGGCCGACGGCAGTGTCGTGTTCGGGGGCGCGCCGGTCTCCGGGACCTCGCGGCCGGTCGTCCAGCGGGACGCCGAGGTCGCCGAGGTCGCCGACGTCGTCGAGGAACCGCCGCCCGAGCCCGACCTCGTAACCGAATCGGAGGATGGCGAGGATGGCGTGGAGCCCGGCTCCGGGCCCGGGACCGGCACCGTAACGGAAGCGGGCGCCCCGAAGGACGGCAGAGGGGCTCCCGCCGTCACGGACGAGCTGGTCCGCGCCCTGTACGCCCCGCTGAGCCGGCTTCTGAAGAACGATCTCCGGCTGGAACGCGAACGCGCCGGTCATCTCATCAACACCCGCCACTGATAGCCGAGTGGCAGCCCGGACCGAGACCGCACGATCGGCTGCTCGACCGAACTGAGAGGTACGTGTCATGGCCACCGCCCAGGACAGCGACCCCGCCGTCAGCGTCTGTTTCGTCGTGACGATCGACGACATCGAGCTCGGGTCGTTCAACACGTGCGAGGGCCTCGGCTGCGAAGTCGTCCTCGAAACGCGGGAGGAGGGCGGCAACAACGGGCATCTGTGGCAGCTGCCGACCCGGCTGAAGTACTCCAACGTGAAGCTGTCCCGGCCGCTCACCCGGGAGACGGAGAAGGTGGCGCGCTGGTTCGCCACGATGACCACCGGGTTCAGCCGGAAGACCGCGCACATCGAGGCGCGGACCGGGGACGGCCAGAAGGTCGCCCAATGGGGGCTGCTGGAGGTCGTGCCCGTGCGGTGGACCGGGCCCTCGTTCACGCCCGAGTCGCCCAAGGTCGCGATGGAGACCATCGAGATCGCCCACCACGGCTACGTGATGGAGGGCTGAGGACGATGAGCGGTGCGGGTCCCATCGCGTTCAGCGCGGCCGGTACGTCGGGGGTGGCCTCGGCGGCGAAGGGCGGCTCGGCGCGGCCCAAGCTGGAGCACGCCTACCTGGAGCTGCGGACCCCGCCGACCGGGGGCGGGCTGACGCCCGGCGGGCCGTGCGGGCGGATCGACTTCCAGTTCAACCCCAAGGAGCTGAGCCTGACCAAGGCGGCCTCCTGGAAGCGGAGTCCGGCGAAGGGGGCGAAGAGTTCGGGCCCGCCGGAGTACCAGGGCTCGCAGCCCAGCAAGCTCACCGTCGAGATGTTCTTCGACGCCAGCGACACCCAGGACACCCGGGTCGTCACCTCGGTGGAGCAGCTCTTCGCCTGCTGCGTGCCGACGGACGAGACCCGGCAGCAGCAGCGGTCGTCCCCGCCATGGGTGGTCTTCCACTGGGGCGGACTGACGGGGTTTCCCGGTTACGTGAGCCAAGTCGCTGCGAGATACACGCTGTTCACGACCTCCGGAGTGCCGATCCGGGCGGTCTGCCAGGTCACCATGGAGGAGATCAGCGGCGAGACGCCCGGCCAGAACCCGACCTCGGGCGCGCTGGCCGCCCGGCGCGTCCACCGCGTCGGCTCGGGCGACTCGCTGCCCTCGCTCGCCCACCGGGAGTACGGCGATCCCGGGGCCTGGCGGGTGATCGCCGAGGCGAACGGGATCGACGACCCGATGCGGCTCGCCCCCGGCACCCAGCTCCTGTTGCCCGCCCTGGACGAGCTGGCCCGGCTCAGGGACAAGGGCAGGGGCAGGGGCAGGGACTCCTCGGAACGGGACGCCGCCAGGGCCGCCCGCGGCAGGGGGCGGGGCTGATGGGGCAGCAGGGGGTTTCCACCGCGCTGACCGTGGAGTTCGACGGTACGCCGCTGCCCGCGAAGTTCGTGAACACGCTGGTCGAGGGCTATGTCGACGACAGCCGTACGCTCCCCGACCTGTTCCTTCTGCGGTTCCGTGACCCCGACCGGGTGCTGCTGGAGCAGGCCGGGCTGAAGATCGGTACCGAGGCCCGGCTGCTGGCCCGCGCGGGCGGCGGCACCGAGCCGAAACCGCTGCTGGAGGGGGTCGTCACCGCGCTGGAGGTGGAGCTCGACGAGTCCGGCACGTTCACCGTCGTCCGGGGGCTCGACGAGTCGCACCGGCTGTTCCGGGGCCGCCGGGTGGCCAGCTACCAGAACATGACCCTCGCGGACATCTGCGGTCAGGTCGCCCAGCGTGCCGGGCTGAAGCCGGGCCCCGTCGACATCGCCGGGCCCGTACTGGAACACATCGCCCAACCCAACATCACCGACTGGGAGTTCGTGCGCGGCCTCGCGGAGGAGGCGGGCGCGCAGGCGTACGTACGGGACGGGCAGCTGCACATCACGAAGCCGGCGGAGGCGGGCGGAGCACCCGACGCCTCGGCGCGCGCCGACCGCGACCCGCTCGTCCTGGAGCTGGGCAGCAATCTGCTGCGCTGCCGGGCCGGGGTGTCGGCCGCCGAGCAGGTCTCCGAGGTGGAGGTGCGCGGCTGGGACGTCCGGGCGAAGCAGCCGCTGGTGGGCCGGGCCCCGGCGGGCTCGTCCCCGACGCTGGAGCTGGGGGTGACGGCGGCGGAGGTGTCGGCCCCGTTCGGCGAGGCCCGGTTCGTGGTGACCGACGCGGCGTACGGGGCGCAGGCCCAGGTCGACCAGGCGGCGAAGGCGCTGGCGGAGCGGATCGCCGGGTCGTTCGCGGAGCTGGAGGCGGTGATCCGGGGCAATCCGGAGGTGCGGGCGGGCAGTGCGGTGGCGCTGAACGCGGTGGGCGCGCCGTTCGAGGGCCGGTACACGGTGACGACCTCGCGCCATGTCTTCGACGCCGTACGCGGGTACGAGACCTGGATCACCGTGTCGGGGCAGCAGGAGCGGTCGGTGTACGGGCTGACGGGCGGCTCCCCGGCGGTGGCGGGTGGTGCGCGGTGCGCGGGGCTGGTCAGCGGGACGGTGACGGACACGCAGGATCCGGAGGGGTCCGGGCGGGTCAAGGTGCGGTTCCCGTGGCTCTCCGACGAGTACGCGAGCGACTGGGCGCGCACGGCGCAGTCCGGCGGTACGGGGGGCGGCGAGGCGTTCATCCCGGAGGTGGGCGACGAGGTGCTGGTCGGCTTCGAGCACGGGCATCTGGACCGGCCGTACGTTCTGGCGGGGCTGTACAACGGGCAGGACCGGCCGGGGGGCGGCGGTGGCGGGGGCGGTGGCGCGTCTGCCGGTGCGCCCGGTGCGGCCGGTGCTCCCGGTGCTCCCGGTGCGCCTGGTGCATCAAGCGGCTCCGGCGCCCCTGGTGCTCCGGGTGCGTCCGGTGCTTCTGGTGGCGCGGGAGGTGCGGGACGTGCGGGAGGCGGGGATGAACTCGTCGACCCCACCACCGGTGCGGTGAACCGCCGGGCCTTCGCGTCGAAGAGCGGAAACCAGCTGGAGCTGCTGGACGCGGCGAACGGCCCGCAGGGCGTCCGGCTCCGTACCGGTGACGGCAAGCTCACCATCGACCTCGACCGCAAGGGCACCGCCATCGTCATCGGCAGCGACGGCAGCGTGACCATCGAGGCCAAGGAGCAGATCTCCATCCGGGCGGCCGACGGCGTCGCCCTGGAAGCGGGGTGCGGCGCGCTCGAACTGAGCGGCGAGAGCGTCACGTTGACCGCGCGGAAAGGGGTGTCCGTGGACGGCGGCACCGGGAAGGTCGGCATCGCGGCGCAGGGCCCGGTGGAGGTGCGGGGCGGCGAGGTGTCGGTCGACGGCAGCCGCCGAACGGAGATCAGGAGCGGCGGCTCGGTGAACGTCAACGCGCCGATGGTCAAACTCAACTGATGACACGTCAGTCCCCGCATGCGGGAGGAGCACACAGCATGTCCGTCGCAACAGCCGCTCCGGCAGCCCGGGTCGGCGACCCCACGGGCCACCCCGGTACGGTCGGGCCGCCCGGAGTCCTGTCCGTGCTCATCGGCGGGAAGCCCGCCGCCACCGTCGGCACCGCCCACCTGTGCTCCTCGCCCGCCGCCCACGCGCCGACCGTCCTCGCGCCGCCCGGCAGCGCGACGGTGTTCATCGGCGGGCAGCCTGCCGCCCGCGTCGGTGACCTGGCGGGCTGCGGCTCCCCCGTGCTCTCCGGCTGCCCGACCGTACTGATCGGCGGGTGAACCGGACCCATGGGACAGCAGTTCATCGGCGCGGGCTGGGCGTTCCCGCCGCGCACGGACGCCACCGGGTCCATCGCCCTGGTGCGCGGCGAACACGAGCTGGAGGAGTCGATCCGGCTGATCCTGGCGACCTCGCCGGGGGAGCGGCCCATGCGGCCGGAGTTCGGCTGCGCGGTCAACGACTACGTGTTCGCCCCGGCGGACGCGGGAACCGCCGGGCAGCTCGCGTACGAGGTGCGGCTCGCGCTGGAGCGCTGGGAGCCCCGGATCGAGGTGACCGAGGTCGTCGTCCGGTTCGACGAGGCGGACAACGGCGTCCTCTACATCGACATCGGCTACACCGTGCGCGGCTCGAACGACCCCCGCAACCTCGTCTTCCCGTTCTACGTGATCCCGCAGCACGCCGAGTCCACCGAGGCACCGGCCGACGAGCCGGAGGCGGGCGCGTGACCCGTTCCCGTACGCACGAAGAGGAGGCGAGGGCGTGACCCTGCCCAGCCCGCATCTGGACGACCGCACCTTCCAGGGCCTGGTCGACGAGGCGAAGCGTCTGGTGCAGCAGCGCTGCCCGGAGTGGACCGACCACAACGTCTCCGACCCCGGGGTGACGCTGATCGAGGCGTTCGCGACCATGGTCGACCAGCTCGTCTACCGGGTGAACCGGGTCCCGGAGAAGAGCTATCTGACCTTCCTCGACCTGATCGGGGTGCAGCTCCACCCGCCGACGGCCGCCCACACCGAGGTGACGTTCCGGCTCTCCGCCCCCCGCCCCGAACCGGTGCTGGTGCGCGCGGGCACGGAGGTCGCCACCGTCCGGACGGAGACGGAGGAGGCGGTCGTCTTCACCACGTCCGAACCGCTCTCCATCGTGCCGTGCGCCTTCGCCCACCTGGCCACCTGGCCCTCGCCCGGGGAGGCCGTCGACCGGACCGAGGAGCTGACGCTCGGCCGGGCCGTGCCCGTCTTCGGTGCGACGCCCGCCCCCGGCGACTGCCTGTACGTCGGCCTGTCGGCCGCCGTGCCCGCAGGCGTACTGGCGCTCCGGCTGGACTGCACGGTGGACGGTGTCGGGGTCGACCCGGCACGGCCGCCGATCCTCTGGGAGGCCTGGGACGGGTCGAGCTGGGCGGCCTGTGAGGTGGAGAAGGACGAGACGGGCGGCTTCAACCGGTCCGGTGAGCTGATCCTCCACCTCCCGCGCACCCATGTCCCGGCGGCCGTCGTCCGCCGCACGGGCGGATGGCTGCGCTGCCGGCTGGTCGAGGCGGAGCCGGGCCGGCCGACGTACATGGCCCCGCCCGTCGTGCGCTCCATCACCGCGTTCACCATCGGCGCGACGGTGGCGGCCGAACACGCCGAGACCGTCACCGACGAGGTGCTGGGCCAGGCGGAGGGTGTTCCCGGGCAGGTGTTCCGGCTGGCCAGACCGCCGGTGGTGCCGGGGGAGTTCGTGGTCGAGGTGACCGACCCGGCCGCGCCCGACGCCGTCGCCGGCTCGGACGTCACCCGCTGGAGCCGGGTCGACGACTTCGCGCACTCCGGCCCCGAGGACCGGCACGTCACGCTCGACCCGAACACGGGGCGCGTCGAGTTCGGTCCCGCCGTACGCGAACGGGACGGCTCCGTACGCCACTACGGCCGCGTCCCGGCCAAGGGCGCCACCGTCCGGGTCCGCTCCTACCGCAGGGGCGGCGGGCTGCGCGGCAACGTCGCCCGCTCCACGCTCCGCGTCCTGCGCAGCGCGATCCCGTACGTCGCCCGGGTCGAGAACCGCCGGCCGGCGCTCGGGGGCGTGGACGGCGAGAGCGTCGACAGCGCCCGGGTGCGCGGGCCCATGACGCTGCGCACCCTGCACCGGGCGGTCGTCCCGCACGACTACGAACTCCTCGCCCGGGAGATCGCCCCGGACGCGGCCCGGGTCCACTGCATCCGGGCCGGTGCGCAGGACGGCGCGGAGGCCGCCGACGCGGGCGGGGTACGGCTGCTCGTCGTCCCCGCCGGGAGAAGCGACGAGCAGGGCCGGATCGAGTTCGACGAGCTGATCCCGCCCGCGAACACGCTCGCCCTGATCGCCGGACACCTGGACGCCCGGCGGCCGATCGGGGCCCGGCTGGTCGTCGAGCCGCCGTTCTACCAGGGCGTCACCGTCGTCGCCCTGGTCCAGGCGGAGCGCGGGGCGCTCGCGGAGAAGGTCCGGATAGGCGCACTGGCCGCGCTGTACGGGTACTTCAACCCGCTCACCGGCGGGCCGGCCGGGGGCGGCTGGCCGTTCGGCAGGCCCGTCCAGTCCGGGGAGGCGTTCGCCGTGCTCCAGCGGGTGCCGGGGGTCGACCTGGTGGAGGACGTCCGGCTGTACCGGGCCGACCCGGTCACCGGCGAACGCACCGACGCCACCGCGAAGATCGCGCTGGACCCGCACGCACTGGTCTTCAGCTACGAGCACCAGCTCCGGGTGCGGGGGGCCTGATCCGATGCGCGACGGAATCCCGGGGCTGCCGACCCCGCACCCCTTGATCGACCGGCTCCCCGCCGTCTACCTGGAACAGGACTTCCTCCAGCGCTTCCTGGCCGCCCTGGACGACGTCCTCGCCCCCGTCCTCCTCTCCATCGACAACCTGCCCGCGCACCTGGACCCGCGCAGCGCCCCCGACGACTTCCTCGACTGGCTGGCCCAGTGGGTGGCCGCCGACCTCCACGAGGGCAGCCCGCCGGAGCTGCGCCGGGCGGCGGTGCGCGGCGCGGTCGCCCGGCACGCCCGACGCGGCACGGTGGGCGGCCTGGCGGAGGCGCTCCGGCTGGAGACCGGTACGGAACCGGAGATCGTCGAGAGTGGCGGCACCGCCTGGTCGACCGGTCCCGGCACCCCGCTGCCGGGCCAGGACCGCCCCTGGGTGACCATCCGGATCCGGGCGGCCGGAGGTGGGGGCGGCGGAGGCGACGGGGGCGGGGGAGGCGGAGGCGGCGGAGGCGGTGACCGGTCCGGGGCCGGCGTGCGGCAGCCGGACCGGGTCCGGCTGGAGGAGTTGATCGGCGCGGAGGTCCCGGCGCACGTCGGATTCACCCTGGAGCTGCTGTGATCTGCGACGAGTGCGGACACCGGAACCCGCCCGGGCGGGAGTTCTGTGTGGCGTGCGAGGCGTTCCTGGGGTGGGAGGAGGGGGAGACCTCGCCCGCGCCCCACGCGCCGAACGCGACTGCTGGGCGGCCTGCTGCTTCCACCGGGCCGCCCGCCCCTGCCGGGCCGCCGGTTTCCGCCGGGCCTGCCGGTTCCGAGCCACCCGCTCCCGCAGGGCCTGCCGGTTCCGGCCCGCCCGTACCCGGCCCGCCCGCGCCGAGGAGGCCGCCCGCGCCTGCCGGGCCGCCCGCGCCGAGGAGGCCATCCGCTTCCGCCGGGCCCGCCGGTTCCGGGCCATCCGCTTCCGCCGGTCCTGCTGGTTCCGGCCCGCCCGGCCCGCCCGTACCCGGCCCGCCCGCGCCGAGGAGGCCGCCCGCGCCAGGGACACGGCCCGCTCCCCCGCCCACCGGACCGCCCGCGTCTCCCTTCGTGACGCCGCCCGCGCCCGCCCCCATGGCGTCGCCCGCGCCCATGCCCGTAACGTCCCCTCCGCCCCCGGTGCCCGCGACGCCCCCCGGACCGCCGACGCCACCGCGGGCAGCGGCGCCCCGGCGTCCGGGCGAAGGGCCGCCCGGTCCGGCTCCCGGGCCCGACGCTTGGCCGGACGGTGGGCCGCTACCCGCCGCCGAGCCGACGACCCGCCCGGAACCCGCCGTCGCACCGGTCGTCTGCCCCCACTGCCGTACGGAGAACGCCCCCGGCCGCACGCTGTGCATCCGCTGCGCTCTGGTCCTGGACCCCGGGCCCGCCCCCGAGGGCCGGCTGCCGTGGTGGCGGCGGATCCTGCGTCGCCGGCCCCGGCAGGCGCGCGTGGCGGGGGCGCGTCCGCGGCGCGGGTGGCGGCGGCCGAGGGTCGGGCTGCCCCTTTTGCTGATCCTGCTGGCGGTGGGGGTGTGGTTCGCGCTGCCGCATCTCTCGGGCCTGTTCGGTCTCGCCAAGGAGGAGACCGGAACCCCGGAGTCCGTGCCGCCCGCCGTCTGCCGGGGTTCCAGCGAAGCGGGCGGGCACCCGGCGGCGGCGGCGGTCGACGGGTTCAACAACCGTTACTGGGCGCCCGAGAAGGCCGGCGAAGGCGTCGGGGAGTACCTGGAGTGCACCTTCGCGCAGCCGGTACGGATGATGAAGATCGTGGTGTTCTCCGGGACGTCGGCGCGCCAGAACGAGTTCCTGACGCAGGGCCGCCCGGCCCGGCTCACGGTCGAGCTGACGTCGAAGGACGGGGAGAAGACCGACCGGACGATCCGGCTGCGCGACCAGGCGGGCCAGCAGACCTTCGACGTACGGGGTTCGGACACGGTCAAGGCCCGGCTCACGGTCGGGTCGGCGTACGGCTCGGGGAAGGACCGGCGTACGGCGGTGGCGGAGATCGAGTTCTTCGGCCGGCGGGAGTGAACGGGCGCGGCCGGAAGGGCGACGGGAGTGAACGCGCCCGGCCGGAAGGCCGGCGGGAGGGAACGGGCGTGACCGGAAGGGCTTCTACGGGTCCAGCCGGTCGGCGCGCATGCGCAGATAGCGGGCCTCTGGTTCGCTGAGCGTGCCGTCGGCGGCCGCGCGGTAGGCGGCACGGGCGGCGGCCGGCTCCCCGGCCCGTTCCAGGAGATGCCCGCGTACGGCGTCGAGGCGGAAGTGCGGCTCCACCGCCCCCGTCAGGGCGTCGACCGCCGCCAGCCCCGCCCGGGGCCCGTCCACCATGGCCACGGCGACCGCCCGGCCCAACGCGGCGGCGGGGTCGGGGGTGCGCCGTACGAGGAGGTCGTAGAGGGCGAGGATCTGCGGCCAGTCGGTGTCCTCCGCGCGCTCCGCCTCGTCGTGGAGGGCGGCGACGGCGGCCTGGAGTTGGTAGTCCCCGGCCGGGCCCTGGGCGAGCGCCTCCTCGGCCAGGGCGGTGCCTTCCGCGATGGCCGTACGGTCCCAGAGTGTCCGGTCCTGTTCGTCGAGGGGGACCAGCTCACCGCCCGGCCCGGTGCGCGCCGGGGTGCGCGCCTCGGTGAGGACCATCAGCGCCAGCAGCCCGGTCACGCGCCCCTCGTGGGGCAGCAGCCGGCGGACGGCGCGGGTCAGCCGGATCGCCTCGCGCGCCAGGTCCGTGCGGGTGAGGTCGGGGCCCGCGGTGGCGGTGTAGCCCTCGTTGAAGATCAGGTAGAGCACCTGGAGCGCGGCGCCGAGCCGCTGGTCGAGGTCCTGGGCGTCCGGCCGCCGGAACCGCGTACCGCGCAGCGCCCGCTTGGCCCGGCTGATCCGCTGCGCCATCGTCGCCTCCGGCACCAGATGGGCGCGGGCGATCTCCGCCGTGGTGAGACCGCCGACCGCGCGGAGGGTGAGCGCGATCTGGGCGGCGGGGGAGAGCGCGGGGTGGCAGCAGAGGAAGAGCAGGGTGAGCGTGTCGTCCTCGGAGGGGGCCCGGCCCGTGCCGGAGGGGCCTTCCCCGGGCGGCGGCGCGACGAACGCGTCCGCCGGGGTGAGGGCCGCCGCCGTCTCCTCCCTCCGTCGACGGGCCTCGTCGCTGCGGAGCCGGTCGGTGAGGCGGCGGGAGGCGACCCGGATCAGCCAGCCGCGCGGGTTGTCGGGGACCCCGTCCCGCGGCCACTGCCCGGCGGCCGCGATCAGGGCCTCCTGGACGGAGTCCTCGGCCGGGTCGAAGTGCCCGTACCGGCGCACGAGCGCGCCGAGGACCTGCGGCGCGTGGTGGCGCAGCAGGTCCTCGATGATGACGTCGGCCGTACCTTCCATCCGTGTCCTCGGGTGGTGCGTCAGTCGTCGATCCCGCCGTCGACGGGCCGGATCAGCACCGGGTAGTCGGGCGCCCCGGCCGGCTGCGGGCAGCGTGCCACGCGGGCCGCGATCTCGGTCACCCTTTCCAGGCTCTCGCAGTCGAGCACCCAGAACCCGGCGAGCAGCTCCTTCGTCTCGCTGTACGGCCCGTCCGAGACCACCGGACGGCCTTCGGCGTCGACGCTGACAGCCCGGCCCGAAGCGGGCTCGCGCAGCCCGTAGCCGGTGACCAGCTCGCCCGACTCGGCGAGGTCGTCGTTGATGCTGCCCATGTAGGCGAACATCTCCTGCATGGCCTTCTCGTCCCAGGCAGGGCTGTCCGCGGTGCCCTTGCCGGTCTGCGCGTCGTAGTCCGCCTGGCTGCCCTGGACCATCACCAGATACTTCATGACCGTCGCCTCCTGGTCGCTCGTTCGCTCGGTGGTGCTTCTTCCTCTTACACAGGGGACGTCGGGGCCGGGGCGGGGTTCTCGACACCACGCGCGAAGTTTCTTCGGGATTCACCCACCGGAGGGGGCGGAAAGCGAGGTTCAGTAGAGTTCGGCAGCGTTGCCCCGCGCCTTACGCTCCGTCTCCTCCCCTCTTCCGCCGTCCCCTCCGTCTCCTCCCCTGCCACTACCTCCTCCCCCCGCGCCGAACGAGGTCCCGACCGTGTCTGCCGCCCCTCCCCCCGCCGCTCCCCCGCACTCCGTCTCCGTCGTGGGGATCGGCGCGGACGGCTGGTCCGGCCTGTCCGGTACGGCCCGCGAGGCGCTGCGGGAGGCGGAGGTGCTGATCGGCGGGGCACGCCAGCTGGACCTGCTCCCGCCGGAGTGCGCCGGTGCCCGGGTGGCCTGGCCGTCCCCGCTGCGGCCGGCCGTCCCCCGGCTGCTGGCCGAGCACCGGGAGCGCCGGATCGCGGTGCTGGCGAGCGGGGACCCGATGTTCTACGGGATCGGGCGCGCGCTGGCGGAGGAGCTGGGCCCGGAGGGGCTGCGTGTGCTGCCGCACCCGTCCTCCGTCTCGTACGCCTGCGCGCGCCTCGGCTGGCCGCTGGAGGACACGGAGGTCGTGACGCTGGTGGGCCGTCCGGCGGCGCGCCTCGCGGCGTCGCTGTACGAGGGCCGGCGCCTGCTGGTCCTGAGCGCGGACGCGAGCACCCCCGCGACGGTCGCCGCACTCCTCACGGAGCGTGGCTTCGGCCCGAGCGGGCTGCGGGTGCTGGAACAACTGGGCGCGGAGGACGAGGCGTACGTGGACGGCCTCGCGGAGACGTGGGAGCACCCCCCGGGAGACCGGCTGAACGTCATCGCGATCGACTGCCGGGCGTCGGCGGAAACGCTGCGGCTGGGCACGGTCCCCGGTCTGCCGGACGAGGCGTACGAGCACGACGGCCAGCTCACCAAGCGCCACATCCGGGCGGCCACGCTCGGGGCCCTGGCGCCCGCGCCCGGAGAGCTGCTCTGGGACGTGGGCGGCGGCTCCGGCTCGATCGCGATCGAGTGGCTGCGGGCGCATCCGTCCTGCCGGGCGGTGAGCGTGGAGCGGGACCCGGTACGGGCGGAGCGGATCACCCGCAACGCGGAACGCCTGGGGGTCCCCGCGCTGAAGGTCGTCACGGGCCCGGCCCCGGCGGCCCTGGCCGGACTGGAAGCGCCGGACGCGGTGTTCATCGGCGGCGGCCTGACCGTTCCGGGCCTGCTGGACGCGTGCTGGGAGGCGTTGCGGCCGGGGGGCCGGCTGGTCGCGAACACGGTGACGCTGGAGTCGGAGGCGCTGCTGGCCGAGCGGCACAAGGCGCACGGCGGTGAGCTGGTGCGCCTCGCGGTGGCCCACGCCGTCCCGGTCGGTGGCTTCACCGGCTGGCGCCAGGCCATGCCCGTGACGCAGTGGTCGGTTATCAAGCCCCGGTCGGTTATCAAGCCCCGGTTGGTTATCAAGCCCCGGTCGGTTATCAAGCCCTCGGCTTCCGGGGCACGTTCGCACAAGGGAGATCGATCATGACGGTGCACTTCATCGGCGCGGGCCCGGGCGCGGCCGACCTGATCACGGTGCGCGGCGCCCGGATCCTCGCCGCCAGCCCGGTCTGCCTGTACGCGGGCAGCCTGGTCCCGGTGGAACTGCTGGCCGAGTGCCCCGAGGGAGCCCGTCTGATCGACACGGCGAACCTGGACATCGAGCAGATCACCGCCGAACTGGTCCGGGCCCACGCGGACGGCCACGACGTGGCGAGGCTGCACTCGGGCGACCCGTCGGTGTTCAGCGCGGTGAACGAACAGATGAAGCGCCTGGACGAGGCGGGGGTCCCGTACGAAGTGGTCCCCGGAGTCCCCGCGTTCGCCGCGGCGGCGGCGGCCCTGAAGCGCGAGCTGACGGTCCCGACGGTCGGCCAGACGGTGATCCTGACCCGCGTCGCGCAGCGCGCCACGGCGATGCCGGAGGGCGAGGACCTGGCGACACTGGGCCGCAGCGGCGCCCTGATCGTCCTGCACCTGGCGGCGCGGTACGTGGACCGGGTGGTCGACGAACTGCTCCCGCACTACGGCGCGGACTGCCCGTCGGCGGTGGTGGCGATGGCGTCCCGCCCGGACGAGATCATCCTGCGGGGCCCGCTGGACTCGATCGCCGGGCAGGTGAAGGCCGCGGGGGTGATCCGGACGGCGGTCATCATGGTGGGCCGGACCCTGGGTGCGGAACAGTTCCGGGACAGCCACCTGTACGCGGTGGGGCGGGACCGGGGGGAGTGCTGAGGGGGTGCGGAGCGTGGGCCATCGAGGCGGGGCGCTCCGGGGAGGCGAACCGGGGAGGAACTGTGAACGCTCCACCGTCGAGCGCGATACCCACCCGGGCCGCCTGGCCGCCCCGCACCGAACCGCCCGGACCCCACGGCATTCCGTAGGGGCGTCGACGTCGGCCACAGGTTCCTGACCGCTTCCGGGGGAGCGGAGGGACCGCAAGCCGACGCGGACTTGCCCGTGCCCCGGCGGCGAAACCCGACGCGGACGTGCCCGTGCCCGGCGGCGAAAGGTCGCTGCCGGGCACGGACACGGACGACAGGAGAGGGCCGAGGCCCTGGTGTACACCTCCGACGTCAGCCCTTGATCTCGATCTCGCCGTTCTTCGCGGTCGAGGAGTCCGTCTCCTGATCGCCCGAGGGGGTGGGAGCGGGCACCGTGCTGCCGACGCGGCCCTTCAGGTTCTGGAGGAGGGACGCCATGTCCACGCCCGTCGTCGAGGTGAGCAGTTCCATGCCCTGCGCGACGTTGTCGGTGACCGTGCGGGCGAGCTGGCTCGCGCCGTCCGTGGAGATGACCGTCATCTTGTCGATGGCGCTCAGCGGCTCCGAGGCCTTCGCCACCACGCTCGGGAGGACCTCGACCAGCATCTGGAGGACGGCCGCGTCGCCGTACTGAGCGAACGCGTCGGCCTTCTTCTGCATGGCCTCCGCCTCGGCCGCACCCTTGGCGGCGATCGCCGCTGCGTCCGCCTCACCCTCGATGCGGACCGCGTCGGCCAGCGCCGAACGGTGCAGCTTCTCGCCCTGACCGGTCAGGCGCGAGCGCTCCGCGTCGGCCTCGGCCTCCTTGACCTGGGCGATGCGGCGGGCCTCCGCCTCCTGCTCGGCCTGGTAGCGGGCGGCGTCGGCGGGCTTACGGACCTTGGTGTCCAGCTCGCGGTCGGTCAGCGCCGCCTGGCGCTCGGCGACCTTCTCCTGCTCCTGGAGCACTTCCTGCTGGCGGGCCGCCTCGGCGAGCGGGCCGGCGGCGTTGGCCTTGGCGGCCGCGGCTTCGGTCTCGGCCTTGATCTCGGCCTGCTTCAGGTAGTACGTCCGCTCGGCGATGGCGATCTCCTCGGCCGCCTTCAGCCGGGCCTGCTCCGAGGCCCGCTTCGCGATGGCCTCGGCGATGTCCGCCTCCTGCTTGGCGCGGGCGGCCTCCGGGCGGCCGAGGTCCTCCAGGTAGGAGCCCTCGGTGGTGATGTCCTGGATCTGGAAGGCGTCCAGGATCAGGCCCTGGCCGGAGAGGCTGGCCTCGGCCTCCTCCGCGACCTGCCCGGCGAACGCGGCCCGGTCCCGGATGATGTCCTCGACCGACATGCGGCCGACGATCGCGCGGAGCGCGCCGGAGAGCACTTCCTGGGTGAAGCCGACGATGCCGTCCTGCTGCTGGAGGAAGCGCTGGGCCGCGGCGCGGATCGCGTCCTCGCTGCCGCCGACCTTGACGATCGCGACGCCTTCGAGGTTCGACTTGACGCCGCGCAGCGTCACCGCGCCGCGCACGGCGATCGGGATGTGCCGGCTGGACAGGTCGAGGGTGAACTTCTGCTGGACGAACGGCACGACGAAGACGCCGCCGCCCACGACGACCTTCTGGCCGCTGTTGTCGATGCTGGTCTGTCCGGTGACCGGATCCGTCGACTTCTTGCCGCGGCGGCCGGTGATGATGAACGCCTCGCTGGGCCCGGCCACCTTGTAGCGCGTGATGACGACGAGGCCGAGCAGAACGAGGAGTACGACGATGCCGATGACGGCGATGACTACTGGACTCATGTGATGTGTCCCCCCTGCCTCCCGTGGGGGACGGCAGATTGTTGTGGAGCTGGGCGGTGCTGTGGAGTGCTGTGGAGTTGACCGGTGCGGTGTGCCGCGTAACGGTGGGTCGTCAGTGGGGATCAGGGCGGATACGTGGTCAGCGTTCCACCGGGCGGACCGCGACCGACGTGGACGACAGTGCCTCTTCCACCCAGATCTCGGTTCCGCGCGCGACGGGCGTGGCCGACTTGGCTGAGTACTTCACGGGCTGACCTCCCAGGCGCAGCAGCACCTCGCCGTATCCCTCGGCCGGGATGGCCGTCACGACGGACCCCGAGGTGCCGATCAGGTCGGAGCCGCGCGGGGTGGCGGCCGTCTGGTCGCGCATCAGGGCCTTGCTGAGTTTCCAGGTGAGCCAGGCCGCGACCAGGCCGGCGACGACGCCGACGACCGTGGCCAGAAACGTCCCGGCGCCCGTCGAGCCGAGCACGATCGCTCCGCCGAAGCCGAGCATCGAGAGAAAGCCGGCGATCACCGGAAGCGACAGCAGCCCGTCGAAGAGGCCGTCGAGCACACCGTCGAAGAGCCCTTCGAGGATCCCGCCGAAGATCAGGGAGAGCGCGAGCAGCACGATTCCCGCAATGCCGAGACCGAGAAAGATGGTCACGCGATCACTCCCCTGTTCTTCCCGCTGCTGCCGACTTCCCCCGAACGTTTTCCGTCGATCTGGCTGGATGATCCCATACAGCACCTACTTCGGTCACTGCCGGATTCCGGCAATCTTTATGCGTCTTTGATGCCGGACAGACGGTCCGTGAGCGTGGTGAGCGACTGGAACGTCGCACCGAGCAGGGCCACGTGCTTCCAGCGCAGGACCCCGTCCGGGCCGATGAGGAAGACCGCCCGCCGCACCCCGATGCCCGGCGCGGAAACCCCGTACACCCTCGCGGTCTCCCGGCCCTCGTCGGCCAGCAGCGGCATGCGCAGCCCGAAGGAGCGGGCGAACGACTCGTGGCTGTCCACACCCTGTGGACTGATTCCCCAGACGTCGGCGTCGAGGCCCTCGAAGGCCTCCATGCCCGAGGAGTACGAGCACAACTGTTTCGTGCAGACGCTGGTGTTGTCCCCGGGGTAGAACGCCAGCACCACGGACCGGCCGCGGGCGGCCGACAGCCGGTAGTCGGCGCGCTCGAAGGCGTCGCCCGAAAGGACACCGCCCGGGAGGCTGAAGTCCGGTGCGGCGCTGCCGAGTTGAGGGCCTGATGCCATGGGAGGCTCCTTCGCTGTCGTATACGGGGATGGCGCCGAGGGCACGGATGGTTCCGCGATCGTGACCGTACAGTGGGGGGCGCCCCGGCCCCCGGGCGAGCCGGCGGCCCGCCGGCCCTCGACGGCGATCCCCCGATCCGGCGGTCCGCAGGCCCATCCGGAGCGGCCTCCGCGCCGAATACCGGGCGAGGGGGGCAGCACGCCCCGCACCCGCACCTGGAGGTACGCGTGGCCCAACGACCGCCGTCGGCAGCGGTTCTCGTTCTGCACGGGGGGCGCGAGAGCGGTACGGGCCCCCCGCCGTCGGGGCTGCTGAATCTCCCCGGTACCCGGATGCGCCCCTTCGTCCGTGCCGTCGCCCGGGCCGCCCGCGCGGCCGGTGACGACATCCTCGTGACGCGGGTGCGGTACGTCCACCGGGGCTGGAACGGCGCCCGCGCGGACCCCTTCCACGACGCCGTGGCCGCCCTCGACGCGCTGCGGGAGGAGGCGGGCGACGAGCTGCCGGTGGTGCTCCTGGGTCATTCCATGGGGGCGCGCGCCGCCCTCCGCGCCGCCGGACACCCCCTGGTGCGGGGTGTCGTCGGGCTCGCCCCCTGGTGTCCGCCCGGGGATCCGGTCACCCAGCTCGCGGGCCGCGACGTCGTCCTCGTCCACGGCAACCGGGACCGGGTGACCAGCCCCCAGGCCAGCCAGTCCTTCACCGCGCGGGCCCGACGCGCCGGAGCCCGAAGCTGCATGGTCACCGTCCGGGGCGGCGACCACGCCATGATCCGCCGGGCCGCCGCCTGGCACCGGCTCACCACCGCGCTGGTCACCGGACTGCTCGGTTCCGGCAGTCTGCCGGGCCCGGTGGGCGAGGCCCTCGCCCTGCCGCCCACCGCCGAGCCCACCGAGGGCACCCTCGACCTGGACGCCGATCTCGGCCCCGGCCCCGGCCCCGGCCCGTACCAGGACCGGGCGGGCGCGCCGCGCTGACCGGCCGCGCTGCGGATGCGGTACGGGAGCGGGCGACCGACGATGGAGGACCGGAAGCCGGGAACCGGGATCTGGAGCAGAGATGCGGGGTCCGGAGCAGCGATCCGGGGTCCGGAGCAGAGATGCGGGGTCCGGAGCAGAGGTCCGGGAGCCGACGATGGCGGGAGGCATGCTCTTGCAGGCCGACACGTGCGACGACGGGATGCCGTCGTCCTTCGACCCGGGGACCGTCGCGGCCCTGTTCGACGGGAACCCGGCCGCCGTCGCGGTCCTCGACCACGATCTCCGCTACACCTACGTCAACCCGGCCCTCGAACGGCTCAACGGCCTCCCCGCCGGCTCCCACCTCGGGCGGGTGTTCTCCCAGGTGCTGCCCGGGCTGCGCGGCCAGGCCTCCGCCCTGCGCGCGGTCCTGGCCGACGGAAAGCCCCGCGAGGAGACGCTGTACGGACGGGCCTGGGCAGCGGACGGAGCGGACGGAGCGGACGACGGGGACCAGCGGTTCTGGCGCGCCACGTACAGCCGACTGGACTCGGACGGGGCGGCCTGCGGTCTGATGGCGATCGTCGTCGAGATCACCGATCTCACCCGCCAGCGCGAGGAGCTGGAGGAGGCCCGCGGCCACATCACCCTCCTCAGCACCGCCGCCGTCCGGATCGGCACGACGCTCGACATGGACACCACCTGCCGTGAGCTGGTCGCGTTCGTGGTGCCCGACTTCGCCGACGTCGCGGCGGTCGACGTGTTCCCGGCCGAGGTGGGCCACTCCGTGCGCCGCCCGGAACCCGGCGTCGTACGGCTCCGGCGGGCCGCACTGCGGGGCGACGGCGAGCTCGACGAGCAGGTGCAGCGGTTCGGCCATCCCGGGGAGTACGTCGACTTCGCGGCGGACTCCGCGGTGACCCGCTGCCTCGCGGAGAACGAGCCGGTCCTCGACGACTGGGAGGACCACAGCAGCGGGCGCAGCGCCTTCACCGCGGACCGGATCACCGCCTCCCGGGCTCTCGGGCTGCGTGAGGCGCTGGTCGTCCCGCTCACCGCCCGCAGCCGGCCGCTCGGCACGCTCACCCTCGTCCGCGCGGAGGGATCGCCCCCCTTCAGCGACCAGGACGTGGCCGTCGCCCGTGAACTCGCCGTCCGGGCGGGCGTCGACCTCGACCACGCCCGCCGCTACGACCACGAGCACAGCATCGCCCGCGAACTCCAGCGCTCCCTGCTCTCCGAGCCCTGGGGCCCCCATCCGCACGTCGAGGTCGCCACCCGCTACCTCCCCGCCGACCGGGGCGTCCTGGTCGGCGGCGACTGGTTCGACGTCGTACCGCTCAAGGACGGCCGGCACCTCAAGGCGATGGGCGACGTGATGGGCCACGGGGTGGAGGCGGCCGTCGCCATGAGCCAGTACCGCTCGCTGCTGCGGCTGCTGGCTGGGGACGACCTGCACCCCCACCAGATCCTGGAGGAACTCGACGGCATGGTCGAGCGGTCGGGCCTGGACCGGGCGGCGACCTGTCTGCTCGCCGTCGTCGACCGGTTCGGCGGGATGTGCGAGGTGGCCAGCGCGGGCCATCTGCCCCCGGTCTTCATCGATCCGGGAGCCGCCGGGGCCCGGATCGTGCCGGTGCCGGTGGGGCCGCCGCTCGGCACCGGGTTCGGCGGGTACCAAACCGCGTCCGTGCCCTGCGGCCCGGGGACCGTGCTGTTCATGTACACCGACGGCCTGGTGGAGCGCCGGGGCGAGGACATCGACGTGTCCGTGGGGCGGCTGGCCTCGCTGACCCTCCCGCGCGGCGGGCATCTCGAGGACCTGCTGGACCAGGTGCTGGACCGGTTCGGTGACGACGCGGAGGACGACATCGCCGTCCTGGCCTCCCGGATCCGCGAGGACCCGCCCGGTGGTGCGGCCGACCCCTCCGGAGTGACGGAGTGACGGTCCGGCCTCCGGCGCCCGCCCCCCGTCGCCACAGCCGGGAGGGCCTCGGCGGTGATCGCGCACTGCGCACTTTCGCCGTCCTCTGCTCGTCCTGCTGAAGCATGAGGTCCCTCGCTGACCGGCTCGCTGCGCAGGTGTGGTTGCCACGGGTGGCCTCGCCATGGGCCATGCGGGCGAATCCGGTTCCGGAGCGTAGGCCGAAGGAGGACTCCGGCTCGCGTCACCGCCCGTTGTGCGGGGAGCTCGGAGCACGATCCCTCTCGTGCCCACGGACAGGAGCGCCGCGTGGACTTCCTGCCGTTCTCACACCTCGGGGATCACATTGGAACTTGTGCCTGCCCGCGAAGTGCCGGGCCGCACCACCGGTGCCGTCGTCACAGCACAGTCTTCACCGCAGACCGTCGTCATGCCTGCTCAGCAGGACGGTGCCGAAAAGCCGATCCCTCCGGTGCACCTGACGGCAGCCGGCCCCCGGGCCGTCCGCACCGTTGCGGTCGTCGGCCTCGGATACGTCGGTCTGCCCACCGCCCTTGCGCTCAGGGCGACCGGATCCCATGTCATCGGCATCGACATCAGTGCGGCCCGGCTGAGCGACATCCGTTCCCGCCGAGTGGATCTGCTACCGGACCAGTTGCGCCTGCTGGCGGAGGCGGGGGAGGACACCGGCTTCCGGCTGACGGACGACGTCGCGGCGATGGGAGCAGCGGACGCGGTCATCCTGTGCGTACCCACGCCGGTCGACCGCGACCAGGTCCCCGACCTCCGCATGCTGTCAGCGGCGTGTGCTGCGGCCGTACGGCACTCCGTCGCCGGACAGCTGCTCATCCTGACGTCCACCAGCTACGTCGGTACCACACGCGACTTGCTGATCGAGCCACTGAGGGCACGAGGACTGGACGCGGGCACCGAGGTGTTCGTGGCGTTCGCCCCGGAACGGATCGACCCCGGAAACGCGGCGCACGGACAGGAACGGACTCCCCGGGTCGTCGGCGGCGAGGGCCCGCTCAGCACCGAGCGGGCGGTGGCTCTGCTGTCCCGCACCGCTCCCTCCGTCCACTGCCTCGACAGTCCCGAGGCCGCCGAGATGACCAAGCTCTGGGAGAACACCTTCCGGGCCGTGAACATCGCACTGGCCAATGAACTCTCCGACAACTGCCGGGTGCTCGGGCTGGATCCGCGCCCGGTGATCGAGGCCGCCGCGACCAAGCCCTTCGGGTTCATGCCGTTCTACCCGGGCCCCGGAGTCGGTGGCCATTGCATCCCCTGCGATCCGCACTACCTGCTGTGGCAGCTGCGGGCCAGGAACGCCCGGTCGCCGCTTGTCGACGCGGCGATGCAAGCCATCGCGCAGCGCCCTCGCGTCGTGGTGCGCCAAGTCCTCGAGCGGCTCGCCACCGGCGGAGTCCCCTGCACGGGCGCGAAGATCCTCATCGTGGGCATCGCCTACAAGGAGGGCGTGGCGGACCTCAGGGGGAGCCCCGCTCTGGAGGTCCACGGACAACTGGCCTCGGCGGGAGCACGAGTGGGGTACCTGGACCCCCTGGTACCGGTCGCCCGGCTGGGCGGGACCCTGGTGGCGGGGGTGACCGATCCCGGGGCCGTCGACTGGGATCTAGTGGTCATCCACACCCTGCACCCGGGAACAGACCTCGGCTGGCTGCGCCCGGACACACCCGTCCTCGATGTCGGACACCGCAGGGCGACGATCACCGGGCCGGGGCGGTGAGAGCCGCGAACCGCACGGCCACCCGCCTCGAACCGGGCCCGGCAGCCGTCCCGTCCCCTCGGATCCGGCCACACGGCCGACCGGATGGCGGCGACCCGGCAGTCCGGCGCGGCCTGCGGCGGCTCCTCGTCGTGCTCTGCCTGTTCCCTCTGCTCCTGGTCCTCGCCCACGCTGCCCTGCGGCTCACCGAACCCAGTCTGCCGCTGGCCTACGGCTTCGTCGTGCTCGCGGGCACGATCGCCGTGTTCTACCTGGCCTACACCCGGTACGAGGACCCTTTCGAACACACCCTGCCCCTGCCTCGGCGGCCGGCCCGCGGCGGCGACTTCCCGCCGCTGCCCGCGGAGCCCGCCGTCACCTTCCTGCTCGCCGTCAAGGACGAGGTCGACGGCATCGAAGCCTGCGTGCGGTCCATGGTCTCCTCGGACTACGGCCGGCTCCGGGTGACCGTGGTGGACGACCGCTCCTCGGACGGCACGGCGGATGTGCTGCGGCGGCTGCGCGACGAACTCGGCATCACGGTCATCCACCTCGACCAGAACCTCGGCAAGAAGCACGCACTCGTGACGGCCTGCCGCGACGCCGACACCGAGATCATCGCCTTCACCGACTCCGACTGCGTACTCGCCCCCGACGCGCTGCGGCGTTGCGTGCAGGCACTCGTACGCAACCCGCCCCTGGGAGCCGTCAGCGGCCACTGCCGGGCGCTCAACACCCACACCGGTCTGCTCGCCCGGGTCCAGGACACCTGGTACGAAGGACAGTTCCGCGTGGCGAAGGCCGCGGAGGCGTCCTTCGGCTCGGTCTCCTGCGTCTCCGGGCCCCTGGCCGTGTTCCGCCGCGACGCCGTCTACAACTATCTGCCCGCCTGGGCCGACGACCGGTTCCTGGGAGCGCCCTTCCGGTTCGCCACGGACCGGCAGCTGACCGGTTACGTCCTGGGCCAGACGTGGAAAGGGCGGGCCCTCAAGGAGCGTTACGCGCACTCGCCCTTCGTCGCCGGACACGACTACCCCGAACGCCCGTGGCAGGTCGGCTACGTGCGCTCGGCCCGCGTGTGGACCGACGTACCGGCACGACTGGGGCCCCTGCTCCGCCAGCAGGTCCGCTGGAAGAAGAGCTTCATCCGCAACCTCTTCTTCACCGGCGGCTTCATGTGGCGGCGCGGCGCCGGTCCGGCCGCCCTCTTCTACGGACACGTGCTGTGGGTCCTCGCGGCCCCGGTCATGGCCTTCGTGCATCTGGTCCTGGCCCCGGCACAGGGCGCCTTCGCCCTCACCGCCCTGTACCTCCTCGGCGTCCTCCTCAAGGGCTGCGCCTGGGCCCTCGCCTACAAGATCGACCACCCAGACGACACCCGATGGCGCTACCGCCCGCTGATGAGCGTCTTCTCCGCCCTCGTCCTGGCCTGGCTGCTGCCCTGGGCGCTGTTCACGGTCCGCCGCGGGGTCTGGGCGAGGGGGACCTCGTGATCCGGGTGCTGCGCCGCCTTGCCGAGGCACTCACCGGCGTGCTGTTCCTTCTCGGCGTCACCCTCGTCTACGTCCTCGTGCTCTTCCGGGGGGAGTTCCCATGACCATGCTCCCGGCGTCCACGCACGGCCGGCCGAGCGGGCGGCGGGGCACGCGAACGCTTCTCGGGCTCCTCGCGCTGGTCCTCCTCGCCGTGCCCTTCTACGCGGTGTGGCGCTACGACACCTTCCGGGAAGCGGTCACCGCCCAGGAGGCCCCGCCCGGCCCGTCCGGCGCCCGCGGCGCGGCGCGCCCCGGTGCCTCCGCGGCGGCTCGCACCACTGCCCACGACGCCCCTGTCGTGCTGGCCTACCACGACATCGGGCGCGGTAGCCGCAGCCGGTACACCGTGACCCCGGAGGCCTTCGAGCAGCAAATCGCCTTTCTCGCGGCAGCCGGATACCGCAGCCTGAGCAGCGAGGAGTTCCTGGCTTTCCTGGAGAACGGCCGTACGCCCGCGCCGCGCTCGGTGTTCATCACCTTCGACGACGGCGCGCACGGTCTCTGGGTCCACGCCGACCGCATCCTGGCGAAGCACCGCATGAAGGCCGCGGCCTTCCTGATCACCCGGCTGGTCGGCAGCCACCGCCCGTACTACCTCTCCTGGGAGGAGATCGAGCGGATGGAGGCCACCGGCCGCTGGGACTTCGAGAACCACACCCGCGACCTGCACCACCGCGCCCCGGTGGACCGGCGGGGCCGCCTGGCGCCGGCGCTCAGCAACCGGCTGTGGCTGCCCGGCGAGGGGCGCCCGGAGACGGACGCCGAGTACCGCCGACGCATCGAGGCGGACCTGGACCGCTCGCTGCGGGACTTCCGGGCGCACGGACTTCCCCGGCCACGGATCTTCGCCCTCCCGTTCTCCGAGACGTCCACCGCTACGGCCGGCTCCGAAGACCCGTCCGCGACGGGAACGACCGTGGTGCAGGGGCCCGAGGCCGGCCAGCTCCTCACCGACATCCTGCGCAGCCGCTTCGCCGTCCGCATGACCAACAGTTCCAGCCGCCCGCTGCCCGCCGGGCGCAGGGCGGCGGCCGAGGGCCAGGTACAGCGACTGGAGGTGACCCGCCGGACCGATGTCGAGGAACTGCGGGCCGGTCTAGCGCGCTTCACGCCGGCGGACCCCGCTTCCCACCCGAAACCACTGGAGCGGCCCACCTCGTGGCGGCGGACCGACCGCACCGGTCACACCGGCCTGGGCGTGCTCACCGGACGCGGCCCCTTCCCCGGTCCCGTCGGCTACGCGTCGGCCGCCTACCTGCCCGTCGGTTCTGCCGACTGGAGCGGATACACGGTCCGCACCACCGTCGACCGGCTCAGCCAGGCCCGCAACAACATCGGCCTCGTCGTCCGCGACCGGAGCAAGGAGCCGGTCACCGTCGCCCTCAGCGGCAGGTTCGTGCGGGTCCTCGTCGGCATCGGCGACGACCGCAGGGAGATCGCCCGGCGCGCCTTGGACAGCGGCCCCGCGCACAGTGTGGAGGTCACCGTGGAACAGGACCGCACGGTCGTGGTCGTCGACGGCTCCGTCCGGATCGAACACAGGAACCCCGCGGTGAGAGGGGGCGACGCCACCGGGGGCATCGCTCTCAGCACCCACAACGGGGACGAGGCATCCCCCTACCCCCGCTTCACCTCGATGACTCTCGCTCCCGTGCCGGCCCGCGTCCAGGACAACCCGGCCCGGAAGAACGCGGAATGAGACCTTCCGAAGCCCCCCGCCCCACGCCCCGGCCCACCCGGCGGCTCATTCTCGGGGGCGGTCTGGCGGCCGCAGCGGCCACCGCTGCCGTGGTGGCACGCCCGGAGCGCCTCGCGCAGAAGGAACCGGCACCGCGGGCCGGTGCCACCATGGACGGCAAACCCGCGCACCCGCCACCACGCCCACCCCACCGCACGCGCCCTTTCCTCGCCGGGTTCTCCCGCAGGGGCCTGGTCACCAACGCATACGCTTTCCGGCATCCCGGAGCCGCCGACGCCACGACGCACCGCGACTGGACCGTCACCAGTGGCTCCCTCTTCGCCCGGTGGGGCAGTGGCTGGAGCGGAGTTCCCGACGGCCTGTCACCCGACCCCGCGTCCCGGCTGCGCACCGGCTCGGCCGTGCTGCGCGTGGTCAGCGCCCGGCATGACTTCCACGACGTCACGGTCGGTGCCCGGTTCCGCCTCCACCCGCCGGTGACGACCGGCCGGACACCTGCCGTCGACTGGGACGGAGGGCACCTCTGGCTCCGCTACCAGGGGCCGCAGGAGCTGTACGCCCTGAGCTTCTGCCGCCGGGACGGCGCCGTCACCCTCAAACGCAAAGCGCCGCCCCCCGGGGCGGCACAGGGCGCGGAAGGCGTCTACACCACACTCGCGCAGGCGATGCGCCCCCTGCGGTACGAGACGTGGCACCACATCGTGGCCCGGGCGACCACCACCGCGTCCGACACGGTCCAGCTGAGGCTCCGAGTCGACGGGCGCGAGGTTCTGCGGGCGGAGGACACCGCGCCGGGACGACTCGCGGGAGCCGGTGCGGTAGGGATCCGCGGGGACAACACGGAACTGCTCTTCCACGGCTTCACCGCCCTCGGGGCCGTCCGGCCGCTCGGCCGCCGTGGTGGCGGTGCGTCCCCTGCGGGGCCCGGACAGCGCGACGTCCGGGGACTCCGCACGGGAAGGGGCGTCAGCGCTCGATGAGGGCGAAGACTCCGCAGCCGAGGTACTCCCGCCTGTAGCGCGCCTGGCGTGCGGGCTCGGTGGTGAGTTCCTCCCGTGCCTCCGAACCACCAGCCAGGCCGCATGGGCCCTCGGCATCGGCGGCGTGGGACAGACCCACGGCCGCACCCTGTACGCCGCCCTCGGCCGCCACATCACCGCCACGGCCCGCACCACGATCCTCATCGCGCTCGGACGAGTGCGGGGCGCGCGGTCGCCGCTCAGGCCGCTTCCGGGTTTTCCCGGCGCCGGCCTCGCAGCTGACGCAGGACGAGGGCGGCCGAGGTGATCAGCGGCAGCAGCCCCGCCACCGCGTCGGCGGTGTTCAGCCTGTCGTGCGCGCCCTTGGCCCGGCCGACCTGCTTGGACGCCCTGATGACCGCGAGCGCGCTGCTGCCCAGGCTCAGCACGAGCCCGGCCTTGCTGCCGCGCAGGCCCCTGGCGGGTGCGGACCGGTTCTTCGCCATCGGAGGTACCTCCAGCCTGCGGGCCGTCCCGTTCGCGGACAGCCCTCCCCGTACACGTAACCGGGTGTCCGCCGCCCCCGCAAACGGGACGGTCCGCGCGGACGCCGCGCCGGCCCTGTCCCGCCGTGGCACCCCGGCGCCGTCCCTCGTTCACCCCACGTCCGCACGGGGGTCGTCGCGCCTTGCGATCGTCCCTGCGGAAGACCATCACGCGGGAGGGGACGTACATGAACGGATCCAGGGCGAGGGCACGGATGCCATGGATGCCACGGAGCGGGGCGCTGCTGCTGGCCGGGGCGCTGGCGGCGGGCACGGTCGTGGCCGGTGCGGGCACGGGAGCCGCTGCCGCGGACCCGTGCGCAGGGGGCGGGCCGCTGCCGCGCGTCTGCGCGCAGCCGGGGGAGCTGATCGACGTCCGGCTCGGCGAGCTGCACCCGACGCAGGCCGTACTCGGCTTCGACCAGGTCTTCTACAAGCTCGGCCGGTACGGCGGCGACCGCGACGAGGCGGCGGGCGGCGTCAACAAGCGGTTCGACGACTGGTGCGAGACCAACGGCCAGGAGGAGGCGGCCACGGCCGGCCCCGGCGCCCGGCTGGACGACCCGTCGAGCTTCACCTGCACCGTGCCGGTCGGGCAGGAGACGGCCGGGACGATCGAGGAGATGAAGACGGCCGTCGTCGGACCGGGCGGCAAGCTGTACCTCACCGACGGACACCACACGCTGACGTCCTTCCTGGAGGGCCCGGACGGCTCCGCCGACCTGCGCATCCGGCTCCGCGTCACCGACAACTTCAGCTCCCTGTCGACCCCGGCCTTCTGGCAGCGGATGACCGAGCGGAAGAAGGTGTGGCTGCGCGACGAGAACAACCGGCCGCTCGGCGTCGACCGGTTGCCGGACCGGCTCGGCATCACGCACTTCCGCGACGACCCGTACCGCAGCCTCGTCTACTTCACCCGGGACATCGGTTACGAGGTCCCGGACGGCGCCACGGAGTTCCTGGAGTTCTCCTGGGGGGCGTGGCTGCGCGGCGAGCACGACACGAGCGCGTACGACCTGGCGGCCCCGGGCCCGTACCTCGACCTGGTGAAGGGCGCCTCGAAGTCGATGGCCGCCCTGGCCGCCGACGCGGTCGTCGACGACGGGAAGACGGCCGCCCAGCTAGGCCGGATCGACGCGTGGAACGGCGGCAAGAAGGAGACCGGCGGGGAGTTCGCCAAGCTGGGCAGGCCGCTGAGCGACCCCAAGCCGGGCAAGCTCGCCGAGGCCCTCGACTACAAGGCCCGCGTCCTGCCCGCCCCCGCCTGCACCCGCACGGTCACCGGCCCCCGCAACGGCCCGCTGACCGTCGACAGCGGCGTCACCTGCCTGGACCGCGCCGCCCAGCGCGGCCCGGTCGTCGTCCGCCCCGGCGCGGCGCTCGTGGTCACCGGCTCCACGCTGGACGGCCCGCTCCACGCCGACCGGGCGGCGGCGGTCCACCTCTGCGGCTCGCGCGTCGAAGGCCCGGTCTCCGTGAGCCGCACCGCCGGTCCCGTACGGGTGGGGGGTCCGGGCTGCACCGCGAACACGGTCACCGGCCCCGTCGTGCTCACCGGCAACACCGGCGGCGTGCTGCTCGCCGCCAACACGGTCACCGGCCCGCTGGTGTGCTCCGGCAACCGGCCGGGCGTGGACGACACGGGCCGCGCCAATGAGGTGGGCGGACCGCGCACCGGGCAGTGCGCCGGGCTCTGACCGGGTGACGCCGGTCCGGGCGCCCTCGGACCTTCGGACTCAGACGAACACGTACGCCACCGTCGTCGCCGCACCCAGGCCCGCGCCCGCCACGGTCTGGGCGACGGTGTGATAGCCGAGGGCGACCCGGGACCAGCAGACCGCCGACGTCACCGTGTACGCGGCGATCCACCAGGGGGAGTGCACGACGGCGAGGAGGGAGACGGCCGCCGAGGCCACCGCCGAGTCGACCGAGATCTTCCACACCGTGTTGACGGCCAGCAGGCCGATCGTCATCACCCACAGCGCGAGCATCGCGACGAGGATGCCGGTGGGCGCGTTCCCCAGCACCATCACCACCGAGCCGGCGCCGATCGAGCCCAGGATCACGAAGAAGATCGGCGCCCGCTTGGTGCGGTCCACCACATGGCGGTCGCCCCAGGTGCCGCGCCCGCGCTCCCACTCGATGTACCCCGCCGGGATCAGCCCGGCGCAGAGCGCCCCGAGGAAGCCCCAGAGCAGCCCGGTCCAGTCGCCGCCCGCCGCCGCGAGGCCGATGGAGAGCATGCCCGCCAGCAGGACGTTGCGCGGCTGGAGGACGTCGGTGACGGTGCGCGCCACGGAGGCCGTGCGGGCGGAGGCGGTGGGGGCCCCCTCGCCGGTCGTGGTGCCGGTCATGCGTTCGTCTCCGTCATACGTTCGTCTCCGTCGTGCGGGTGGTTTCGGCCGTCGCGGCCGCGAGGACGGCGCGGGCACGCTCCTCGTCGACCGTCCGGTACGCGGCGGCGACCCGGACCAGCCGGGCCACCTCGCCGTCCTGGTCCGCCGCGTGCTGGGCGGCGACCGTCGCGGCCGCCCCGGCGGGCGCGCCGGAGTCCTTCGCGAGCAGGGCGGCCCGGATCCAGTAGGCGTCCGTGAGGGATTCGGTCCTGCGCGGGTCGTCCGTGTCGCGGGCGGCGGCCCTTCCGGCGGCGGCGAGCAGCCCGTCGGGCACGTAGTGGCGCAGCTTCTCGGCGGCGTCCGCGATGTCGGCGGCCCAGCGGTCCACCCGCAGGTCGGCCGGGGCGTTGAACCGGGTCAGCTCACGGGCCAGCGGGGCGGGCGGGTCGAACGGCTGGTCCGGGAACGCGGCCATCAGCTCGTACCAGAGGGCGTGCAGCCGGACCTGGGCCCGCCACAGCCGCGCCCGGCGGGCGCCGGCCGCGAAGGCGGGGACGGAAGCGCCGAGGGCGAAGAAGGCGAACAGCACCAGCTGCGCGGCCTCGGTGACCTGGTCGAACCGCAGGGCGAACGCCTCGCTCGGCTCGTCCACCACGCTGATCCACAGGAACAGGGTGCGGCTGACGGTGTAACCGACGCCGATGAACATCGCGAACGTCATCATCCCGAGCCCGATGCGCAGATGGCGGCGCCGGGTGTCGAGGGTGGCCAGCGCCCACTGGAAGGCGCACACGGCGGACGCGGCCCCGAGGTAGAGGTAGAAGACGCTCATGTAGAGCGTGGCGCCCCACTCCCCGGCGTGGTCGGAGACGAAGCGGTCCGAGGGCTCGGAGCGGTCGACGACGGTGAAGAAGAGGACGGTCAGCAGGATCAGCGTGGCGACGGAGGCCTTGGCCGCCAGCTTCTGGACGAGCCGCGCGAACCGTACGTGGCGGGGGACCGCGCCCGCTTCGGGGTAGCTGCCGTAGATGGCCACGATGTAGCTGAGGATGGCCAGAATTGCCACGGTGGCGGTGTAGTGCTTGATGAGGACGGCGAGGTCGGTGACGGCGCTGTTGTTCAGACCGATGCGCACCGCCTCGGTCTTCGTCCACAGGGCGATGGCGAATCCGGCGTAGCAGCCCCACAGGGCCCGCCGTCTGCGGTCCTCCTCGTCGCCCCACAGGGCAGCGGGCATACGCCACAGGGCAACGGCCGTCATCAGGCCGGCTATCAGGTAGCCGGCGAGATCGAGGGGGGTCACGGCGGTGTTCGTCCTCGGGTCGGGAGCGCGGGGCGGGGGGCCCGCGGGTGGGGGTCGGTGGCACGTGTCAGGCGTCGCCGGACCGTCTTCCGGGGAAGAGACCACGCCGTCGGTGGGCCACCGGGCGGGACAGGGAGTTGTCCAGCCGCCCCACCATGTCATCGGTGGTGAGATCCCGCGCCATCCGGGGGATCAGGGAGGCACCGAATTCGGCCATGCGTTCGTCATGGGTCGCGTACTGAGCGCGGGCCTGGACGGTGCCGCCGCCGGAGGCGAAGGACGCGGCGGCGGCCGGGGAGATCATCCGGGCGATCAGCGAGGTGTCGAAGACCGGGAGGAGCGTCCGGAGCTGTTCCGCGTCGAGCGTCGTCCCGTGGTCGAACCACTCGTGGCACAGCTCGTGCAGGATCACGTGCTGGGTCTGGTAGGCGGTCGGCCGGCGGCGGTAGAGGACGAGGCTGGTGCCGCCCGCCTTCAGGCGCAGTCCGCAGGCGGCGTTGACGCGGGCGAGGCGGTCCGGCATCTCGTGCAGCCGGATCGTGCGCCCGCTCGCCTCCTCCATGTTGGCGACGAGCTTGTCCACCGTGAAGGGAACCGGGATGGGCAGGTCGGCGAGCCCGGCCTCGCACTCTTTCCGCAGTTTCCGCAGGGACATGACCAAGACGCTACGCTGCCGGACCCGCCGGGCGGTGGTTCGAGGCGGAATCGTTGCCGCCGCTTTATCCCCGCCCCTCCGGTTGTCCCCGCCCCTCCGGCTCGTCCTTCTCCCGGACCGCGTCCTCCAGCAGGGACAGGGCGAACCGCAGCAGTTCCGGCGGGAGCCCGTCGTCGTCCAGGCCCCGGCCGGCCAGGCCGCTGATCTCCCCGGTGCGTCGCTTGGCCAGGAACTGGAGTCCGGCGACGACGTCGTCGACGACCTCGGACTCCTCCTTGAAGAAGCGCCAGTCCACGCCGAACCCCAGGCCGAGGGCCTTGAGGATGTCCTCGGACGGCTGGGTGACCTTGCCGGCCAGGATGTTGGAGAAGTAGCTGTGTGACAGCGCACCGCCGCGGTCGCGGACCAGCTCGGCGAAGACCCGGCCCGAGATCTTCTGGCCGGGGAAGGTCTTCTCGACCATGTACTCGACTTTTTCCCGCAGCGTGCCGAGGCGGGGAAGCTCGTCCGGACCGGGGGGTTCGACGGGTTCAGGACCGCGTTCGTCGCCGTCGTCCATGGCCATCCGGGCCTCCAGGATCACTTCGGAGTCGGAACTGAGCTTGCGCAAACACTCTACGTCACTGTTAACTCGAAAAAACACGGGCAGGGGACCACGAGGGGAGTCCCTTGCCCGTGAAGGATCCTGTGCCCCACGGCGCCCGGAGCGGGCTCCGGACAGGGGTGTAGCCCTTCACGACGGGGGATGCGTGAAGGGCTACGCGTGCATTATGGCCCCACGGTCCTCCCGGCGACAACTGACCGGTCGGTCAGCGATCCGTGGGGGTGGGTCCGCCGTGTCCTTCCCGGTGGTCCGAATCTGTTCCGGCCGCGATAGACATGGCCTTGCCGGGCGTTTAGGGTTTCTTGTGCAGTCACGTGAAACAGGTGTACGCAGCAGAGGCGCACCCCGCAGGCGTACGGCGCCCGGCTCCTCCGGTCGCGCGTGACGGAAGAGGTGCAGATGCCCCCGGAGACCCCCTCGCACGCCACCGACCGGCTCGACGACGACGATTACCCCGCCTACACGATGGGGCGAGCCGCGGAGATGATCGGTGCGACGCCGGGGTTCCTCCGGGCGATCGGCGAAGCCCGGCTGATCACCCCGCTGCGTTCCGAGGGCGGCCACCGCCGCTACTCCCGCTACCAGTTGCGCATCGCCGCCCGCGCCCGCGACCTGGTCGACGCCGGCACGCCCATCGAGGCCGCCTGCCGCATCGTCATCCTGGAGGACCAGCTGGAGGAGGCGCTGCGCCTCAACGAGGAGCTGCGCGGCCGGTCCGCCCGCTCCGGCGGTCCCGCCGGGCGCTGACGGGCGCCGCGCCGCGGGTCGCGCGGGGTGTCACGCGCCCCCGGGGGGATATCTGCATTCGTCAGCACAGAATTTCGCGCAATGCGCGATGAGGCTTTTCTCTTCACGGTCTGTTCCGACGCGGCCGGTGATATTAGGCACCCGCCTCTCCCGGCCTCATCGTGCTAGTGTTGATCTCAGTTGCAGTTGTGGTTCCCAAAAACTTCAAGTGTTCTTGCCGGTCGGATGTCGGCGGGCACACTTTTGTATTTCCGGTGTTCTTCCGGACGGGGTAATCATCGCGGCGACGTGGGGTCCGCACAGTGTGGGCCCGCGGGCTCTGCCCCTAAGGAGATATGACATGGCTACTGGCACCGTGAAGTGGTTCAACGCGGAAAAGGGCTTCGGCTTCATCGAGCAGGACGGCGGCGGCGCCGACGTCTTCGCTCACTACAGCAACATCGCCGCCTCCGGCTTCCGTGAGCTGCAGGAGGGCCAGAAGGTGAACTTCGACGTCACGCAGGGCCAGAAGGGCCCGCAGGCCGAGAACATCACCCCCGCCTGATCACTCAGGTAGTACTGCGCAGCTGGGGCCCGCACCTTGGGGTGCGGGCCCCGGCTCGTTGTCGTTTCCGGGGCCCGCTCTGCGCGCCCCTCGACGAAGCCGCGTCCGGTGCACTGTTTCCCGGCGGCCGGGCTTCGTTTTCTTTTGTCATTTCATCGGCTCGTTCTTGCGATTCTGGGTGCCGTTCACGGTCGCTTCCCGAAAAAGAATCCCTCGATACGTGCCCCATCGAGGAAAGGTTCTAGATGAACCGCGAACGCACACCCCGCTCGAACGACCGATTCTCCCGCACCCGCTCCGGCGGCGGTGCCCCCCGCTACTCCGGTGGCGGCGGCGAGCGCCGCGCCGCGGGCTTCGGCGGCGGACCCAAGCGCTCCGGCGGTTCCGGCGGCTCCGGCCGGTCCGGTGGCTACGGCCGCCGCTCCGCCTCCGGCGTCAAGGGCGAGTTCGCCCTGCCGGTGACCGTCACCCCGGCCCTCCCCGCCGCCGAGACCTTCGGCGAGCTGGAGATGCCCGCACCGCTGAAGGCGGCACTGGTCGCCGAGGGCATGACCGTGCCCTTCCCGATCCAGGCGGCCACCCTGCCGAACTCGCTGGCCGGCCGGGACGTCCTGGGCCGCGGCCGCACCGGCTCGGGCAAGACGCTCGCCTTCGGCCTCGCGCTGCTGGCCCGCACCGCCGGCCGCCGCGCCGACGCCAAGCGCCCGCTCGCCCTGGTCCTCGTTCCCACCCGGGAGCTGGCCCAGCAGGTCACCGACGCGCTCACCCCGTACGCCCGGTCGCTGAAGCTGCGCATCGCCACCGTGGTCGGCGGCATGTCCATCGGCCGCCAGGCCAGCGCGCTGCGCGGTGGCTCCGAGGTCGTCGTCGCGACGCCGGGCCGCCTCAAGGACCTGATCGAGCGCGGCGACTGCCGGCTGGACCGCGTCACCATCACCGTCCTCGACGAGGCCGACCAGATGGCCGACATGGGCTTCATGCCGCAGGTCACCGAGCTGCTCGACCAGGTGACCCCGGACGGGCAGCGGATGCTCTTCTCGGCCACCCTGGACCGCAACGTCGACCTGCTGGTGCGGACCTACCTGAAGGACCCGGTCGTGCACTCCGTCGACCCGTCCGCCGGTGCCGTCACGACGATGGAGCACCACGTCCTGTACGTCCAGGGCACGGACAAGTACGCCACCACGACCGAGATCGCGGCCCGCGACGGCCGGGTGATCATGTTCCTGGACACCAAGCACGCGGTGGACAAGCTCACCGACCACCTGCTGCACAGCGGGGTCCGGGCGGCGGCGCTGCACGGGGGCAAGTCCCAGCCGCAGCGCACCCGCACCCTGGAGCGCTTCAAGACCGGTCACGTCACGGTGCTGGTCGCCACCAACGTCGCGGCGCGCGGCATCCACGTCGACAACCTCGACCTGGTCGTCAACGTGGACCCGCCGAGCGACCACAAGGACTACCTGCACCGCGGCGGCCGTACCGCCCGCGCCGGGGAGTCCGGCAGCGTCGTCACGCTGGTGCTGCCGAACCAGCGCCGCGAGATGACCCGGCTGATGGCGGACGCCGGGATCACCCCGCAGATCGCCCAGGTCCGCTCCGGCGAGGCCGAGCTGAGCCGGATCACCGGTGCGCAGGCGCCCTCCGGCGTCCCGGTCGTCATCTCCGCCCCGGCCAAGGAGCGCGGCAGCAGCCGCGGCGGCGCGTTCATGGGCCGCGGCACCAAGCGCGGCGGCAGCGGGGCTCCGGCCCGGGGCCGTCGTCCCGGCGTGCCGACGCCCGAGGCCCGCGCGGCCGCGGCGCAGCGCCGGAACAACCGCGCCGCGTGATCCGTGCGGCCGGCGGTCCGCCGCCGGCCGCCCCGTACGCCCGGCGACCCCCCGCCGGCGCGTGCGCACCGGGCCCCTAGGGCGTGTCCGGCGGATCATGACCGGGGTCACGGCCCCTGGCACGGCGCCTCGCGGCGTTGCCGAAACGCCCGAATCGCTCCGCGATGAGGACGCTCCGGCGCCTTGCGATGCACCGCACCAGACGCCGCGCCCTTCCCGGCCCTGATCCACCGGGCACCCCCTAGGGCGTATCCGGGCTCCCTTACGTCCCCCCTCCGTGCACTCGACACGTCCCCCGTGCACTCGACCCCTGTTGAGGAACCATGCGCTGTGTCATCGCCCGCTTCCCCTTCGATCTGTTCAAGAACGAGGTGGAGGACTCGATGAAGGGCATCAAGCCCGAACCCGTCACCGGTGACGCGGTGGTCATCAGCCGCCGGGTCTACCCCGTCAAGCAGGTGGGTGAGGTCATCACCCGCCAGGACCGCCGGGACTTCAGCTCCGCCGAGGTGGTCCGGGCGCTGTCCAAGCTCGGCTTCACCTGCCGCACCGCCGAGTCGGCCGTGCCGGCCCCAGCCCCCGCCCGTACCCCGCTGGAGACGGCCTCCGCGCTCCTGGGGACTCCGGCCGAGGCGCGGAGCGAGGCTCCCGGAGCGGTGTCCGCACCCCGGGCCGACGGGGTCTGAGACCTGTACTCCCGCCCCGCGACGCCGACTTCGGGCGTCGCGGGGCGTGCGATGATCGCCGCCATGATGAGGAAGCTGACGGTGTTGGGCGTGACTGTGGTGGCGTTCCTGCTGCCCGCCACCGCCGCGTACGCCGACGAGACGCACACCAACGCGCACAACGGCCCGCAGGTGGCCCTGATCTCGACGGGCCAGATCGACGATCCGCTGGAGGACGTGCTGGAACACCTCGCGGTCCTCGGCCACAACATCATCGTGGACTGAACCTCCCCGGGACCTCCCCGGGGCCTCCCTCGGATCGTCCCCTGCTCCCGGCCGTTCGGTGTCTCAGGACGCGCGGGCGGCCGGTGGTCTCTGCCGGGCCCACGTCATGCGCGGCTCCAGCAGCGGACGCAGCAGCCACCGGACCGGGGGCGTGCAGAGCAGGGTCATGATGACGACCGCGCCCAGGGTGACGGCGACCGTGCCCATCGTGGTGTCGAAGAACGGGTCGTCGTAGAAGCCGCCGTACCGCAGCCCCCGGACGACGAAGCCGTGGAGCAGGTACCCGTACAGCGTGCAGGTGCCGAGCGTGGTCATCCAGCCGCGGCCCCTGGGCACCCAGGCGAGGAAGCACGCGCCCAGCACGATCGCGGCCACGAACAGCAGGAGCGTGGCGGTCGGGCCCGTCCACTCGGAGACGCTGAGTTCCTCGGTGCTGTTCTTCCGGAAGAACCACGAGGTCGACGTCCGCGGCACCAGCCAGTACGCCAGCAGCATCCCGGCCACGAACACCGGCACCGAGGCGACCCGCACCCAGGTGGAGCGGAGAGCCGTGAAGTGCTCCGAGCGCAGCCGCAGGCCGAGTACGTAGAACGGCAGGAACTGCAGGATGCGCTGGATCTGGAGGCTCCCGTCGGCGGCCGGTGACACCGTCGCCAGGGCGGCGATGGCGAGGGAGACCAGCACGGGGAAGCGCACGGTCTGCCAGAGCGGGGTGGACAGCCGCCAGAGGAACAGGGCGGGCAGGAACCACAGCAGCCAGTAGGGCTCCAGCAGCGAGAGGGCGAAGTCCGGGTCGCGGGTCGCCCGGTGGAAGAGCGTGTAGAGGACTTCGAGCAGGACGTAGGGCACCAGCAGGCTGGTGACCAGTTTCCACACCCGGTCCGGCCGCAGTTCGAAGTTCCGCGAGAAATAGCCCGCTATCAGGATGAACACCGGCATGTGGAACGTGTAGACGAAGGTGTACGCCGCTTCCACGAGGCGGCCGGGGGGCAGGGGCTCCCACGCGTGTCCGACCGCCACCAGGACGATCGCCAGGTACTTCGCGTTGTCGAAGAAGTGGTCGCGGCCGCCGTCGGGCGGCGGCGTTCCGGTCGCCGGGGCGCCGGCAGCGGCGGTGGGGCGCGGCTGCTCGGAGGTGAGGGGGGAAGGCATCCTGACACCCTAGAACGCGGAGGCGTTCCCTCCGGTCCCCGTGGCATGTGTCACTTCCGGTCGGCCGGCCCGGGACGTCCACTGCCCGGACCGAGCCAGGTCCGACAGGGTGTCATAACGGGTGATTCCGGGGTGTTCCTTGCTATACACGAGCGATGGAGCACCCCGGGACCCTCGTCCTGATCATGGCCCTGGCGGTTCTCGCCCCGCTGCTCGGTTACGCGACCGGGCGGTGGCTGCCGGTCCCCGTCGTCATCTTCGAGATCGTGCTCGGTGTCCTGGCCGGGCCGGACGTGCTCGGCTGGGCCCACCACGACCGGGTCATCGACACCCTGGCCGACCTCGGGCTCTCGATGCTGATCTTCCTCGCGGGTTACGAGATCCGGTTCGCGGAGGTCCGCGGCCCCACCCTGCGCCGGGCCGGTGGGGCGTGGTTCCTCTCGTTCGCCGCCGGGCTCGGCGTCGCGCTGCTGCTCAGCGGGGCGGACCTGGCGAAGAGCCTGGTCATCGGCACCGCGCTGACCAGTACGGCGCTGGGCGCGGTGCTGCCGATCCTGCGGGACTCGGGGCGGCTGGAGGGACGGTTCGGGTCGGTGGTGATGGCATTCGGGTCGGTCGGGGAGTTCGGTCCGATCATCGCGATGGCCCTGCTGTTCAGCGGCCGGAGCCCGGGTGCGGCGGGGGCGGTGCTGGCCGTGTTCGCGGTCGTCACGGCGGGCGCGGTGTTCTGGGCGATGCGGCCCCGGCCGCCGTGGTTCGCCCGGCTCATCGCCGTGACCCTGCACTCCAGCGGCCAGTTCGCGGTCCGCTTCGTGATGCTGATGCTCGCCGGGATGCTGGGTCTCGCCCACGTCTTCGGCCTGGACACCCTGCTCGGCGCGTTCGCCGCCGGGATGCTGACCCGGCTCGTCCTCCAAGGGGCGGTGCCCGAGCGCAGCGGGGAGATCCTGGGGCGGATCGAGGCGATCGGTTTCGGCTTCCTCGTGCCGTTCTTCTACATCGTCACGGGCATCGACTTCGACCTCGCGGCGCTCCTGGACGGCGGGCGCCCGCTGCTGCTCCTGCCGGTCTTCCTGCTGCTGTTCCTGCTGGTGCGCGGGGTTCCGGCGTATCTGCTGGCCCCGCGCGACCTGACGGGGCGTGCCTCGCGGTCCGCGCTCGGGCTGTTCGCGTCCACCTGTCTGCCGCTGGTGGTCGCGATCACCGCGATCGGCCTCGACGAGAAGGTGATCGGGGCGGGCGAGGCCGCCGCCCTGGTCGCCGCCGCGATGGTGTCGGTGCTGGTGTTCCCGCTGCTCGCGTTCCGGCTGCTGGGCCGGGAGGAGGGCGACGGGGGCCGGGCCGTGCCGGGCCGGGCGGCGGAGACCGGTGAGGCCTGGTGAGGTCTCGTTCCGGATGAAGCTCCCCGACCGGTGACCTGTCACCCGAACGGCCCGCTCCCCTGCGAAGCCGGAGGCCGGACCGCAGGGTGGAGTACATGTGGTCCCGCCGAATCGTCCTGGGCGTTCTGGTCGTGCCCCTGGCCCTCCTCGTGTTCGGGGACGGCCCGGCGTCCCGCGCGCCGGGGTCGGAGCTGGCCTCCGGGCCCCGCCCGCCGCGCGGACTGCCGCAGCCGGCCGTCGTCAGCCGCCGGGAATGGCACGCGGACGAGGAGCTGGTCCGGGAGGGGCCCCACTACACGGGCGCGGCGCGGGCGGTGTTCGTCCACCACACCGGCAACCCCAACGACTACGACTGCGCGGACGCGCCCCGCCTGATCCGGGCCGTCCAGGGCGACCACATCCGGCAGGACGGCTGGGACGACATCGGCTACAACTTCCTCGTCGACCGCTGCGGAACCATCTACGAGGGCCGCGCCGGCGGGGTCGGCCGCTCGGTGCTCGGCGCCCACACCAAGGGGTTCAACACCGACACGGTCGGCATCGCGGCGATCGGGAACTTCGGCGCGGGCGCCGAGGTCCCGAAGCCGATGATGGACGCGATCGTGAAGCTGGCCGCCTGGAAACTGCGGCCCGGGGCGGATCCGCTGGGCACGGTCGACCTGGTCTCGACGAACGACGAGAGCCGCTTCGACGAGGGTCAGGTGGCCCGGCTGCACGTCATCTCCGGGCACCGCGACAGCTTCGAGACCCGCTGCCCCGGCGACGCGCTCTACGGGCTGCTGCCCGAGCTGCGGGAGCGCGCGGCGAAGCTGCGCGCCGCCGCCCCCGGGCACTCGGCGTCGGCCCGGCTGCGCCCGTACGTCTGAGCCCGTACGTCTGAGCCCGTACGTCTGAGCCTGTACGTCTGCGCCTGTACGTCTGCGCCTGTACGTCTGCGCCCGTACGTCCGACCTCTGACGGCTCGGCTACCGGGCGACGAACTGGGTCAGTATGGCCTGCACCTCGTAGATGTCGACGCCCTTGGTGAACGTCTTCTGGAGCGGGGTCGCGCTGCCCGAGATCCAGATCTTCAGCTCCGCGTCGAGATCGAACGTCCCGGCCGTCTCCACGGAGAAGTGCGTGATGCTGCGGTACGGGACGGAGTGGTACTCCGTCTTCTTGCCGGTGATGCCCTGCTTGTCGACGAGGATCAGCCGCCGGTCCGTGAACAGGATCGTGTCGCGGATCAGCAGGAACGCGGCGTGCACCTGCTCGCCCTGTCCGAGCAGCCGCGCGTAGTCCTGCTGGGCGGTGGCCGGATTGATCGTGTGGGCGTTGCCGAACAGTGCCATGAGGTCCCCGTTTCTCCGTGTTCTCCGCCGCGTGTTTGTTCTCCGCCGCGTGTCTCCCTGATCGCGTGTTTTTCTGTCGCGTCGTACTGGAGTACGTGTGCGGCGGGGTTCTGGTTCCCGGACGGGACCGGCCGACACCTTCCGCCGACACCTTCCGCCGACGCCTTCCCGCCGACGCCTTCCCGCCGACGCCTTCCGCCTACAGCGGGACGATCGTCGCCTCGGTGGCCTTCACGCTGGTCCAGACGGTGCTCCCGTCGGCGATGCCGAGCTCGGCGGCGGCCCCCGGGGTGATCTCCGCGACCAGGTCCGGGGCCTCGGCGGAGGTGATCAGCAGCCGCAGCCGGCTGCCGCCCGAGGTGATCTCACGGACGGTGCCGGGCCAGACGTTGCGGGGGGAGCCGGTGGGGCGTTCCCGGTGTACGGAGACGGCTTCCGGCGCGATGACCGCGAGGGCGTCCGTGCCCGCCGGGAGGGGTTCGGCGACCACGAGGTGTCCGCCGCCCGCCAGGGCCAGGCCGTCGGCGGTCGCGGTGCCGGGCCAGGCGTTGCGGCCCAGCATCCGGGCCACCCACGGCGAGCGCGGGTGCCGGGTGACCTCGGTGGGCGGCTCGTCCTGGAGGACCCGGCCGTCCTCCAGCACCAGGACCCGGTCGGCCAGCGAGACCGCCTCGACCGGGTCGTGGGTGACGATCAGGCAGACCCCGCCGAAGTCCGCGAGGTGCCGGCGCAGGGTGTGCCGCACCCGGGCCCGGGTGGTCTGGTCGAGGGCGGCGAGCGGTTCGTCCAGGAGCAGGAGGCGGGGGCGGGCCGCCAGTGCGCGGGCCAGGGCGACCCGCTGGGCCTGCCCGCCGGAGAGCTGGGCGGGCCTCCGGTGGGCGAGGTGGCCCACCCCGAGGCGGTCCAGCCAGTCCTGGGCCTCGCGCCGGGCCGCGGAGCGGGGGACGCCGTGGGCGCGGAGCCCGTACGCCGTGTTGGCCAGGGCGCTCAGGTGCGGGAAGAGCGCCCCGTCCTGGGGGACCCAGGCGACGCCCCGGCGGTGCGGGGGGAGTGCGGTGACGTCGCTGTCGCCGAGGCGCAGGGCGGCGTGCGCGCGGGGCGTGAGGCCGAGGAGGGCCCGCAGGAGCGTCGTCTTGCCCGCGCCGTTGGGGCCGACCACCGCGATGGTGGTGGAGCCCGGGGCGTCCAGCGTGAGGTGCGTGAAGCCGGTGACGTCGGCGTGCAGCGGCCAGAGCTCCGGCGCGGTCTTCGCCGGCGGGTCGGCGGCGGGCTCGGGGAGCGGGTCCGGGACGGTGGCCGCCGGTTCGTCCGGGCGGGCCGCCGCCGTCCGGCTCGCGGGGTTCCGGCGGTCGCCCGGGGTGCCGGTCCAGCGGCCCCGGAGCGCGATCAGGACGATCATCGCGATGGCCAGGAGCAGCAGGGACACCGAGGTGGCGGCCTCCGGCGAGTCCTGGAGCAGCAGATAGACCTGGAGCGGCAGGGTCTGCGTGGTGCCGGGGAGGTTCCCCGCGAAGGTGATGGTCGCGCCGAACTCGCCGAGCGCCCGCGCCCAGGTCAGGGCGGCTCCGGCGATCAGCCCGGGGGCGACCATCGGCAGCGTCACGGTGAGGAACACCCGGACCGGCGAGGCCCCCAGCGAGGCCGCGGTCTCCTCGTACCGGGGGCGCAGCCCGCCGAGCGCGCCCTCCAGCGAGATGACCAGGAACGGCATCGCGACGAACGTCGCCGCCAGCACGGCCCCCGAGGTGTGGAAGGGGAGCGTGACGCCGAAGGTGTCCTCCAGCCAGGGGCCGAGCAGCCCGCGCCGCCCGAACGCCAGCAGGAGGGCGACGCCGCCGACCGTGGGCGGCAGGACCATCGGCAGCAGCACCAGCGAGCGGACGAACGCCTTGCCGGGGAACGGCACCCGGGCCAGCAGCCAGGCCAGCGGCACCCCGAGCAGGAGCGAGAGACCGAGGGACCAGAGCGAGACCAGCAGGGAGAGCCGCAGGGCCTCGGTGGTGGCCTCGGCGGTGAGGTGGGCGCCGAGCTCGCCCCAGGAGGTGCGGACCAGGATCCCGGCGAGCGGCAGCATCAGGAACGCCACGGCCAGCAGGGCGGGCACCGTCAGCAGCAGGGGTGCGCGGGCTCCTGCGGTGCGGCGGCGGCCGGGACGTCTCATCGGTGACCTCGTAGGGCTCGGAGTGCGGTGCCCAGCGGGCCCGCCTGTCGGACGGTGCGGGGCTGCCGGGCCCGGGTGCGGTCACGGCTGCTGGAAGCCCGCACCCCGGAGGATCGTCTGCGCGGCGGGCGTGGAGAGCCAGGCGACGAACGCGGCGGCGGCCTCGCTGTGCTGCGACGTCTTCAGCGTGGCGGCCGGGTAGGAGGCGATGGCGTTCTGCCCGTCCGGGATGTCGATCGCGTCGACCTTGTCGGTGGCGGTCGCGGCATCGGTCCTGTAGACGAGCCCGGCGTCGGCCTCGCCGAGCGAGACCTTGGACAGGACCGCGCGGACGTTGGGCTCCTGGGAGACCGGCTTCACCTCGATGTTCTGCGCGTCGAGGATCTGCGCGCCGTAGCGGCCCACCGGCACCTCGGGGGCTGCCAGGACGACCTTCAGCTTCGGGTCGGCGAGGTCCTCCAGGCTCCCGACCTCCGCCGGGTTGCCCTCGCCGGTGGCGATGACGAGCCTGTTCTTGGCGATGATGGTCGGCTTCCCGGTGTCGCCGGAGAGGCCGTCCATCGTCCTCGTGTCGGCGGTGACCAGAGCGTCGGCGGGGGCGCCCTGCTTGACCTGGGCGGACAGTTCCTGGGAGCCGGCGAAGGAGAACGTCACCTTCGTGCCCGGGTTCTCCTTCTCGTACGCCGCCCCCGCCGCCTTGAAGACGTCCGTCAGGGAGGAGGCGGCCAGCACGGTCAGGTCGGCCTTCGGGGCGCCCGTCGCGGCTGCCGAGCCGCTGCCCTCGCCCCTGGCCGATCCGGAGTCGTCACCGCAGGCGGCGAGCGGGATCAGGAGGGCGGTGGTCAGGACGGCGGCGGCCGCGCGGCGGGGGCTGACCACACGACGGTGGCCGATCAGCGGGGACATGAGGGTCGGGCTCCTTGGATTCTCGTCGTCGGCCGGTCTCAGACGCGGTCGATGTGCACGCTGGTCGACTTCACCCGGGCGGTCGCCCGCATGCCGACCTCAAGGCCCAGCTCCTCCACCGCCTCCCGGGTCAGGAGCGAGACGAGCCGGTGCGGACCGGCCTGGATCTCGACCTGGGCCGCGACGTCGCCGAGTTTCACCGCGGTGACGATGCCCGGGAACGCGTTGCGGGCCGAGGTGTACGCGGCCTCGTCCTCGCCGCCCGTGCCCTGGCCGACCTCGATCGAGAAGGCGGCCAGCGCGCGGCCGTCGATCAGACGGCGGCCGGCCTCGTCGCGATGGGTCGCGACCCGGCCGGCGTCCGCCCAGCGGCGTGCGGTGTCGGGGCTGACCCCGAGAAGTCGTGCTGCCTGGCCGATTGTGTAGGACTGCATGTGCGCCACGCTAGGCCATGTGAGCTGGCGTTTGCCATTCTCTGGACGATGTTCCACCGCAGGTGCGGGAGGGCTTGGAGGAACGTACGGCTGTGGGTGCGGGGAGCGCGTACCGGCGAGCCCGGGTGCGCGTCGACCCCGCCGGGTGCGCGTACGGGCCGCGCCGGTTCGCCGGTCGCGGCCCGTACGGGGTGACGGCCCCGGGTCAGGTCACCGGGCTCGTCGTCGGCATCTCGCCCTCGGTGGTGGTCACGTCGACCACGGTGAACCAGGCGCCCTGCGGGTCGCTGAGCGTCGCGAACCGGCCGAACGGGCTGTCCTCCGGCCCGGACCGCAGCACCCCGCCGCGCTCGGTCGCCTTCGACACGGCGGCGTCGCAGTCCGGCACGGCGAAGTAGACGTTCAGGTACGCGGGTGCCTCCGGCGGGAAGTCGTCGCCCATCGCCATCCGGCCCAGGACCGTCTCCCCCTGGACGTCGAACAGGGAGAAGTCCATCGACGCGTCGTCGAACTTCCGCACGGTGTAGGGGAAGACCGAGGGGTAGAACGCGTCCGCCTTCTCGGGGTCCCGGGTGAAGACCTCACCCCAGCAGTACCCGCCGGGCGCGCCCATCTCCGTCTCGAACCCCTCGTGGCTGCCGGCCTGCCAGATGCCGAAGACGGCTCCGCCGGGGTCGCGGGCCAGGGCCATCGTCCCGAAGTCGTCGACCCGCATCGGCTCCATCAGCACCTCGCCGCCGCCGGCGCGGACCTTCTCCGCGGTGGCCGCCGCGTCCGGCGACGCGAGGTACAGGCACCACGCCGAGTGGCCCTCCGCGCCCGGCATCGGCGGGACGACGGCTGCCGCGGCCTTTCCGTCCGCGTACGCCTGCGTGTAGTCGCCGAACTCCGACGCACTCTCGCCGAACGTCCAGCCGAGTACGTCACCGTAGAAGCTCTTGGCGCCCTCGACGTCGGCGAACATGGCGTCCGCCCAGCATGGAGTGCCCTCGGGTTGTACAGCCATGGTGCCGGTCCTTCCCTGGAGTCCCTGTCGTCGGCCCCACCCGTACGGGCCCCTGCCCGCACCGGCAACGCTAGTCAGCCGGGGGCCGGTCCGCGCGTCGGACGATCCGCACACCATCTATGCACTAGTGCATAGATGGTGTGCGCTAGTGCGAAGGTGCGGGAGGGTAGGATCGGTCCATGTCCGCACTTCCTCCTCGGCCCGTGACGCTGACCGGGCAGCACGTCGAACTGGTCCCGCTGACCTTCGGCCACCTCGACGACCTCTTCGCGGCGGGCGGTGGGGACGAGGAGGTGTGGCGCTGGCAGGGCGGCCCTGCGCCCCGGACCCGCGAGGAGCTGCGCGAGCGCATGGCGGGGGTGCTGGGCGACGCGGGGTACGTGCCGTTCGCCGTCGTCCACCGTCCGAGCGGGCGGGCCGTCGGCTGGACCACGTATCTGGACGTGGCGGTGGCGGACGAGCGCCTGGAGATCGGCTGGACCTGGTACGGCCGGGCGCACTGGCGCTCGGCCGTGAACACCGAGACGAAGCTCCTGCTGCTGACGCACGCCTTCGAGGAGCTGGGCATGGGGCGCGTCCAGCTGAAGACCGACCACCGCAACGAGCGCTCGCAGGCGGCCATCGCCCGGCTCGGGGCGCGGCGCGAAGGGGTGCTCCGGAGGCACCGGCGGCGGCCGGACGGGAGCTGGCGGGACAGCGTCTACTTCTCACTGCTGGCCGACGAGTGGCCGGCGGCGAAGGCGCGTCTCACCGAGCGTCTGTCCGTGGGCTGAGGAGGCCGGTGCTCCCGGTCAGGAGGAGCCGGTCCGGTGCCGGGCGGGCCGCTCCTGCGCGGCGTACTCCGCGCAGGAGGGGTTCTCGCAGGGACCCGCGCGCCAGACGGGGACGAAGATCCCGAGGGACTTGTGCCGGTGGATCTCGGAAGGGACGGGCTGCTTGCAGGCCGGGCACATGAAAGCGGCCCGCTGTCGGGTGTCACGCTCTTTGCTTGCCATTTACTCACGATAGGCGGCGCGGGGGATTTTGGGAAGTCTTTCCCTTTGCGTTGCCGGGGAATGGGGAATGGGGTTGCTTTCCGTGACCCTACTTGTCCGTATCGGCGTCGGAGGCGTCGGAGGCGTCGGACGTTTCCGTGCCGCCCGGATTCTCGGGCGAACGGCGCATGCTCAGAGTCACCGAAACGGCCAGAATGACGACGATCACCGCGAGGCTCACCGGCGACGGGATCTCCGGGATCGAGGTGCTGATCATCTTGTGGGACGCCTGGAGGATGAGCTTGACGGCGATGAAGGCGAGGATGACCGCCAGCCCGTGGCTCAGGTAGTGGAACCGGTCCAGCAGCCCCGCCAGCAGGAAGTACAGGGCCCGCAGCCCCAGGATCGCGAAGGCGTTGCTGGTGTAGACGATGAAGAGGTCGTCGCTGACCGCGAGCACCGCGGGCACGCTGTCGACCGCGAAGATCAGGTCGGCCGCCTCGATCGCGGCGACCACCGCGAGCAGCGGAGTGGCGACCCGCCGCCCCTCCTCGCGGACGACGAAGTGCGTCCCGGAATAGTGGTCCTGGACCGGCATCACTTTCCGCAGCAGCCGCACCGCGAAGCTTTTACCGGGGTCGAAATTCTCCTCCTGACCGCTGAGGATTTTATAGCTGCTGTAGAAAAGGATCGCGGCGAAGAGGAACAGGACGAAGGTGAAGCGGTTGACCACCGCGACGCCGAGGGTCAGGAACACCGCGCGGAACACCAGTGCGCCGATGACGCCGAAGAAGAGCACCCGGTGCTGATACTCCCGGGGAACCTTGAAATACGCGAAGATCAGCGCGAAGACGAAGAGGTTGTCGACCGAGAGGCTCTTCTCCAGCAGCCAGGCGGTCGTGTACTCCGTTCCGGCGGTCGTTCCGAGGGTCAGGAAGACGACCGCGCCGAAGAGCAGCGCGAGGCTCACCCACAGCGCGCTCCACAGCCCGGCCTCCTTGAAGCCGATGACATGCGCCTTGCGGTGTGCCAGGAGGTCGACTGCCAGCGAGACGACGACGGTCACGGCGAACACGATCCAGAGCCACACCGGTACGTCCACGCCGGAGACCTCCCACTCGGGTTTTTACGAGTGTGCCCCGTCCGCCCTGCCGCCGCCCGTCGGAGGGCGCCGGGTGGCCGCGGCGACCGAGGCCATCAGCTCCGCGTCGAGGAACGAGGGGTCGGCCAGCCGGGTGGCGGCGGCGTAGGAGTTCAGCAGCGCCTTGGTGACCCGCAGCGCGGCCTCCGGGCGGCGGACCACCGGCTTCGCCCAGGCGGCGACCGCGGCGTCCAGCTCCGCCTCCGGCACCACCCGCTGGAGCACCGACAGCTGGTAGGCCTCGGCCGCGTCGAAGGCCCGGCCGGTGAGGATCAGCTCGCGGACCCGGGCCGCGCCCACCTCGTGGATCAGCCGGGGCAGCAGCCCGCCCCAGGCGGTCGGCAGCCCGAGCGCCAGCTCCGGCAGCCGGAAGGCGGCGGTGTCCGCGCCGACCCGCAGATCGCAGGCGAGGGCCAGCGCGAACCCCGCGCCGACCGCCTTGCCCTGCACCCGGGCGATGGTCACCGCCCGGCCGCCGGAGATCGCCTCGCAGACCCGGCGGGCCTTCTCCCCGGCGACCCGGATGCCCCGGCCCGCGGGGTCCTCCTCCAGCCACTCGGCGAACTCGGTGCGGTCCCCGCCCAGGCAGAAGTCGTCCCCCGCGCCGCTGAGCACCAGCACCCGCACCTCGGGGTCCGGGGCGGCGACGACGTCCAGCAGCTCGTCGAGCATCGCCTCGGTCACCGCGTTGCCGGTGTCCGGCGCGTGCAGCTCCACGTACAGGACGGGTCCCTCGCGCCGGGTGCGTACCGTCGGCGAGCGGTCCTCGGAGCGGCCGGCCGGGGTGAGGAATTCGGGGAGCGAGAGCTTCACAGGGCCACGCCCAGGGAGGTGATCCGTCTGAAGACCATCCGGGGGGCGTATACCGGCCGCGAGACGGTGTGCAGGGTGGGGAAACGATCCAGCATCCGCGCCAGCAGCGTCCGCGCCTCCAGCTTGGCCAGCGCCGCGCCCAGGCAGTAGTGCACCCCGCCGCCGAACGTGAGGTGGCTGCCGCCGCGCAGGATGTCGAAGGCGCCCGGATCCGGGTTCCGCCGCGGATCGTGGTTGGCCGCGCCGTACAGGACGTGGATCATGCTGTCCTTCTTGATCGGGACCCCGGCCAGGACGGTGTCCTCGGCGGCGATCCGGGTGTTGATGTGGATGGGCGGGTCGTGGCGCAGCACCTCGTCGACGGCCGCGTCGATGTGCTCCGGGTACTTCCGCAGCCACGCCCACCGGCCGGGCTCGGTCAGCAGGGAGGTCATCGAGGTCAGCAGCGTCGCGGTGGTCTCCAGCGAGGCGATGGTGACGAACATGGTGAGCCGGTAGAGGATCTCGTCCGCCCGCTCCCGGTCCGGCTCCATCGCGTCCCAGGTGTGGATCCAGCCGGTCAGCACGTCGTGGCGGGGCTCCGCCCGGCGGCGGGCCACCAGACCCGTGAAGTAGGCCCGCAGCCGCATGGTCGCCTCCTCGGAGACGGCGAGCTGCGACTTGGTGGGGAGCAGTTCCTGGGCGAACACCTGGTTGTGGGTGATCTCCAGGATGTCCGGGTAGTCCTCGGGCGGTATCCCCAGCCAGGCGCCGACGGTCATGACCGGCAGCTGCTCGCTGACGGTGGAGACGAAGTCCGCCTCACCCCAGCGGAGCTTCTCCGCCAGCTCGTCCAGCAGCCGGTCGGCGTCGCGCTCGACGTCGGGGGTGAGGCGTTCGATGGTGGAACGGTCGAAGAGGTTGCCCAGGGAGCGGCGCTGGCAGGTGTGCTCGGGGGCGTTGAGCCGGGCGAGCGTGGTGGTCATCTCCCGGGTCGCTATCGCGTCCCACTGCTTGGAGTCGTCCTGCCGCTGCTGCCAGGCGAGATCCGGGGCGAGCCAGTTGCGGCCCCGGAGCACCTGGCTACAGGTGTCGAAGCCGGTGACGAAATACCCGTTCCACGGAGCGCGGACGACGTCACCCATCGCCCGGAGCTCCGCGAGTATTCCGTACGGCTCGGCCTGTCCTTCCGGGGAATTGAGTCTGCGGAGCAGACCGATGACCGCGCGCCGCCCGTCGGGCGTCCTGGTTGTACCGCCAGTGATGCTCACGCAGAGTTCCTCGACCTAGGCCCGTGGTTACCGCACTGAACCTACCCCTCCGCATATCGGCGCCAAGCATCGTTCTTTGTTGCCCCCGTCACATGCAATCGTCACTAAATGCCCGTTGTCATACGCGAATTGTCAGCCTGTGGGTCATACGCGGAACACGTCGAGGAACGAACTCCACCAGCCCTTCTGCTTCTTCGCCTGCTCCTGGGCGTGACGGGGCGTCACCGGCGTGCCGGAGGGCGCGTTCCGGAACGGGTCGGGCAGCTGGGCCGAGGTCGGGGCCGGGGGCTGCGCCCCGGTTCCCGCGCGCCGCGCGGCTGTCGGGGTGAACCGTACGGGCAGCGCGACCAGGGCCCGGTGGAACGGGCCGGGCCGCCAGGCCACACCCGAGGCGGGCACGGCCAGTGCGAGGTCCGGGACGGTGTTGAGGATCTTCTCGATCGCGGTCAGCGCGATCAGCGTCGCGGGGGACTTGGCCGGGCACACGTGCGGGCCCGCGCCCCAGGCCAGGTGGGCGCCCTTGCTCAGGGTCTGGCGGGCGTCGGTGAGCCCCGGGTCGCTGTTCGCGGCGGCGAAGCTGATCAGTACGGGGGTCTCCGCCTTGAGCACGACCCCGTCCAGCTCGATGTCCCGCACCGGGTAGTGCGTCGCGTAGTTGGCGATCGGCGGGTTGTTCCACAGGACGTCGTCCAGCGCGTCCTCGACGAGCAGCCCCGAACCGCGCCGCTCGGGCGTGCCCGGCTGATCGCCCGCGAGCATCAGCAGCAGGGCGTTGCCGATCAGATTGCGCTCCGGCTCCACGCCCGCGCCCATCAGCATCACCAGCTGGTCCTTCAACTCCTCGTCCCGCAGCCCCGCCGGGTGCTGGATCAGCCAGGAGGTGATGTCCTCGCCGGGCTGGCGGCGCTTGATCGCGACCAGCTCCATCAGGCACTCGGTCAGCTCGGTGTTGGCGCGGAGCACGTCCTCGCCGTCGAAGATGGCGGACATCGAGCGGGTCAGCCGGTCGCCGATGTCGCCGGGGCAGCCGAAGAGCTGGTTGAACAGCAGCAGCGGCAGGAGCTTGGCGTACTCGTTGAGCAGATCGGCGGTGCCGCGCTCGATGAACTGGTCGATCAGGTAGTCGGCGATCCGCTCGACGTCCCGGCTCAGCCTGGAGCTGTTGAGCCGGGACAGCGACTCGGTGACCGCCTTGCGCAGCCGCAGGTGCTCCGCGCCGTCGGTGAAGAGGCAGTTGGGCCGGTACACCATCATCGGCAGGACGGGGCTGTCCATGGGGACGGCGCCCTCGCGCAGCGCGGCCCAGCGCCGCGAGTCCCGGGCGAACAGCGCCGGGTTCTGAAGCACCCGCAGCGCCGCCTCGTGCTGCACGATCAGCGTGGCCTCCACCCCGGGGGCCAGCTCGATGGGCGCGGCGGGGCCGTGTGCCCGGGACGCGTCGTAGAAGCGGTGCGGATCGGCGGCGAACTCCGGTCCGTACAGCGACGTCTGCTGCTGGTGCATGGGGCACCCGGCGGGCGCGCTGTACGGGGTGGCTCCCGGCTGCGGGTCCATGTCGGCTTCCTCGGTGTGATCGCGGGGCCCGGTCGGCCCCGGCTCGGGATACGTGTGGGGGTGGGTCAGGCCGCGTGCGCGAGCAGGTGGCGGACGAGGGTGATCAGGGCCTGCGCGGAGGAGTTCTGGTCCCGGGCGTCGCAGAAGACGACCGGGGTGTCCGGCAGCAGGTCGAGCGCCTCGCGCAGTTCGTTCTCGGCGTGCCGCGAGTACGGGTCGAAGCTGTTGACGGCGACCGCGTACTCCAGCCCGTACGTCTCGACCAGGTCGATGACGGGGAACGTGTCGGCGAGCCGGGCCGGGTCGACCAGGAGCAGCGCGCCCAGCGAGCCGCGCGCCATGTCCTCCCACAGCTCCACGAACCGCTGCTGGCCCGGCGTGCCGAACAGGTACAGCACCAGCTCGTCGCTGAGCGTCAGCCGCCCGAAGTCCAGGGCGACCGTCGTCGTCTTCTTGTCGGGGGCGCCGCGCAGATCGTCGACCTGGGCCGCGGCCTGGGTCATCCGCTCCTCGGTGCGCAGCGGAGTGATCTCGGACAGTGTGCCGATCAGCGTCGTCTTGCCCACGGCGAAGTGCCCGACGACGAGGATCTTCGCCGCGCGCTGCACCGCGTCCGGCACGTAGATGCTCTCAGCCGAACCGGACTTGGAGTCCATGCAACACCTCTTCGAGGATCTTCCTGTCAACGAGCTGGGCAGGCGGCGGCGCCTTCCGGCGCAGCAGATGTCCCTGCTGGTTTAAATCCTGGAGCAGGAGACGGGCCACCCCGACCGGCAGGCCGAGGTGGCCGGCGACCTCGGCCACCGACAGATAGCCGCCGGAGCACAGCTCCCAGATCGCCCTGACCTCGGGGCTCGGGTTCGGCGGCGGCTGGCGGTCGGGCGCGAGGGTGACCAGGGTGACCAGGGAGAGGTCGTCCGCGTCGGGCAGCCCCCGTCCGCCGGTGATGACGTAGGACCGGACGAACCCGCTGCTGACCTGCTGCTCCTCGCCCGGCGCCGTCATATTTCGCTGCTCGCGTTCTGGCGGGGCGGCGTGGTCATCGCCTTCCCCAGTGCGGTGACCTGCTGCTGCATCCGGAAGGACATCGCCTCCATGTCCACGTCGGCGGCGGCGGTGGCGGCCAGGTACGCGCCGGTGCCGGCGGCGATCAGGAAGATCCAGCCGTCCTCGTACTCCAGGAGCGTCTGCCGCCAGCGGCCCGGCTCACGGGTTCCGATGAAGGGAGCGACGGCCCGGCTGAGGGACTGCATGGAGCTCATCGCCGCGGCGACGGTCTCCGCGTCGTCCCGGCCGATCTCGCTGGAGTTGGCGAGCAGGAGGCCGTCGGCGGACACCAGGATCGCGTGCCGGGCGCCGGGTACCTGGAGCAGGTCGTTGAGCACCCAGGACAGATCGGGGTTCACTGGAACTCGGGTCCTTCCGTCGTCGTCGTGTCGCGTCCGGACCGGGTGCCGCGCTGGAACGCGCCGAGTCGGGAGGCGGTCTCCTCGTTGCTGCGCACGGGCTCCGGTTCCGCTGACGGCACCGCGGAGACCGGGCTCTTACGACGACGCTTCGGCAGCCCCCCGGCGGTGGTGGTGATCTGGGCCAGCGGCTGGGTGGCGGTGTCGGGCTGCTGCGGGGCGGGCGGGAAGAGCGGGGTGGGTGCCGGAGCCGGGGCCTGCCACTGGTCGGCCTGGAGCACCCGCTGCTCCTGCGGCGCGTGGGGAGGGGCCGCCGCTTCGGGTGCTTCGACGGGCGCCGCGGCCGGCGGCGCCTCGGTGGTGAGCAGTTCGTCGGGGATGAGGACCACCGCGCGTACGCCTCCATAGGGGGAAACGGAGTCCACCGAGACCCGGAAGCCGTAGCGGGCGGCGAGCATCCCGGAGACGGCGAAACCGAACTGCGGCGGGATGCCCAGGCTGGAGACGCTGATCGCGGCCTGGGGGGAGAGGAGGGCCGCCGCGCGGTCCTTCTCCTCCTGGCCCATGCCGAGGCCGGCGTCGTCGACGATGAGGCAGACGCCCGTCGGCACGGCCTGGATGTTGATCTCGACCGGGGTGCCGGGGGCGGAGTAGTTCGTGGCGTTGGCGAGCAGCTCGGCGAGGACCACGGCGACCGGTTCGACGGCCCGGCTGACGACGGAGAAGTTCACCTGGCCGTTGACGCGGACCCGGTCGAAGTGCCGGATACGGCCCTGGGCGCTGCGGGCCACGTCGAAGACGGAGGCCACGGTCTCGCGCCGGCCGAGCCAGCCGCCGCAGAGCACGGCGATGCCCTGGGCGCGCCGGCCGAACTGGCTGTTGGCGTGATCCATGGCCATCAGGTCGGCGAGGATCCCGGGGTCGTCGCCGTACTTGCGCTGGGCCTTCTCGATCACGACCTGCTGTTCGTCCGCGAGACCCTGGAGGGTGCGGACGGCGGCCTTGAGGACGGCCTTGGTCTCCTCCTCGGCGTCCTTGCGGACCTCGGCCAGCTCGGTGGACTGACGCTGAAGCAGACCGTTGTGGACGACGTGGAGTTCGTCGCGTTGGTGCAGGAGCGCGTCGCGCTCCTGGCGCAGCTCCGCATGGTGTCTGCGGAGCTTGACGTTGGTCGCGCGAGCCCGCAGAACGGCACCCACGGCGACCAGTGCTACGACAACCAGCGCCCAGATGACGGGGCCCTGTGGAAATGTCATGAGACTCACTTCAAGTGCCATGGCGGAAACGGCTTGACACCCCGTCATGCGGCACGCAGCCAGGGCTCTTTCGCCACGACCGTGCGCCGCTTCGGGAGGTGCCCCTCCGAAGGTGGGGCCGAGGAGTCCATCCCTCCCGGAATGCCCCCATACGCCATCAGCCCACTGGAAGTAAGATGATCTTATCACCGGCCGCGCGGTGAAATGTCAAGGCCGCCACGCCAGTTGCCAGTCGACTCACAACGTTCACATTGCGGAGACGCGGAGGACGGCGATCGGTCGCCGTTGCTGGGGGCCTCGCGGGCCCCGCTGCCGGCCCCGGCCACAGGTGTCCCGGTCGCGGTGAGGGCCCCTGTCCGGCCTCGCTCGATGAGGTGGTGTCGTACCTCTGCGGCCGTCCCTCGTGGCCGATCGGGCGCCATTGGTACGTTGAGACGGTCGCTCCACGGGGGGGCGTCGCCGACGGGGAGGCGTTTGATGGCGTGGGATGAGTGGGAGCAGCTGAAGAGCGATGCGGCGATGCGGCTCAACCGTGTGCCGGACGAGGGTGGCGGCGCCGAGCCAGGAGGCGATCTCAACGTCAACCAGAAGGATCTGGCGGCCGTGGGTGACAGCGCCTTCAAGCTCTTCGAGCGACTGGGCAAGGAGGGGCGTGACGCATGGTCCGCCAGTCAGGGCGCGGCCAGGGACCTGACCACGCAGGGGTTCGCGCTCGGCGGCGGGCTCGACCACGTACAGGAGCGGTGGGAGAAGCAGCTCACCTCGCTGCTCGACGCCTGCGCGCACATCTCCAACCACATGGACTTCACCAAGAAGGCCCACGCGGGGGACGAGTACTACATCTACTCCACTGTCAGCAGCATCTCCACTCTGGACGAGGGCTTCACCGAGAGGACCCAGCGCTGATGGATCTCGAAGCCCTGCGCGATGGGAACTTCTCCCGACTCAATGAGGCCATCACCGCCTGGAAGGGTGTGGTGGACAAGCTCAAGGTGCTGGAGGGCGACGCCCGCGACGACCTGAAGGCAAAGGCGGACAAGGCGAGCTGGGCCGGTGTGAACGCCACCGTGTCCCGTGAGTTCATCACGAAGACGGCGGGCGAGTTCGCCGACGCCCACACGCAGGCGACGACGATCCACCACGTGCTCAAGGACACCCGCGACGAGCTCGTGGAGTACAAGAGCGAGTTGGACCAGGTGCTGGAGCGGGGCCGGAAGAAGAACATCACGGTGGTGCCCACCGGCAACGGCGGCTTCACCGTCACGATGCTCATCCACCCCGACCGGGCGGCCAGGGGCACCGAGGTCGCGGATCATTCGCAGCAGGACGTGGACCACCTGAGGGACGACGTACAGCGGATCCTGAGCAGAGCGACCGAGAGCGACACGAGTGCCGCAAAGGTGCTGAAGGCCATCGCCGACCAGGCCGAACTGGGATTCTCCGGGGCGCAGTACAAGGACCGCGACTCTGCGGCCGACGCGCTGAAGAAGGCGGAAGAGGCGGCGAAGGTCATCAAGGAGAAGGGTGACGAGATGTCGCCCGCGGAGTTCCAGAAGCTCAACGCGACCCTCGGGGCGTACAAGAACGACCCCTTGTTCCAGGAGAAGTTCGCAACCACGCTCGGCGCGAAGGGGACGCTGGACTTCTGGGCCGACCTCACCGACGTCTCGACCACGAACGACCTGGCCCGCACCCAGTTGAACCAGCTCGGTGACTTCCAGAAGAACCTCGGCCTCACACTCGCCGGCGCCACCCAGTCGGACAGCCCCGCGATGCGCGCGTGGGAGAACGACATGGTGAAGTCCGCGGGCGAGCGCTACCAGACCCGCGGTTCGCAGGTGTGGGGGTACCAGCTGATGGGCAACCTGATGCGGGTCGGGGACTACGACGACCAGTTCCTGAACAAGTACGGCAACTCGCTGGTCGAGACCGAGAAGAAGATGAAGGTCCCGGGCAACTACTGGTCCGGCGCGACCGGTGGGCCGAACATGCCCAAGATGAACTTCATGGGTGACGAGGAGTTCGGCCGCGATCCGATGACCGGGTTCATGACGGCGCTCTCCAACAGCCCCGACGCGTCGACCGCGTTCTTCAACGCCAAGGAACCTCAGGACAATGCGGAGTGGGTGCTCAAGGAACGCGCATCCTTTGACGACACGCCGCTGGACGATGGTCCCAATCCGGCGCTGGAGGCGACCGGCAAGGCCATGTTCGCGGCGGTCTCGGGCGTCAGCGACCCTGACGCCGACAATGTGAGGTTCGGGGAGCACACCCCGGAGCAGACCGAAGCGATGAAGCGCTCGCTGCAGTTCCTCGCACAGACCGAGAACGACTTCCCGGCCGAGATGCGTGACGACATGGCCAGGGCCATGGGCAATCACGGAGAGGCCGTGCACAAGTCGATGAGCGACCCCTTGGGGTCCAAGGGTCTCGATTCCGGTCAGCTCATGGAAGTGAGCAAGCAGATCTCCCGCAACAAGGACACGTACGGACTGCTCACGGAGCAGATGAACATCGCCATCCTCGGTGACATCCACACGGAGGCGGCCAAGACCGACCCTACGGAGAACAACCCCGAGGACAGCCTGGACAAGGCCGGCCGCACCGTTGGGTTCCTGGAGGAGGCCAGGTACCAGGCGACCAACGACAAGAAGGACGGCGACCTCACCGACGCCTCGTGGCAGAAGGCGTGGACCTACCACCTCGTGGGCGGTGTCCTCACCCCGCTCGGCGGCGGGACGCTGGGCGACCCACTGCAGCGAGGAGTCGACCTGATCACCACGGCCTGGCTCCAGGACAAGTCCAACGAGATCAACGCCACCGCCACGGGTGAGCATCAGGACACCTATGAGAAGCGGAGCGGGCAGCTACGAGCCATTGCCGATGAGTGGTACAAGGTGAACGAGGACTGGGCCAAGGATCCGAGCCATGAGGGGTACTCGAAAGAACACGGCGTCTACAGCTCCATCGGAGCGTCCGCCAACGACGGGAACGACAAGGCCGAAGGGGTCGTGGGGGACCAGTGATGAGGGAATCTCTCCGGCTGCGCACCGCAGTGGCGTTTGTCGGGCTGGCGCTGTTCGTATCAGGGTGCGGATCGTCGCGTGAGTACGCGATACCGAAAGAGGCGTGTGGAGTCCCGATGGGGGAAAAGGAGCTGACGCCTCTTCTGCCTCATGGTGAGAAGCTCGACGTGGTCGGCGACTCCGTCGTGAAAAAAGTCGGAAGTTACTGCAGCATCAACGTGGATAATTACCGGGCGGTCTCTTTCTCGGTCGAGCAGGTTGACAAGTTCTACGATCCGATGGGCGAGCTGGACTCCTTCCGGTTCACGAACCGGAAGAAGATGGCGCCCCTGCCGTTCGACGGCTCCGGTGCGATGGGCGACCGGAACGTCATGATCAGCACCCCGTGCGGCCTGCCGCAGGCCGATCACCTGGTGGTGTTCCTCATCGCGGGTGAAAAGGCCACGAAGGACGTGAACGAGCGGCGGAGCGACATGGAGGCCTTCATGCTCGACTTCGTTCCCCGGGTCAAGAAGACCATGGCCTGTCCGGCGGCCTGACGTGATGTCCTGATCGGCCGGTCCGGGTCGCGGCAGGTCAGGCCCGCGACCCCGTGGAGGCGCGGACCTCCAGTGACCACGCGTGGCGGCGGACCGTGTCGGGGGCCGCGCGGTCCGCGAGGATGTCGCAGAGCAGCTCGGCGCAGGCGCGCCCGTACGCGGCGGGGCGCAGGTCGACCGCGGTGACGGGCGGTTCCGCTCCCCGGGCCGCGGGGCCGTCCACGCAGGAGGCGACGAGGACGGCGACGCCTGTGCGCAGGTCCGCCTCCCCGGCCCTGCCGACCTCCCGGCTGAGCGCCGCCGCCGCGCGCAGGACGCCCGGGGCGGAGCCGTCCGGGGCGCAGATCACGGCGTCCACGGCGGGGTCGGCGGCGAGCAGGGCCCGGGTGGCGGCCTCGGTCTCGGCCGGGGTGGCCGCGAACGGCACGGTGCGCAGGGTCACCTCCACCCCGTGGGACCGCCCCCAGGCGTCGGCGGTCGCGCGCAGGGCGGTCGCCCAGGCGGAGGAGCCGGACGGGGCCAGGAGCGCGGGGCGGCGGGAGCCGCGCTCGGTGACATGGTCGAGGAGGGCGGTCAGGGAGGCGGCGTTGTCGCAGACCACGGCACCGCTGGGGCCGGCGGCCGGGCCGAGGTAGCGCTCGCCGGTCACCACCGGGACGCCCGCGTCGAGCAGCCCCGGCACCGCGCTGTCGCCGGCCTCCGGGTCGATCACCAGCAGGCCGTCGACCCGCGAGGCGATCCGCCCGCCCGCCGCCCCCGAGGGGGCGAGCAGCACCATGTCGAGCCCGTCCTCCTGGGCGCGCTCGACCGCCCCGAAGGCGAGGTTCATGTAGTAGTCCAGCCGGGTCGCCGTCGCGGGCAGATGCAGTCCGACGGCTCCGGTGCTGGCGCGGCGCAGCCGCCGGGCGGCGCTGTTGGGGCGGTAGCCGAGGTCGTCCGCGACCGCGCGGACCCGGTCCCGGGTGGCTTCCGCGACCCGCCCCGAGCCCTGGAGCGCGTCGGAGACGGTGCTCTTGGAGACCCCGGCGGCGCGGGCGACATCGAGCAGGGTCACGGTCCGGGAGGTCACGGGGGTGAAGTCTAGACGTTCGCGGACGGGCGGGGCAGAGGGTTGCCGGAACGTTCCGGCAGAGTTAGGTTCTGGAGTGCCGGAACGTTCCGGCATCGCTGTTCGCGGCCCCCTGCCGCCCGTCGCCCTCCCTCCCCAGGAATCCGCCATGCGTCTGATCACCGCGTACGACCCGCCCGCTTCCCCGACCCGGACCCGCCCCGCCGAGCGCGCACCCCTGCGCGTCGCGGCGGTCCAGCAGCGCTGGCACCGGGACCCCGCCGAGCACCGGGCCGCCCTGCTGGACGGCATCCGGATCGCCGCGGCCGAGGGCGCCCGCGTGGTCTGCCTCCAGGAGCTGACGCTGTCGCCGTACTTCGCCGTCGCGCGCCGGGCCGACCACCCCGAGCCCGCCGGCCCGGAGGAGCTGCTGACCGGCCCCACCTTCACCTTCGCGGCCGAGGCCGCCCGCGAGCACGGCGTGTACGTGCACGCCTCGCTGTACGAGAAGGCCCCGGCGCCCGGTGGCGAGGACGACGGCCTCGGCTACAACACCGCGATCCTCGTCGCCCCCGACGGCACCCTCGCCCAGCGCACCCGTAAGACCCACATCCCGGTCACCGAGGGGTATTACGAGGACGACTGGTTCCGTCCCGGCCCGGCGGGCGACGACGCCTTCCCGCTGGTCACGGTCGACGAGGCCCGTTTCGGCCTGCCGACCTGCTGGGACCAGTGGTTCCCGGAGCTGGCGCGCGCCTACTCGCTCGCCGGGGCCGACGTCCTCGTCTACCCGACCGCCATCGGCTCCGAGCCCGGCTTCCCCGGCTTCGACTCCCAGCCGCTCTGGCAGAAGGTGATCACCGGGAACGCCATCGCCAACGCCACCTTCATGATCGTGCCGAACCGCATCGGCGCGGAGAACGGCCTCACCTTCTACGGCAGCTCCTTCGTCGTGGACCCGTACGGCCGCGTCCTGGCCCAGGCCCCGCGCGACGAGGCCGCCGTGCTGGTCGCCGATCTCGATCTCGACGCCCGCCGCGACTGGCTGGAGCTGTTCCCGTTCCTGACCACCCGCCGGCCGGACGCGTACGGCCCGCTCACGGAGACGCACCGCCGCAGGGGGTGACCGGCCTCCCCGACGGCAGCCGTGCGCACCGGCGGCGGGCGGGGGCACCGCTGCCACCCGCCGAGCGCGCCGACGTCGACCGCGTCGCCGCCGGGGCCCGGGCCACGCTGGGAGCCGACGCGTTCACGGAGGCGTACGGGAGGGGGGCGCGGATGGACCCGGAGGAGGCGGTGCACCAGGCCGGCGGAGTCCTCCCGGGACGCTGACCGATACGTAACCGAAACGGACCCGCAAGGTCCCCGAAGCAGCGCTCTGACCGGCCGGAAGTACGGCTCGCGGACGCTGGGGGCGTACCCGATCCCCGGTGTACGTGACGTTGGGAGACCCGTGCCGTGCTGAGCACCCGGAGAGGCGGCCTGGACCCACGCGAGGAGATGGGCGCCGGTGGGCCGGTGAACCCCCACCCCCACGAGGCCGTGCGCGGTGGCGAGGCCGTTGGGAGTGGCGAGGGCCTCGACACGGTCCGGGGCCCCGGCTCCTGCGAGGCCGCCGGCAGTGGCGAGGGCCTAGGCACCTCCAAGTGCTCCGGCGCCCACGAGGGCTCCGTACCCGCCCCGGCGTCAGCCGCGCGCGTACCCCCGGGCGCCTCTGTGCCCCCGGGCACCCACGTGCCCCCGGGCGCCTCCGTGCCCCCGGGCACCCACGTGCCCCCGGCCGCCTCCGTACCCCCAGGCACCCGGGCGGCGGCCGAGGCAAGCGGTTCCCGCCGGCCGGGCCGGCTGCTCGCCGCCGTCGCCGTGCTGTGGGCCGTGCCGATGGCGCTGCACGCGTGGGTCCCGAACGCGGGGGTCAACGCGGGCAGTCTCTTCCAGACGCTGCTGCCCTGGACCGGTCTCGGCGTGCCCCTCCTCCTCGTCCTCGCCGCCGTACGCCGGTCCCGGGCCGCCGCCGTGGCGGTGCTCGCGCCCGCCGTCGTCTGGGGCACGCTCTTCGGCGGCGCGCTCACCGACAAGCGCTCGGGCGGCGGCGGCCTGACGGTGGTCAGCCACAACGTGAACGAGGGGAACACCGACCCGGCCGGCACCGCGCGCGCACTCGTCGGGGCGGGCGCGGACGTCCTGGCGCTCGAAGAGCTGTCCGACGCGTCGGTGACGGTCTACTCCCGCGAACTGGCCGCCGCTTACCCGCACCACGCGGTGATCGGCGGGGTCGGCATCTGGAGCAGGTACCCGCTGGCGGACGTGAAGGCGGTGCCGATCATGCCGTGGACCCGCGCGCTGCGTGCCACGGCCCGGACCCCGGACGGGCCCGTCGCCGTGTACGCGGCCCACCTGGCATCGGTACGGGTCTCGGCGGCCGGCTTCACGACCGGCCGGCGCAACGAGGCGGCCCGCGAGCTGGCCGCCGCGCTCCGGGCGGAGCCCGCGCCCCGGGTCGTGGTGCTGGGCGACTTCAACGGGACGTATCTGGACGGTGCCCTGGCCCCGGTGACCTCGCAGCTGCGTTCCGCGCAACGGGAGGCGGGCGACGGCCTCGGGTTCACCTGGCCCGCCGCGTTCCCGGTGGTCCGCATCGACGACGTGCTGGTGCGGGGGATGACCCCGCGCGCCGCGTGGACCCTGCCCGCCACCGGCAGCGACCACCTTCCGGTGGCGGCCACACTGGGCCGGTGACCTCCGCGCGACGGCCCGCGCGACGGCCCGCGCGACGGGCCCGGGTGGCGGCCCGCGCGACGGCCCGGGTGACGGCCCGCGCGACGGCCCGGGTGACGGCCGGGTGGCGGCCCGGATGCCCCGGACCGAAGCCCTTCCCCGACTACGATGCGAGCGACCGATGACCTCGAACGCCCAGGTAGGCAGCGTGTCCGAAGCCCGGCGGCCGCCCCCGGCCCCCGTCAGCGTGCTCGTGGTCGAGGACGACGCCACCATCCGCCGCGCCGTCCAACTGGCCCTGGAACGCTACGGCTACCGGGTCGACGTGGCCGCCGACGGGCTCAGCGGCCTGGAGGCCTTCCGGGCCGGCGCGTACAACCTGCTGATCCTCGATGTGATGCTGCCCGAGCTGGACGGCATCGGCCTGTGCCACCGGATCCGTGAGGAGAGCCCCGTCCCGGTCCTGATGATGTCCGCGCGCGGTGACGCCCTCGACGTGGTCGCCGGCCTGGAGGCGGGGGCCGACGACTACGTGATCAAGCCCGTCGACACCGCCGTCATGGTCGCCCGGATCCGCGCTCTGCTGCGCCGCGCCACCTTCCGCCCGGAGACGGAGGGCCCCGCGGCCGGGCAGCCCGGCCGGGCCGACCACATCCTGGTCTTCGGCGACCTCAGCGTGGACACCCTCGGCATGGAGGTGCGCCGGGCCGGCGAGACCCTGTCGCTGACGCCGACCGAGCTCCGCCTGCTGCTGGAGTTCGCCGCCGCGCCCGGCTCGGTGCTCGACCGCCGCCGGCTGCTGCGCGATGTGTGGGACTACGGCTGGGAGGGCGACACCCGGGTCGTCGACCTGTGCGTACTGCGGCTGCGCAAGAAGATCGGCAGCGGGCGGATCGAGACCGTCCGCGGTTTCGGCTACAAGCTCGTCCGCGGCTGAGGGGCCGGCGGACGCCGTGGACTTCCTCAACCCCCGCGCCCTGCGCTGGAAGATCGCCGCCCTCGCCGCCGCCGCGTGCTGCGCGGTCGCGGCCGTCGTCGGCTTCCTGGTGCACGACGCGACCCGGGAGCGCGGGCTGCGCGTCGGTCAGGACCGGACCCTCACCCGGCTGATCGCGGCCGAGCGGGAGTACGACCGCACGGGGAGGGCCCCGGCCGACATCGACGTACGGACCAGGGCCGAGCTGCCCGAGCCGCTGGCGCGCGACCTCGCCGAGCGCAATCCCGCCACCGACGGCGGGTACGCCATCTGGTACGACGTCGATCCGCCCGACTGGTACTGGATGTGGGGCGCCGTGGCCGTCGGCGACGATCGGATCCTCGTCGTCCGGGACGACATGAGCATCGAGGTCCGCAGCCTCCAGCTGCTGGACCGCAGCATCGTGAAATCCGTTCTCGCCGCCCTCGTCTTCGTCGTCCCGCTCGCCGCCCTCGTCACCGAGCCGATCAACCGGCGGCTGCGCCACGGAGCCCGTACCGCCCGCCGTATCGCCGACGGCGACCTGGACGCCCGCATCGGCCCCGGCGGACGGGCCCGCGACGAGATCACCGAGATGTCGGCGGCCGTCGACGACATGGCCGGCGCCCTCCAGCGCAAGCTGGAGACCGAGCGCCGCTTCACCGCCGACGTCGCGCACGAACTGCGCACCCCGCTCATGGGCCTGGTCACCGCCGCCGGGCTGCTGCCCGACGACGAGGAGGCGACCGGTCTCGTACGGGACCGGCTGCGGGCGCTCAACGCGCTGGTCGAGGACCTGCTGGAGATCTCCCGCCTCGACGCGGGCGCCGAGCGGGCCCGCCTCGACCCGGTGCCGCTGGGCGAGCTGGTCGCCGACGTGGTGCGGCGTACGGGCACGGACACCCGGGTCGACGTCGGGGCCGCCGAGGTGGTGGAGACGGATCCGCGCCGGGTCGAGCGGATCGTGGTCAACCTCGTCACCAACGCCCACCGGCACGGCTCGGCCCCCGTCGCGGTGACCGTGACCGGGGCGCGGATCGCCGTACGCGACCACGGACCCGGTTTCCCGCCCGACCTGCTGGAGCGGGGACCGCAGCGATTCCGCACCGGCGCGAGCGAACGCGGCCGGGGGCACGGTCTCGGACTGACGGTCGCCCAGGGCCAGTCCGAGGTGCTCGGAGCCCGGCTGACCTTCGCGAACGCCCCGGGCGGCGGAGCGCTCGCGACGCTCGACCTGGCCCCGCGTCAGGCCTGATAGGCCTGATGGGCCTGATGGGCCTGATAGGCCCGATGGGCGTGATACGGAACCGATACGCACTCTCGCGGGGGCGGAAACGGAGCCGTACGGGTGCGGAAGAACGACTCCTCGAAGGTGACGGACGTACGGGAAACCGCACCGGTCACCAGGAGGAGCCCATGCCCGACACCCCCGCCGTTCCCGGCAGCCCCGCCGTTCCCGGCACCCCCGCCGTTCCCGCCCCCGCTCCCGACCCCGTCCCGGCCGCCGGGAGCGGCTTCCGCGGCGGCCTCCGCGTCCGCTTCCGCTCCCGCTTGCGACTCCGCCGCTCGGTCCTCGTACCGCTGACCGCCGCCGTGGTGCTCGTGGCCGGTACCGGCGGGTGGTACGCGGCCGGCGGCGGCAGGTCCACGGTCGGGCCGGCCCCCGCCGATGGTCCGGGGGAGAGGGTGGCGCCGCTCGCCAGGTCGCTGCACCTGCCCTGGCCGCGCGAGGGCCAGGCGAGCGTGGCGGTCGAAGGGATCGGCAGCCTCGGTACCCGGGGCGAGCAGGAGCCGGTCCCGATCGCCAGCGTCACCAAGGTCATGACGGCCTACGTGATCCTGAAGGGCCACCCGATGCGGGCGGACGCCCCCGGGGAGACCGTGGTCGCCGACCGGCAGGCGGCCGACGAGTCGTACTCCTCCGTCGAGACGACCGCCCCTGTGCTCGCCGGCCGGGAGTACACCCAACGACGGCTGCTGGAGCTGATGATGGTGCCGTCGGGCAACAACGTGGCCCGTCTGCTCGCCCGTTGGGACGCGGGCGGCGAGAAGGAGTTCGTCGCGAAGATGAACCGGGCCGCCGCCGGACTCGGCATGCACGCCACCACGTACACCGGGGTGAGCGGCATGGAGACGACCACGAGGAGCACGGCGGACGACCAACTGCGGTTGGCCCGCGCCGCCATGAAGGATCCGGCCTTCCGGCGGATCGTGGCGACCGCCTCCGTCACGGCCCCGGGAGCCGGGGTGACCTTCCGCAACACCAACAAACTGCTCGGGCGTGACGGGGTCATCGGCCTCAAGACCGGTTCCTCCACTCCGGCGGGCGGCAACCTCGTCTGGGCCACCACGCAGGAGGTCGCCGGAGTCCCCCGCCTGGTCCTCGGGGTCGTCCTGCATCAGCGCGCCGGCACCACCCCCGCCGAGGGGAGCGCCGCGGCCCACGAGGTCAGCCACGCCCTGATCACCGCCATCCGCGCGGACCTCCCGGCGGCGGCGAAGAGGGCATAGCGGCGAACAGGGCAGAGCGGCGAACGAACAGGGCATAGCGGCGAACAGGGCAGAGGCGCCGGGGCGAGGCCTCGCGGGTCAGCGCAGCGTCTTCAGCATCTCCGCCGTGAACGGGGTGATGTCCGAGGCGCGTCCGTGCAGGGTCTTCGCCGCCCACTCGGGATCGGCGATCAGTGCCCTGCCGACGGCGACCATGTCGAACTCGTCGCGCTCCATCCGGTCCAGCAGCTGCTCGATGCCGGTGACCTTGGAGTCGTCGCCCTGAAACGCGCTGAAGAAGTCGTCGTCCAGGCCGACCGAGCCGACGGTGAGGGTCGGCCTGCCGCTGATCTTCTTCACCCATCCGGCCAGGTTCAGGTCGCTGCCCTCGAACTCCGGCAGCCAGTAGCGGCGGGTGGACGCGTGGAAGACGTCGACACCGGCCTCGGCCAGCGGCGTGAGCAGGGCGTCCAGCTCCTCCGGTGTCGCGGCGAGTTCGGCGTCGTAGGCGTCCGCCTTCCACTGCGACATCCGGAAGAAGAGAGGGAAGGCGTCGGAGACGGCGGCGCGGCAGGCCGCCACGATCTCGGCCGCGAAACGGGTCCGGGAGACCAGGTCGCCACCGTAGGCGTCGGTACGCCGGTTGCTTCCGGACCACAGAAACTGGTCGATCAAGTAGCCGTGGGCGCCGTGCAGTTCGACGCCGTCGAAGCCGAGGCGCTCGGCGGCCGCCGCCGCGTCGGCGAAGGCCGCGATGACGTCGTCGAGGTCCTGCTGCGTCATGGCACGCCCCTTGGGCTCGCCGCTCAGGGACAGGCCCGAGGGGCCGACCGGCTCGGCGTCCGGTACGGGCCCGGCGCCTTCGGTGCGGGTGACGCCCACGTGCCACAGCTGGGGAATGATCGCGCCGCCCTCGCGGTGCACGGAGGCCGCCACCTCTCCCCAGCCCGCGAGCGCCGCCTCGCCGTGGAAGCGCGGGACCCGGTCGCTGGTGCCTGCGGATGCGTGGTCGACGTAGGTGCCCTCGGTGATGATCAGCCCGACGTCGCCGGCGGCCCGCCGGGTGTAATAGTCCACCACGTCCTGCCCCGGCACGCCGTCCGGGGAGAACTGCCGGGTCATGGGCGCCATGGCGATCCGGTTCCGGCTGGTGAGCCCGCGGACGGTGAACGGGCGGGAGAGGGTGTCCGCCGCGCGGGCCGCAGTGCCTGTCCCGCCGGGCGTCACGCCGGGCGTCGCGCCGGCGGTTCCGTCGGGCGCGACGTTGGTCGGAGGGTGTGCCGTCACGTCTGTCACGTCGGTTTCCTGTCGATAGCCGGGGGTGTCCACCCGGCGCCAACACGCTCCCGCCGCGTGGGCATCCCGGCACCGGCCCTGATCCGGGTAAAGCTCGGGCAAAGAACGGAGTCTGCCTCCGGTGGTCGTCCGGTGGTCGTGCGGTGGTCGGCGCGTCGCCGCGACGCGGGTCACAGTCCCGCGGGGCGGCGACGCGGCGCAGCGACGCGGGACTGTGACCTGAACCACAGCCGAACGCCGATGACATCACCGCCCACCCCCGGTCATACCTCCGACGCCTTCCCCGACGGGGAAGGCACGACAGACGGGACACCCCATGACCGACGCCGTGAAGGGCCCTGCCAGCTACTTCCCCTCGATCGAGAAGAAGTACGGCCGCCCGGTCTCCGAGTGGAAGGCCCTCATCCGCGCCTCGCCGCTGACCAAGCACATGGAGCTGGTCGCCTGGCTCAAGTCCGACCACGGACTGGGCCACGGGCACGCAGGCGCCCTGGTCGCGCACACCCTCGCCGAAAGCAGCCGCACCTGAGGGCTGCCCCGACAGCCCTGAGTCCCTCGTTTGTCGCCGACTCCCTGCAGCTGTGTCCGCGATCGGTAACCGAGGCATCCCACCGGGACGTTCGCCCGTCTGGATGGGTGCACGGCATCGGTGGAGACAGAAAAAAGGGGCGGGCGGACATGGGCAAGCACAAGGGAAAGGCATGGCACAGCCGACTCCTCGCGGCGGCGCTCGGCGTGACGGCGCTGGCCGCCGCCACCTCGGTGTGGACCGCACAGGCCGACACCACCGGGGGCCGGCCGTCGGGAAGTGTCGCCTCGCCGGACCAGCGGGACCGGCCGGTGGCCAAGGTGGCGGCGGACATCGCGCACGCCTCGGACGGCGGGGACCGGGGCGTCAACATCACCATCGACGACGGACCGGACCCGGTCTGGACGCCGCAGGTGCTGCGCCTGCTGAAGGACGAAGGCGTGAAGGCCACGTTCTGCATGGTGGGCACCCAGGCCCGGGCGTACCCGGACCTGGTCAAGCAGGTCGTGGCGGACGGCCACCGGCTGTGCAACCACACCGTCTCGCACGACACCACCATGGACACCAAGTCCGAGGCCTACCAGTCACAGCAGATCCTGGACGCCGAACGCATGATCATCAAGGCGTCCGGTGGCGTCCGGTCGCAGTACTACCGGGCCCCGGGCGGCGCCTTCACCCCGTACAGCCGGCAGCTCGCCGCGTCCCACGGGATGCGGCCGCTGGGCTGGAACGTCGACACCAAGGACTTCGAGCACCCCGGCGCGGACACCATGGTCGCCACCGTCAAGCGCGAGATCACCAACGGGCCGACCGTCCTCTTCCACGACGCGGGCGGGGAACGCTCCCAGACGCTGGCCGCTCTGCGTCAGGTTCTGCCCTGGCTGGCGGAGCAGGGCTACTCCTTCGGATTCCCCGTGCGTTGACCGACGCCCGCTCGCCCCGCCCCCGTCAAGGCCTTTTGACAGTCGATACAGGGCCTTAGTTGGCCCAGACGACCGGACTGTCGCTGTACGTGTCACCCTCGTCGAACTGAGCGGCCGTGACCGGTGCGCCCTTCGTGGCGGTGAGCGAGCAGGTCTCGTACGAGGCGCCCTTGGTGGTGAACTCGCGGGGCGCGCTCTCCCTGTCGCACTTGCCGGGGATGTCGCCGATCAGCACGATGCCCGTGCCCGCGCCCCCTTCGAGCACACCGTCCAGCTTCAGCGACGCGTACGACAGGTCGGTGCCGCCGACGTTCTCCACCTTCATCTTGATGAAGTAGGGCGTCATTCCCTTCGCCTTGTCACCGAAGGCGGCCATATCGGCCTCGGCGCCCTTCTCGATCGCCGTGACGGTCACGGCGATGGTGCCCTTCTTGTCACTCGTGTACGCGAAGGGCAGGACGGCCCTGTCGCCGACCTTGAGCTCGGTGCCCGGGGCGGCGACATCTCCCTCGCCCCCGGCCGGAGCGTCGCCGTCACCGCTGTCGGCGTCGGGGCTCTCGCTGCCGGCCTCGCTGTCCGGCTCGGACGGGGCCGGGGCCGACGCCGCCGGTGACTCCTTCGCCGCGGGCTCCCCGTCCTCGTCGCTACAGGCCGAGAGCCCGAGGCCCAGGGCGACCACGGCGGCCGCGGACACGATACGTCGCTTGTGCACTACTACTACCTCACTGATCACGAGAACTGTTCCGTCGTTGACGCGCAGGGTGCCACAGCACGGAATACGGCTGGTACACGCCCGGGGTGACGCCGGAAAGAGCACGCGCGGTTCCGCGCCATGCGGTTCAGCGGATCCGGCCCCGCACGACGGCCGCCTCGTCGGCCAGGCGCCGCGCGGTGGTGTCATCGCCCGCCGCGTCCCGCAGCCCGGCGAGCTTCTCCAGTACGGCCGCGAGCAGGTACGGGTAGTCGATTCCGCGGGCCACCTCGACCGCGCGCTCCCCCCGGCCGATCGCGGCCGACCACTCACGGGGGCCGTACAGGCGAGCGTCGAGCAGGTCGATGAGGACCCGGGTCTCGAACATGGGGTCGTGGAGTGCGTGCGCGATCTCGGCGCCTTCGAGGAGACGGCGGCGCGCCTCGGCGTACTCGCCCCGGGCCAGGTGGAGGCAGCCCCAGGCATGGGCGGTGTAGAACGTGCCGGACGAGCCGATGTTCCGCGCGCACGCGGCAAGTTCGGTGAACGACACCTCGGCCTCCGCGGTCCGGCCGAGTGCCAGCTGTGCCTGGCCGAGCCAGTAGGTGTCCCGCGCGATCAGGGCCCGGATGCCCTGCTTCCGCGCCCCGTCGACGATCTCCGTGAGGACCGCCGCCGCGCGCTCCGGCCGGCCCGCCTGCAGATGAGCGAGGCCGACCTGGGAGTACGCGTGCAGGGCCGCGGCCGGCTGCCCGCCCGCGTCGAGCCGCTCGAAGGCCTCGCGGCCTGCGGTGATCGCCTCGGTCAGCCGGCCGTTGGGCACGAGGAAGAACGGCGCGTTGCTCAGCGCCTCCAGATAGCCCCGCTGATCCCCTATCCGTTCGAAGAGTTCCATGGCCTCGGTGTTGGACTCCTCGGCCGGACCGTAGCGGCGCCGGGTGTAGAGCAGTCCGGCCATCGAGATGAGCAGTCTTGCCCGGCCGCGCAGATTGCCCGCGGCCCTGGCCAGGCCCATCGCCGTCTCGTAGCACTCCTGCCAGTCGTCGAAGTACCGCTCCGTCTCGAACAGCGCGTGCCCGCCCACGGCTAGTTCCCAGCAGAGCTCGTCCCTGCCCAGCTCGGCGGCCTGCCGCACCCCCGCCACCAGGGGGACCCGTTCCGCGTCCAGCAACTGCATCGGCGGCACGGAGGGCGGCAGGCTCGCCTCCACCAGTGCCGGCTGCCACCGGACGGCGTCCCGCTGGAACATGTTCTGTCCCATGTGGTCGCGGTCGGCGATGTCCGTGAAGGCCAGGAGCGCGCTGAGGACGCGGACGACGGCCCCGTCCCGGGCCTCACCCGGCTCCTCCGCCTCCGCGCGTTCCCGGGCGTACGCGCGGATCAGGTCGTGGAACCCGTAACGCGCCAGGCCGTTGGGCGTTCCGGTGACGTCGAGGAGGTGGACGTCGACCAGTTCGTCGAGGAGTTCCTGGGCTGCCCGCAGGCCGGTGTCGAGCGCGGCGGCCGCCGCCCAGAGCGGAAAATCGGGCGCCTCCAGCAAGCCGAGGAGCCGGAACAGCCGCCGCGCTCCGGGCCGGATCCCCTCGTAGCTCAGCCCGAAACTGGCCCGTACCTCAAGATCCCGATAGCGCAGGGCGTCCAGCCGGTGCTGTTCGTCCGCCAGCCGTGCCACGAGATCCGCCGGGCGCCAGTGCGGCCGGGACACCAGGAGCGCCCCGGCGATGCGCAGGGCCAGCGGCAGCCGCGCGCACAGCCGAACCAGGTCGGACAGCTCCGCCGGGGTGGCCGAGGCCAGCCGTCCGCCCGTGGCGCGCAGCATGGCCAGGCTGTCGGCCTCGGACATCTCACGGAGCTCGACCCGGTGCGCGCCCCCCAGGCCGGCCAGCCGCACCCGACCGGTGGCGATCACGCCGCAGGTGCCGCTCGTCGGCAGCAGGGGCGCCAACTGCTCCTCGTCGAACGCGTCGTCGAGCACCACCAGGATCCGCCGCTCGGCCAGCATGCCCCGATAGAGGTCCGTGCGCTCCTCCGGATCGTCCGGCACCGCCGTGGCGGGCACTCCCAGCGCCCGCAGGAAGCGGCCGAGCACCGTGGCGGGGGAGACCCGTTGCGTACGTGCGCCGTCCAGCGCCGCGAACAGCTGACCATCGGGGTACGCGGACCTCAGCCGATGCGAGGCCTGCACCGCGAGGGCGGTCTTGCCGACCCCGCCGGGGCCCGAGATCGTCACCGTGGCGGCCGGTTCGTCCGCGGCGCGGTGCGCGCGGAGCCGGGCATCGATCTCCGCCAACTCCGCCCGCTGCCCGCTGAAGTCGCCGAGCGCCGGAGGCAGCATCCGGGCACCGGTGACGATGCGCCGGTCCGGTTTCTGGTCCTGTTCCTGGTCCGGCCCCTGGTGGTCCTGTTCCCGGTCCGGTCCCTGGCCCTGTTCCCGGTCCGGTTCCTGGTCCTGTTCCCGGTCCGGTTCCTGGTCCTGTTCCCAGTCCGGCCCCTGGTCCTGTTCCCGGTCCGGTTCCTGGTCCTGTTCCCAGTCCGGTCCCTGGCCCTGTTCCCGGTCCGGTTTCGCGCCCTGTCTCGCGTCCGGTTTCGCGTCCGGAACCGGCCGGTCCAGTGCGGGGTCCTCGCCGAGGACGGCCCGGTGCAGGTCCCGCAACCTGTGCCCGGGCTCCAGGCCGGTCTCCTCGGCCAGGACCTCACGGACCTGGAGGTAGGCCTGAAGCGCCTCCGCCCGCCGGCCGCAGCGGTACAGCGCGAGCATGAGCTGGGCCCACATCCGCTCGCGGAACGGGTGCTCCATCGTCAGCGCCGTCAGCTCGCCGAGAAGCCCGCTGTGCCGGCCGAGCCGCAGATCGACGTCGATCCGCTCCTCGACCACGCCGAGCCGGAGTTCATCGAGGCGTGTGGCCTCCGGGCCCAGCGCCGGCAGGTCGGCGACCCCGGCGAACGCGGGGCCCCGCCAGAGCCCCAGGGCCCCCGCGAAGAGCCGCCGCGACCGCTCGCGTTCACCCGCCGCCAGCGCGGTCCGGGCCGCGTCCGCCAGGTCCTCGAAGCGTGCCGCGTCCACCTCGGCACGGTCGGCCCGCAGCACGTAGCCCCCGCCCTCGCGGGCGATGCGTCCCGGGTCGCCCAAGCGGTGCCGGAGCCGGTGGACGTAGGTCTGCACGTTCTTGGCGGCGCTCTTCGGCTGTTCCGCGCCCCAGACCGCTTCCACCAGCGCGTCATCGGAGACCGGCCGGCCCTGTCGGCTCATCAGGACCGCCAGGAGGATCCGCCCTTTCGGCGTGCCCAGTTCCAGCGGTACGCCGGCCCGCCACACGGTCAGCGGACCCAGTACCCCGAAGTCCACAGCTGCTGCCCCCCGCCTTCGACCGCCACTGTAACGGCCACCGTCCGCAACCGGCCCGAAGCAGCCGCCGGACGGTGCGGGCCGGGCCGCTCCGGGGTGGGGCTGATGCTTACGGGTCCGCATCCGCCAGTAGAGTTCGATGCTTGTTCGATTCGATGCGAGCTGGGGGGACGGATGGTGGGCACACAACTGAGAGACACCGCGCAGGAGTTGGCGGCGGTGTTGTGGCGGGAGCACACCGTGTACCGGGAGCGGTCCGGGGGGATGGTCATTCGGGGCGAACACGTACGGCGGTGGATCAGCCTCGCTCCGGCGGGCGGCCGGGACGAGATTCTCGTACGCGCGGGCCGCATCCTGGACGGCGGCACCACCGCTCCGGCGCGTTCGGAGGCCGTGGTGCCCCTCTCCGCCGGTACGGGGGTGCTCGCCGCGACCTGCCGGCGCCTGCTGGCCGACGCGGCGGCCGACGCGGCGCGGCCCGCTCCGGACCGGGCGGAGACGGGGCGGGCCCGAGGGTCCCGCCGGTCCCGCAGGTCCGCGCGGCGCAACGGCAGGGGAAGGCACACCGGGTTCAGTTCATGGGTGATCCTCGTGTGCGTGGCCGGCGTGATCGCCCTGTTCGCGTACACCTCCGCGATGCACGGCTGACGGCGTACGGACGTACGGACGTACGGACGTGGGGTCCGCGCGGGGCCGTCGGCCAGGACCGACATGCGCCACGCGCCACGCGCCACGCGGCGGCAGGGTGGTGGTGGCGGCGGTCGAACCCGGGCCGCACCGGTGTTTGTCAGTACCGGGTGGCAGGATCCCGTGCCATGACCGCACCGATCAGTGAGTCGTGGGCACGTATCGAGAACTGGCTCGCCGAGCACGCGCCGACGACCTACGCGGCGCTGGCGCAGCCCGCGGATCCGGCGGACATCGCCGCGACCGAACGGGACATCGGCTACCCGCTCCCGAGGCCCCTGGTGAAGTCGTTGCTGCGGCACGACGGCCTCCGCGTCCAGGGAGGGTCACTGCTGCCCGGGTTCTACAGGCCGATCGGCGCACGCCGGATCGCGGATGAGTGGCGGCTCTTCACCAGCTTCTACGACAGGCTCACGGCGGAGGAGAAGGGGGACGAGGTGGACTTCGACTTCATGGACATGGGGTTCAGTGGCGTCCTCTACGGACACCCGCGGTTGATCCCCATCGCACGGGACGTGGGCGGGGGCTATCTCGTGCTGGACCAGCGCCCGGAGACCGATCGGGGGCGTGTCCATCAAGCCGAGGCCGTGGAGGGTGTCATGCGTGGATCCCATGAGGCGTGGGCGTCCCTGCCGGTGCTCATGGAGACCGTGGCTACGTCGCTGGAGACCGGCGGGCCCATCGAACACTTCAAGCCCGAGGTGGACGAGGAACAGCGGTTGCAGTGGGACGTCGTGCCGCTGTGCGACGACCGGACCGTGGAGAAGCGTGCTGCGCGTCACCGATGACGAGGTCGCCCACGGCCGGCCGGCCCCGGTGTGCGTCACGTACCCGTCACAGCCGGCGCGTGCGAACCGCGGGGCTGTCCGCCCCGCGTACGAACCGCGGGGCTGTCCGCCCCCTGCTCCGGGGACTCACAGCGGCGAGCCAGTCCGGAACACCGTCGACCGGGAGGTTCTCCTGCTCGAAATCCGCGGTGCGGCCCAGCACCGGGGCTGAGAGCACCGATCGCAGGCGCCGTCGGTACGCCGCCTCGCTCCCGGAGACGTCAACGGCGAAGAGGGCGAGAACGGGCGGCGCGACACAGGCACTCGGGCGGTCCCGCAGGCGCTGGCTCTGGACCTGCGGCGCCGGGGCGGCGGGGAAATGGGGAGCCGTGACGGACGGGCGTACGTACGTACGTACGTACGAGCATGAGGTGGGACGACGACCTTCAGGAGTCCTGTGCCCGCACCAGCCCGTCGCCGACAGGGGTGCGGTAGTAGAGCACGGACCGTCCCGAACGGCGTCGGCCGACCAGTCCGGTATCCAGGAGCACCTTGAAGTGGCGGCCCACCGGACCCAGACCCTGGCCCGTCACCGTCACCAGGTGCGTCGTGCTCATCGGGCTGTCCAGGAGCATCAGAACGCTCGCCCGCCCGGCACCGAGCAGCTTGGCCAGTGCCTCCGGAGCGACGGTTCGCTCCTGCTCCGCCAGCGTGCCCGAGCAGGGGTACACCACGGCGTTGCGGTGGACCGCGCCGAGGGAGTCCGGACGGTCCGTGGAGATCCACCCCCTGCGCGCCGTGACCGGCACGAAAAGCAGCTGCGCGCCGATCAGTTGCCGGGGAGGGAAGGCGCGGGTGTTGATCTGCAGCCGGTTGCTGCCCAGCCATCGCATCTCCGGATGCATGCCGTCCAGAGCCGCCGCCCAGCCCAGTCGGCTCAACTGCCGTGCCCGCGCGACCACATCGGCCTCGATGACGCGCCGCCGTCGCGGCCAGTCGGGAGCCACGGCCTCCCGCCACACCCACTCCAGCAGGTCGGCGATGCGCTCCGGTAGATCGGCGCGCAGCAACGGCGCCGGCAGGGGCCCCCGGTGAGCGATCTCCAGGTCGGTGCGCGCGGTGTCGCCCGGCGTCCGGCGGATCCGCGCCAACTCGTCGTGGAACTCCGCAGCCGCACCGACCGGCCCCGGCCCCGGCCCCGGCCGCGGAACGCGGCCTCCGGCCACTGGATAGGGCCCTCGCCCGACAGGTCGTCGGGCCCCTTGCCCGACGGGTCGTCGGGCCCCTTGGACCGCAGGTCGCTGGAGTAGTCCTCCAGCGGCGAGAGGCCATGGTCGAGGCGGGTCTCCGACGGACCGCGGACCGCGGACCCGTTCGCCCCGCCGCTGCGAACGCCGTCCCGCGTCCAGCCGTCCGGCAGCGAAATCCGCGGCCGTTCACCGCCCTGCTGCGAGAGGAAACCCTCAGGGCGCAGGGCCCGGCGTCCGCCCTCGAAGCACGAGCGCTTTGCGCCAGGCGGCCTTGAAGTGGCGTGAACAGATATTGCCCGTCCCGTCACGCCATGCGCACTGTGGAAGTGCGGGAGCGCTCCCACACCCTCGACTCCGCCGGTTTCTCCGGCTCCACCGAAGGAAGAGATCATGAATTGTCATGTACGCAACACACGTCCGTGGCGCACTCTGACGCTTGTCCTGAGCACCGTCGCAGCGGTGCTTCTCAGCATGACCGCCTGGAGCGGCACAGCCATGGCTCACGGGTCGGTCGTCGACCCGGCATCACGCGCCTACGACTGCTGGCAGCGCTGGGGCAGCGACTTCCAGAACCCGGCCATGGCACAGCAGGACCCGATGTGCTGGCAGGCGTGGCAGGCCAACCCGAACGCCATGTGGAACTGGAACGGCCTGTACCGCAACGGCTCCGCCGGCAACTTCCAGGCGGTCATACCGGACGGACAGCTGTGCAGCGGCGGTCGGACCGAGGGCGGTCGCTACAACGCGATGGACACCGTGGGCGCATGGAAGACCACGAACATCACCGATGACTTCACCGTCAAGCTGTACGACCAGGCCAGCCACGGCGCGGACTACTTCAAGGTCTACGTCAGCCGACAAGGCTTCGACCCAACCACCCAGGCGCTGCGCTGGAGTGACCTCGAACTCGTCGCGCAGACCGGCAGGTACGGGCCCAGCCAGAACTACTCGATCCCCGTGAGCACGTCTGGCTACACCGGTCACCACGTCGTCTACACGATCTGGCAGGCATCGCACATGGACCAGACGTATTTCCTGTGCAGCGATGTGAACTTCGGTTGACCTCTCCGCTCACCGGGTGTTCCCGCCGGACGCCACACGCCCGGCGGGGCTCCCCTGTCCCGACGCCCCCTGAGGTCCCGCCGCGTCCTGACGTCCTGCCGCCCCCCCTGACGTCCTGCCGCCCCCCCCCTGACGTCACGCCGCCCCCTCGCATTCCGCCGCCCCCTCGCGTACCGCCGCCACCGCCGTGCAAGCGTCCTCGATTCCGGAGCCGACATGTCGCGACACCGCTGGACCGGGCAGTTCCTGCTGGTCCTCCTGTTGACCACTCTCACCGCGTTGCCCGCCGCCGCCCAGTCCCTCGCGGCAGCCCCTCCCGCGACGGCGACCACCACACCGACCGACGCGGTGGCGAACTCCGCCTCCGTCCCCCTTCCCTCGCTCCGCGCGACCACCACCCAGGTCGCCTCCGGACTGAGACGGCCGACCGCCGTCGTCGCACCCGATGACGGCACGGACCGCTTGTTCATCACCGAGAAGTCCGGAACCGTACGTGCCTACCACCCCCGTACCGGCCTCGCCCAGGAGCCGCTCATCGACATCACGTCGGCCGTGGACGAATCGGGCAACGAGCGCGGCCTGCTCGGCATCGCCGTGCCGCCCGACTACGACGACAGCCGCAGCGTGTACCTGGCGTACACGGCACTGCCCGACGGTGCGGTCACCCTTGCCCGCTACCGGCTCGACGACTCCCGCCTGGAGGTCCTGCTCTCCCAGCCGCACTCCGAGTTCAGCAACCACAACGGGGGCCAGCTGGCGTTCGGCCCGGACAGCCACCTGTACTGGAGCATCGGTGACGGCGGCGGTTCCGCGGACCCCCTCCGTGCCGGGCAGCGGCTGGACACCCTGCTGGGCAAGATCGTGCGCATCGACGTGAGCCGCAGTTGCGGCCGGCTGCCCTACTGCGTGCCCGAAGACAACCCCTTCGTGGACACTCCCGGCGCCCGCGACGAGATCTGGCTGTACGGGCTGCGCAACCCGTGGCGCTTCTCCTTCGACAGCGTCGACGGCTCGATGTGGATCGGCGACGTCGGCCAGGGCCGGTGGGAGGAGGTCGATCACATCAGGCCCGGACAGGGAGGTCTGAACCTCGGCTGGTCCTGCTACGAGGGACTGGAGAAGTTCAGCGGCGGGGACTGCGACGCCGGCGAAACGTACACCGCGCCGGTCTTCACCTACTCCCCGTACACCGGCGGCTGTTCGGTCATCGGCGGTCACGTCTACCGGGGCCGGAGCCACGCCGACCTCGTAGGCGGCACGTACATCGCCACCGACTACTGCTCCTCCACCGTCTGGGCGCTGCGCCCCGATGGCGAAGGCGGCTACGAGCAGGCCGAGATAGGAGAGATGCCCACCCAGGTGACGGCGATCGGTACGACCGTCGACGGGGAGCTCTACGCGGTCAACGACCTGCCGGGCGGCCTGCACCGCGTGTCCTTCGCCCAGGAGGAACCCACCTGCCGAGTGCAGCCCACCGTGCGGGCATGGGGCACGGGTACGACGGTCGACCTGACGATCACCAACACCGGCAGCACGCCGGTGAACGGCTGGACGCTGAAGTTCCCGCTGGCCCTCGGGCAGACCGTGACCTCCGACTGGAACACCGACCTCACCCAGGGAAGCAACACGATCGCGGCCACCAACACCTCGCACAACGCCACGATCGCCCCCGGCGCGAGCATCACCCTCGGCTATCTCGCCGCCCATACCGGCGACTCGTCGCCACCGCCGCGCTTCACGCTCAACGGGGACGCCTGTGCGGTCGGCCGCTGAGATCAGCTGCTGCGGCAGGTTTTCGTCAGCGCGGTCCTGGAGGACCATGAGCGACTCGGCTTCGGGACCAGGGACCCGCCCGAGGCCGCGCTCAAGGACACGATGGCCCACACGGAGCAGTCGACCGAACGGGCCGCGCTGATCGAACTCGCGCTCCGAGCTTGGGATAAGCGGCGCTTGGGCCCCCAAGGCGTCCTGAGCTGCGCTCTCCCACGAGACGGCCGAGATGGCCATGGCCTGGGGAGGCCGCACCTGTCCGCTGTTGTCCGTTCTGCTGGGCACGGTTGGGGCACGAGGATAGTGGCGCGGCGGGCCTTGCCAGCGGGCGTGCCCGGGGTGGGCCGGCGCGTCAGAGAGGGACGATGCGGACCTGGTCTCCGCAGAGCTTGGTCATGTCGTCGCTGTCGGAGGTCAGGATGGCGGCGGGTTTCGGCTGGCGCAGGGCGACCTCGGCGACCGTGGCGTCGATGGCGTACTTGTGTCCGTGCAGCCCAGCACCTCTGAGCAGCTCCGCTGCCGCCTTCGCTGCCTGTTCGGTGACGGGCTCCACCTTGACGCGGGACAGGGCCCAGTTCAGGCGAGGCATGTTGGTGCGGGAGTGGCTGACTTCCACAATGGTGTTGGCCCCGATGACCAGGTCGGCTCCCATGTCGTGGAAGACCTGAAGCATGGCGAGCAGCTTGCGGTCCTGAGTGATCCAGGCGGAGAGCCCTTCGGAATCCAGGACGACGGTTTCGACGCGCTCGCTCACGCGGCGTCCGCGCCCGTGGAGGTGCCGGTGGGTCCGAAGATCTTCGCGCGAGCCTCGGCGAGCTCCTCGTCGCTGAACGGCCCGTGCTCCTCCTCATGCCGACGGAGGTCCTCGCCCAGGAGCTGGTGCCGGATCTGGCGGGCCACGGCCTCCGCCACGTAGCCGGAGACGTTGTCCGTGAGCTTGCGGAGCTCCGCCACCTGGTCGCTGGGGAGCGTGACGGTGATGCGAGTGGTTGAGGGCATAAGTCAAAGCATACTGGAGTATGCGCATGATGGCTCGGGTCTCAGGCCCCCAGCCGTGACGCCCGCGGTGGCATGATCCGGGTGGATACATGGGGGCGGTCGCTCTCCGGCCGTCCGTAGCGAGTGAGGCTCCGGGCCGGTGCCGCTGGACGGCAAGCAGCAGGCCCCCTACGGCTTGATGTTCTGGTTCACGTGGAACAGGTTGCTGGGGTCGTAGGCCCTCTTGACCTCTACGAGGCGTTCGTAGTTGCCCCGGTAGTTGGCCCTGATCCGGTCCTGGTCGTCCTCGGCCATGAAGTTGATGTACCCGCCTTCCTCCGAGTGCGGAGCGGTGGCCTGGTAGTAGTCACGCACCCAGGCGGTGTTGGCCTCGTTGTCGGCAGGGTCCGGCCACATTCCGGCGATGACGGTGGCGAACGTGGCATCCCGGTAGGCGAAGGCCGTGTCCTGCGATGCCACGCGGTGGCAGGCCCCGTTGATCGGGTAGATGTGCACCGTCGAATTCATGGCGGGTAGCCGAGGCCCGTGATCGAGGTGTGCTGTGATCGCCGCATCACTGAGCTCTGTCACGAAGTTGGCCTTCCAATAATGCTGCAGGCCAGGCGGCACCAGCGCGTCGAACGCGCTGTTGAGCGCGGAGTACGGCATCGGGCCTACGTGCTCGGCAACCACCGGTGCGATATCGCGGAACCGCTGGACGGCGCGCTCTCCCTCATCCATGGGGCCGGCCCAGCACGCGACGATCAGGATGAAGGTGTCGCCGTGCCGGTTCTCAGGTATGAACGGCAGAGGTGGGGCGATCTGGAAGGCGGGGAAGCCGCCGAGTTCCTCCGGGGCGTCGGCGATGATTTCGCGGAACGAACGCAGAACCGTGCCGGCATCCTCCAACTCGTACAGGATGGGCCCGCCATAGATGTTCTCGACCGGACTGAGCCGGAACTCGAACGATGTCACCGCGCCGAAGTTGCCGCCGCCGCCGCGGATGGCCCAGAAGAGGTCGTCGTGTTCTTGCTCGCTCGCGACGAGTAGCTTGCCCTCCGCAGTCACCACATCGGCCGAGATCAGGTTGTCGCAGCTCAGGCCCAGGCTGCGGGTGAGGTATCCGATGCCGCCACCGAGGGTGAGTCCCGCGACGCCGGTGGTGGAGACGATCCCGCCCGTGGTCGCCAGACCGAACGCGTGCGCCGCCGCGTCGAAGTCGCCCCAGGTCGCTCCGCCGCCCACACGCGCGGTCCGTCGCTGGGGATCGACGCGGACGCCTCTCATGCCGGACAGATCGGCCACCACGCCGTCGTCGCAGGTCCCGAAGCCGGGCACACTGTGCCCACCACCACGCACCGCGAGGTCCAGGTCGTTGTCACGTGCGAAATCGACCGCATTCATGACATCGCCCGCATGGGCACACTGCACGACGGCAGCCGGTCGCCTGTCGATCATGGCGTTGTAGACCTTGCGCGCCTCGTCGTAGCCATCGCTGTCAGGAGTGACTACCGGCCCCCGTACGCGTTCCCGCAACCGTTCGATCGATGAGCTGTTCACCAACCTCACTCCTTGCGCGTCGGTGCCGCGAACTCCCGAGACACCCAGCCCTCAGCACCGAGATCGGCCCATGCTCCCCCGGTCACTCTCCGACCCGGCTGTGCCTGGCCTGGTTCCCTTCCACGCTACGCCCATGAGTCGGATGCTCAACTCGACAGCTTCGGGAACATCCACGCGGCACCAACGGTAGGGACCAGGTCGACGGCATGGGTGACTCGGAGGGCCTGGCCGCCCGGCACCCCCGGTGGCCGGTCTCGTAGGTCCAGCATCAGAGGTAAGTGAGCGATCCGCCCTTCTGCGGCACCCGTGGCCGGAGTTGAGCGTGATCGCTGAGGGCCCGCGGCCGTGTACTCGCCATGAGGGGCGAGGGGCGGGCGCGGATCCAGGCGGGGCGCCCCGGGCGCGCAGGGCGAGCGTTCCGGGGTGATGGCGTGTCTCAGGGGGCGAGCAGGGCGTCGAGCATCTTCCGTGCAACCAGGGTCAGTTCAGCCGGGTCCGGTGCCGGGCGGCTCGCGGCCGGGGCGCCGGCGAGGCGGTCGTACAGCAGGCCGTCGGTCCAGGCGACGAGCAGGTCCGCCGCCTGTGCCGGGTCGGGGGCACCGAGCGACGTCAGCAGCGCGGCCGCCCTGGAGCGTGCGGCCCGGCCGGCGGTCTCCAGGTCGGCGCGGAGCTCCGGGCGGCGGGTCGCCTCCAGGCTCAGCTCGAAGCGGGCCAGCTGCCGGTTGCGCTCCACGGTGAGCCAGTGGTGCAGCAGTGCGGCCAGAGCCTCGGCGGCCGAGTCCGGGTCCGGGGTGCCGTACTCCGTTTCCCAGCGGTCCGCATCGGCGACCGTCAGGGCGGACAGGCGGAGGTAGCAGGCGCCGATCAGGGCGGATCGCGTGCGGAAGTAGTACGACGTGCTGCCGGCGGGCAGCCCCGCCGCCGTGTCGACCGCGCGATGGGTCAGGCCTCGCAGCCCGGCGGCGGCCACGGTGGCGATGGCCGTGTCGGCGATCAGGTCCCGGCGATCGGGGAGGGGAGTAGACATGCTCGGCACTCTATAGGTGTAGAGTGCCGAACATGACCCTCTACGAATGTAGAGGGTGTTGGTGGGGGCGGGAGGCGGTCAGTATGGGTGTTCGTCATGCTGTTGTGGCCGGAGGGGGGATCGGAGGCCTGGCCGCAGGGGTGGCGCTGAGCCGCCGGGGGTGGCGGGTGACCGTGTGCGAGCGGGCTCCCGTCCTGGCGGGTATCGGTGCCGGCATCGTGCTTGCCCCCAACGCCCTGCGCGCCCTGCACTCAATCGGCCTGGGGCCTGAGGTGTCGGTGGGTGAGCCCCTGGTCGGTCCGCTCGGGCTCCGTACCCCCGACGGCGCATGGCTGAGCCGGGCCCAAGCCACGGCCTCCCGCTACGGTCTTCCCTCGCGGGCCGTGCATCGCGGCTTCCTGATTGACGTCCTCGCCGCCGCCCTGCCGCCCGGCGCGCTGTGCCTGGGCGTCTCGGTGAGCGGTGTGGACGACGCCGGGGGCGCGGTGGTGGTGCGTACGTCGGCGGGGGACCTGCGCGCCGATGCAGTCGTGGCGGCCGATGGGCTGCGCAGCGTGCTCCGCGGGCAGCTCTTCCCGGGCCACGCCGGTCCGCGCCACGCCGGTGAGACCGGCTGGCGGGCAGTGCTGTCCGACGTCGCCCTGCCCGCGTTGCCGGCTGCCGAGACCTGGGGGAGAGGGGAGCGGTTCGGGATCGTCCCCCTCGGCGACGGACGGGTCTATGTGTACGCGACCGCCGTCACCGGCCCCGGTACCCGGCCGACCGACCACTCCGCAGAGCTGAGCCGGCGCTTCGGCGCCTGGCACGATCCGATACCCGTACTGCTGGAGCATCTGGAGCGTCGTAGGCCCGCCCCTGTGTGCATACTCCACCACGACCTCTACGAACTCGCCCCGCCGCTGCCCCGGTTCAACTCCGGCCGGGTGGCCCTGCTCGGTGATGCCGCCCATGCGATGACGCCCAACCTGGGCCAGGGTGGCTGCCAGGCCATCGAGGACGCGGTCGTCCTGGCCCACCTCCTCGCGGGCGATCCCGACGTACCGGCCGCGCTCGCCGCCTACACGGAGGCCCGACACGGGCGCACCACGCGGATCAGCCGCCACTCCCGACGCATGGGGGACCTTGCCCGGCTCTCCCACCCTCTGGCGGTGTCCGCCCGGAACCTCGCCGTACGCGCCACGCCCTCGGCGGTCACGAGGAGAGGGCTGGACACCCTCCTCGGCTGGCAGCCCCCACCCGGTCCGGCCCCGGTTCCCGGTCCGGCTCCGCACCCATCCTCCGCCCCCGCCACACACCCGTCCGTCGATACCGAGGAGCAGTCATGAGCAGGGAGATTCCCACCCGGACTTCCGCCGGAGCGGACCCGGTGCGGCTCTTCAGAGCAGGCGCCTACGGATTCGTTCTCCTCGGGGTCGGCCACCTCGCTCTCTCCGCCGCCGAAGCCTCGGCCACCATGACACCGGAGCGACGAGCGGCCGACACGGCCCTGCGGGAGTCCAGCTTCGCCCTGCTGGGCCTGGACCGCACCGCCCTTGACGTCACCCATGGCATGAGCATCGCGATGGCGCTCTTCGCCGTCGCCTGCGGCCTGCTCATGCTCGCCGCCGTCCGTCATGCCCCCGCCCTCGTCCAGCGGCGTACCGTCTTCGGAGGGATCGCCCTGCTGGTCTCCCTGACCGTTCTGGCAACATCGCTCCTTCTGCTGCCAGTTCCACCGATCGTCATCCTCACCGTCACCAGCTGTGCTTTCGCCCTCTCGCTGCGGAGGGCCGCCGCAGCTTGACGTACGGGCGGCCATGCACGGTCGGCACGCTGAGGCGCCGTGCGCCCTCAGGCACCGAGGCGGGCTCACACCCTTCCCGGGCACGCTGCCGGACCCCTCTTGGCCGGTGCCGTCGAGGACCTGCGGGCAGAAGCCCGGCTCGACGCTGCCCGCAGTCACGTTGCGGCACCTGCAACGCGCCCTAGACCAGGAACACGCCGTCCACGAGCGCCAGAAAGAGGTGGCGGGCAGGCTGGACCGGATGGTGCGAGCGGCCGGCCCGCAATAGAACGCGCGAAGAGTGCGAAAAGTGATCAGGTGGTGCGGAGGTAGTGCTCGACGCTGGGAAAGTCCAGACAACGACGAACTCCCAGGCCGATGACCTGGGAGTTCCTGGAAGAGCGGGTGACGAGAATCGAACTCGCGCTCTGAGCTTGGGAATCAACGGTTCTTGAACGGCTGTAGTGGCCCTGACCTGCATGTTTGAGTGGAGCGGTCGAGGTTGGTGTGGTCTCTGGCTACCGTATTTGTCCGCTGCTATCCGCTCCGAAGGGCACGGATGGGGCACGGGGGTGATCGATGCCGCTGTGGCGTGGGTGGAGAAGTGTCACCGCGCTGGACCAGGCGCCTGCCGTCGTGCCATTTCATCTCTGGCGATCTGGCGACGGGCAATCCGGTCGACCGTCATCGATCCGGAGCCGTGGTGCCGACGGTCGGCGGACCGTGTCCCATTGCGGTCACGAGCACGGCCCACCATGAGGTACTAAGGTACCGTGGATGCGGAGGTGGGATTTATGACCACGGCTTCGAAGCCGCCCCGGCAGTCGCCGCTCAAGGTGGACCCGGCGACGGACAAGTTGATCAGCCAGGGCGCACATTTCCTGGGCTTGACGAAGAAGGACCTGGTCGCGGAGGCGGTACGGGTTTACCTGGACCAACGGCGTGAGGATCTGCGTGAGGGCATGGTGGAGGCGCTCAGCGTCCTGGACGGCTCCCTGAAGTCGGACGTCATGCTCCTGACCGGTCTGACATCGGAGGAGATCGACGCGGTCGGCGGGATCGACGAATGACCGGCTCCGCCGCGACGCGGCCCGCCAGGCCCACCTTGCGATGCCTACGCGATGACCTCGGACTCCCCCTGCCAGCGGTGACCGACCCCCTGGACGAGATCGAGCACCCGATCCTGGCGAAGACCGCCGAGCAGTTCACGGCGGACGATGCCAAGCACGAGCGCATCCGCGCTGTCGATGACCAGGTGCTGTTCAAGGTGAAGGTCCAGCGCTGGCGCGGGGCGGTCTGGGTGGACGCCGATCTTCCGTGGCTGGTGGCGGCCGGCCACCGCGAGGACGGCTCCACCGACGACTTCTACGCAGCTCTCGAAGCCGACGGCAAGACCGCCCGAACCCGCTACAACGCCGGCAACGCCGAAGCGCTCAAGTCCGCCACGTACACCGCCCACTTGCTCCCCGCTCGCGAGGACCACGTTCGCTATCGCGCCGAAGCGGGAGTCCGTTTCGTGCGGCGACTCCGCACTGCGGTTCTGACCCTGAGCCGTGCCACCCTCCGGGACGGTCAGGAGCACACAGTGGATTTCGACACCTTCACCGTCGGCCTCCAGGTCCGCGCCGACGACGGCCACGAAACGTACCTCGCGGTGCGGATCACGGGTTCGGTCCCGCCGAACCTCACCACTTTGATCCTGCGCAACGTCCCCGGCTGCGAGGCCGACGGCTGGTACCCCGAATACACCCTGCCGGAGCGGGACCTGCTCCCCGCCGAACAAGCCTGGTCCAACCTGATGGACCCCCGCGAGGCCGCCCGAGTCCTCGACACAGAGCCGTAGCAGCCGGAACAAAACAAGGCCCTGGTCTCTGACCAGGGCCTTCATCATGGAGCGGGTGACGAGAATCGAACTCGCGCTCTGAGCTTGGGAAGCTCATGTTCTACCATTAAACTACACCCGCGAAGCATGCCGATCACCGGCGCTGCATCGTTCCACACTCTACCCCATGCCAGGCCCCCGGCGGATGAGCCGCGGGGCCTTCGTGCTGTGTGTCTGGTGGGGGAGGGGTTGTGGATGGGGGTGTGATGGGCGGGAGTTGGGGGCGTAGCGTGGGTGGTCGGAGTGCCGCGTGGAGTGGCATCCCGTTCATCCCCTAATGTGGCTTTCTCGTCCATATGTGGTTGGGGAAGGGACTTGATGGATCCGATGGAGCGCACCGTCGTCCGCTGTGCCGAAGGGCATGTTTTCGCTACCTCGTCGTTCCCGCTGCAGCAGCTCGGGGCCGACCGGATCGGGCCCGGGCGGTTGATCCGGTGTCCTCGGTGTGCCCGGTTGCGGCAGGCCGTGCCGGTGGCGTTCGAGAAGCGGTAGGGCGCAGGGGGTAGTGACAGTAGGGGGAGTGGGCAGCGGTAGGCCGTGGCGGTGGCAGTGGTCGCGGGACAGCCGGCTCGGGCAAGTGGTGGCGGTAGCCGTTGTGGGCACGTGCGTCGTGGTCGGCGGCTGTGGTGGCGGGTGCGAGAGGGTGCGTAGGTAGCGGGGCGGAGGTGTTCCGCAGGCGCGCGGGTGGTCCGGTTGGGGCGGGCTCGCGCGTTCTGCGTATCCTCGGGAGGTGCTTCTCTCAGACAAGGACATCCGGGCCGAGATCGACACCGGCCGAGTCCGTATTGATCCGTACGACCCTTCGATGGTGCAGCCGTCGAGCATCGACGTGCGGCTGGACCGCTACTTCCGGGTGTTCGAGAACCACCGGTACCCGCACATCGATCCTGCCGTCGAACAGCCCGATCTGACCCGTACGGTCGAGCCGGAGGGCGACGAGGCGTTCATCCTGCACCCCGGGGAGTTCGTGCTGGCGTCCACGTACGAGGTGATCTCGCTCCCCGACGATCTGGCCTCGCGGCTGGAGGGCAAGAGTTCGCTCGGGCGGCTCGGGCTGGTGACGCACTCGACGGCCGGGTTCATCGACCCCGGGTTCTCCGGGCACGTGACCCTGGAGCTGTCGAACCTCGCGACCCTGCCGATAAAGCTCTGGCCGGGCATGAAGATCGGGCAGCTCTGTCTGTTCAAGCTGACCTCGTCCTCCGAGTTCCCGTACGGCTCCGAGCGGTACGAGTCGCGGTACCAGGGGCAGCGGGGGCCGACGGCCTCGCGGTCGTTCCAGAACTTCCATCGGACCCAGGTGTGATCAACCATGGCTAGTGACGTGCGGGAGAACCTGACCTACGAGGGCTTCGGGCGGGCCGTGCGCGAGTTGGCGCAGGCCGTCGCCGACGACGGGTACGAGCCCGACGTCGTCCTCAGCATCGCTCGGGGTGGCGTCTTCGTCGCCGGCGGGCTCGCCTACGCGCTCGACTGCAAGAATATCCATCTGGTCAACGTGGAGTTCTACACGGGGGTGGGCACCACCCTGGACATGCCCGTCATGCTGGCGCCCGTGCCGAACGCGATCGACTTCTCGAAGAAGAAGGTCCTGATCGCGGATGACGTCGCTGATACGGGCAAGACGCTCAAGCTCGTCCACGACTTCTGCATCGACCATGTCGCCGAGGTGCGCAGCGCCGTCATCTACGAGAAGTCCCACTCCCTCGTGAAGTGCGAGTACGTGTGGAAGAAGACCGATCAGTGGATCAACTTCCCGTGGAGCGTGGAGAAGCCCGTCGTGCGGCGGGGTGGGCAGGTTCTCGACGCGTAGGCACCCCCGGTGGTCCGGTGGTCCAAGTGGTCCGGTGGCCCCTGCCCCCTCGTCACACAGCCCCGTGTCCGTGTACGGGAGAAGGCCCCCGAGTGCGTGCGCGTTCCGCGCTCCGGGGGCCTTCTCGTGCGTACGGGGCCTACTTACTAGATCGTGCCCAGCTTGATGATCGACAGCAGCGCGATCAGCTGGATTGCCGACGCTCCCAGCGCCTTCGGCCACGGCAGGTCGTGCGACTTGCTGACCATCGACGTGAACAGCGCCCCGGCCGCCAGCCAGGTCACCCAGCCCACGATCTGGACCAGGGAGTTCTCGCCGCCCAGGAAGAGGGCGAAGAGGAGGCGCGGGGCGTCGGTCATCGACATGATCAGCATCGACAGGCCCACCGTCGGCTGCCACGAGCCCGTGCCGCCGAGCTGGCGGGCCAGGGTGTGGGTCACCGCGCCGAGGACCAGGCCGCCGATGACGAAGCCGACGCCGGCGAAGAGGACGTACGGGATGACCGTCGAGATCGTCGCGTTGATCGCTTCTTCGCGCGCCTGGTCGAAGCCGAACAGCGCCAGCAGGCCGTAGACGAACGTGACGACCAGCGCCGGGCCCCAGACCGGGTAGTCCCGCATCTGCCAGAACGTCGGTCCCGGGCGCGCCACGATGCCGGTCAGCAGTTCCTTCCAGCGCAGGCGCGGGCCCGCTGGCGGCACGGGGGCGGAGCCGGCCTGGTAGGTGTTGCCGCCGTTGTACGGGTCCTCGTCGACGCGGAACGCCTGCGTGTGGCCCGGGTTGTTGGCGTACGGGTCATGGGGCGCGGGGTCCGCGTACGGGTCGCCGAAGTACTCCGGCTCGCCGTGGCCGCCGTGGCCGTGGGGGCCCTGGCCGTGTCCGGCCTGTCCGCCCGGTCCGGGGCCCGCGTAGCCGCCGCCCGCGTTGTACGGGGCGCCTTGCGGCGGCCCGTACGGCGGTGGCGCTCCGGCGTTGCCGGGGCTTCCTGCCGTCGGCCACGGCTGAGCACCGTACGGCGGCTGTGGTGCCTGCCCTCCGTACGGCTGCTGCCGCTGCTGCGGTTGTTGCGGGGTGCGGTTGTCCCGGCCGCGTCCGATCCTGAATCCAGCCACCCGTCGAACGTACCTGGTCCCCGGGGGTGGGGGGTGGGGGCCGGGGGAACCCGTCCGCCTTTGCGGCCGAGCTGTGACATCCCCTAGGGGCCGCACCTCGGGCCCCGGGAGGGAGAGTTCAGGGAAGGAACAGCGCCGTGGAGAAGGTGAGTGCCGGCCTGTCCGTGTTACCCGCCGTGTAGAGGGCGATCAGGTCCTGGCGCTCGCCCCGGTACGTCCGCACCACCGTGTCCTGCTTCTTGTCGGCGTCGTAGTCGCCGTGGTCCAGGAGGGTGGTGCGGGTGGTGCCCGTCGCGTTCAACGGCGCGCTGGGGAGTTCCTCCGCCCTGACCGCGTAGGCGCCGCCCGGCCGGGCCGGGCCCTGCGCGGAGCCGAGCAGCAGGGTGCCCCTGGCCGCCTGGCCGGGGGCGTGCGGGCGGGCGGCGGCGACGAGGTCGTCGTAGCCGTCCCCGTCGGTGTCGGGCCCGGGCTCGGGGGCGTAGAGGTACGGGCCGCCGTCGGGGAGCAGTTCCGCGCTGCGCGGGGCCCCGGCGCGGGTGAAGGGGCCGTGCAGGAAGGTGACCTGGCCGGTGCCGGCGGTGACCGCGAGGTCGGCCTTGCCGTCGCCGTCGAAGTCGCCGCAGACCGGTTGCTCGGGCCAGTCGTTGCCGAACCGGGCCTGCCGCGGGATGCGTACCGTGACCGCCTTGCCCGTCAGGCCCTGCGGGGAGCCGAAGAGGATCTGGAGGGGGACGGGCGGGGCGCCGACGCCGTTGTACGGGGGGTCGGTGGAGACGATCAGGTCGGTGAAGCCGTCCCGGTCCAGGTCGCAGGCCGACTCGGCGTCGAACGCGGCGGGCAGGGTGTCGCCGGACTTCGCCGCGTTCGCCCGGGCGCTCAGCAGTTGCCGGGCGGCCGGGTCCAGGGGGCGGTCGCGGTCCTCGGAGCCGTAGACGACGCCGATGCCCGCGTCGTCGCCCTGGCTTTCCCCGGGCGCCTTCACCAGGTCGTCCATGACCAGGTCTCGGTGGCCGTCGCCGTTGAAGTCGTACGGGACGCGGCTGCCGGATCCTCGCGGTACGGGGGTGCGCGCCGTGTCCGCCCGGGTCGGGGGGTGCGCCTTCGGCGGGGTGTCGCCGTTCTTGGCGCCGGACGCGGAGGCGGGTCCGGAGGTGGTGGCGGACGAGGGTGCGTCGGCGGACGAGAGTGCGTCGGTGGCCGAGGGGCTTTCGCAGGCGGTGAGGGAGAGCAGCAGACCGGCGCAGCCCGCGGCGAGGGCGGCCGTCGCCCTGGTGGTGACCGCTGCCTTCGGGTGCGTGGTGCGTGGGCGCACGGGGCCTCGTTCGTCGCTCGTTCGTTGTCCGGCGTGTGCTGCCGCCCGCCGCCCGCCGCCTGCTGTTCGCTGGCCGCCTTCGGCGTTCGCTGTCCGCCTTCGGCCGGCGCGGGGTTTCCGACCCGACCCGTGGCCGGGCGGCTCCGGGGCACATGATGCTCCAGATACGTCGTCGCGTACATGTCCGAGTTCACAGTTGGCCTGCGGCGGCCGTCACGTCCGGCGGGCGGGGCCGCTGTGCCCCACGAAGAAGCGGCCGGTCCTGCCCCCGAGGCAGGTCCGGCCGCTCATCGCGTCGACGCGTTACGTCACTTTGCCGGTTCGGGCTCCGGCGCGTCCACCTGCTCCGACTCGCCGGCCGGATCGGCCGGGGTCTTCACGGACTCCAGGAGGAGCTGCGAGACGTCCACGACCTGGATGGACTCCTTGGCCTGGCCGTCGTTCTTCTTGCCGTTGACGGAGTCGGTCAGCATGACGAGGCAGAACGGGCAGGCGGTGGAGACGATGTCCGGGTTGAGGGCGAGGGCTTCCTCGACGCGCTCGTTGTTGACGCGCTTGCCGATCCGCTCCTCCATCCACATCCGGGCGCCACCGGCGCCGCAGCAGAAGCCGCGCTCCTTGTGGCGGTGCATCTCCTCGTTCCGCAGCCCCGGGACCTTCGCGATGATCTCGCGCGGCGGGGTGTAGATCTTGTTGTGACGGCCCAGGTAGCACGGGTCGTGGTACGTGATCAGGCCCTCGACCGGGGTCACCGGGATCAGCTTGCCCTCGTCGATGAGGTGCTGGAGCAGCTGCGTGTGGTGGATGACCTCGTACTCGCCGCCGAGCTGCGGGTACTCGTTCGCGATCGTGTTGAAGCAGTGCGGGCAGGTCGCGACGATCTTCTTCGACGACTTGGGCTTCTTCGTCGTCGTGTCCTCATCGTCCTCGCCGTACGCCATGTTCAGCATGGCCACGTTCTCCTGGCCGAGCTGCTGGAACAGCGGCTCGTTGCCCAGGCGGCGGGCGGAGTCACCGGTGCACTTCTCGTCGCCGCCCATGATCGCGAAGTTGACGCCCGCGATGTGCAGCAGCTCCGCGAAGGCCTTGGTCGTCTTCTTGGCCCGGTCCTCCAGGGCGCCCGCGCAGCCGACCCAGTACAGGTAGTCGACCTCGGTGAGGTCCTCGACGTCCTTCCCGACGATCGGGACCTCGAAGTCGACCTCCTTGGTCCACTCGACGCGCGCCTTCTTGGCCAGCCCCCAGGGGTTGCCCTTCTTCTCCAGGTTCTTGAGCATCGTGCCCGCCTCGGACGGGAACGAGGACTCGATCATCACCTGGTAGCGGCGCATGTCGACGATGTGGTCGATGTGCTCGATGTCGACCGGGCACTGCTCGACGCAGGCGCCGCAGGTGGTGCAGGACCACAGGACGTCCGGGTCGATGACGCCGTTCTCCTCGGCGGTGCCGATGAGGGGGCGCTCGGCCTCGGCGAGGGCGGCCGCGGGAACGTCCTTGAGCTGCTCCTCGGTGGCCTTCTCGTTGCCCTCCATGTCCTTGCCGCCGCCGGCCAGGAGGTAGGGGGCCTTGGCGTGCGCGTGGTCGCGCAGCGACATGATCAGGAGCTTGGGAGAGAGGGGCTTGCCGGTGTTCCACGCGGGGCACTGGGACTGGCAGCGGCCGCACTCGGTGCAGGTGGAGAAGTCGAGGATGCCCTTCCAGGAGAACTGCTCGACCTGGGAGACGCCGAACACCGCGTCCTCGGCCGGGTCCTCCCAGTCGATCTCCTTGCCGCCCGACGTCATCGGCTGGAGCGCGCCGAGCGCGACGTCGCCGTCGGCGTTCCGCTTGAACCAGATGTTCGGGAATCCGAGGAAGCGGTGCCAGGCGACGCCCATGTTGGTGTTGAGCGAGACCGTGATCATCCAGATCAGCGAGGTGCCGATCTTGATCATCGCGGTGAGGTAGATGAGCGTCTGGAGCGTGCCGAGGCTCAGCCCCTCGAAGGCGAGGACCAGCGGGTACGACACGAAGTACGCGGCGTCGTAGCTCTCGACGTGGTGGATCGCGCCCTCAAGGCCGCGCAGCACCAGGATCGCGAGGCCGATGATCAGGATGATGTACTCGACGAAGTACGCCTGCCAGGCCTTCGAGCCCGCGAAGCGCGACTTGCGGCCGGCCCGGGAGGGCAGGTTCAGCAGCCGGATCGCCATCAGGGCCACGATGCCGACGACCGTCATCAGGCCGATGAACTCGATGTACATCTCGAACGGCAGCCAGCCGCCGATGATCGGCAGCACCCAGTCGGCCTGGAAGAGCTGTCCGTACGCCTGGAGCAGCGTGGGCGGCAGCGTCAGGAAGCCGATGGCGACGAACCAGTGGGCGAAGCCGACGATTCCCCACCGGTTCATCCGGGTGTGGCCGAGGAACTCCTTGACCAGGGTGATCGTCCGCTGCTTGGGGTCGTCGGTGCGGCTGCCTGCTGGTACCGGCTGTCCGAGACGGACGAAGCGGTAGATCTGCGCGACGGCTCGGGTGATGAGCGCAACGCCGACGACCGTCAGCACCAGCGACACAATGATCGCGGCGAGTTGCATTTCGGGGCTCCTCGGGCCTGCGAGAGCGGGATCCAGTTACTACTGCCCACTACTACTAAGCAGTAACTTAATTAGTCTGTGCTGACACTATCCACTTATTCCACCGTGCTGTAGCCGGGTCGTCGGTGATCTGCGTCGCTCAGGTGTGCCTTGGTCCGACGGGCCGTCCGGAGCCGCGTCCGCAGGGGACCGCGTACGGCTTCGGCGAGGATCGCCAGGTCGAGCACCACTCCATGGTGCTCTGCGTAGTGCTGGTCCAGCAGAGCGGGGTCGTCCCACGGCATGCCGGAGCGGGCGCGCACCTGCGCGAGGCCGGTGAGCCCCGGCCGCAGCTCCTGCCGCCACTGCCGGGCGCCGGGCCTGGTGGCCCGTGGGTCGCCCGGGGCCAGTGGCGCGGGGCCGACCAGGGAGAGGTCGCCGCGTACGACGTGGGGCAGGCGGGAGAACAGGTCCACCCGGAGCCTCCGGGTGGGCAGGGTGCGCAGCTCGAAGACCCGTCCGCCCAGGCCGGTCCGGGGCCGGCGGTCCCAGACGCCGCCCGGGGCGCGCCGCACGCTCAGGGCGAGGGCCGCCGCGGCGACGGCGGGGGCGGTCAGGACCAGCAGGGCGGTGCCGAGAGTCAGGTCCAGGACGCGTTCGGCGGGGGTGCGCGGGAGGAAGCGGTCCGCGAGCCGCCCGGCCCGGTCGGCGAGGCCGGCCAGGTGTGCCATGGGGGGCGAGGGGAACTGGCCCCTGACCGTCCCTGTCCCTGTCCCTGTCGGGTACGGGGGCGGGGGCGGGGGCGGGGGCGAGGGTAGGGGCTGGCGTGGGTGCGGGGCCGCGTACGGATGTGGGAGCGGGTGGCGCGGTGCCTCGACCTGGTGGACCCGGTGGCCCTGCTGGCCCTGCTGGCCCTGGTGGACCTGCTCGACCTGCTGGACCGGGTGGGCCTGTTGGATCTGGTTGCCCTGCTGGTCCTTCCGGCCCTTCCGGCTCTTCCGGCCCTCCTGGCTCTTCTCGTTTCTCTGGCTTCTCTGGCTTCTCTGGTTCTTCCGCCGTACGCGCGGCTTCCTCGCGTTCTGCATCGCGCCCGCCCGGGGTTCGAGGTTCGATGGTGTGACGATCCACGGTGAAACCTGCCGGTCGGTGACGGTTGCGACCGTCTCGCGGCAATTTGTGACAGAACGATCCCACGGTGAGACGGTGGGGTGGGTGGTGCGCGCGGGGTGTGGCGTGCGCGGGTGCGGTCGTGGGGTGGCCGAGAGGGGCGGGTGCGGAGTGGACGTGCCCTGGGTGTGCTCTCTGTGAGCACTTAAGTTGAGCGTAAGAGACTCAGGTCTGTTGACTCGGGCGTCGGCGTCATGCATTCTTGAGTCAGATCCACTCAAGTAGTCAGTTGGAGGAATTGAAATGGCACGTGCGGTCGGCATCGACCTGGGCACGACTAACTCCGTCGTCAGCGTTCTCGAAGGCGGCGAGCCCACCGTCATCACCAACGCCGAAGGCGCCAGGACCACGCCGTCCGTCGTCGCCTTCGCCAAGAACGGCGAGGTGCTCGTCGGCGAGGTCGCGAAGCGCCAGGCGGTCACCAACGTCGACAGGACCATCCGCTCCGTCAAGCGCCACATGGGCACTGACTGGAAGATCGACCTGGACGGCAAGAGCTTCAACCCGCAGCAGATGAGCGCCTTCATCCTGCAGAAGCTGAAGCGCGACGCCGAGTCCTACCTGGGCGAGAAGGTGACCGACGCGGTCATCACCGTCCCGGCGTACTTCAACGACTCCGAGCGTCAGGCGACGAAGGAGGCCGGCGAGATCGCGGGCCTGAACGTCCTGCGCATCGTCAACGAGCCGACCGCCGCCGCGCTGGCGTACGGCCTCGACAAGGACGACCAGACGATCCTCGTCTTCGACCTCGGTGGCGGCACCTTCGACGTGTCCCTCCTGGAGATCGGCGACGGCGTCGTCGAGGTGAAGGCCACCAACGGTGACAACCACCTCGGTGGTGACGACTGGGACCAGCGCGTCGTCGACTACCTGGTGAAGCAGTTCGCCAACGGGCACGGCGTGGACCTGTCCAAGGACAAGATGGCTCTCCAGCGTCTCCGCGAGGCCGCGGAGAAGGCGAAGATCGAGCTCTCGTCCTCGACCGAGACCACGATCAACCTGCCCTACATCACGGCGTCCGCCGAGGGCCCGCTGCACCTGGACGAGAAGCTCACGCGCTCGCAGTTCCAGCAGCTGACCGCGGACCTCCTGGACCGCTGCAAGACCCCGTTCCACAACGTCATCAAGGACGCGGGCATCCAGCTCTCCGAGATCGACCACGTCGTTCTCGTCGGTGGCTCCACCCGTATGCCCGCCGTCGCCGAGCTCGTCAAGGAGCTGACCGGCGGCCAGGAGGCCAACAAGGGTGTGAACCCGGACGAGGTCGTCGCCATCGGCGCCTCGCTCCAGGCCGGTGTCCTCAAGGGCGAGGTCAAGGACGTCCTGCTCCTCGACGTCACCCCGCTCTCCCTCGGCATCGAGACCAAGGGAGGGATCATGACCAAGCTCATCGAGCGCAACACCACGATCCCGACCAAGCGTTCCGAGATCTTCACGACGGCCGAGGACAACCAGCCGTCCGTGCAGATCCAGGTCTACCAGGGCGAGCGCGAGATCGCGGCGTACAACAAGAAGCTCGGGATGTTCGAGCTGACCGGTCTGCCGCCGGCCCCGCGCGGTGTGCCGCAGATCGAGGTCGCCTTCGACATCGACGCCAACGGCATCATGCACGTCGCCGCCAAGGACCTCGGCACCGGCAAGGAGCAGAAGATGACCGTCACCGGCGGCTCCTCGCTGCCGAAGGACGAGGTCAACCGGATGCGCGAAGAGGCCGAGAAGTACGCGGAGGAGGACCACGCCCGCCGCGAGGCCGCCGAGTCGCGCAACCAGGGCGAGCAGCTCGTCTACCAGACGGAGAAGTTCCTCAAGGACAACGAGGACAAGGTCCCGGCCGACGTGAAGACGGAGGTGGAGACCGCTGTCGCCGAGCTGAAGGAGAAGCTCAAGGGCGAGGACTCCGCCGAGATCCGCACGGCCACCGAGAAGGTCGCGGCCGTCTCCCAGAAGCTGGGCCAGGCGATGTACGCCAACGCCCAGGCCGATGGTGCGACCCCGGGCGCCGACGCCCCGGGCGACGGTCAGGCCAAGGCCGACGACGATGTCGTCGACGCCGAGATCGTGGACGACGAGAAGGACACCAAGGGCGGTGCGGCGTGACCGAGGAGACTCCGGGCTTTGAGGAGAAGCCCGACGTCCCCTCCGGCGCCACCCCTGATGACGCCGAGCCGAAGGCTGCCGACTCCTCCGAGGAGGAGGCGGCGGCCCCGGCCGGGGACCTCGACCCGACCGTCGGTCTGACCGCACAGCTGGACCAGGCACGCACCGCGCTCGGTGAGCGCACCGCGGACCTCCAGCGGCTCCAGGCCGAGTACCAGAACTACCGCCGCCGCGTCGAGCGGGACCGGGTCACGGTCAAGGAGATCGCTGTCGCGAACCTCCTGTCCGAGCTCCTGCCCGTCCTCGACGACGTCGGCCGCGCGCGGGAACACGGCGAGCTGGTCGGCGGCTTCAAGTCGGTGGCCGAATCGCTGGAGACCACCGTCGCGAAGCTGGGCCTCCAGCAGTTCGGCAAGGAGGGCGAGCCCTTCGACCCGACGATCCACGAGGCCCTGATGCACAGCTACGCGCCGGACGTCACCGAGACGACCTGCGTGGCGATCCTGCAGCCGGGGTATCGCATCGGCGAGCGCACCATCCGCCCCGCGCGGGTGGCCGTCGCCGAGCCGCAGCCGGGCGCCACGCCCGCCGCGGCCAAGGAAGAGAAGACAGACGACGAGGAGAGCGGTGGCACCGAGGAGGTCTGACGGCAACGCGTCTGACCACCACGGTGCCCACCGACCGGCCCGGCGGCCGGCCCACGGGCCGGCCGCTCGGCCGATCGTCCGGAAGGAGGGACGTCGATGAGCACGAAGGACTTCGTCGAGAAGGACTACTACAAGGTCCTCGGCGTCCCCAAGGACGCCACCGACGCCGAGGTCAAGAAGGCGTACCGGAAGCTCGCCCGCGAGTTCCACCCGGACGCCAACAAGGGTGACGCCAAGGCGGAGGAGCGCTTCAAGGAGATCTCCGAGGCGAACGACGTCCTGGGTGATCCCAAGAAGCGCAAGGAGTACGACGAGGCGCGCGCCCTCTTCGGCAACGGCGGCTTCCGCCCCGGCCCCGGTGGTGCCGGCGGCAACTTCAACTTCGACCTGGGCGACCTCTTCGGAGGCGGCGCCCCGGGCGGTGGACAGGGCGGCGCGGGCGGCGGCTTCGGCGGCGGGGGCGGTATCGGCGACGTCTTCGGCGGGCTGTTCAACCGCGGCGGCACGGGCACCCGGGTCCAGCCGAAGCGCGGCCAGGACATCGAGTCCGAGGTGACGCTCAGCTTCACCGAGGCGGTCGACGGGGCCACGGTCCCGCTGCGGATGTCCAGCCAGGCGCCCTGCAAGGCGTGCTCCGGCACCGGCGACAAGAACGGCACCCCCAGGGTCTGCCCGACCTGCGTCGGCACCGGCCAGGTCTCGCGCGGCAGCGGCGGCGGCTTCTCGCTCACCGACCCCTGTGTGGACTGCAAGGGCCGGGGCCTCATCGCCCAGGACCCCTGCGACGTCTGCAAGGGAAGCGGCCGGGCGAAGTCGGCGCACACCATGCAGGTGAGGATTCCGGCGGGCGTCTCCGACGGCCAGCGGATTCGGCTGCGCGGCAAGGGCGGCGCGGGCGAACGCGGCGGTCCGGCCGGCGATCTGTACGTCGTCGTCCACGTCGACGCCCACCCGGTCTTCGGCCGCAAGGGCGACAACCTCACGGTCACCGTGCCCGTCACCTACCCGGAGGCGACGCTCGGCGGCGAGGTCAAGGTCCCCACCCTCGGCGGCCCCCCGGTCACCCTGAAGCTTCCCGCCGGCACCCCCAACGGGCGTACGATGCGCGCCCGGGGCAAGGGCGCGGTGCGCAAGGACGGCACCCGCGGCGACCTGTTGGTCACCGTGGAGGTCGCGGTCCCCAGGGAGCTGGGCCAGGAGGCCAGGGACGCCCTGGAGGCCTACCGGAAGGCGACCGCGGACGAGGACCCGCGGGCGGAACTGTTCCAGGCTGCGAAGGGAGCTTGAGATGGACGGCCGTCGACGCAATCCGTACCAGCTGACCGATGAGACACCGGTGTACGTGATCTCGATCGCGGCCCAGCTCTCGGGCCTGCACCCGCAGACCCTGCGCCAGTACGACCGTCTCGGCCTGGTCTCCCCGGACCGTACGGCCGGGCGCGGCCGGCGCTACTCGGCCCGCGACATCGAGCTGCTGCGCACCGTGCAGCAGCTGTCGCAGGACGAGGGCATCAACCTCGCGGGCATCAAGCGGATCATCGAGCTGGAGAACCAGGTCGCGGCCCTCCAGCAGCGCGTCGCCGAGCTCTCGGCGGCGGTGGACGGCGCGGCGGTCGCCCTCCAGCAGCGCGAGGCCCAGGTGCACGCCTCGTACCGTCGGGACCTCGTGCCGTACCAGGACGTGCAGCAGACCAGCGCGCTGGTGGTCTGGCGGCCGAAGCCGAAGCGGCCGACGGACTGACCGGACACGGCTGACGTGAGTCGGCCGGACCCCGCGTGAGCCATGGGGCCGGGAGAGCGGATGACGCTCTCCCGGCCCCGTCGTCGTGTGTCCCCGCGTCGCCCGGTCGCCGCGCGTCCTCAGGTGGCCGAAAACCTCCGGAGTGCTGCGGCGGAATACGGTTGGCACCAAGTAGCCCGGCATATGCAGCAAGTTGACAGTGATCACCCCTGTCATGGGCACGTGTCACTGGCAAGCTTATGGGCGTCGGCGAGGGAAGCCGGCAGGACACCTGACGTACGGGGAGGAACACATGGGCGTCTGCGCGTTCACCGGGAGGATGGTCGGTACCGGGGGAATGATCCTGGGGCTGGTCGTCGGGGCGGCCGCCGTCCCGGCCCACGCCGGTACGGGGACGGAGACGGGGGCAGTGTCCCTGCACGGCGGGCCGGCCACGTTGCCCGGAGGGATCTCGCAAGCGCTCGCGGAGGGGAACGCCGCGGTCGCCGGGCTTCTCTGCGGCGTACCGCTGCCGAAGATTCACGGACCGGACAGGGGCAAGGCCAAGTGCGTCAACGGCTGGCAGTAGACGACCCCGTCGAGGTCGTGGCGGTCCGCGTCGGCGCGCACGCCGCGCCCGCCGGGACGGCCGTGCTCCGGCTCCTCGGGATGCTGCCCGCGCACTGGGAGTGCGCCCAGCGCATCGAGGAGGACCGGATCACGGTCCTGATCCGGGGCGGCGGGGAGCACGAGGTGCGGGAACGCTGCGCAGAGGCGCTGAGTGGCCGGACGCTGGAGGGGTGGACGCTGGAGGGACGGACGCTGGAGGGACGGCAGGCCCCGTAGGGCTCCGGACCGACGGGGCCTGAGCCCCGTAGGGCTCCGGACTGACGGCCCCTCACTTCTTCTTCCGTGTGCCGGGCCTCAGATCCAGCCTCTTTCGCGGGCCAGCAGGGCCGCGTGCGGGCGGCTGGTCGCGTCCAGGATGCGGAGGACGTCGGCGACGTGACGGCGGTACGTCCGTACCGAGATGTCCAGGTTCCGGGCGCCCGTCTCGTCCTTCGCGACCCGGCACATCTCCTCCATGACACGCTGCTCCATCTCCGAGAGCACGCCCGTCGGCGCGGGGCCGGTGTCGATGAGGGCGGCGAGGTCCGTGGCCTCGGTCCAGATCTTCTCGAACAGGGCCAGGATGTTGGAGACGAGGCCGGCTTGCTGGGTGACCAGTGCGCCGCTCGACGTGTCGGCCGGGTCCACGGGCACCAGGGCCGTTCGGCGGTCGTAGACGAGGATGCGCTCGGACAGGTCGTCCGCGGCCCGGATCGACGCGCCCTGGGCCCTGAGCTCACGGAGGTAGGCGACGGTGGGCGGGTGGTCGAGCGCCTCCCGCAGCACCACGCTGCGGATCCGCACGCCGCGGCGAAGACACCGCATGTCGAGCGGGCGTGCGTGCGCGATGTTCTCCGGGGTGAGCGCGGTGTACGGCTCGACGGAGAGGATCTCCTGCCGGGCGAAGAAGGCCAGGTCGTCGATCCGGTCGCGGATGTGCCGCAGGACTTCGAGCCGCTCCACGCCCTGTCCGGCGAGGGGGCGGGCCTGTTGTTCGGCAGTCAGGTCGGACACCAGATGCCGGGACCTGGTGACCTGGTGGAGCTGTTCGTGCAGCTCGCGCAGGCGCATCTCCGTGAGCCGCTCGATCGCGGTCTCCGGATCGGTCGCCGTCGCTCCGCCGTGTTCGTCGGTCCGCAGGAGGCACAGTTCGTCGAGCCGGGCGAGGGCCTTCTCCACCTCCTCACGCGGGCGGTGGAGGAGGATGTCGATGTCCTCGGTGCTGGTTCCTGGATTGCGCAGGAAGTACCGATAGACGCGTTCCTCCGTCGCGTCGATACCGAGTATGGACAGACTTCCGTCGCTCACTGCTGCCGCCCCCCGCGTGCCGCACAACAACTGTCGGCGCGCCGGCATGGGTCAGATGCCGGGCGCCCGTCGAACTGATGGCTGGGGCATGGGTCAGATGCCACGCAGCCGCCGAACTGGTGAGGGAAAGGGTAATCGAAGGGTAAAGGTGCAGGTAGTCCCGGTCGGGCGAGGAACGGACGCGGGGCGGACAACAGACTGACCACAGACGGACTACAGACCGACAACAGACTGACAACAGTGGATGATCACAACTAGGGGGCTGCTGTGACGACGATGATCGACCGACAGGTACTGGATTTCACCACGCTCACGGAGCGCGAGCGCGAGGTGCTCGCGCTGCTGGGCGGCGGAGAGCAGAACCGCTGGCTCGCCCGGAGACTCGGCATCACGGAACGGACGGTCCGGGCGCATACGTCGAGCATCGTGCGGAAGCTGCATCTGAAGTCCAGGTTCGAGGCCGCGATCGTGTCGAACCTGTACGCGGAGGACATCAGGGGCCTGCGTCCGTGACCTGACCCTCCGGTGCTCGGCCTCCGGGCGGAGTGCGACGGCCGAAGTCCCCTGCGGGAGGAATCGCTTCCCGCAGGGGACTTCTCGTGTGCCCGGCCCCGGAAGCGGCCGGGCCGCCGGCCGGGTCCTCAGCCGGGCAGGGCCGTGCTGACCGCGTCGACCAGCATCATCCACATGGGCTGGCCGCCGGTGCCGAACGCCGCGGACAGCGCGTAGCCGATGGCCGCGTCGAGCGGTTCGACGGTCCCGGCGTCCTCGCGCCACTCGGCGATCACCCGGCGGTCGCCGTCCGACGAGAAGTCCCCGAGGTGCTTCCCGTCCCGGGTCAGCCGGCTGCCGGGGATCGAGTCCGGGACGAGCCGGTAACGGGTGCCCGCGCAGCTGACGTCGACCCGGTAGGTCTGCCTCCGCAGCCTGCCCTTGGCGGGCTTTATCGTCGCGGGCTCTCCGTCCACGGTGATCGTGAGGTGCCGGGGGTCCCGGGTGCCGATGACGATGTGGTCGTCGACCTCGGCCTCGGGCGCGCGGACGATGGTGATCGTGGGAATCCGCTCGCCGCTCACGACGAGCTTCTCCCGCTGTTCGCCGAGGAGTTCGACGGCGATCTCGCCGTAGTGGTCGTCCTCCGTCGCGGCGGGCAGAGGCAGGGGAGTGGGAGTGGTGTCGGTCATCTGGATCCTTGAACCCTTCGGTCGTGCTGAGGGGGGTGTTCGGTGAGGACATGTTCGGCGTGCGGATGTTCGGTTCCGCCGGGGGCGGCGCACGGAATTCTCGCAGGGGCGCGGCAGCGGCCCGAGATGTTCGTGCTCAGCGAGGTGCGGGGGCGGCCGCGCTTGCGGGGGTCAACTGCGTAGCGGTGAGGTCCTGGTAGAGGGCACTGCGCTCCAGCAGCTCCTCGTGCCGTCCGTGATCGCTGACCCGGCCGTTCTCGAACAGGACCAGTCGGTCGGCCGAGGTGACCGTCGAGAGCCGGTGGGCGATGAGCAATACCGTGCAGTCCCGCGCCGCCTCCTCCACCGTCCTGCGCAGCGCCGTCTCGCTGAGCCCGTCGAGATGAGCGGTGACCTCGTCCAGGAGCAGGACCTGCGGGCGCCGCAGCAACGCCCGTGCGATCGCCAGCCGTTGGCGCTCGCCGCCGGAGAGCGCCAGGCCGCGGGAGCCGACAGCCGTGTCGAGACCGTCCGGGAGGGAGGAGACGAAGTCGTCGAGCAGGGTCCTGCGGAGCACGTCGGCGACGGCCTCGTCGCTCGCGTCGGGCGCGGAGTAGAGGAGGTTCTCCCGGAGCGTGCCGGCCAGCATCGGTGAGTCCTGCTCGACGTACGCGATGCGGCGCCGGAGTTCGGCCCGGGCAAGGGTGCGGATGTCGGTGCCGTCCAGCAGGATGCGGCCGGTCTCGCTGTCGTAGAACCTTTGGATCAGGGAGAACACCGTCGTCTTGCCGCTGCCTGACGGGCCGACGATCGCGGTGACCTTGCCCGCCGGTGCGATGAAGCTCGTGCCGTCCAGGACGGGGGTGCGCCCCTCGTAGGCGAAGGTCAGGCCGTCGACCGTGACCCGGGGCGGTGGGCCGGACGGCACCGGCGGCGTACCGTCCACGTCGTCCTCCGCCGCCATGGACCGCACCTCCTCGATCCTGGCCAGGGCGCCGAGTCCCTGCTGGAGGGCCGTGGTTCCGCCCACGAGCGAGAGGACCGGGCCGCCCAGGTTGAACAGGTAGAGCAGGAAGCCGATCAGCGCGGCGAGTTCGAGGGTGCCCATGGCGACCAGCGCGCCGCCGAAGCCGATGACGGCGAGGAAGGACGCCTGGACGATCAGCCCGGCGAGCACGGCGATCAGCGCGTGGTACCGGGCCCCCTTGAGGCCGGCCCGGTAGGCGCGTTCGGCGGCGTCGGTCGCCCGCTCGGTCTCCTTCGCCTCGGCGCCGTTGGCCTTCACGGTCCGGGCCGCTCCGAGCGACCGGTCGAGCGCGGCGCCGATCTCGCCGACGGAGGTCTGCGCCTCGGTGGTCACCCGCTTGATGCGGGGCATGACGACACCCATCGCGATGCCCACGACGACCAGCACGGCGGAGGTGATGCCGAGCAGCGGCAGGCTGACGATGCCCATCAGCACGATCGTGGCCAGGAGATGGATCGAGCCGTCCACGAGCTGGATGAGACCGCCCGTGGCCGCGTGCTGGACGAGCGTGCTGTCGGACGTGACGCGGGTCGTCAGGCCCCCCGGTTCGACACGGTCCAACTCCGCGGTGCGCAGGCGTACGAGGCGCGTTATGAGCCCGCGGCGGACCTGGAGCACGACCCGCTCGGCGGTCCGCTCGCTGAGCCAGGCCTGCACCCAGGTCAGCCCGATGGAGGCGACCAGCAGGCCGGACAGCAGGAGGAGGTCGTCCCGCAGTCCCTCGCCCGTCATGAGCTTCGCCAGGACCGACTGGATGACCAGCGGCTGGGCGAGGCCGGCGGCGCTGCCCAGGAGGGTCAGCGCCAGGACGGTGAGGAGGACGCCGCGGTGCGGACGCGCGTACGAGAGCAGCGCCCGCAGCGCGGGCCGCTCTGCCGGAGGCTGTTCTGCGTCAGGTGTGTTCACCCTCGTAGTTCTATCCCCTCCTTCGTGTGCGGGGAACTGTCGCTTGCGGCAATGCCGCAAGAGTCAATGGTGCGGGCCAGGTGTCGCGGTCCATTGTTCTTTCTGTCCGCAACGGACGCCGGGCATCGCGAGATGACTGGTAGTCAATTTCCTTTCATGGAGAGAAATCTGATGCAGAACGTCACCGAGCAGGACCTGTTCGACGGTTACACCGCCTACACCTCCGCCGAGGAACTGGGCCTGCACGACGGCAAGGACGCCGCGCCGGCCTTCAGCCCCACCATCCCGTGGGCGATCCGCGCCACGATCATCAGCGCGCGTTCCTCGCAGCAGTGCGCCGCCGCTCTCGGCTCGCTCGCTGCGAAGACCGTCGAGAACAAGTGCTGACCAGGCTCTCTTCGGAGTGAGCCGCGGGGTCCGGCCGGAGCGCACGCTCCGGCCGGGCCCCGGCCCCAACGCGCACACAGGAGGCGTCGTGGAGGAACAGCAACGGGACTTCGAGCGCGTTCTCGTCGTGGGGACGGGAGCCCTCGGCGTCGCCTTCCTGCCGTTCTGGATCAACTGGCTCGGGAATTCCTTTCCCGACGTGGAGAAGAGAGTGGCACTGACGCGTTCCGCGTGCCGGTTCGTCTCGCGGGACGCGGTGGCCGTGCTCTCCGGAGAAGAAGTATTCATCGACGACTGGAACGCGTTCTCCGGCGTCGACGTGCCGCATGTCGAACTTGCGGAATGGGCGGATCTGATCCTGGTCCATCCCGCCACCATGAATTTCGTCGGCCGGTACGCCCTCGGCGTCGCCGACACACCGCTGATGGTCGCGCTGCACACCACCCGGGCGCTGGTGGGCGTCGCGCCGTCGCTGCCGCCCGGTGCGCTCGCAAGCCCGGTCGTCCGGGAACACCTGGCGGTGCTGCGCGAGCGGCCCGGTGTGGTGCTCGCGCCGACGATCCCGGCGCGGAGCGCGCGTACGGGCGAGGTGGAGGACGGCGGCTCCGCCCCCCTGAACGAGTTGTACGACCTCTGCGTCGCGCGCCGGAAGGAGAGCGGGGGCGGCGGCGCTCCGGGCGGCGGCGCTCCGGGCGGCGCTCCGGGTGACGCGCGTGACGCGCGTGACGCGCGTGGCGACGGGGCCGGACCGGGGCAGGGCCGCCCCGACGCGGCCGGGAACCGGGGCCAGGGCCGGGGCCGGGAGCGGGCGGCGTGACCGGGGCGGATTCCCTGGCCGGGGCGGACCCCCGGGCTGGAACGGACCCCCGGGCCGGTACGGGCCCCCTGGCTGGGTCGGACCCTCTGGCCGGTGCCGTCCCCCTGGCCGGGGCGGGCCCCCTGGCCGGGGCGGGCCCCCTGGCCGGGTCAGACCCCCGGGCCGGTGCCGTCTCCCTGGCCGGGGCGGGCCCCCTTGCCGGAGCGGCTGTCCTCGTGGCGGAGCACGGTACGGGCCTCCAGGTCACCCGTGTGTACGAGGACCAGGACGGCGGCTTCCTGTGGTGGCACGGCCCGGGGCACCGTCACGCCGGTCCGCTGCGCGCACCCCTCGGGCTGGTCCCGCTCGTCCCCGGCCGGGAAGCCGGCGCGGGGGCCGCGCTGCTGTCCACCGGGCAGACGCACGGAACCGGGCTGCTCCACCGGGCCGCCGGCTCCGTCTCGGCCGCCGCCTGGCTGCGGGACCCCCGCCCGCAGGCCGGGCGGCTCGTCGCCCACTCCCTCACCGCCGCCGCCCGGGCCCTGCGGGCCCTGCACGGCGTCCCCCTGCCGCAGGGCCTGGAGCCGGCCCCGCCGCCGGGGCTGCGGCGGCTGCGGGAGTGGGCGAGCGGGACGGTTCCGCTCGTCCCCGCCGCGGAACGGCTCCGGCGACATGCGCTGGAGGTGTGGGGCAGCGCCCGCACGGCGCGGCTGCTCGACTGGGCGGACGACGCCGAACGGCCCACGGGCGTCGGGGCGTCGGCCGTGCTCCTCCACGGCTGGGCCTCGACCGGTGCGCTCGTACCGCCGAGGAGCCGCGGCCGGGTGGCGCTGCTGACCGGCCAGGACCTCGGCGCCGGGCGCCGGGAGCTGGACCTGGGCTGGATGCTCGGCGACCTCGTCGAGCTGGCGTGGTCGTCACCGCTCTACCGCGTCGCGCACGACCGTGCCGGGGCTCGGGAGGAGGAGGGCACGGGGCTGCCGTCCGCGGCCGTCCTCCAGCAGGTGTTCCTGGGCGTGTACGGCGACGGCGTGCACGGCGGGGTCGGCGAGGGCGGCGACGGCGTGTACGGCGAGGGCGTCGACCGCACCGGCGGCGGAGGTCCGGGGTACGACCCGGCGGCCGTGGGGCGCTGCGCCGTGCTCCGCGTCGTCACGCACATGCGGGACTTCGCCACGTACTGCGAGTGGAGCGACGAATTGCTGGACTACCTCGCCTTCACCGCCGAGTTGATCGATGAGGAGGGCCGCCGGGCGGTCCCCCGAGGAGTGTCATGACGACCACGACGAACGAACCGCCCGCGCTGATCCGCTACCGGCCGACCGGCCTCGACGCCGCGCCGGAAGTGAACGCGCTGCTGGAACGGCTGGGCCTCGGCCCCTTCGCTCCGGACGGGCTGACCGCCTTCGGCGGCCGCAACGACAATTGGGCCGGGACGACCACCCGCGGCCAGCAGGTCTTCGTCAAGACGGTCGCCCGGTCCCCCGACGGCAGCCGTCCCGAGATCGACCGCGCGCTCGCCTTCGAGGCGTCGGCCGCACGGCTCCCGGCCGGCTCGCCGCTGCGTACGCCCGAACACCTCGGGACCGACCGGGCCGCCGCCGTCAGCGCGTTCCGGCTGCTGCCCGGGGCCCGGTCGGGCTCGGAGGTCGCGCTGGACGGCGACTTCGACGAGGAGCTGTGCCGGGAGGCGGGGCGAGCCGTCGCCACCCTGCACGCCATGGAGCCGGTGGGCGGCCCGGCGAGCACGGGGCAGGCCGCGGCCGTCGGCGTGCCCGGGGTGGCCGGTCCGTCCGGCGGCGTGGCAGAGGTGGTGATCGACACGGGCGAGGCCCCCCTGCCGCCGATGCGCTGGCTGCGGGCGTTCCCGTGGAGCGAGGTCCAGGACCGCAGCATGGCGCAGATCGCCGCCTGGAAGCTGGTCCAGGACGACACCGAGGTCGTCGGCGCGCTCCACCGGCTCCGGGAGCGGGAACGTACGGCGCCGCACACCCCGGCCCACTGCGATCTGCGTTTCGACCAGTTCATCGTCCACGGGGGCTCGCTCTACCTCTGCGACTGGGAGGAGTTCAGGTGGGCCGATCCGGCCCGGGACGTCGGAGCGTTCGTCGGCGAATGGCTCTTCCAGGCCACCTACTCCGTCTTCGCGCCGACGGGCGAGGCCGCCGCCGGGGACACCGTCGCGCTCGGCTTCGACCTCACCCACCAGGAGATCGTCGAACGCGGCACCGCCGGGCTGCGCCGCCACCTTCCCCGTGTCGCGGCCTTCTGGGAGGGCTACACCGGCTGCCGGACCCCGGACCCGGAGCTGGCGGAGCGGGCCGCCGGGTTCGCGGGGTGGCACCTGTTCGACCGGCTCATCGCCACCGCGCAGGCGCACGCCGTCCTCAACCCGGTCGCGCGCGCCGCCGCCGGGATCGGACGGACCCTCCTGCTGAATCCGGCCGGGGCCGTCCCCACCCTCCGCCTGACCGCTCCCGCCCCCGCCCCACCACGCCGCACCGTCACGCCCCGGAGCCCCCGATGATCCTCGACCGTCCGCTGCCCCTCTCCGCCGGGCCGTCCCCGGCACCGCGTCTCACCGCCGCGCTCGGCCTCGTCTCCGTACGGGCCGACGGTCTCGCGGCGGAGGTCGCCGGGCGGAAACTGACCGCCGACAGCCCGCGCGACCTGCGGGGCCGGCTCACCAACGCGCTGTACGAGGAGTTCCACGCCGGGAACGGAGCGCACCGCAGGGACGCGGACGCCCCGCCCCGCAGGTCGCTGCGCGACTCCGCGCTGGAGCGCCGCCTCACCGAGGCCGTGCCGCACGCCAGGACCCCGGTCACGGGGCGGCTGGTCGAGGTCACGGACGGCGGCGAACTGGTCGTACGGCTGCCGGAGATCACCGCCCGGATCGGCGCCGACCGGCTCGTCACCCCCGGTACGCCCGCCCCCGGCGAGCTGGTCGAGGTCGCGCTGGAGGCGGCGCGGCCCGCTCTCTCGCCCGGCTTCTTCTACGTCATGGGGTCGCGGGCCCTGCCGTCGCCCGCGGGCCCGGTCCGCCGCCTCTTCCTGCACGCCCGCGACGCGGACGGGGCCGTCGCGCTGTGGGCCGCCGCGCTGGCCGCGCTGGAGGGGGCGGGGGCGCGCTACCACGCCAAGGTCCTGTCCGACGAGGACGACTACCCGCGCCGCGACAGCGTCGTCGTCTATCTGCACGGCGACCACGCACCGGCGGAACGGGCCGTGGTGGCCGCCGTCCGGGACCTGCCGGGGCTGGGCGCCGACACCTCGCTCTTCACCGCCCGGCTCGCCCCCGGCGTCGCCGCCGCGTGGGACCCGCGGGACCCGCGCCCCGGACACGACGGCATGAGCTTCGGGCAGCACCGCAGCTTCGCGTTGGCCACCGCGCTCGTCGACCACGCCCTGGAAGGGGCCGACGGGACCGAAGGGGCCGGAGGGGCCGGAGGGACCGACGACCTCGCCGGCCACGTCGTACGGGCCTTCCACGCGGCGGGCATCGACCCCGCGCACCCCGAGAACAACCTGGCCGTGAAACCCGCGAATTCCGAGCGTCCCGGGGGCGACCTCGCCGCGAACACCACGACCACGGCCACGACTACGACCACGACCACGACCACGACCACGACCGCTGGAGTGTGAGCCCGATGACCACCGCCGTAACCACGGACACCACGACCGCCGCCGACGCGTCGGAAGCGGCCGACGACGCCGGAACCCTCGCCGGGGCGGGCGGCTTCGGGGCGGCGATCACCACCGCCTACAGCGACGCCCTCGCCGGGGTGTACGACGAGATCTACCCGAGCACGCCCGACCTCGACGACATCGGTACGTACCTGCTGACCCTCACGACGCCCGGCGCGAGCGTCCTCGAACTCGGCGTCGGCACCGGCCGGGTGGCGCTCCCGCTCGCGGAGCGCGGCTTCGACGTCCACGGCGTCGAGTCCTCGGAGGGGATGCTGGCCCGTCTCGCGGAAAAGGACCCCGAGGGCCGGGTCACCCCGGTCCACGGCGACTTCTCCGGCCTCGATCTCGGCCGCACCTTCGACGTCGTCCTCGCCCCCTTCAACGTGCTGTGCTGCGCGATGGCGGTCGACGAGCAGATCGCGCTGACGCACGCGATGGCGCGGCACGTGGCGGCGGACGGGCACGTGGTGATCGAGACGTTCGACCCGAGCGACTACCACGTACAGAAGAAGAACGAGGTCAACACCTATCCGATCGGCGCGCGCGGGGCGCTCATCGAGTCCGTGGGCGTGCTGCCCGCCTCGCAGAACATGATGCTCCAGAGCACGCTCTTCCTGGACGGCGACGCCCCCCGGTCCGCCACCACCGTGATGCGCTACGTGTGGCCCGGGGAGCTCGACCTGCTGGGCGCCATCGCCGGTCTGGAGCTCGTCGGCCGGTACGCGGGCTGGCGCGAGCAGCCCTTCGACGGGGGCGACAGCCGGAAGATGTGCGTGTCCGTGTTCCGGCCGCTGGCATGAGTCCGCACGCCGTGACCGCCGCCGCCCCGGACGCCGCCGCGGGGCGGGTGAGCGTGCTCGCCAACGGACTGCGGGTGTGCGCGGAGGCGGTCCCGCAGTACGGGCGCGGCCTCGCCGCCGTCGCCCTGACCGTGGCGGCCGGCGGTGACGACGACCCCGTCGGGCGGCACGGTACGGCGCATCTCGTCGAGCACCTGATGTTCCCCCGCTCCGGCCCGGCCGCCGGCGACGGGGAGGGCCACGCGGCCCTGGTCGAGGGGGCGGGCGGGGTCTGCAACGCCGAGACCCACCGCGACCACACCGTCTTCCACACCACGGTCCCGGCCGACCTGCTGCCGGCCGTCCTGGCGGCGGAGGCACGCCGCCTGCTCGGCTTCGCGCCCACCCGGGACGTGATCCGCACCGAGACCGCCGTCATCGCCGAGGAGATCCGCGGGGCGGGGACCGGCGGCCGGTACTGGGAGGCGGCGCTGGACGGGCTCTACCCCGGGAGCAGGGACAGCTTCGGTACGGCCGCCGAGCTCGACGGCATCGGCGCCGACGAGGCCGAACGCTTCCAGCGCACCTATTACGTGCCCCGGCGGATGGTCCTGTCGGTCGTCGGGGACATCGATCCCGCGCGCGTCACAGCGGCGGCGCACGAACTTTTCGCCCCGCTCGGGTCGTCGGCCGCGCACGAACCTTTCGCCCCGCTCGGGGCGTCGGCCGCGCACGAACTCCTCGCCCCGCTCGGGTCGTCGGCCCCGCACAGCCCCGGAGCGCCCCCCGCGCGGCCCCGGCCGGCCGCTCCGGCCCCCGGCCCGCTCCCGGAGATCCGTACCGTGCCCCTGCCCGCCCCCGCGCCCGGTGTGGCGGTCGGGCACCGGCTTCCCGACCCGCTCGCCGAACGCCGCGCGTATCTCGCCCAGGTCGTTCTGGCCCAGGTGCTCGGCCGGTCCCGGCTGCCGGCGGTGGCGCGGTCGGCGCGGGACGGGCATCACCTCACCTCCGCGACCGTCACCTGCGGCTACCACGGCCAGTGGCTCGCCTCGGCCGCCCCCGACCTGACCCTCGCGGTGCTCGGCCGGGCGCCCGGCACCGACGTGGACGCGGCGGCCGGCGTCTGGCGGTCCGTCCTGCGGACGCTCGCGGACCGGCCGCCCTCCGAGGCCGAGCACCGGCGGGCGGTGAACTCCCTGCTGGTCGCCGTCCACCGGCAGACCGACTCGCTCCCCACCCGCGCCGTCGCCCTCGGCCGTGCCGCCCTGCTCCTGCCGGGATCCGCCGGGCCCGACGGGCTCCCCGACGAGCTGCGGGCGACCACCCCCGCCGAGGTGGCGGACGCGGCCCGCGCCCTGCTGGAGGGACCCACCACCGTGACCGAACTCGTCGCCCGGGAAGGCAGCGCCGGATGAACCGCACCACCGCAGCCGTCCTGCCCACCGGACTGCGCGTCCTCGCGACGCACGCCCCCGCCGCCCCGCTCGCGGAGCTGCGCCTCGTCATCCCCTACGCGCGCGCCGAACCGGGCCTCGCCGCCGCCCAGGAGCTCCTCGCCGCCTGCCTCGGGACGGGCAGCCGGGACCGTACCCGTCAGGAGATCGCCGACAGGGCCGCCGACCTCGGCGCCGAGTTCAGCACCGTCGTCACCGCCGAGTCCCTGATCCTCTCGGTCAGCGTGCTCGCGCCGGGTCTTCCCGGTGCGCTCGACCTGCTGGCCGAGCTGCTGGTGCGCCCGCGGTACGAGGCGGGGGAGGTGGCCCTCGCCCAGCGCCGGGCGGCCGCCGCTCCCCGCGCCCCCGCGAGCCGCGTACGGCTGCGGCGTGCCGCGCTCGCGCACGGCTTCGGGCCGCACCCGCTGTCCTCCCGCTCCGGTGGTACGGCACCGCTTCTGGACGTCGTCTCCCTGCCGTCCGATGCGCTCGGAGCCCTGCACACGCGTGCCGTCGTGCCCGGCGGGTCGTCGCTCGTCGTGCTGGCGGGCGCCGAGCCGGACACCGTGCTGCGCCTCGTCAGCGAGCGGCTCGCGCCCTGGACGGGTGGCCCGTCGGGTCTCACCCTCCCGCGCTTCACACGTCCGGACCCCCGGCCGGGCCGGGTCAGGCTCGACGTCGTCGAGGGCGGCGGCGGGAGCGGTGGTGACGGCGGTGGTGACGGCGGTGGTGGTGGTGCCGGCGGTGAAGGCGGCGACCGTACGGCCGACCCCGGCGGCCAGGCGCTCGTCCTGGCCGTCGGGCCCGCCGTCCCCACCGCCGACCCGGATCACGCCCCGTTCCACCTGGCTCAGTTGCTGCTGGGCGGCTACGCCTCCGCCCGGCTCGGCCGTCGGGTCCGGGACCGGCACGGCCTCGCGTACGCGGTCTCCGCCCGCGTCCGCGAGAACGGGGCGGGCTGCTGGCTGGAGATCGAGTGCGCGGGAGCACCGGGCAGCGCGGACCGGATCTCCGGCGAGATCACCGGGTGCCTCCGGGAGCTCGCCGCCCGGGGCCCGTCCTCGGCGGAGGTGGACCGCGCCCGCGCCTACGCGACCGGCTTCACCCGCTTCGCCCTGGCGACCCGCGCCGAGGAGGCGAGTGCGCTGGCGGGTTTCGCCGCGGCGGGGCTGGAGCCGGACTGGCTCGACGGCTACCGGGACCGCCTCGCCGCCGTCACCCCCGCGCAGGTGGTGGCGGCCGCGCGCCGGCTGGACCCCGGCCGGGCGGTCATGGCGACGTACGAGCCGGATGCCGTACAGGCCCCGGCCCGGCCCCCGTACGGCCTGCCCGCCTCCGCCCGGGACGTGTCCGCCGAGCCCGACGGTCCTTCGACGCCCGGCGGGTCCCGAGAGATGCCTGATGGGTCCGGTGGGAAGCCCGCCTCCGCCGGGGACGTGTCCGCCGAGCCCGACGGCCCTTCGGCGCCCGGTGGGTTCCGCGAGATGCCCGATGGGTCCGGTGGGACGCCCGGCGGGTCCCGAGAGATGCCTGATGGGTCCGGTGGGACGCCCGGTGGGTCCCGCGAGACGCCTGCCGGGCCCGGTGAGATGCCCGAACTCCGCGATCAGAAGGGTGGCCCCCGGTGAACCCGGCCGTTCTCTACCCGCTCCAGCCCGACCACCCCGAACTGGTCGCCCCCTTAGCGGCGCTCGTCCGGCGCTCGGGGGCCCGACGCCTGTGGATGTGCCAGTCCTTCCAGGCCGAGACCCACCAGACGCTGGCCTACCTGGCGGGCGCGGGGCACACGGTCCCGGTCGGGACGAGCGTGACGTTGCTTCCGCTGCGTCATCCCTACGAGGCGGCGCTCCAGGCCCGGTCGCTGGCGCTGCTCACCGGTGAGCCGGTCGTCGCGGGTTTCGGCATCGGCAACCCGGGCTTCGTGGCCGGGCTGACGGGGCGCACCTACGACAGCCCGCGCACCGCGGTCCGCGACTACCTGAGGTCGGTACGCGCTCTCCTGGACGGCGAGCCGGTCGCGACCAGCGGCCCGTACCACCACCTCCACGGCACGTTGCCGGAGCTTCCGCACGCTCCGCGGGTCGAGGTGGGTGCGGGGGTGCTCCGGCCCGGCATGGCGCGTACCGCCGGTGAGGTGGCGGATGTCGCCGTCACGTGGATGACGCCACCCGCCTATGTGGCGGGCACGCTGCGCCCGGCGCTCCAGGAGGGCGCGGCGGTGGCGGGCAGGCCACGGGCCCCCCGCCTCGCGACCTCCGTCCACGTCGTCGTCGACCGGCCCGGCCGCGACGTCCGTGGCATGGCGCTCGCCGCGACCGCCGGCCATGTGGCGACGCCGCACTACGCGGCGATGCTCCGTGCCGCCGGACTGGACCTGGACCCGCACGATCCGGCGGGCACCGTGGACGCCCTGCTGCGCAACCGGGTGCTGGTGGCGGGGAGTCCCGAGGAGATCGCCGGCACGCTCGACGAGTACCGGTGCGCCGGCGTGGACGAGGTGCTGCTCAACCCCACCGGGGTCCTGCTCGGCGAGGGTGTGCACGCGGCCGTGGCGGATCTCGAGGAGATCATCGGCTCCTGCCGCAGCTTCCTGCCGGACAGCCAGCAGGAAGCTGCGTCCGCCGGGCCGCCGGAGCGGCCCGGCGGCTGATTGGCTGAAGTCCCACGGGCGGAGACCCGGCAGGCGCGGTGCGATGCCGCCCGGCGGGCCGGCGGCTCCGGTCCGTGGCCGCCGCAATTCCGTGGCCGCCGAGTTCAGTGGCCGCCGCGTTCCGTGGCCGCCGCGTTCCGGGGCCGCGTGACCCGTAGAGCCCTTGGCCGCCCTTGGCCGCCCACCCCCTCCCCACGAGGACGGAACCCCCATGACCGAACAGCAGGACGGGACAGAACACGTGCGACCAGAACATCCGCCCCGGGCAGGCGGCAGCGTCGTCTTCTCCAACGTGACGAAGACGTTCGGCGACCAGAGGGCACTCGACGACGTCAGCTTCACGCTGCGGCCGGGCAAGGTCACCGGTCTGCTCGGCCCCAACGGCGCCGGCAAGAGCACGCTGCTGCGGATCCTGCTCGGGCTGGCCCGCCCCGACGCGGGGACCGCGCAGGTCCTGGGCGGGGAGCCGCTGTCCGCTCCGGAGCGGGCCCGGCGGGTCGGCGTGGTCATGGACGCGATCGGCTTCCACCCGCGCGTGACGGTCCGCCGCCAGCTGGAGATCTCGGCCCGCTCACTGGGGCTGCCGTCCTCGCGCATCGCCGAGGTGATCGACCAGGTCGGTCTCGACGGCGCGGAGCGCAAGCGGGTGAAGGCGTGCTCCACCGGTATGCGACAGCGGCTCGCGCTCGCCGTCGCGCTGCTCCCCGACCCCGGACTCCTCGTCCTGGACGAGCCGTTGAACGGTCTCGATCCGGACGGGATTCGCTGGATGCGCCACCTCGTCGAGCGCTCCGCCGCCGAGGGGCGGACCGTGCTGATCGCCAGTCACCTGCTGTCCGAGGTCGAGCAGAGCGTCGATGACGTGGTCGTGCTGCGCCGCTCGGTGCTGTTCACGGGTTCCCTCCAGGAGCTGGTGCGGCGCGGCGGGGGACGCCTGGAGGACGCCTACTTCGCACTCGTCGAGGGCGCGGCCGCCGCGTCCCGTCCGGAGGTCACCCATGCCTGAGGTCCTGCGTAACCAACTCTCCGCGGAACTGCTCAAACTCCGCTCGGGCGTGGCGCTCACCGTGCTGCTCCTGGTCGCCCTGGCCTTCTGCGCGCTGGGGCAGGTCGGCCTCGTGTACGCGGAGGCCGACCCCGCGTCCGCCGGGGCGGGGCTCACCGGGAGCGTCGTCGGCCTCGGCGCGTCCGCCGCCCTCTTCGCGGGGCTCTTCGGCGCCCTGCACGTCACCAACGAGTTCAGTTCCGGTGCGATCGGCCGCACGGTCCTGTACGCGCCCGGACGTTCCTCGGTCGTCGCCGCCAAGCTGCTGGCCTCGGCCCTGTCCGGTCTGCTCTTCGGCATCGCGGCGGTCGTGGGCTCCTTCGCCGTCGGCTACGCGGCCCTCGCGGCCAGGGACGCCGAGCTCGCCGTGGACGGGGCGACCTGGACGACCGCCGCCGCCGTCCTGACCATCTGCACCCTGGCCGGCCCGTGGGGCGCGGCGGTCGGGTTCGTCGTGCGCAGCCGGCTCGCCGCGGTTCTCGGCCTGGTCGTGTGGGGCACCCTCGGCCAGGTGCTGGTCCTGGGCCGGCTTCCGGAGCTGGGCCGCTTCCTTCCCGAGGGGGCGCAGTACGCCCTGCTCGGTGACACGTCGGCCTTCCCGGAGGCCCTGGCGGCCCCGTTCGGTCTGCTGCTGATCGTGGGGTGGACGGCGGCCGCGTCCCTCGTGGGCGGCCGGTTCTTCATCCGCCGCGACATCTGAGGTTCCGGCACGCGTACGGCCGGACGTACCGCTGGCTGTACGGCTGGCTGTACGGCTGGCTGTACCCCGGCTGTGCCCCTGGCTGTGCCCCCGGGCTGCGCCCCGGGCAGTCCTTGAGTTCTAGTGGTCGTCGGGGGCGCGGTCACGCTCCCGGCTCGGGTCTGAGCGCGTGATCGGGGCCCGATTCCAGGATTCCGGATCGTGCGATCAAGTAGCCGAGCTGGGCCCGGCTGTTGCTGCCGAGCGCGACGCTGAGTTTGGCGATGTGCGACCGGCAGGTGCGTACGTTCATGCCGAGGCGGCGCGCGATCGCCTCGTCGACGTGGCCCTCGACGAGCAGTTTGGCGATCGAATGTCTCACCCCGGAAATGCCGTCCGTCGTGGAGTCGTACGGAATCTGTTCCTGGAGGGGTACCGCGCGGTGCCAGAACTGCTCGAAGACCTTGGCGAGGTACTCCACGATGCCGGGGTGTCGCAGCTCAAGGGCTACGGTGCGGTCGTCGGTCGCCGGTATGAAGGCGACGGTGCGGTCGAAAATCATGAGCCGCTCTATCAGCTCCTCAAGTGTTCGGATCTCCACCTTGCTCTCGGCCATTCGGGCCGCGTAATTGAGGGTTCCATGGCTGTGGCGGACGGTGTGCTGATACAGCGTGCGCATGCCCACGCCACGTTCCGTGAGCATCTTGCCGCGTTCCATGGCGATGGTGAGCGCGTTCTCGCTGCGCCCGCCGCCCGGCTGAATGGTGAGGACCTCCGAACGGCACTCGGCGAGGGCGAGTTCGATCGAGGCGTTGATGCGGCCGATGCCTTCGAGGACCGTAATGGCGTGTGTGGTCGGCGGAGCCTGGGCACTGATCGCCATGAAGGGTTCGAACGCCTCGGTGAGCTCCACCGAGAGCCGCCTTCGCTCCTGGATCTCCCGCTCGATCGGGTGGAGCCGCTGCGTGAGCGCCGCGGACGGCGGCACCGGCCGCAGCCAGGTGGGGTCGTCGGGATCGGGATGGAGCAGGGCGAATTCCAGCAGACACGGGGCGTCCTCCGCCTCGACGCGAGCTATTTTGCCCACACTCAGCGCACTGGCGTAGACCCGTGCTCCCTCGTCGCACAAGGCACTAACCGAGTGGGGATGTACCGCTTTAGTGCTGTCTGTGGTCAATTCTCCACCCCCCAGGAACATGAATCAGCAGGAACATGATGCATCGCTTCTGTGGCGTTGACGTGCCTGGATGGGCCATCGTCTTGTTCTGCGGGGGAGAGGAAACCTTGGAAGTGAGGACGAAGCCCATCATGAGTAACAAAACGCTTCGCTCGGTGCTTGCTGTTGCCTTCTCCGTTGGGCTGACGACCGGGGCGCTGAGTGTTCTTGACCTCGTTGAGGGCGGCGTGACCCACGGTACGGCCGGCGCACAGGTGCAGGCCGCTCCGCCTCCGGACCTGGCCTGGGACTCCATGCCCGCACGGACGACGGGGGCGGAAGCAGCCCCCGGGTCGCTGTCGGAGGACGCCCCTGTCACACGGGGTCGGGTATGAGCACCCCGCCGGACGACCGGACCTTCCGGCGCGAAATGGCAACCGCCTATCGCTCAGGGTGGCATTTCATCGATCTGCTCACGGCACTCCCCCGCCGTGGCGACTCGTTGATGGTCACCCTGTTCGGAGAGCCGATCGTCGTGGTGATGGAAGAGGACGAGGACGTCCGCGCCTATCGCTGTCTCCGTCGGCCGCGCGGTGCGCCGCAGCCGGTCCGTTGTGCCGTCAGGTACGGCATGATCTTCGTCAATCTCGATCAGCGGGACCATGAGCTGTTCGACGCAGAACCACTTTCCGCCACCCCCCGCAGTGCCTGAGCGATTCCCCCGTCGTCACCTATCGCTCCGGCGCTTCCCCCACACAGCGGCGCCACCGTGACCTGAACACGGTGGCGCCGTTGTGCTGTTCCCGTACGGGGCCGGCTTCCGGGGGAGCCGTGGGTCAGGCCTTGCCGAGCGCCCGGTCGAGGGTGATCTCGATGACGACCCGGGTCGGGTTGATCCGCGGGGCGCGGCCGTAGCGCGCCTCGTGACGGGCTTCCGCGTCCGCGATGGCCTCCGGCTCCGTGCGGACGACCGCGAGGCCCTCCAGGGTCGCCCAGCGGGCCCTGTCGATCTGGCAGACGGCCACGCGCGCCCCGCCGGGGCCGGCGGCCCGGATGTTGGCGACCTTGCGGCTGCCCCCGTCGGTGATCACGCGCGCCACCCCGGCCTCCGGGTCGTACGTCACGCACACCGGCACCACGTGCGGCGTGCCGTCCGGGCGGGGCGTTGTCAGGGTGGAGAGGTGGCTCTCGCGCCAGAACGCGACATATGCGGGAGTGGGGTCGTGTACGTCTGCCATGGGGGCAGCGTACGAGGGCCGTCGCCGGGGGTCCCCAGCGCGTGCGCGCCGGGGTCCCCAGCGCGTGCGCGCAGTGCCTTGAGTGGAATAGACTCAACTTTGTGTACGTTGTTCACGTCAACACGACAACCGGGCGCGAGGAGGAGTGACCACACGTGGACGCCGAGCTGACCAACAAGAGCCGGGACGCCATCAACGCGGCCACCAGCAGGGCCGTGAAGGACGGGCACGCCGATCTGACGCCGGGGCACCTGCTCCTCGCGCTGCTGGGAGGTCAGGAAAACGAGAACGTCACTGACCTGCTCGCCGCCGTCGAGGCCGACCAGGCGGCGGTTCGGGGCGCGACCGAACGGCTGCTCGGGGGGCTGCCCAGCGTCACCGGCTCCACCGTCGCCCCGCCGGCGCCCAACCGCGAGCTGCTGGCCGTCATCCAGGACGCCGCCCAGCGGGCCGAGGAGCTGGGCGACGACTACATCTCCACCGAGCACCTGCTGATCGGTATCGCGGCCAAGGGCGGCCGTGCCGGTGAGATCCTCGACGGGCAGGGCGCCAGTGCCAGGAAGCTGCTGGCCGCATTCGAGACGAGCAGGGGAGGGCGCCGGGTGACCACACCCGACCCGGAGGGCCAGTACAAGGCCCTGGAGAAGTTCGGTACCGACTTCACGGCCGCCGCGCGCGAGGGCAAGCTGGACCCGGTCATCGGCCGTGACCAGGAGATCCGCCGCGTCGTGCAGGTGCTGTCGCGCCGGACGAAGAACAACCCCGTGCTCATCGGTGAGCCCGGCGTCGGCAAGACCGCCGTCGTCGAGGGGCTCGCCCAGCGCATCGTCAAGGGCGACGTTCCCGAGAGCCTCAAGAACAAGCGGCTCGTCTCGCTGGACCTCGGCGCGATGGTCGCCGGCGCGAAGTACCGCGGCGAGTTCGAGGAGCGCCTGAAGACCGTCCTCTCCGAGATCAAGGAGAGCGACGGCCGGATCATCACGTTCATCGACGAACTGCACACCGTCGTCGGCGCGGGCGCCGGCGGCGACTCCGCCATGGACGCGGGCAACATGCTCAAGCCGATGCTGGCCCGCGGCGAGCTGCGCATGGTCGGCGCGACCACGCTCGACGAGTACCGCGAGCGCATCGAGAAGGATCCCGCCCTGGAGCGGCGCTTCCAGCAGGTGCTGGTCGCCGAGCCCTCCGTCGAGGACACCATCGCGATCCTGCGCGGGCTCAAGGGCCGCTACGAGGCCCACCACAAGGTGCAGATCGCGGACTCGGCGCTGGTGGCCGCCGCCACCCTCTCCGACCGCTACATCACCTCCCGCTTCCTCCCCGACAAGGCCATCGACCTCGTCGACGAGGCGGCCTCCCGGCTCCGTATGGAGATCGACTCATCGCCGCTGGAGATCGACGAACTCCAGCGCTCCGTCGACCGGTTGCGCATGGAGGAACTGGCCCTCAAGAACGAGTCCGACCCCGCCTCCAAGCAGCGGCTGGAGAAGCTGCGCCGCGACCTCGCCGACAAGGAGGAGGAGCTGCGCGGCCTCAACGCCCGCTGGGAGAAGGAGAAGCAGGGCCTCAACCGGGTCGGTGAGCTGAAGGAGCGCCTCGACGAGCTGCGGGGCCAGGCCGAACGCGCCCAGCGCGACGGCGACTTCGACGCGGCTTCCAAGCTGTTGTACGGGGAGATCCCGGGCCTGGAGCGGGAGTTGGAGGAGGCCGCCGAGGCGGAGCAGGAGGCCTCCAAGGACACCATGGTCAAGGAGGAGGTCGGCCCGGACGACATCGCGGACGTCGTCGGCGCCTGGACCGGCATCCCGGCCGGACGGCTGCTGGAGGGCGAGACCCAGAAGCTGCTGCGGATGGAGTCCGAGCTGGGCAGGCGGCTGATCGGGCAGAGCGAGGCCGTGCAGGCCGTGTCCGACGCCGTACGCCGTACGCGGGCCGGGATCGCGGATCCCGACCGGCCCACCGGGTCGTTCCTCTTCCTCGGCCCCACCGGCGTCGGCAAGACCGAGCTGGCCAAGGCGCTCGCGGACTTCCTGTTCGACGACGAGCGGGCCATGATCCGCATCGACATGAGCGAGTACGGCGAGAAGCACAGCGTCGCCCGCCTCGTCGGCGCCCCGCCCGGCTACGTCGGCTACGAGGAGGGCGGCCAGCTCACCGAGGCCGTCCGCCGCCGCCCGTACAGCGTCGTGCTGCTGGACGAGGTCGAGAAGGCCCACCCCGAGGTCTTCGACGTCCTGCTCCAGGTCCTCGACGACGGCCGGCTCACCGACGGCCAGGGCCGCACGGTCGACTTCCGCAACACCATCCTCGTCCTCACCTCCAACCTCGGCTCCCAGTTCCTGATGGACCCCCTGGTCAAGCCCGAGGTCAAGAAGGAGCAGGTGCTGGAGGTGGTGCGGTCCTCCTTCAAGCCGGAGTTCATCAACCGGCTCGACGACCTGGTGGTCTTCTCCGCCCTGTCCGGCGACGAGCTCGCGCACATCGCCGGGCTCCAGATCGAGCGGCTGGCGAAGCGCCTCGCCGACCGCAGGCTCACTTTGGAGGTCTCGCCGGAGGCGCTGGCCTGGCTCGCGGAGGAGGGCAACGACCCGGCTTACGGGGCGCGGCCGCTGCGCCGGCTCATCCAGAGCGCGATCGGCGACCGGCTCGCCAAGGAGATCCTGTCCGGCGAGGTCCGCGACGGCGACACCGTACGGGTGGAGCGGGCCGAGGACGGGCTGATCGTCGGCCCCGCCGCGTGACGACTGCTCACAGGGGGTCGCAGTCTGTTGACAGACGCCCGGCGGACCCCGTCGCCGCACGCTGTCTGTCAGCTTGTGGCGGATCGGGGCCGCCCGGGCTTGCCATGCCCCGCCCGCCATGGGGGAGGATGGCCGTACTCGTCACGAAGGGAAATAACGGTGAGCATCGATCCGTCCTCGATTCCTAATTTCGGGGGCCAGCCCGAACCGCAGGCGGCAGGACCGGAGGGCCCCGTCGTCCCTGACCAGGACCTCGTCAAGCAGCTCCTCGACCAGATGGAGCTGAAGTACGTCGTCGACGACGAGGGCGACCTCGCGGCGCCGTGGGAGGAGTTCCGGACGTACTTCATGTTCCGGGGCGAGGACGAGCAGCAGGTCTTCTCGGTCCGCACGTTCTACGACCGCCCGCACGACCTCGACCAGCGTCCCGTCCTGCTGGACGCCATCGACGACTGGAACCGCCGCACCCTGTGGCCCAAGGTCTACACCCACGCCCACGAGGGCGAGGAGGGTGAGGCGGGTTCCGTCCGGCTGATCGGTGAGGCGCAGATGCTCATCGGCACCGGCGTCAGCCTGGAGCACTTCGTCTCCTCGACGGTGAGCTGGGTCCGCGCCTCGATCGAGTTCGACAAGTGGCTCGTCGAGCGCCTCGGCATCCAGCCCGCCGAGGGCAAGACGGAGGGCGAGGAGCCCGCGGGCGCCTGAACCCACGGTCCACGGCAGCGGCCCGGGCAAGCGGTCACCATGACCGTCGCCCGGGCCGTCCGCGTACTCAGCCCAGCCGGGCCAGGCGCTCCACCGCCTCCTCCAGGACCTCGTCCTTCTTGCAGAAGGTGAAGCGGACCTGGCTGCGGCCCGCCTCCGGATCGTCGTAGAAGACCGAGACCGGCACGGCCGCCACCCCGCAGCGTTCCGGGAGCGCGCGGCAGAAGGCGCCCGCGTCCTCGTCGCCGAACGGAGAGATGTCGGTGGTGATGAAGTACGTCCCCTCGGGCTCGTAGACCCGGAAGCCCGCGGCGCGCAGCCCCTTCGCCAGCAGGTCCCGCTTGCGGCGCATGCCCTCCCGGAAGTCGGTGAAGAAGGCGTCGGGCAGGGCGAGCGCCTCGGCGATCGCGTACTGGAACGGGCCTCCGCTGACGAAGGTCAGATACTGCTTCGCCGCGCGGACGGCGGCCACCAGCGGCGCGTCCCCGGTGACCCAGCCGATCTTCCACCCGGTGTACGAGAACGTCTTGCCCGAGGAGGAGATCGACACCGTGCGCCCGCGCATCCCGGGGAGCGCGGCGATCGGGTGGTGCGCCCCCGCGAAGACCAGGTGCTCGTACACCTCGTCGGTGACCACCAGCAGATCGTGCTCCACCGCGAGGGCCGCGATCCCGGCCAGCTCGTCGGGGGTGAGCACCGCGCCGGTCGGGTTGTGCGGGGTGTTCAGGAGCAGGAGGCGGGTGCGCGGGGTGATCAGGGTGCGCAGTTCGTCGAGGTCCGGGCGGAAGTCCGGGGCGCGCAGGGTGAGCGGTACGCGCTTCGCGCCCGCCATGGCGATGCAGGCGGCGTACGAGTCGTAGTACGGCTCGAAGGCGATGACCTCGTCGCCCGGTTCGAGGAGGGCGAGCAGCGAGGCGGCGATCGCCTCGGTGGCGCCGGTCGTCACCAGGACCTCCGTCTCCGGGGACCAGGTCAGGCCGTAGAAGCGTTCCTGGTGGGCGGCGACGGCGGTGCGCAGCTCCGGGACGCCGGGGCCCGGCGGGTACTGGTTGCCGTGCCCGGCGCGCAGCGCCCGGACCGCCGCCTCCCGGATCTCCTCGGGGCCGTCGGTGTCGGGGAAGCCCTGGCCGAGGTTGATGGAGCCGGTCCGCACCGCCAGCGCGGACATCTCCGCGAAGATCGTCGTGCCGAACGCGGCGAGGCGGCGGTTGAGCAGTGGCCGCCCCTCTGCCGGGGTTCCCTGGGTCGCTCGTCCCTGTGTCATGGGCGCCATCCTGGGCCGAAGCTCTGGAGTTGCTCAAGTCCGCTTTGGCGTGCGGAGGAGTGGGGAATCCCCCTGTCACACAACAACGGGGAAGCGACGGGGGACCTCGCTTCGGGGGAAGAAAGGCGGGTGGGGAGCATGAGCGTCCTCATCGCGGTGCTGGTCGCCGTGGTCGTCATCGGTGCGCTGCTGGCCGGTCTGCGGGTCACCGGGGGGAGCAAGTCGTCGAACTCGCGCAACTGGCGCCGGCGCTCCACGAACGGGGCGTCGGCCGGCGGCGAGAGTCTCGGCGGTGGCGCCGGTGGCGCCTGGTGGGCGGGTGGCACCGACTCCGGCAGCGGTGGCTCCGGCGGGCACTCCTGCGGCGGCGGCTCGTCGTGCGGGGGCGGTGGCGGCGGCTGCGGCGGGGGCGGCAGCTGACCGGGCCGCCGGTGCACCGTCACCGAACGTGACCTGACGCCGGGCGTCCGGGGGGTGAACTCCCTCCGGACGCTCTTTTGTTGAGCGACGCGGACGTTTTTGGCTGAACAAGTGAACCGGTGGGCCCCCGAGGGGATGGAAACCACGGCAAGTTGGGCGAAAGCGCTGTGAGTGGGCCTACTTCGTGATTCCCTCGTTGAAGAGAACAATCAGCCCTCGGACCCCAGTCGGACCAGATCGGGCGCTCCCCACCTCCCACGTGCTGCAACTCGGGGCGTCCTGCTGTCCATGTGTCCATGTGTGTTTGCGGAGCCCACCCATGCTCACCACCCTCCAGACGGCCTATTCCGATACTCGCGCCGCCGACCTGGCCTGGATGCTGGGACGGGAGCCGCTGCCCGCCCTGGCAGTCCTCGATCTCCAGCTCGGCGGCGCCCAACTCCAGTTGAGGCTGCTCGGCGCCTCCCACCAGGTCCTCCTCCAGGAGGACCGCGGCGTCTGCTCCGAGACCGTGGCCTGTATGCCCGGCAGCAGCACCCCCCTGCCCCTCGGCGTCGCGAAGCGGATCGGGGACTGGGAGTACGAATTCGCGGCGCGCGTCGAGACGCTGACGCAGGGCCAGTTCGCCGGGCGGGCGCAGGAGTTGCTCGCCCTGGTGAGCGACCACCCGCACGGCCTGGCGGGCACCTTCCCCGGCAGCCCGCACGCCTTCACCGCGATGCTCGCCCAGCGCACCGAGGGCCAGGTGCGATGGCGCACCTGGCACGCGTACCCGCAGGAAGGGCAGTTGGTGGTGACCCGGACCAGGGTGGGGGTGCGGATTCCCGCGCCCGCGGCCTGACCGGCAGGGGCACTTGCACCCGTGTGGGTGACAGGTTGCGACTCTGCGGTGACGTAGCGTTCGCATCATGATCGACCAGCAGATGCCGCTGCGAGGGGGCGCGGCGCGGCTTCCCGTACGGCCGAGGACCGGCCGGTTCCTCGTGCTGGCCGTGGTCTTCGTCTGCGCCGCCTGCGGTCTCGTCTACGAGCTCGAACTGGTTGCCCTCGCCTCCTACTTGATCGGCGATTCGGTCACGCAGGCGTCCGTCGTGCTCTCCGTGATGGTGTTCGCGATGGGTATCGGATCCCTTCTCGCGAAACGTTTGCGCTGCCGCGCCGCCGTCGGTTTCGGGCTGGTCGAGGCGGCCCTCGCGCTGATCGGCGGCTCCTCCGCGCTGGTGCTCCACGCCTCGTTCGCCTGGCTCGGCGAATCGCAGTACGCGCTGGTCGGGTTCTCGCTGGCGATCGGGGTGCTGATCGGCGCGGAGATCCCGCTGCTGATGACGTTGATCCAGCGTGTCGACCGGCAGGACGCGGGCGGTGCCGTCGCCGATCTCTTCGCCGCCGACTACGTGGGCGCGCTGGTCGGCGGGCTCGCGTTCCCGTTCCTGCTGCTGCCGGTGCTGGGGCAGTTGACCGGTGCGCTGTTCACCGGCGCGGTCAACGCTGCGGCGGGCGGCGCGCTGGTCCTGTGGGTGTTCCGGCGCGACCTCACCTCCCGTTCCCGGTGGCTGCTCCTCCTGGTCAACGGCGCGGTGATCGCGGTGCTGGCCACGGCCACGGTCCTGGTCGACGACTTCGAGCGGGCGGCGCGGCGCGCGGTGTACGGGGACCAGGTGCGGGTCGCCGTGCAGACCGGGGTGCAGGAGGTCGTCCTGACCGGCGCCGACCGCGGTTCCCTCGCCCTCTATCTGGACGGCCGGCTGCGGGTCAGCGCCCGCGACGAGTACCGCTACCACGAGGCGCTGGTGCACCCCGCGATGAACGGGCCCCGCGCCCGCGTGCTCATCCTGGGCGGCGGCGACGGTCTGGCCGCCCGCGAGGCGCTGCGTTACGAGGATGTCCGCTCGGTCACCGTCGTCGAGCTGGACCCGGCCGTCACCCGACTGGCCCGCACGGACCCCGCGCTCTCCGAGCTGAACGACCACGCCTTCCGCGACCCCCGCGTCTCCGTGGCCGGGGCGGACGCGTTCACCTGGCTCCGGGCCGACCGCGGACGCTACGACGTGGTGATCTCCGACCTTCCGGACCCGGGCATCACCGCCAGCACGAAGCTGTACTCCGCCGAGTTCTACGGGCTGGTCGCGGAGGCCCTGGCCCCGGACGGGCGGCTCGTGGTGCACGCCGGTCCGCTGGGCGCCCGGCCGGGGACCTTCTGGACGGTGGAGGCCTCGGTGCGCGCGGGCGGCCTCGCGACCCGCCCGTACCGCGTCACCGGCCGGTACGCGGGCCTCGCCGCGAGCCCGGGCCGGGGCGGCGGCGGGGACCGGGAGCGGGAGGACTGGGGCTTCCTCCTCGCCGGACCGGGCGTGGCTCCGCGGCTCGCGCTGGCCGCCGGCGGGCCCGTACCGCGGTCGCTGGGCGGCCGGGAGCTGCGCGAGGGGGCGCGGGCGGCGGACGAAGCCCGGCTTCCCGGGCTGGTTCCCTCGACGCTGATCCACCCTCGGTACTGGGAAGACGCGTGAGCCCGCCTGCGCGCCCTCGGCTTTCGGCGGGCCGAAGCGGCTGACGTTCGGGGCCGGGGCCGATTAGGCTCGGTTTCCATGGAGCATGAGGTGTTCGTTCCGGTTCCCGTCCCGACCCTGCTGCGCACGCTGGGCGATCCCGCCCGGGTCGCTCGCTGCGTCCCCGGCCTCCAGCAGGACGCCGACGCGTCGGCGTCGCCCCTGGCGGGCCGGCTGAAGCTGCGGGCCGGCGGCCACACCATCACCTACCGGGGCGAGCTGCTGCTCACCGGCCCGGAGAGAGACCGCTTCTCCGTCACCGGGAAGGGCGTGGAGGCCCGGGGCGCCGGTGCGGTCGAAGTGGCCCTGACCATCGGCCTCACGGCGACGGACGGCGGGACGACGATCGCCTACAGCGGCACGGCGAGCGGGGACGGGCGGCTCGTCGAGCTGGCGGAGGGCGCGGCGCTCGCGGCGGCCCTCCGGCTGCTGGACCGCTTCACCCAGCAGCTGGTGACGGAGTCGCTGGCGGCGCGGGAGGACGGGGACACCGAGGCCGACGCGGGCACGGACGCGGACACGGAGGCCGACACGGGCACGGACACGGGCACGGACGCGGACACGGAGGCCGACACGGACACGGAGGCCGATGCGGGCACGGACACGGATGTCGACGCCGATGTGGACGACGTCGTGGCCGCGGAGGGGCTTGAGGGCGACGAGAGCGACGACGGCCCCGGGTCCGTGTTCGACTCGCCCGTGCCGCCGCCCTCGCTCGACCCCGTCGCGGGCGTGGAGTTCACCGTTCCGGACGAACCGCCCGCCGAGGCCGCGCACGCCCGCCGCACCATGATCGGGCGCAGCGCCGAGGAGGTCGACCACGCGCCCCCTCGGGGCCGCTACGCCCCCGTGCCCTCCCCGGAGGCGGGCGGTGCGAGCACGACTCTGCGGTGGGTCGCCCCCGCCGCCGCCCTCGCGCTCGCCTCCGCCGTGGTGCTGAGCCGGGCGCTGCGACGCCGGAGGTAGCGGGCGCCGGAGGTAACGGGCAGCGGAGGCGATGCCCACCGGAGGCGATGGTCACCGGTGGCGATGGTCACCGGTGGCGATGGGGTCATCGGTGGCAACGGGCGCCGGAGGCGGGGACGGGCCAGTAGGGTCGTCGGGTGAGCAGGAGCGAAGAGAACGTCAGGCTGGCCGTCGGCGAGGCCGAGTTGACCATCGACCCCGGGCATGGCTGCCGGATCAGCAGCCTGCGGATCGGGGGCGTCGAACTGCTCCGCCAGGGCGAGCGGTACGGCTGTTTCCCGATGGTGCCCTGGTGCGGGCGCACCGGGAATGGGGAGTTCCGCAACGGCGACGAGGTCCACCGGCTGCCGTTGAACTCCCCGCCGCACGCCATCCACGGCACCGGCCGCGACACCTCCTGGGAGCCGGCGTTCACGGCCGCCGACCTGGAGGAGGGGCGGGCCGCGTTCTATTACGACCTCGCCGAGCCCTGGCCGTACCGGGGCCGGGTGACGCAGACGTTCGAGCTGACCGGGGACGCGCTGACGCTGGGTCTCGCCGTCGAGACGTCACGCGACTCCTTCCCGGCCCAGGCCGGCTGGCACCCCTGGTTCCACCGCACCCTCGACGGCGTGGCCGCCGAGCTCTCCTTCGACGCCGCCTGGCAGGAGGAGCGCGGCGCGGACCATCTGCCCACCGGCCGGCGCATCGACCCCCTGCCCGGTCCGTGGGACGACTGCTTCGGCATGCCCGACGGCGTGGACGTGAAGCTCACCTGGCCGGAGCGGCTGGAGCTGACGGTCAAGAGCCGCAGCGAGTGGGTGGTCGTCTACGACGAGCAGGACGAGGCCGTCTGCGTCGAGCCGCAGTCCGGGCCGCCGAACGGGCTGAACACCGTGCCCCGGCTGGTGACCCCGATCGACCCGCTGGAGATGTCGACGACCTGGAGCTGGACGCGGCTCTGAGCCGGTGCCCGGTTCTGAGCCAGTGCCCGGCGGTGGGCCGGTGCGGTACCGCTTACCCTCGTGGACATGACTGACGTACGCGCTGACCTGCTCCAGCAGATCAAGGACAAGGCCGTGGTGCACGGCAAGGTGACCCTCTCCTCGGGGCTGGAAGCCGACTGGTACATCGACCTGCGCCGGATCACGCTGGACGGCAAGGCCGCGCCGCTGGTCGGCCAGGTCATGCTCGACGCCACCGCCGAGCTGGACTACGACTGCGTCGGCGGGCTGACCCTGGGCGCCGACCCGGTCGCCACCTCGATGCTGCACGCCTCCGCCGCCCGGGGCAGGAGCCTGGACGCGTTCGTCGTCCGCAAGGCGCAGAAGGCACACGGGATGCAGCGCCGCATCGAGGGCACCGACGTGAAGGGCCGCCGCTGCCTGGTCGTCGAGGACACCTCGACGACGGGCGGTTCACCGCTGACCGCCGTCGAGGCGGTGCGCGAGGCGGGCGGCGAGGTCGTCGCCGTCGCCGTGATCGTCGAGCGCGGTGCCGCCCCGGCGATCGCCGAGGCCGGTCTGCCGTACGTCCACGTCTACTCGGTGGCCGACCTCGACCTGGGCTGAGCCCTGGGGCCTCCTGTTTCACGTGAAACAGGGTCCGCCGAGTGGAGCCGGATGAGGAGTCTGGGAAGATGGGGGCGACGATGACGTCGCCCCCAGGTCAGGGACTCAAAGCCTGCACACCCGCACATCCCAAGGAGCGGTCAGATGCCCATCGCAACCCCCGAGGCGTACGCCGAGATGCTCGACCGGGCAAAGGCGGGCAAGTTCGCCTACCCGGCCATCAACGTCACCTCGTCCCAGACCCTGCACGCCGCCCTGCGCGGCTTCGCGGAGGCCGAGAGCGACGGCATCGTCCAGATCTCCACCGGCGGTGCGGAGTTCCTGGGCGGCCAGTACAGCAAGGACATGGTCACGGGCGCGGTCGCCCTGGCGGAGTTCGCGCACATCGTCGCCGCGAAGTACGACGTCACCATCGCGCTGCACACCGACCACTGCCCCAAGGACAAGCTGGACGGTTACGTACGTCCGCTGCTCGACGTCTCCGCGGAGCGCGTCGCCAAGGGCCTGAACCCGCTGTTCCAGTCCCACATGTGGGACGGGTCGGCCGAGACCCTCGCCGACAACCTGGCCATCGGCCAGGAGCTGCTGGCCAAGGCCGCCGCCGCGAAGATCATCCTTGAGGTCGAGATCACCCCGACCGGCGGTGAGGAGGACGGCGTCACGCACGAGATCAACGACGAGCTGTACACGACCGTCGACGACGCGCTGCGCACCGCCGAGGCGCTCGGCCTGGGCGAGAAGGGCCGCTACCTGCTGGCCGCCTCCTTCGGCAACGTCCACGGCGTCTACAAGCCGGGCAACGTCGTGCTCCGTCCCGAGCTGCTGAAGGACCTTCAGGCGGGCGTCTCCGAGAAGTACGGCAAGCCGGCCGGCAGCCAGCCGTTCGACTTCGTCTTCCACGGCGGCTCGGGCTCCACCGCCGAGGAGATCGCCACCGCGCTGGAGAACGGCGTCGTGAAGATGAACCTCGACACCGACACCCAGTACGCCTTCACCCGCCCGGTCGTGGACCACATGTTCCGCAACTACGACGGTGTCCTGAAGGTCGACGGCGAGGTCGGCAACAAGAAGACCTACGACCCCCGTACCTGGGGCAAGGCCGCCGAGGCGGGCATGGCCAAGCGCGTCACCGAGGCGTGCGGCCACCTGCGCTCCACGGGTACGAAGCTGAAGTAACCACCCCGTCCGCACGGACGTACGGTGTCGGGCCCGGTCCTCCTTCCAGGGGGCCGGGCCCGTTGCCGTTCCGGAAGAGAGAGAAGAGGCCCCGCTGTGGGTGCGACTTACGATTTCGACACCGTCGTCGACCGCCGGGGCACCTGGTGCGTCCAGTGGGACGGGGTCGCTGACCGGTTCGGGGTCGACGGGCTGCTGCCGTTCACCATCTCGGACATGGACTTCGCCACGGCCCCCGAGGTCCTGGCCGCGCTCCGGGACCGCCTGGAACACGGGGTGTTCGGCTACACCACCTGGCAGCAGGACGACTTCCGCTCGGCGATAGCCCACTGGTACGCGACCCGGTACGGCACCACGATCGACACCGGGCAGCTGGTCTACGGCCCGTCCGTGCTCAACCAGCTCTCCCAGCTGCTCCGGATGTGGACGGGAGAAGGGGACGGCGTCGTCGTCCACACCCCCACGTACGACGGCTTCCGCAAGGCGATCACCGGGCTCGGGCGCGAGCTGCGGGGGGTGCCGGTGGGGGACGAGGAGGCGCTGGAGCGCGAGCTGTCGCGGGCGGACGCGAAGGTGCTGGTGCTCTGCTCGCCGCACAACCCGACGGGGCGGGTGTGGACGGCCGGCGAGCTGGCCCGGACGGCGGAGCTCGCGGAGCGGCACGGGGTGGCGGTGATCAGCGACGAGATCCACGCGGACTTCGTGCACGAGGGGGGCGTGGGGCGCGTCCATGTGCCGTGGACGCGGGTGGCGGGCGCCGGGCGCTGGGCGCTCGTCTCCTCCGGATCGAAGGCGTTCAACTTTCCGGCGCTGACCGGTTCGTACGGGCTGATCGGCGATCCGGCCGACCGGGCGGAGTTCGTGCGCCGGATGGAGACGGGGGAGGGGCTGGCGTCGCCGGCCGTTCTGTCGTTGACCGCGCACATCGCGGCGTACCGGGAGGGGGCGGCGTGGCTGGACGCGGTACGGGCGTATGTGGCGGCGAACCTCGGGTACGTCGCGGACCGGCTGGGCGAGGCCTTCCCCGAGCTGGGGTGGGCGCTGCCGGAGGCCGGGTACCTGGCCTGGATCGACCTGCGGCCGCTGGGGGTGGACGACGCGGCTCTGCAGCGGGTGCTGGTGGAGCGGGAGGGCGTGGCGATCATGGGGGGCGCCGTTTACGGGGCGCCCGGGTTCGTCCGGCTGAACGTGGGGTGTCCTCGGGAGAAGGTGGTGCGGGGGGTGCCGGCGTTGGTGCGGGCGGTGGAGGCCCTGCGGTAGGGGTGGCCCCGGGGGCGTTGCCCCCCCTGGGCCCCCGTTGCGGGGGCGCTGCCCCCGCGCCCCCGCTCCTCAATCGCCGGAGGGGCTGGAATGCCGCCCCGGGCGCGTGGAGTGCGGGGGTGCCCACCGCACTGGTGTTCCTCAATCGCCGGACGGGCTGATGTGCCCCGGTCCGTCGCATGCGGGTCGGGGTGAGTCGGGGCAAGCTGCTTCCATGGTTGCTGCTGCCCCCGCGCCCGGCGAGATCCGGGTCGCCTCGTCCGTCGGGCGGTGGGTCGTTCTGACCACCGTGCTCGGCTCCAGCATGGCGATGCTGGACTCCACGGTCATCAACGTGGCCCTGCCCCGCATCGGCGAGGACCTCGGCACCGGCATGGCCGCGCTCCAGTGGACCGTCAACGCGTACATGCTCACGCTCGCCGGGCTGATCCTCCTCGGCGGGGCGCTCGGGGACCGGTACGGACGGCGGCGGGTGTTCGTGGTGGGGGTGGTGTGGTTCGCGGTGGCCTCGTTGCTCTGCGGGATCGCGCCGAACGCGGGGGTTCTCGTCGCCGCCAGGGCCTTGCAAGGGGTCGGCGGCGCACTGCTCACCCCGGGGTCCCTCGCGCTCATCCAGGCGAGCTTCCATCCCGACGACCGGGCCCGGGCCGTGGGGCTCTGGTCGGGGTTCGGTGGGGTCGGGGCGGCCGTGGGGCCCTTCGTGGGCGGGTGGCTCGTCGACGGGCCCGGGTGGCGGTGGGTCTTCCTGCTCAATCTGCCGCTCGCCGCGATCTGCGTGCCCGTCGCGCTCCGGCACGTACCGGAGTCGCGGGATCCGGCGGCGCATGGCCGGTTCGACGTGCTGGGGGCCGTCCTCGGGGCGCTGGCGCTCGCCGGGGTGACGTACGCCCTGATCGAGGCCCCGGGGCGGGGCGCGTCGCCGGTGGTGATCGGGTCGGCCCTCGCCGGGGTGGCCCTCGGAGTGGCGTTCGTCCTGGTCGAGCGGAGGCGGGCGGATCCCATGCTGCCGCCGTCGATCTTCCGCTCCCGGCTGTTCACCTCCGTGAACCTGGTGACGTTCTGCGTCTACGCGGCCCTCGGCGGCTTCTTCTTCCTCTCCGCGATCCAGCTCCAGGTGGTGGCCGGCTACTCGGCGCTGGGGGCCGGTACCGCGCTGCTGCCGACCACGGTCCTCATGCTGCTGTTCTCCGCCTGGTCGGGGGAGCTGGGCCGGCGGATCGGGCCCCGTGTCCCCCTCACCGTGGGGCCGCTGCTGGCCGCCGCCGGGATGCTCCTGATGCTGCGGGTGGGGCCGGGCACCCCGTCCGTCGGTTCGTACGTCAGTGAGGTGCTGCCCGCCGTCCTGGTGCTCGGCGCCGGGCTCGTCGTGGTCGTCGCGCCGCTCACCGCGACCGTCCTGGCCGCAGTGGACGCCGGGCGGGCGGGGCTGGCCAGCGGCATCAACAACGCCGCCGCGCGGGCCGCGGGGCTCATCGCGGTGGCGGCCCTGCCGCTGCTCGCCGGGATGGGGCCCGAGGCGTACCGGGACGCGGGCGAGTTCGCCGCGACCTTCCGGCGGGCGATGCCGATGTGCGCCGGGCTGCTGGTGGCGGGCGCGGTCATCGCCTGGTGGACGGTGCGCACCCCGGCCGCCGCCGTCCGCGGCGAGCGGCCCGAGTGCGCGGTGCACTGCGGGGTTGTCGCCCCGCCGCTGGAGCCGGAGCGCCGCGAGGGACGACGTACGCCCGCGGGACAGGCCCCGGAGCGCGGGCGGCCGAGTCGGGGCGCGGTGCCGCCGGACCGTCGCGGCAGGCACACTTGAGCCATGTCCATCCACGAGAACCTGCTCGGGGGCCCTGCCCCGACCCACCTCCCCGACGACCCGGAGCCGCGCGAGCTGCTCGCCGCCGGCACCCCGCCCGCCGAGGTCGCCGCGAAGTACCCCACCTCCTCGCTCGCCTGGGCGCAGCTTGCCGACGAGGCGTTCGAGGGCGGCCGGGTCGTCGAGTCGTACGCGTACGCCCGTACCGGCTACCACCGCGGCCTCGACTCCCTGCGCCGGGCCGGCTGGAAGGGCCACGGCCCCGTCCCGTTCGAGCACGAGCCGAACCGCGGCTTCCTGCGCGCCCTGCACGCCCTGGCGCGGGCCGCCGGGTCGATCGGGGAGACCGAGGAGCACGAGCGCTGCTCGACGTTCCTGCGGGACTCCTCGCCGACCGCCGCCGACATCCTCAGCTGACCTCGGGCGTCTCCCCGCCCAAGCGCACCGGGCGGGGAGCCGCCTAGGGCTTCGCTTCGGACCAGGCCGGGCTCGCGGGGTCCGGCACGCACTCCCCCGAGCTCTCGGCTTCGCTCGAGCAGGGAGGGGCCCCCTCCGGCGTTGTCGTCGGTCGGCATGGCTCCGCCATGACTCCCTCCTCCGCCTTGCAGCTGCACGCACCGGACCCCGCTCCCTGATCCGGCCTGGTCCGAAGCGAAGCCCTAGTATGCGAGCAGGGGACCGGAGCTCCATCACCTCACGGAAGGGGCGGACCGCTACCCGGAAGCTCGTGTCGAGGAGACAGAAATGTCGACGAATCACCCCGACCCCGAAGCCACCGGTGCGGACACCCCGCACCTGGACTTCGAGGGAACGACTCCGTACGAGGACTATGTCCAGGCGGATGTCCTGACCCACCTCCAGCACCTGTGCTCGGACGATCCCGGCGAGATGGTCTTCCTGGTCACCACCCAGGTCATGGAGCTGTGGTTCACGGTCATCGTCCATGAGTGGGAGACCGCGACCCGCGCCCTGCGCGAGGACCGCATACCCGTCGCGCGCGACGCGCTGAAGCGTTCGCTGCGTGAGCTGGAGGCGCTCAACGACTCCTGGCGGCCACTGGCCGGACTCACCCCCGCCCAGTTCAACTCCTACCGGGGTTCCCTCGGCGAGGGCTCCGGGTTCCAGTCGGCGATGTACCGGCGGATGGAGTTCCTGCTCGGCGACAAGTCCGCCTCCATGCTGGTGCCGCACCGGGGCGCGCCCCGCGTGTACGCCGAGCTGGAGAAGGCGCTCGGTGAGCCCAGCCTGTACGACGAGACCCTCGCCCTGCTGGCCCGGCGCGGCTATGCCATCCCGGAGTCGGTCACGGGCCGGGACCTGACCCAGCGGTACGAGCCGTCGCCCGAGGTCGAGGCCGTCTGGGCGGAGATCTACGCCTCCGACGACCAGAACGACGAGCTGGTGCGCCTCGGCGAGCTGCTCACCGACGTCGGCGAGCTGGTCTGGCGCTGGCGCAACGACCACCTCGTCGCCACCCGGCGCGCGATGGGCTCCAAGACCGGCACCGGCGGTTCCGCCGGGGTGGCCTGGCTGGAGAAGCGCGCCACGAAGAACGTGTTCCCCGAGCTGTGGACGGCGCGCAGCCATGTCTGAGACACCCCGCGCCATGGAGACGGGTTTTCGCGAGCGCGCCGCCGTCCTCGACGCCGCCGATCCGCTCGCCGCGCGGCGGAAGCTCTTCGCCCTCGACGACGGCGTCTACCTCGACGGCAACTCGCTGGGCGCGCTGCCCGTCCACGTCCCCGCCCGCGTCCAGGACGTCCTCACCCGCCAGTGGGGCGAGCTGCGCATCCGGTCCTGGGACGAGAGCGGCTGGTGGACCGCGCCCGAGCGGATCGGCGACCGGATCGCCCCGCTCGTCGGGGCCGCCGCAGGGCAGATCGTCGTCGGTGACTCGACCAGCGTGAACGTCTTCAAGGCCGTCGTCGCCGCGGGCCGGCTCGCGGGGGAGGGACGCGACGAGATCCTGGTTGACGCGACGACCTTTCCCACGGACGGGTACATCGCCTCGTCCGCCGCCCGGCTCACCGGTCACCGGATCGTGCCCGTCGCGCCCGCCGACGTCCCGGCCGCACTCGGGCCGCGTACCGCCGCCGTGCTGCTCAACCACGTCGACTACCGCTCCGGCCGGCTGCACGACCTGTCCGGACTGACCGCCGCCGTCCACGCGGCGGGGGCGGTCGTGGTGTGGGACCTCTGCCACAGCGCCGGCGCGCTGCCCGTCGGACTGGACGAGCACGGGGTGGACCTCGCGGTCGGCTGCACCTACAAGTACCTGAACGGCGGCCCCGGTTCGCCCGCGTACCTGTACGTCGCCGAGCGCCACCAGGCCGCCTTCGACTCGCCGCTGCCGGGCTGGAACTCGCACGCCGACCCGTTCGGCATGACCCCCGGCTACGCCCCGGCGGACGGTTCAGCACGGGGCCGGGTCGGCACGCCCGACATCGTCTCCATGCTGACGCTGGAGGCGGCGCTGGACGTGTGGGACGGGGCCTCCGTCGATGTGGTGCGGGCCAAGTCCCTCGCCCTGACGGACTTCTTCCTGGAGTGCGTCGAGGCGTACGTCCCCGCGGGCCGGGTCACCTCCGTCACCCCGGCCGCGCACGCCGAACGCGGCAGCCAGGTCGCCCTGCGCTGCGAGGGGGCCGAGCCCGTGATGCGCCGGCTGATCGAGCGGGGCGTCGTCGGCGATCTGCGGCGGCCGGACGTGCTGCGGTTCGGCTTCACCCCGCTGTACGTGGGGTTCGCCGACGCGGAACGGGCGGCGCGGATTCTCGCCGAGGTGCTTGCCGAGGTGTACGCCGAGGCCTTCGCCGACGACACCGTCGGCTGACGGGTCGTCACCGTCTGTTCGACCGGGCGGGGACGGAGCCGAGTGCTGGTACCGTCCCCGCAGGTCAGCCCAGTTGGGCGAGAACACAGGCACTGGACACAGGCATAGGACGGTTGAGCAGCATGTCGGATTCTGCCGCGCGTGATCGGGACGTCGCCGAGACGGAGTCGGCGCTCGCGCATCCGGAGGTCGCGCCCGACCGGTCCGCCGCCTACGGGGACCACCCCGACCAGGTCGTCGACTTCTACGCGCCGCGCGACGGCCGCACCGGCGCCCCGCTCGTCGTCCTCCTGCACGGCGGTGCCTGGCGGGCCCCGTACGACCGGGCCCATGTCTCCCCGTTCGCGGACTTCCTGGCCCGCCGGGGCTTCGCCGTGGCGAGCGTCGAGTACCGGCGCGGCGGCGACGACATCCCGCAGCAGCGCGGCGGCGGGGAGAACACCCGGCCGAGCGGCGCCGACCCGGTCGCGGGGCGCTGGCCGGAGACCTTCGACGACGTGGCCGCCGCGATGGACGCGATGCCCGTGCTGGCCGCCCGCGAGCTGCCCGGGGCCGATGTGCGGCGGATCGTGGTCACCGGACACTCGGCGGGCGGGCACCTCGCCCTGTGGGCGGCGGCGCGGCACGTCCTGCCCGAGGGGTCGCCGTGGCGGCTGCCCGCCCCGCCGCCGCTGCGCGGGGTCGTCGCCCTGGCCCCGATCGCGGACTTCACGGTGGCGGTCGAACTGGGGGTGTGCGGCGGCGCGGTCGGCCAACTCCTGGGCGGAAAAGCTGACTTCGAGGGCCGTGCGGCGCAGACCGACCCCGGGGTGCTGCTGCCGACCGGGATCGCCACCGCGATCGTGCAGGGCGTCGAGGACATCGTCGTGCCGCAGGCCGTCTCCGAGGCGTACGTCGACGCGGCGGCCAGGTCCGGCGAGATGGTGGGGCTGACGCTGCTCGGCGGCGTCGGGCACTTCCCGCTGGTCGATCCGGCCGCTGACGCCTGCGCCGTCGTGGCCGAGGAGATCACCCAGCTCGCCTGGTGAATCCCTTCCGGGCCCCCGCCACGTTTGCGGACGGAAGGTGTCCGCAAGGGTCTCTACGTTGGTCCTGTTGCCGCTCGACCGGAGCCGGTACCGACGAAGGGGAACCTCATGACGATCCTGGTGACCGGAGCCACGGGAACGGTCGGCCGCCGCGTGGTCGAGCAACTGCTGGAGCGCGGCGAGCACGTCCGGGCCCTGACCCGCGAACCGGCGCGGGCGGAGTTCCCGGACGGGGTCGACGTCGTCCGCGGTGACCTTACGGACCCGGCGTCGCTCGCCCCCGCGCTGGACGGGGTGAGCGGGCTGCACCTCATCACCTTCGGCGGCGAGTTCTTCGCCCCGCTGGAGACCGGTGAGGAGATCCTCGCCCTGGCCCGGAAGGCCGGCGTGCGCCGGGTGACCGTGCTGCACGGCGGCGGCGAGACCCCGATGGAGGCGGCGGTGCGGGCGAGCGACCTCGCCTGGACCGTCGTGATGCCGGTGGAGTTCATGGCGAACGCCCTGGAGTGGGCGCCCGGCATCAGGAGCGAGGGCGTGGTGCGCGAGCCGTTCGTCGGCCGGCTGAGCGCGATGGTCCACGAGGCGGACATCGGGGCGGTGGCGGCTGCGGCCCTCACGGAGGGCGGTCACGGCGGCCAGGTGTACCTGATCACCGGGCCGCAGGCGCTGACCGTCGGCGACAGGACGGCGGCCATCGCGGCGGTGCGGGGCGCGGATGTGGAGCTGGTCGAGCTGACGGAGGAGCAGGCGCTGGAGACCTGGCGGGGCCAGGGCATGCCGGAGGACGTGATCGCGTTCCTGATCGACGTCTACCGCGACACCCCGCCGGAGGGCCGGACCGTGACCGACACGGTGGAGAAGGTCACCGGGCGGCCGGCCCGGACCTTCGCGCAGTGGGCCGAGGAGCACGCGGACCACTTTCGCGCGGGGGCCTGAGAAGGCCGCCACCAGGGGCTCTGCGGCCTCTGGTGCGGGTACGGCGGAGGCGGGTAGTCCTTGAGGGGGACGCCCCGGAATCCGTAGCGATGGTGACGACCCGCCGTCCGCCGCCGCCTACCGTGGAAGCGTGACCGAGACCCAGACGAAGACCAGTGGCCCGGAGTTCCGGGCGGCAGCAGGGGCCATCGACGGCCTGCGGAACGATCTGATGCGTGATGTGTTCGCCTACCGGCCGCTGCCGCCGCTGAACCCCGACGGCCGACTGATACGGCGGCTGCCCGAGGGCCTGCGGAAGGCCACTGTCTGGACCCCGCACGCCCTGGTGCTGTTCGCCGCCTTCCTCGTGATGATGGCCGGGTTCGCCGAGTGGGACCACCGCTTCCTGATGGGCGTGGTGCCCGCGATCCCGGTCGCGATGACCCTCATCAGGCCGATCGCCGCCTTCTGGGCCTCGATGCTGGCGACCGTCTTCTGCGGGATCCTGGGCAGCGAGCTGTGGGGGCCGAGCACCTTCGCGGCGCAGGTGGTGGTCCTGGTGGTCGTGGCCGCCCGGACCCGGCCCCGTACGGCCGCCTTGATGTGGCTGCTGACCCTGCTGTTCGGGGTGCTGGTGGAGGGCGGCGACCCGTCGATCACCGCGCCCCTGGTGACGCTGTCCGCCTTCGCGCTGCTCGTCGTCGCCGTGGTCCAGATCCGGCGCGACGCCGAGCGCGAGGTCACCGTGCAGCGCACCGTCACCGCCGTCGAGCGGGACCGGCGCACCCTGCTGGAGGAGCGCACCACCATTGCCCGGGAGCTGCACGACGTGGTGGCCCACCACATGTCGGTGGTCGCGATCCAGGCCGAGGCCGCCCCTTACCGGGTCGAGAACCCGCCGCCCGAGCTGGAGCAGGCCTTCGTGACCATCCGGGAGAACGCCGTGGCCGCCCTCACAGAGCTGCGCCGCGTCCTCGGGGTCGTCCGGGCGGAGGACTACGAGGCACCCGACGCCCCGCAGCCCACCCTCGCCGCGCTCGACGGGCTCCTGGACAACGTCCGCGAGACGGGCCTGGAGACGGAGAAGGTGATCACCGGGGCCGTCCGCGAACTGCCGCAGGGCGTCGAGCTGTCGGCGTACCGGATCGTCCAGGAGGCCCTGAGCAACAGCCTGCGGCACGCGCCGGGCGCCTCCGCCCGGGTCGAGCTCGGTTACGTCCTCGGCGGGCTCGGGCTGCGCGTGGTCAACGGACCGCCGCGCGGCCTGGTCAAGCCCTCGCCGGGGGCCGGGCACGGGATCACGGGGATGCGGGAGCGGGTCGCCATGCTGAACGGTGAGATGACGGCCGGGACGACCGAGGACGGCGGGTACGAGATCGCCGTGTTCCTCCCCGTACCGCTGTCGGACGGTCCGGAGCCACGGGAGACGGCCGGCGGCACGGCGAACGCGGCGGGCACGGCGGACGCGGCGGGCGACGCGGACACGGTCGTTGTCGAACGGGGCGGCGGCGCATGAGCGACACCGACATCCGGGTCCTGATCGTCGACGACCAGATGATGGTCCGCGAGGGCTTCTCGGTCCTGCTCAACGCGATGCCGGGGATCACCGTCGTCGGCGAGGCGGTCGACGGGCGCCAGGCCCTCGCCCAGGTCACCGCGCTGCGCCCGGACGTGGTCCTGATGGACATCCGCATGCCGGAGATGAACGGCATCGAGGCGACCCGCGAGATCGTCGCGCGGGACGCCGACGCGAAGGTGCTGGTGCTGACGACCTTCGACCTCGACGAGTACGTCTACCAGGCGCTGCGGGCCGGGGCCTCGGGCTTCCTCCTCAAGGACGCGTCCGCCCGCCAGCTCGCCGACGGGGTGCGGGTGGTGGCCTCGGGCGAGGCGCTGCTCGCCCCGACGGTGACCCGGCGGCTGATCACCGAGTTCTCCAAGCTCGCGGAGGCCCCGCGCCCGCCCGCCCTGGCCCGGATCGGCGATCTCACCGAACGCGAGACGGAGGTGCTCGTCCTGATCGCGCAGGGGCTCTCCAACGCGGAGATCGCCTCGCACCTGATCGTCGCCGAGTCCACGATCAAGACGCACGTCAGCCGCATCCTGGTGAAGCTGGGGCTGCGCGACCGGACCCAGGCGGCGGTGTTCGCGTACGAGGCGCGGCTGGTGACGCCGGGGTAGCCCGGGAGCCCGGGAGCCCGGGAGCCCGGGAGCCCGGGAGCCGTGCGGGGGCCGGTCGCCGGGGCTTGCGGTGGCGGCGGGCGCGGGTAGCGTCGGGTCATGCACGTGTCCTTCGACCCCTGGTCGCCCGCGTTCGTCGCCGATCCCTACCCCGCCTACACCGCCCTGCGCGCCGCCGGCCGGGCGCACTGGTTCGAGCCGACGGGGCAGTGGCTGATCCCGCACCACTCCGACGTATCGGCCCTGCTGCGCGACCGCCGCCTCGGGCGGACGTATCTGCACCGCTTCAGCCACGAGGAGTTCGGCCGGACCCCGCCGCCCGCCGCGCACGAGCCGTTCACCACGCTCAACGGGCAGGGCATCCTCGATCTGGAGGCCCCGGACCACCCCCGGATCCGGCGGCTGATCTCCAAGGCGTTCACCCCGCGTACGGTCGAGAACCTGGCCCCGACCGTACGGCGGCTGGCGGCCGAGCTGGTCGACGCCTTCGTGGCCAAGGGCGGCGGGGACCTTCTCGCGGAGGTCGCGGAGCCGCTGCCGGTCGCCGTGATCGCGGAGATGCTGGGCGTTCCGGAGGCGGACCGGGACCTGCTGCGGCCCTGGTCGGCGGCGATCTGCGGAATGTTCGAGCTGAACCCGTCGGAGGAGACGGCCGAGGCCGCCGTCCGCGCCTCCGTCGACTTCTCCGCGTATCTGCGCGGGCTCATCGCCGAGCGGCGTGCCAACCCCGGCGAGGACCTGGTCTCGGCGCTCATCGCCGCCCACGACGAGGGCGAGCGGCTGACCGAGCAGGAGATGATCTCGACCTGTGTGCTCCTGCTGAACGCGGGCCACGAGGCGACGGTGAACACCACCGTCAACGGCTGGCGCACGCTCTTCCACCACCCGGAACAGCTGGCCGCCCTGCGCGCCGACCCCGCGCTGCTGCCCCGCGCGATCGAGGAACTCCTGCGCTACGACACCCCTTTGCAGATGTTCGAGCGCTGGGTGCTCGACGACATCGAGGTCGACGGCCAGGTGATCGGGCGCGGGGCGGAGGTGGCGCTGCTGTTCGGCTCGGCCAACCGGGACCCGGAGCGGTTCGCGCGCCCGGACACACTGGACCTGTCCCGGGAGGACAACCCGCACATCACCTTCGGCGCGGGCATCCACTTCTGCCTGGGCGCCCCGCTGGCCCGGCTGGAGCTGGCCGCCTCCTTCGGCGAACTGCTCCGCAAGGCGCCGGCCCTGCGGATGACGGCCGAGCCCGAGTGGCAGCCGGGATACGTGATCCGGGGGCTGAAGGAGCTGCGGGCAGAGGTGTAGCGCGTGCCTCCGGCTCCTTCGGCCCCCTCGGCTCCTGCGGCTCCTGCGGCTCCTTCGGCCCCCTCGGCTCCTGCGGCTCCTGCGGCTCCTTCGGCCCCCTCGGCTCCTGTGGCCCCTGCGGCTCCTCCGGCCCCCGCGGCTCCTCCGGCCCCTGCGGCTCCTCCGGCCCCTGCGGCTTTTCCGGCCCCCGCGGCTCCTCCGGCCCCGGGCTCAGCAGGGGTCGTAGCACTCCGGCCTCGGCGCTCCGGCCAGCGCGTCCACGCCGACGCCGACCGCGAAGAGGACGGCGATGGCCGCGACGAGGCCGATCGCCCGCTTCCAGTCACCTCGGACCAGGAAGAAAACGGCCAGGGCCGCCGCGATCCCGCCGAGGATCATGAGGGGCAGGCCGACCCAGAGCACGTTCCAGTTGGAGGCGCCCTCGAAGCCGTCGAGGAGGCCGCCCTTGCCGTGCGGGGACCAGAGCACGATGCCCGCGAGCGCTCCGGCGAAGGCGGTCAGACAGCCGGCGGTTCCGACGACGGCTTCCCGCCGCGAGTTCTGGATCTCCATGCCCAGGGGGACGCGGCGGGGCGCGGGCGCGGTTCCGTTTCCGGGGGGCGCCGCCCCCGTACCCCCGCTCCTCAGACGCCGGAGGGGCTGGAAATGGGGCCACTCAGCCCTTCCGACGATCGAGGAGCGGGGGCACGGGGGTACGGGGGCACGGGGGTACGGGGCGGGGCCCCGGAAACGCTACGTCAGCGGGTACGACCGTCGGCCCGACGCCTCGTCGATCTCGTCGTGCGCCTTGGTCAGCAGTTTCATCGCCAGTTCGTTCAGCGCCCTGGCCCCCGCGACCTCCTCGCCGACCCGCTGCTGGTCGGCGTCCGAGGGATGGCGGCTGGCGTAGCCGTGGGCGCGTACCTCTGTTCCGTCGGAGAGGCGGACGAGCGCCGCCGCGCGGGTGCGGTGGGTGTCCTCCTCGAATTCGAGGTCGATGTGCCATCCGACAGCGATCCTGGTCATGACGGTCACCTCCGGGACGTCTCGGGCCGTCTTCTACCAGCGTACGCCCGCTGACCCGGCCGCGCTCGCCGGGCCCGGCAGCATCAGCCCCCAGGCGCCCGCCCGGACCGTCCAGGTCCGGGTGCGCACCGGCCCCCCGGTCTGTATGTCCGCCCGGTAGCGGAAGTCCGCGCCGGAGACCGTGACGGCCTTGGCCTCCGCCGTGACGGCCTCGCCGGAGGCGGTGCGGACGACGACGTCGGCCTGGCCCCCGCCGCCCTGGGAGGTCACCTGGACGCCCCGTACCGGCGTGTCCAGGTCGCTCAGCAGCACCCCGTCCGCCTCGACGCGCAGCCGGTGCGTGCCCGGGTGCGTGTTGGCGGCGACCGGGACCGGGCGGACCAGGGACGTCATCAGCGAACGGCAGGTGTCCCAGACGGCCGTGACGCCCGTGTGCGGGCTCCCCGGGCCGGGCGGCGGGGCCGGGGCGGGGATGCGCAGGCGGCCGAGGACGACGCCGTCGCTGTCGTCGACCAGGAGGTCCAGGCGCCGCACCGCACCGTCCAGCGCGGTCCGGGCGGCCGCCACCGCGCCCCGGGGGACGCCGAGGGCGTGGGCCACCTCCAGGGCGTGCGCCGCGCCGACGGGGATCAGGGAGAGGACGCCGTCGGCCAGCTCCCGTTCGCGGTGGAGCTGGGCCACCGCGCGCAGCAGCGCGTGATCGTCGCCGACCACCACGGGCCTGCGCGAACCCCGCCGGGACAGGGCCCGGGCGAACTCCTCGGGGGTGTCCGGGAGGCAGATCTTGGCGTGCGAGCCGGCGCTCAGCACGTCCTTGGCGATACGGACGGACTCGCCGTCGGTCCGGCGGGCGACCGGGTCGATGACCACCAGGAGCTGGTCGTCGCCGTCGCCGGGGGGCTCTGCAGCCGACACCTCGGTCCTTCCTCGGGTAGCATCTTGGTGCAAGAGCCCCTTGCGCTATTGCGCCAGGGGCTTCGTCTATTCCGGGGCACCCGGTTCGACGGCTCAGGCTTTGCCGTACATCGTCGTACGGCAGGTACGACCTTTACGTACGCCCCCTGACCTTGGACATGCCCCGCCCGGAAGGGGTGTACGCCTGTGCCCGCACTTGTGCTGCTCGGTGCTCAGTGGGGTGACGAGGGCAAGGGGAAGGCCACCGACCTCCTCGGTGGATCCGTGGACTATGTCGTGCGATACCAAGGCGGTAACAACGCCGGTCACACGGTCGTCGTGGGCGACCAGAAGTACGCACTGCATCTCCTCCCCTCCGGAATCCTGTCGCCGGGGTGTACCCCGGTCATCGGGAACGGTGTCGTGGTCGACCCGGCGGTCCTGCTCTCCGAGCTGAGCGGTCTGAACGAGCGAGGCGTCGACACGTCCAAGCTTCTGATCAGCGGCAACGCTCATTTGATCACTCCGTACAACGTCACGCTCGACAAGGTGACCGAGCGCTTCCTGGGGAAGCGCAAGATCGGCACGACGGGCCGGGGCATCGGTCCGACGTACGCCGACAAGATCAACCGGGTGGGGATCCGCGTCCAGGACCTCTACGACGAGTCGATCCTGGAGCAGAAGGTGGAGGCGGCCCTGGAGCAGAAGAACCAGCTCCTGGCCAAGGTCTTCAACCGCCGGGCCATCGAGGCCGGCAAGGTCGTCGAGGACATGCTCCAGTACGCGGAGCAGATCAAGCCGTTCGTCGCCGACACGACCCTGATCCTGAACGATGCCATCGACGAGGGCAAGGTCGTCCTCTTCGAGGGCGGCCAGGGCACCCTGCTCGACGTCGACCACGGCACGTACCCCTTCGTCACCTCGTCGAACCCGACCGCGGGCGGCGCCTGCACCGGCGCCGGCGTGGGCCCGACGAAGATCAGCCGGGTCATCGGCATCCTCAAGGCCTACACGACACGGGTCGGGGCCGGTCCGTTCCCGACGGAGCTGCACGACGAGGACGGCGAGGCGCTGCGGCGCATCGGCGGCGAGCGCGGTGTCACCACCGGCCGTGACCGCCGCTGCGGCTGGTTCGACGCCCCGATCGCGCGGTACGCGACCCGGGTCAACGGCCTGACCGACTTCTTCCTCACCAAGCTGGACGTCCTCACCGGCTGGGAGCAGATCCCGGTCTGCGTGGCGTACGAGATCGACGGCAAGCGCGTCGAGGAACTCCCGTACAACCAGACCGACTTCCACCACGCGAAGCCGATCTACGAGAACCTGCCGGGCTGGTCCGAGGACATCACGAAGGCCAAGACCTTCGCCGACCTGCCGAAGAACGCGCAGGGTTACGTGAAGGCCCTGGAGGAGATGTCGGGCGCTCCGATCTCCGCGATCGGCGTCGGCCCCGGCCGGACCGAGACCATCGAGATCAACTCGTTCCTGTAGGGGACGGGCGAGTCACACCGCGGCGGGGGGGGGGGGGGGGGGGGGGGGGGGGGGGGGGGGGGGGCCCCCCGCCCCCCCCCCCCCCGGCCCACCCGAGGGAGCCGTCAGGTGGCTCCCCGTACGGAGGGGCAGCCCCGGGGGTGGATCAGGCTGCCGTGCGCGGGAGTTCGCGGGTGCGGCCGAGCGAGCCCAGCCACTTCGCCGAGTCGCGCGGGGTGCGCTCGAAGGTCTCCCAGTCGATGGCGATCAATCCGAACGTGGCCTTGTACGTGCCCCACTCGTAGTTGTCCAGGGCGCTCCACGCCAGGTAGCCCCGGATGTCGAGGCCGTCGGCCAGCGCGGCGGCGACCTCGTCCAGCGCGCCCGCGTAGTAGTCGGCGCGGCGGCTGTCGTCGTCGGTGGCGATGCCGTTCTCCGTGACGATCAGCGGGACGTCGCCCACCACCTCGGCCGTGTGGCGCAGCGCCTCGCCGACCGCCGTCGGGTAGTACTCCCACGTCGTCAGCGTCCGCTCGACGTCGTCGGCCGTCGGGATCGGTCCGTCGGGGCCGATCCGCGTACGGGTGTAGGACTGCACGCCGATCCAGTCGTCACCGCGCGCCGCCTCGATGAAGACGTCCTCGCGCGGGTGGCGGTAGGCGGCGGTGACGTCCTCCGCGCCGGGGAGGGCCTGGTAGACCTGGTTGGCGATGGTCCAGCCGACCTGGATGCCCGCGTCCAGGGCCCGGACCTCCTTGACGGCCGCGTGGTGGGCGGCGATGACGGCCACGGTCGTCTCGTCGTCGGGGGTGGGCAGACCGGCCGGCGGGAAGCTGTTGTCGCCGCGCTTGGCCTGGCCCGCCATCACGGCGACCATGTTCGGCTCGTTGATCGTGCAGACGTGCGACACGCCCTCGGAGATGACGGGCGCGCAGGCCGCGACGTACCGCGCGAACAGCTCGACCGCGCCCTCGGCCGTCCAGCCGCCGCGCGCCTCGAACCACTGCGGGACGGTGAAGTGGTGCAGGGTCACCATCGGGCGCAGACCGCGCTCGATGGCGCCCTCCACCATCCGCCGGTAGTGGGCCAGTTCGGCGCGGGAGAAGTGGCCTTCGGCCGGCTCGATACGGGCCCATTCGAGGGAGAAGCGGTAGTCGGTGAAGCCGAGCGAGGCCAGCAGGTCCATGTCCTCGGGCCAGCGGTGGTAGCTGTCGCAGGCGTCCAGGCTCGGCTCCGCGATGTGGGTGCCCGCGGTGTGCTCCTTGACCCACCAGTCGCTGTTGGTGTTGTTGCCCTCGATCTGGAAGGCGGCCGTGGAGGCGCCCCAGAGGAAGCCGTCGGGGAACGGGACGGGGATCTTCTGGTTCGGGGCGGGGGTGTGTGTCATCGCGACATGTCTTTCTGGTGGTGGTGAGGGGTGTGGCCGCGCTCTGTTACGGGGTGGGTGCGGCCTCGTACGTGAAGTGCCCGGACGGGCGCGTTACTTCATGCCCGCCGTGGCGATGCCCTGCGTGAAGTGCCGTTGCAGCGCGATGAAGACGACCAGCACCGGCAGCACGATCAGGAAGGCCCCGGCCATCAGCATCCCGTTGGAGCCGCCGGCCTTGTTGGGGTCGGTGGCGAAGGTGGCCAGGGCCACCGGGAGGGTGTACTTGTCGGGGTCGTTGGTCGCGATCAGCGGCCAGACGAAGTTGTTCCAGGAACCCAGGAACGTGAAGATCGACAGGGTCGCGAGGGCGGGCTTCACCAGCGGCATCACGATCCGCCAGAAGATGTACCACTCGCTCGCGCCGTCCATCCGGGCCGCTTCCAGCAGCTCGTCCGGGATCGACTGCATGAACTGGCGCATCAGGAAGACCCCGAAGGCCCCGGCGGCGAACGGCAGCACCAGACCCGCGTAGCTGTCGATCAGCTGGAGCTTGCTCATCAGCACGAACAGCGGCAGCAGCATCAGGTTGCCGGGCACCATCAGCGCACCGAGCACCAGGCCGAAGACCTTGTTGCGGCCGACGAAGTTCAGCTTGGCCAGGGCGTAGCCGAGCATCGAGCAGAAGACCAGGTTCGAGACGGTCACCAGGACCGCCACGATCACCGAGTTCATGAAGTACAGCGGCAGGTCCAGCTTGTCGAGCAGCTGCCGGAAGTTCTCCAGCGTCCACTTGGTGGGGATCCACACCGGCGGGCTGGCCGACAGCTCGCTCTGCGTCTTGAAGGCCGAGAGCCCCATCCAGAGGAAAGGCGCCGACATGACCAGCAGGCCGAGCGAGAGCAGGACGTAGACCAGGGGGCGGGAGGCGCTCCGCTGCTTCGGGGCCCGGGACTTCAGCGGTTCGACCGGTGCCTTGCTGCTGGTGGCGCTCATTTGGTGTTGTCCTTCAGCAGTCGGAGCTGGAGCACCGTGATGCCCATGATCACCACGAAGAGGACGTACGCCATGGCGCTCGCGTAGCCCATGTGGAAGAAGTTGAACCCTTCGCGGTACATGTTCAGCGAGACCGTGAGGGTCGAGTCGGACGGGCCGCCCTGCGTCATCACGAACGGCTCCTCGAACACGTTGAGGTAGCCGATCGTCGTGATCACCGTGGCGTAGAGGAGGGTCGGACGCAGGAGCGGCACCGTGATGGACCGGAACTCCTGCCAGACGCTCGCGCCGTCGAGCTTCGCGGCCTCCCGCACCTCGGTGGGGATCGCCTGGAGGCCCGCGATGAACAGCACCATCACCGTGCCGACGTTCCGCCAGACCGCCATGACGATCAGCGACGGCATGGCCAGCGTCTCGGAGCCGAGGAAGTCCGGTGCCGTCCAGCCCACTTCGGAGAAGAGGCCCGCGATCAGCCCGTCGCTCGGATCGAGGACGAACCGCCAGACGACGGCCACCGCGACGATGGTGGTGACCACCGGGGCGTAGAAGCCGACCCGGAAGAAGGTCCGCGCCCGGTCGATGCCGTTGTTCAGCAGAACGGCGACGACCAGCCCGATGCCGATGGTCAGCGGCACCCCGACGACGACGAAGTACCCCGTGTTGAAGAGGGACTTGAGAAACTTCTCGTCGCCGAAGAGGTTGACGTAGTTCTCGAACCCGATGAAGTTCGCTTCCCACGGGCGCGTCACGTTGCGCAGCCCGAAGTCGGTGAAGCTCATCACCAGCGTGGCGAGGATCGGGAACGCCATGAAGACGGTGAACAGGACGAGGAACGGGGTGGAGAACAGCCAGCCCGCCGCGTTCTGCACGCCCATCGACGGCTTGCGGCCCCGGCTGCCCCCGGTGGCCGGGGACGGTGCGGCCCCGGCCTTCCGGGGCCCTCGGGCCTTCTCGGTCGTGGTGCTCATGGCTACTGCTTCACGAGGCCTTCGATCTCGGACTGCGCGGTCTTCAGCGCGTCCTCGGCGGAAGCCTTGCCCTGCGTCACCTTGGCGATGGCCTGGTCCACCTTGTCGGTGATCTCGGTCCAGTTGGCCAGGGACGGCGAGGACTTGGCGGTGTCCATCTGCTTCTTGAAGATCTGGAGGTCGGCGTCGTCGGCGAGCGCCCCGGACTCCCACGCGGAGGTGTTGGCGGGCAGGTCCTTCGTCCGCTCGTACCAGTCGGCCTGGCCCTTGGTGTCGGTCAGGTACGTGATGAACTCGGTGGCCGCGGCCTTGTGCTCGCTGTCCTTGGAGACGACGAGGGAGGAACCGCCGGCCATGGAGGTGGAGGAGGCGTCCGCCGGGACGTTGGCGATGGCCCACTTGCCCTTGAGCTGCGGCTGGCCCTCGTTGAGGAGCGTCACGTGCCAGGGGCCGCCGAAGAACATCGGGACCCGGCCGTTGCCGAAGTCCTTCACCACGTCGTAGCCGGGCGGCACGGACTTGTTGGAGAGGCCCTTGTCGAAGTACGAGCCGTACTCCTTCAGCGCCTTGACGGCCTCCGGGCTGTCGACGACGGCCTCGCCCTTGTCGTCGACGATCTCGCCGCCCGCCGAGTACAGGAAGGAGTAGAAGTTCTGCACGGTGTCCAGGCCGCTGGGCTGGATGGACAGCCCCCACTTCGTACCGGCCTTCTCCTGGTACGCGGTCGCCAGGTCCTTCAGGCCCTTCCAATCGGTCGGAGCCTTCGTCACGCCCGCCTTCTCGGCCAGGTCCGTGCGGTAGTAGAGGACCCGGGTGTCGACGTACCACGGCACGCCGTAGGCGGTGCCGTCCACCTCGCCCTGCTCCCAGCCCGCCGGGAAGAAGTCCTTCTTGTCGAAGACCTTGGTGTCCACCGGCTCCAGCACGCCGAGCTCGGAGAACTCGCCCATGTAACTGCCGCCCATCTGCGCCACGTCGGGCAGCGTGCCGGCCGCCGCTGCCGAGACGAGCTTCTGGTGCGCGACGTCCCAGCCGATCGGGGTCACCTTCACCGTGATGTTCGGGTTGGCCTTCTCGTAGACCTCGGCCACCTCGGCGAGCTTCTCGCCCTCGGCCCCCATGGCCCACACGGTGAGCGTCTGCTTCTCGTCCGCCGCGACGTCGCCGCCGGAGGAGCCGCAGGCGGAAAGGGTCACGGCGAGCGCGAGCGCTATGCCGGCGGGGGCGGTTCTGGCGATGCGGGACATGGGAGGGCTCCTCCTTGAGCAATCCGGATGCTGCGCGATGTATGCGCTGCCTGTAAGCGCATACATCACTCTGCGCCAGTCCTTCGGGAATCCGCAAGAGGGTGCTGGGTCACACTCGTGCAACGTGCTCGACACCCTGACGCCTTGTGGTTGAACCGTAAACGCACTGTTTGTGGAAGAACAGGCGATGTGACCGATTCGCCGCCGGGCCCCCCGTCGCCGGTGTGGTCGGCGGCTACCCTCGCGGCATGGCCTCATCCGTCGCCTTCTCGCACGACTTCCCGTTCGACCCGGCCTACGGGTACGACGCGCCGGACGCCCTGTCGGGCATCCCCGCCCCGCCCGCCCCCGACGGCTTCGACGCCTTCTGGCGGGGCCGGTACGCCCGAGCCCGCGCCGTCGACACGCGGCCGGTACTCGGCCCGGTCGAGGAGGAGCGCGACGGCCTCCGGATCCACGGCGTGACGTACACCTCCGTGGGCGGGGTCCGGCTCGGCGGCTGGCTCGCCCTGCCTGCCGAGGGGCCCGTCCGGTACGGATTCGTCGTCGGGCACGGCTACGGCGGCCGCCAGGAGCCCGGCCGCGACCTTCCGGCGCCGCTGCCCGGGGCCGCCGTGATCCTGCCGTGCGTACGGGGCATGGGGGAGCGGAGCCGGGTCGGCTCCATCCCGGACCTGGCCGCCGAGCACGTCCTGCACGGCATCGGCTCCCGCGACACGTACGTCATCGGTGACTGCGCGGCCGACCTGTGGTGCGCCGCCTCCGCCCTCACGGCGCTCGTCCCGGAACTGGCGGAGGCCGGCCTCCCGGGCGGACCCCGCCTCGGCTACCTGGGCGAGAGCTTCGGCGGCGGGCTCGGGGCCCTCGCGCTGCCCTGGGACGACCGCTTCGGCGCGGCCCAGCTCACGGTCCCCACCTTCGGCAACCACCCGCTGCGGCTGACCCTGCCCTGCGCGGGCAGCGGCGAGGCGGTCCGGGCGCACCACCGCGAGCACCCCGAGGTCACGGATGTCCTCGGCTACTTCGACGCGGCGACGGCGGCGACCCGGCTGACGCTGCCCACGCTGGTCGCGGCCGCGCTGTTCGACCCGGCAGTGCCGCCGCCGGGGCAGTTCGCGGTGCACAACGCGCTGGCCGGCGAGCGCGAACTCCAGGTGCTGACGGCGGGGCACTTCGCGTACCGGGGCATGGTGGCCGAGGCGGCGGAGCTGGACGCGAACCGGACGCGGTTCTTCGGGGAGCGGCTGACGGCGGTGGGGTGAGGGCGGTCGGGCCCCGCTGACTCATGGTCCGGTACGTCGTCGGTAACGGCCGTCAGTTGCGGGTCGCGACCGTGGGAGGTCGTGTTTCTGTGCCTGGCATGGCGGCGCGGTCGCTTGCCACGGCGCCCTGCGGCTCTCCGCCGGAGAGCTGCGGACGACCGGAGTTACAGGTTGCCGAAAGTTGGACTCGTGTGGGTGACTTTGCCCTGGAGAGGTAACACAGTTGTCAGTGGTCCCTGCTTGACTGTGGCCATCGAACCCAGGGAGCGAGTTATGCCGACTGTGATCCATAGGACGCGCAGCGAGCTTGAGGCCCAGCGTGAGCAACTACTGGCCAGCGTGAACATGACTTACGACGAGCTCGCGGAACGCGCTGCCACTTACAGCCTCAGCATGAACGAGCTGGACGTGTGGCACACGATCGAAGGTCTCGACTACCTTCTCGAAGGTGACTGCTGAAGAGGCCAAGGCCCTCGACGAATCAGCGACGGATTTCGCTGATTAACTGACTGCTTTGACGCGGGGGGTCCTGGGCGACGACACCCCGCGTTTTCACGCGATCAACATGGGTTCCAAGATCAGGGTCTCGCCGATACGGGAGGACGAAGTTCTCCAGCGGATCCCGGTCAGCATCGGCGGGGAGCAGCGTCTCAGCCTCATGGTCCGGTTCTACTGCTGTTGGGACGGGTCCAGCACGTTCATGGCTACCGATCAGGCCGACGTGCACGTCTTCTACGCCGGGAGTCCGGACCCGTTGTTCCGCTTCGAATACGTTCGGCGGAGTAAGGAGCCGCCGGGCGCTCACGTGCAGGTGCATGCGCATCGCGATGAGGTCGCGTACCTTCTGCGGCTGGCGGAGAAGGGGCGGTCGAAGCAGAAGTTCAACAGACTGCCGCGTTTGGCCGAGCTGCATTTGCCGGTAGGCGGCCACAGAATGCGTCCGGCGCTGGAGGACGTGTTGCTTTTTCTGAAGCGGGAGTTCGCGATCGACACGGTCGACGGCTGGAAGGCCGCGATTGACGAACATCTGCGCCGTTGGCGGCTGACGCAGCTGAAGACCGCGGTCAGGGATGCTCCTGACTCGGCCGCGCAGGTTCTGCGCAGCCTTGGGTACACAGTGGTCGAGCCGGTGGTGCCTGGGGCGCGCCAGGCGTCGGACGAGGTCAAGTCGTTCTGGCCCTGACGCTCAGGCATGTCGTGCGGAGCCGGTGAGTACCTGCTCGATCCCGGCCGCCCGTCCCGGGCGCGGCGCCTGCGGGCTGTCGGGCGGCTCAGCCGCAGCCGCAGCTCGCGCGGCGGGTCACGGAGACCGGCAGCTCCAGGGAGACCGGGGCGCGGCCCGGGTCCGCCAGGCGCTGCACCAGCAGCTCCACCGCCTGCTCGCCCAGCTGCCGGATCGGCTGCCGGACGGTCGTCAGGGGCGGGCGGACGATCCGGCTCAGCGGAATCCCGTCGAAGCCGGTCACGGCGATGTCCTCGGGCACCCGGACCCCGCGTCGCTCCAGCGCCTGGAGCGCGCCGACCGCCATCTGGTCGTTGGCGAACAGCATCGCCTCCGGCCGCTCCACCCCCGTACCCTCCGACCGGTCCAGCAGGGCGCCCGCCGCCCGCGCGCCCTCGGCCTGCGTCATCATCCCGGCGCGCAGCTCCGGCCGGGAGGGCACCGGCAGACCCGCGTCCCGGCATCCCTCCTGGAAGCCCCGGAACCGGGCCTCGGCGTCCGGTGAGTTCTCCTCGCTGCCGATGAAGGCCAGCCTGCGCAGCCCGTGGTCCTCGATGAGGTGGCGGGTCAGTTCCCGTTCGCCCTCGGCGTTGGCCACCACGATGTGGTCCAGGTGGTCGATCTCGCGCGGTCCGGCCAGCATCACCACGGGCAGCCGGCGCGATATCACCTCCAGGTCCTCGGTCGGAACGGTCCGCGCCAGTACGGCGAACCCGTCGACCCGCCCCGCGACCTTCGCCACCAGACTCTCCGGCCCGCCGTCCAGCGAGGCGGCGATCAGCAGGGCGTAGCCGTGCCGCCGGGCCGCCCGTTCCATGCCCCGGATGATCTGGTCGGAGTAGAGCATGACGGCCTGGTCGTCGTCCGCGTCGCTCGCCGCCGCGGCGGTCTCGGCGTCCGGGTCCGCGTAGTCCGGGAAGCAGAGCCCGAGCACGCCGGTCGTCCGGCTGGCCAGGCCCCGGGCGCTGCCCGACGGTACGTACCCCAGCTCGCGGGCCGCCTCCATGACCTTCTCGCGAGTCTGGGCGCGTACGGAATCGGGGTTCCGGTAGACCCGGGAGACCGTGGCAATGGAGACGCCCGACCGCTCGGCGACGTCGTACACCGTGGGGGCGCTCACTCGACCGACCGTCCGCTTCTTCTTCCGTAGCGCCGCGCCTGGCGCGTGTGCTGATACCGGGCCGGCGGCCTGCTCGCCTGCCGATGCGATCACGAGGCCCGTGAAAGCGCATTCACCCTAGATCGTGGGCCGCGGGGGGAGCAAGGCCGCCCGGAGCCGCGCCGAGCGTGCGCCGGGTGCCGCGCGACGCGCAGGAGCGAAACGTTCCTCCGGCCGGGTGAGCTTGCGCCCGCCGCCCGCCGTGTCTGCGCCCCCTCGCGCGAGGGGGCGTTTCAGTGGACGGAAGGAATCAGTGTGATCAACTGCAAATGCCACCACATACGCACTATCCGGTCCATTCCGGTACGGGGTGGTCCGGGCCGGCCCCGGAGGTATCAGCCATGTCCCACGTCGGCGTCCCGCGCGGGACGGTTCGAAAGCGTCGATCACTCGCGCTCCTCACGACGGGGGTGCTCACGATCCCGGTGCTGGCCGGCTGCACCTCCGGCGGCGAGGAGACCTCCCGGGGCGTGCCCCAGGACATCGCACCCACCGCCCGCCAGGCGGTCGCCGACGGTTCGACGGTGAACTGGGCGGTCGACGCGATGCCCGCCACCTTCAACGCCTTCCAGGCGGACGCGGACAGCGCCACCCTGCGGATCACCGGAGCCCTGCTCCCGACGCTCTTCCCGATGGACAAGTTCGGGCGGCCGAAGCTCAACCCGGACTACCTGGAGTCCGCGAAGATCATCGAGCGCGAGCCGAAGCAGGTCGTGCTCTACAAACTCAACCAGCAGGCGGTGTGGAGCGACGGGCGGGAGATCGGGGCCCCCGACTTCGTCGCCCAGTGGCGGGCGCTCCGGGGCAAGGACTCCGCTTTCTGGACCGCCCGCAACTCCGGTTACGAGCGGATCGAGAAGATCGAGCGGGGCGCGGACGACCTCCAGGTGCGGGTCACGTTCGCCAAGCCGTACGCGGACTGGCGCGCGCTCTTCTCGCCGCTCTACCCGAAGGAGATCACCGGGTCGCCGGACTCCTTCAACGACGGCGCGCGCACCACCCTGAAGAACACCGCCGGGCCGTTCGTCCTGCGCGGCGTCAGCAAGGCCAAGGGCACCGTCACACTGGCCCGCAACCCGCGGTGGTGGGGCGACAAGGCCAAGCTGGACACCCTCGTCTTCCGGGCCGTCGCCGCCGGGGACCGTACCGAGGCCCTCGCCGACGGCACGGTGGACGTCGCCGACATCGACGCCGCCACCGCCGACCGCATCGCGCTCGCCCGCCGCGACCGGGGCAGCAACGGCCAGCCGCCCGCCCACGGCCCGGGCTCCGAGACCACGCCCGCCGCCGCCCTGCGCTCCTGGGCCCTGGCGCACGGTTCCGACGAGGAGGCCGCGGAGATCGCGCAGGCCGCCCGGGAGAAGAACCGCAAGGCCGTCGTCGCGTACATCGCGGAACAGAAGGCCCTGCGCGACTTCGCGGTCCGCAAGTCCCTGGAACCCGCCTACACCCAGCTCGCGCTGAACGGCGAGTCCGGTCCCCTCGCCGACGACCGGGTCCGGCGGGCGGTGGCCCGCGCCCTGGACCGCGAGGAGCTGGCCCGGACGGTGCTGGGGCCGCTGGGCCTTCCGGCGAAGCCGCTCGGCAGCCACCTCGCCCTCGCGGGACAGCCCGGCTACAAGGACGGCAGCGGGGCGCTCGGCGACCAGAACACCAAGGAGGCCCAGGCCCTGCTGGCGGACGCCGGCTGGACGCGGGGCGGCGCGGCGCAGCCGCCCAAGGACACCAAGGCGGGCAGCGAAGCGGAGAAGAAGGGCGACCAGGGCGACAAGGGCGAGGAGAGCGACGCCGAGGGCGCGAAGGAAGCCGCGGAGAAGAAGACCGCCGAGGGCGCGCAGAGCGAGAAGGCCGGGCGGGACACCGAGGAGAAGGAAGCAGAGAGGGAGAAGGCCGAGAAGGCCGAGAAGGCCGAGAAGGCCGAGAAGAAGGAAGCCGAGGGCGAGAACGCCGAGGGCGAGAAGGCCGACCAGGCCTCCGAGGACAGCGCCGCCTCCCGTGACGAGGGCCTCTACATCGTCGGCGAGGACAACAAGCCCGGCGGCCACGCCCCCGCGCAGGCCGCCTCCACCGGCGGCGCCTCCGCCATCCACGTCCTGGCCTCCGGCCGGACGGCCGCCACCCAGAGCGCCGCCCTGCGCCGACAGGCCGGCGCCCTCGGCGAGGACGGCGCCGTCGCCGCCCAGGACAAGCAGCCCGGGGGAGCCGCAGGGGCGTACGCCCCCGTCGGCACCGCGGCCCCGGCGCCCGCGGCGGCCAAGGGGCAGCTCGGCAAGGACGGCAAGGCGCTGACCCTGCGCTTCGTCCTCCCCTCCGGACCGGGCTCCCAGTCGCTGCGCAGCGTCGGCGACAAGATCGCGGTGATGCTGGAGAAGATCGGCATCGGCACGGAGATCATCAAGGTTCCCGACGAGAGCTACTTCAAGGACCACGTCGCCTCCGGCGCGTACGACCTGGCGCTCTACTCGTGGCCCGCCACCGCCTACCCGGCCACCGACGGACGCCCGATCTACGCCAAGCCGGAGCCCGCCACCGACGGGTCGCTCCTCGTGGAGCAGAACTACACCCGGGTCGGCACCGACCACATCGACCAGCTCTTCGACCAGGCGGCCGCCGAACTCGACGAGAAGGCTGCGCGGGAGCTGTTGAAGCAGGCGGACGCCCGGATCTGGGCCGCCGCCGGATCGATTCCGCTCTTCCAGCGCCCGCAGCTGGTCGCGGTCGACAAGAAGCTCGCGAACGTCGGGGCGTTCGGTTTCGCGGCCCCTCGGTACCAGGACATCGGGTTCAAGAACCGGCAAGCGGCAGGTTCCCCCGCAGACCGCAAGAAGTAGCGGTCAAATACCACACTCTCGCGCCGCCAAGCTCAGATGCACCTCAAAACCCTTGCCCGCCGGTTCGCCCGGCGGGCAGTCTGGTGTCTGCCCTTGACCCGGGCCGCTCATCGCTTCACCGCTCCTCACCCCCCACAGCTCCGCCCGCGTTCCGCCCGCATTCCGGCCGCATTCCGGCCATGAGAATGGCCCGGCAGCACCTTGACAGCGGCTGAATATCGCCTGAATCACACGGGAAGACCGCGTCCGCGGATCGCTCCGGGAAGCCCGGTCGGCCCCGGGCCCGTACGATGGGACGAGCCGTGGCGTGCCGCCCGGCGGGCGTACGAGGACTCGAAGACCGACTGAGACGCCTGATCCCACGATCCGAGAGAAGCGCAAGCCACCCATGCCCACGCGCCACGACATCCGTAACGTAGCCATCGTCGCCCACGTCGACCACGGCAAGACCACGCTGGTCGACGCCATGCTCAAGCAGGCCGGAGCGTTCGCCGCCCACGCCGCCGAGCACCTCGACGACCGCATGATGGACTCGAACGACCTGGAGCGTGAGAAGGGCATCACGATCCTCGCCAAGAACACGGCGGTGAAGTATCACCCCAAGGACGGCGGGGACCCGATCACGATCAACATCATCGACACCCCCGGCCACGCCGACTTCGGCGGCGAGGTCGAGCGCGGTCTGTCGATGGTGGACGCGGTCGTGCTGCTCGTCGACGCCTCCGAGGGCCCGCTGCCCCAGACCCGCTTCGTGCTGCGCAAGGCGCTGGCCGCGAAGATGCCGGTCATCCTGTGCATCAACAAGACGGACCGCCCCGACTCCCGGATCGCCGAGGTCGTCGACGAGACGTACGACCTGTTCCTGGACCTGGACGCGGACGAGGACCAGATCGAGTTCCCGATCGTCTACGCCTGCGCCCGTGACGGCGTCGCCTCGCTGACCAAGCCCGAGGACGGCACCGTCCCGCCGGACAGCGAGAACCTGGAGCCGTTCTTCAACACCATCCTGTCGCACGTCCCGGCCCCGGAGTTCGACGCGGACGCGCCGCTCCAGGCCCACGTCACCAACCTGGACGCCGACAACTTCCTCGGCCGTATCGCCCTCTGCCGCGTCGAGCAGGGCGAGCTGCGCAAGGGCCAGACGGTCACCTGGATCAAGCGCGACGGCACCATGTCCAACGTCCGCATCACCGAGCTGATGATGACCGAGGCGCTCACCCGCAAGCCGGCCGAGGTGGCGGGCCCGGGCGACATCTGCGCCGTCGCCGGATTCCCGGACATCATGATCGGCGAGACGCTGGCCGACCCCGAGAACCCGATCGCACTCCCGCTGATCACGGTCGACGAGCCGGCCATCTCGATGACCATCGGCACCAACACCTCGCCGCTCGTCGGCAAGGGCGGCAAGGGCCACAAGGTCACCGCCCGCCAGGTGAAGGACCGCCTCGACCGCGAGCTGATCGGTAACGTCTCGCTCCGCGTCCTGGACACCGAGCGCCCCGACGCCTGGGAGGTCCAGGGCCGCGGTGAGCTCGCGCTCGCCATCCTGGTCGAGCAGATGCGCCGCGAGGGCTTCGAGCTGACCGTCGGCAAGCCCGAGGTCGTCACCAAGCAGATCGACGGCAAGACCCACGAGCCGATCGAGCGCATGACGATCGACTCCCCCGAGGAGCACCTCGGCGCCATCACGCAGCTCATGGCGACCCGCAAGGGCCGCATGGAGACCATGACGAACCACGGTTCGGGCTGGGTCCGCATGGAGTGGATCGTCCCCTCCCGCGGCCTCATCGGCTTCCGTACGGAGTTCCTGACGCAGACCCGCGGCACCGGCATCGCGCACTCGATCTTCGAGGGCCACGAGCCGTGGTTCGGCGAGCTGCGCACCCGTCACAACGGCTCCCTGGTGGCCGACCGTTCGGGCTCCGTCACGCCGTTCGCGATGGTCAACCTCCAGGAGCGCGGTGTCATCTTCACCGAGGCCGGCACCGAGGTCTACGAGGGCATGATCGTCGGCGAGAACTCCCGCGCCGACGACATGGACGTGAACATCACCAAGGAGAAGAAGCTCACCAACATGCGTGCGGCCTCCGCGGACACCACGGAGAACGTGGTCCCGGCCCGCAAGCTGTCGCTGGAGCAGTCCCTGGAGTTCTGCCGCGAGGACGAGTGCATCGAGGTGACCCCGGAGACCGTGCGCATCCGCAAGGTCGTCCTGGACGCCAAGCAGCGTGGCCGCACGGCCTCGCGCGCCAAGAACGGCTGACACCACCGGACCGAACGGCCGACGTCAGGCCCGTAGTACGGCTGCGGCTGACAGCAGGCCCGCACGGCTGACACGTGGCCCCCTGGGCCCGTGAGGACCGCCCGGAAGCCCCTGAGGGCTTCCGGGCGGTCCTGCGTGCCCGTCCGGAAGCCCCGCGAGTCCAGGGAGAGCCCCGCGAGTCCAGGGAGTCCAGGGAGTCCAGGGAGAGCCCGGGGGGTCCAGCGAAAGTCCCGGGGGGTCCAGGGTGAGGCCCGGGGGCCCGGAAGGCCTCGCGCTTCCCGGAGCCGCACCCTCCGTATGGGGAGACGGCCGCGCCCCCCGGGGGTCCGCCGGACGGCCCGTCAGCACAGGCATTGACAGAAGGCCCGGCTCGCCACGGACACTGTGGGGGGCCGGGCCTCCGTCAATCTCTTTTTCTGACCAAGGTGTCCGGATATCGGGGGTCGCTCTCCGGAACATGTGTTAACAGTCCGTTTCGGGCGTGTCTGTCTGGGATCGCTTTGTCCGGATTTCGGGCACGCAGAGGGTGCTGATGTTGTCAAACCGAGACCCTTTAAGTGTGGTTTACAGCCCGGCCGTACCCAATAGTTGGCTGCATTGAGCTCGGGTCAATGGGTCACGCACTGTGGGGAGTGCCGACTCACGAGCACACTCGGGGCACTGAACGATCACCGTCAGGGGTGTCGGTGAATCTCTCCAGTGCCCTTCTTGTAGTCAAAAGTGGACTCATGAGGAGGAAACCCATGCGCGGTGCCAAGAGCGCCAAGTGGGTCGCGGGAGCGGCCGTCATCGCCCTGGCCGCGACTGCCTGTGGCGGCGGCGACAGCAGCGACGAAGGCAAGAAGAACACGTCGGGACAGCCCGCCGGTTACGTCTCGATCGACGTCGGCGAGCCCCAGAAGCCTCTGATGCCGGCCGACACGAACGAGAGCAACGGCTCCTACGTCATCCAGTCGCTGTTCACCCAGCTGCTGGACTTCGACGACAAGGGCGAGATCGTTCTCACGAACGCCGAGTCCGTCGAGACCGAGGACTCCAAGACGTGGACCGTCAAGCTCAAGGCCGGCTGGAAGTTCCACAACGGTGAGGCCGTGACCGCGCAGTCGTACATCGACGCGTGGAACTGGTACGCCAACGTCGAGAACAAGCAGCAGAACGCGTTCTGGTTCTCCGACATCAAGGGCTACGCGGACGTCCACCCCGAGAAGGGTGCGCCCAAGTCCAAGGAGATGTCCGGTCTGAAGGCCGTGGACGACACCACGTTCACGATCGAGCTGGCGTCGAAGGTCCCGTACTTCAACTACAAGCTCGGTTACGCGACGTTCGCGCCGCTGCCGAAGGTCTTCTACGACGACCCGAAGGCGTTCGGCCAGAAGCCGATCGGCAACGGCCCGTACACGTTCGAGAAGTGGACCCACAAGAAGCTCATCCAGGTCAAGGCCTGGGACGAGTACCAGGGCCCGAACAAGGCTGCCAACAAGGGCATCCAGTTCAAGAACTACTCGACCGTCGAGGCCGCCTACTCGGACGTCATCTCCGGCAACCTGGACATGATCCGCCAGGTCGGCCCGCGTGACCTGCCCAAGTACAAGACGGACCTGGGCGACGGCGCGATCGAGCAGCCCTACGCCGCGATCCAGACGCTGGTCCCGGCGTTCTACAACGCCACGTTCAAGGACATCGACCCCAAGGTCCTCCAGGGCCTGTCCATGGGCATCGACCGTGACACGATCACCAAGACCGTCCTGAACAACACCCGTACCCCCGCGACGAGCTTCACGCCGCCGCAGGTCAAGGGCAACCAGCAGCTCGAGTCGGACTTCCTGAAGTACGACCCGGTCAAGGCCAAGGCCCTCATCAAGGAGGGTGGCGGTGTTCCGCAGAACAAGTTCACCATCCAGTACAACGCCGACGGCGGGCACAAGGAGTGGGTGACCGCGGTCTGCGAGTCCATCCGCAACGCCACCGGGGTCGACTGCGTGGGCGACGCGAAGCCGGACTTCCCGACCGACCTCGAGGCTCGTGACAACAACCAGGTCAAGGGCATGTACCGCGGTGGCTGGGTCGCTGACTACCCGGTCAACGTGAACTTCCTCAAGGAGCTCTACCACTCCAAGGCGGAGTCGAACAACGGTCGGTTCTCCGACAAGGAGATCGACGAGCTGATGGCCAAGGGCGACAAGGCGGACTCCCTGGAGGAGTCGGTCGCCGCCTACCAGGAGGTCGAGAAGGCGCTCGTCGAGAAGATGCCGGCGATCCCGCTCTGGTACTACCGCATCAACGGCGGCCACGGAAAGAACGTCGACAACGTCAAGGTCGACTTCCACGGTGACCTCGAACTGACCGGCGTCACCACCAAGTAACGCCTGCGGGTCATTCCCCAACTGGCCGTCATCCGCCCGTGCTGCCCCTCAGCACGGCCGGAGGCGCGGGGGTCGCCTCTTCGCAGAGGCGGCCCCCGCGCCGCAGTTATCCCCACACGGAGGCACCCATGGGGCGCTATGTCGCACGACGACTGCTCCAGATGATCCCGGTCTTCCTCGGGTCGACCCTGCTGGTCTTCCTGATGATGTACGCACTGCCCGGCGACCCCGTCAGAGCACTTGCCGGTGAACAGCACGTAGACGCGACACAGATCGCCGCGCTGAAGGCCCAGTACGGCCTCGACAAGCCGATCTGGGAGCAGTATCTGAATTACCTGGGCAATCTGTTCCAGGGCGACCTCGGAACCCAGATCGGGACACAGCGTCCGGTCGCCGAAGTCATCTCCGACGCCTACCCGATCACCGTCAGACTGGCGATCTTCGCCTTCGTCTTCACGGTCGTCGCCGGTATCTCGCTCGGCATCGTCGCCGGCCTCAAGGCGGAGTCCCTCCGGGACCGCGGTCTGCTCGGTCTGACGCTGGTGCTGATCTCCATGCCGTCCTTCGTGCTGGGCTTCCTCGTCCAGTACCTCTTCGCGTTCCAGCTCGGCATCGCCAAGCCGAACGTGAGTCTCGAACCGACCAACACCGAGTTGATCATGCCGGCCGTCGTGCTGGCATCGCTGTCACTCGCGTACGTCGCCCGCCTCACCCGTACCTCGGTCGCCGAGAACATGCGCGCCGACTACATGCGTACGGCTGTCGCCAAGGGCCTGCCGCGCCGCCGTGTCATCGGCGTCCACCTGATGCGCAACTCGCTCATCCCGGTCGTCACCTTCCTCGGCACCGACATCGGCGCCCTGATGGGCGGCGCGATCGTGACCGAGGGCATCTTCAACATCAAGGGCGTCGGATCGCTCGTCTTCGAGGCTCTGGGCAAGCGTGAGGGTGCCACCGTCGTCGGCGTCGTGACGCTGCTCGTCGTCGTCTATCTCATCTGCAGCCTGCTCGTCGACCTGCTCTACGCGGTCCTGGACCCGAGGATCCGGTATGCCTGACACCACCGCACTCAAGAGCGCCGACGCTTCGGCCGCCCCGGTCGACACGCCGCCCGCCACGGACGCCGGCCCCGCGCCCGGCAAGCCGCGCAGCCTCTGGTCGGACGCCTGGCACGATCTGCGGCGCAACCCGCTCTTCATCGTCTCGATGGTGCTGATCCTGCTGCTCGCCGTGATGTCGATCTTCCCGGGGCTGTTCACCAGCGCCTCGCCGAGGGAAGCCAACCTGGCCGAGCACTACCTCCAGCACCCGAACTGGGGCCACTTCTTCGCCCCCGACTGGCTCGGCTACGACGGACAGGGACGCTCGATCTACGCGCGTCTCGTCTACGGTGCCCGCGCCTCGATCACCGTCGGCGTCGTGGTGACCCTCGCGGTCACCATCACCGGCCTGGTCATCGGCATGCTCGCCGGTTACTTCGGCGGCTGGATCGACACGATCCTGTCCCGCATCACCGACGTCTTCTTCGGCGTCCCCTTCATCGTCGGCGCCATGGTCATCCTGACCAGCTTCGAGAAGCGCTCGGTGTGGGTCGTGATCCTCTCGCTGGCCTTCCTCGGCTGGACGTCGATCGCGCGTGTCGCCCGTGGCTCGGTCATCACGATCAAGCAGGCCGACTACGTGGTCGCCGCCAAGGCGCTCGGCGCCTCCACCACCCGGATCCTGACGCGGCACATCCTGCCGAACGCCATCGCTCCGGTGATCGTGGTCGCCACCATCGCGCTCGGCGGTTACATCGCCGCCGAGGCCACCCTGTCGTTCCTCGGCATCGGCCTCGCCGAGCCGACGGTCTCGTGGGGCATCGATGTGTCCGCTGCGAAGGACCAGCTCCGCAACGCACCGTACGTCCTGGTCATCCCCTCGGTGATGGTCTCGGTCACGGTGCTGTCCTTCCTGATGTTCGGCGATGCGGTCCGCAACGCCCTCGACCCCAAGATGCGCTGAGGGAGGCGTTCGTGACCACCATCGACAAGACGGCTCACGTCCCCGCACCGCGGGAGTCCGTGAGTGGCGACGGTCCACTGCTCGACGTCCGTGACCTGCACGTGGAGTTCCACACCCGCGACGGTGTGGCCAAGGCGGTCAACGGTGTGAACTACACCGTCAGCGCCGGCGAGACGCTCGCGGTGCTCGGCGAGTCCGGCTCCGGCAAGTCCGTGACCGCGCAGACCATCATGGGCATCCTCGACATGCCGCCGGGGAAGATCACGCAGGGCGAGATCCTCTTCCGCGGCCAGGACATGCTGAAGATGTCCAACGAGGAGCGCCGGAAGATCCGCGGCCGCAAGATCGCGATGATCTTCCAGGACGCGCTGTCCTCGCTGAACCCGGTCCTCTCCGTCGGCTACCAGCTCGGCGAGATGTTCCGTGTGCACCAGGGCCTCTCCAAGAAGGAGGCCAAGGCCAAGTCCATCGAGCTGATGGACCAGGTCAAGATCCCGGCCGCGGCGGCCCGTATCTCGGACTTCCCGCACCAGTTCTCCGGCGGCATGCGCCAGCGCATCATGATCGCCATGGCGCTGGCCCTGGAGCCGGACCTGATCATCGCGGACGAGCCGACCACCGCGCTCGACGTGACGGTGCAGGCCCAGGTCATGGACCTGCTGGCCGAGCTCCAGCGCGAGTACAACATGGGTCTGATCCTGATCACCCACGACCTCGGCGTCGTCGCCGACGTCGCGGACAAGATCGCCGTGATGTACGCGGGCCGGATCGTGGAGACGGCCCCGGTCGGCGAGCTGTACAGCCGCCCGGCGCACCCGTACACCAAGGGCCTGCTGGAATCGATCCCGCGCCTGGACCAGAAGGGCCAGGAGCTCTACGCGATCAAGGGCCTCCCGCCCAACCTGACGCGTATCCCCGCGGGCTGTGCCTTCAGCCCGCGCTGCCCCAAGGCACAGGACATCTGCCGCACCGACGTCCCGCCGCTCGCCCCGGTGACCGAGCGGGACGGCCTGGAGCTCGTCGGCCGCGGCAGCGCGTGCCACTTCTGGAAGGAGACGATCCATGGCTGAGCTCAAGAAGGAGCCCGTGGACGCCACCCCGAACGTCTCCGACGTGGAGGCCGTGGACGCCGCGACCGAGGCGGAGGCCGTATCCGCCGTCGACGCGCCCGTCAGCCAGGGCGAGCCGATCCTCCAGGTGCGGAACCTCGTCAAGCACTTCCCGCTCACCCAGGGCGTGCTCTTCAAGAAGCAGATCGGCGCGGTCAAGGCCGTCGACGGGATCTCCTTCGACCTGTACGCCGGTGAGACCCTGGGCATCGTGGGGGAGTCCGGCTGTGGCAAGTCCACGGTCGCCAAGCTCCTGATGACGCTGGAGCGGGCCACCGCCGGCGAGGTCTTCTACAAGGGCCAGGACATCACCAAGCTGTCCGGCCGCGCGCTGAAGGCCGTGCGCCGCAACATCCAGATGGTGTTCCAGGACCCGTACACCTCGCTGAACCCGCGTATGACGGTCGGCGACATCATCGGGGAGACCTTCGAGATCCACCCCGAGGTGGCCCCGAAGGGCGACCGGCGCCGCCGCGTCCAGGAGCTCCTGGACGTCGTCGGGCTGAACCCGGAGTACATCAACCGGTATCCGCACCAGTTCTCCGGCGGTCAGCGCCAGCGCATCGGCATCGCCCGCGGGCTCGCGCTCAACCCGGAGATCATCATCTGCGACGAGCCGGTCTCCGCGCTCGACGTGTCGGTGCAGGCGCAGGTCATCAACCTGATGGCGAAGCTCCAGGACGAGTTCAACCTGTCCTACCTCTTCATCGCGCACGACCTGTCCATCGTCCGGCACATCTCCGACCGGGTCGGCGTCATGTACCTCGGCAAGATGGCCGAGATCGGCACGGACACCCAGATCTACGACCACCCGACGCACCCCTACACCCAGGCGCTGCTGTCGGCGGTCCCCGTCCCCGACCCGTCGGCCCGTGAGGGACGCGACCGGATCATCCTGACCGGCGACGTTCCGTCACCGGCCAATCCGCCCTCGGGCTGCCGCTTCCGCACCCGGTGCTGGAAGGCGGAGGAGCGCTGCGCGACGGAGGAGCCCCTGCTGGCGATCCCCGAGCGCTTCGTCGCGGGAACCACTCCCGCCACGCACGAGTCGGCGTGCCACTTCGCCGAGGAGCGCGACGTCGTGCACGCGGCGTAGCGCTTTCGGTTCCTGAACGGCAGATGCCCGGTTCCCCGAGGGGGACCGGGCATCGTCGCGTCCGCCCGCGCCCCCGCCCGTACGGGGTAAGCCAGCATGCGGTACGTGGCGCAATGAGGTGATATGAGGCATTGAGCTACTCGATGACTCTAGGAGGCACTTCATGCGCGGAGCCACACAGGTCAGGTGGGCCGCATGTGCGGTGGCCGTCGCCCTGACAGCGACGGCCTGCGGGGGTGGCGGTGGTGGTGACGGCGGCGGCGGCGCCGACGGCATCGTCAGCTCCTCCTGGGGAGACCCGCAGAACCCGTTGGAACCCGCCAACACCAACGAGGTCCAGGGCGGCAAGGTCCTCGACATGGTCTTCCGCGGACTGATCCGCTACGACCCGAAGACCGGCGAGGCCCAGAACATGGTCGCCGAGTCCATCGACTCGAAGGACTCCCAGAACTTCACGATCAAGCTCAAGGACGGCTGGACGTTCTCCAACGGCGAGAAGGTCACCGCCAAGTCCTTCGTCGACGCCTGGAACTACGGCGCCGCACTGAAGAACAACCAGAAGAACGCCTACTTCTTCCAGTACATCGAGGGCTACGACAAGGTCCACCCGGAGTCCGGCTCCGCCTCCGCCGAGACCCTCTCCGGCCTGAAGGTCGTCGACGACCTGACCTTCACCGCCAAGCTCACCCAGAAGTTCTCCCTGTGGCCCGACACCCTCGGCTACTCCGCCTTCGTCCCCCTGCCCAAGGCGTTCTACGACGACCACGACGCCTGGCTCTCCAAGCCCGTCGGGAACGGCCCGTACACCATCGAGTCGTACGCCAAGGGCTCCTCGATGAAGCTGCGCAAGTGGGACGAGTACCCGGGCGACGACAAGGCGAAGAACGGCGGCGTCGACCTCAAGGTCTTCACCGACAACAACACCGCCTACACCGACCTGACGTCGGGCAACCTCGACCTCGTCGACGACGTGCCCGCCTCCCAGCTCCGCAACGTCGAGGCGGACCTCGGCGACCGGTACATCAACACCCCCGCCGGCATCATCCAGACCCTGGCCTTCCCCTTCTACGACAAGGAGTGGGACACCGACGACGCCCGCAAGGTCCGCCAGGGCCTCTCGATGGCGATCAACCGGCCGCAGATCACCGACCAGATCTTCCAGAAGACCCGCACCCCCGCCTCCGACTGGACCTCCCCGGTCCTCGGCGAGGAGGGCGGCTTCAAGAAGGGCCTGTGCGGCAAGGAGTGCACGTACGACAAGGCCGCGGCCAAGAAGCTGATCGACGAGGGCGGCGGCATCCCCGGCGGCCAGCTGAAGATCTCGTACAACGCGGACACCGGCTCCCACAAGGAGTGGGTCGACGCCGTCTGCAACAGCATCAACAACGTCATGGGCGACAACAAGGCCTGCGTCGGCGGCCCCGTCGGCACCTTCGCCGACTTCCGCGCCCAGGTCTCCACCCAGAAGCTGAAGAGCGCCTGGCGCGCCGGCTGGCAGATGGACTACCCCCTGATCCAGAACTTCCTCCAGCCGCTCTACTACACCAACGCCCCGTCCAACGACGGCAAGTGGAGCAACCAGGAGTTCGACGACCTGATCGACAAGGCCAACGCCGAGACCGACAAGGCGAAGGCCGTCACCACCTTCCAGGACGCGGAGAAGATCCTCGTCACGGAGATGCCGGTCATCCCGCTCTGGTACCAGAACGGCAGCGCCGGCTACTCGGACCGGGTCGACAACGTCGCGCTGAACCCGTTCAGCGTCCCGGTCTACGAAGAGATCACCGTCAAGTGACGCACTGAGCGACGCGGACGGCCGGGACGCCCGACACCAGCGCCCCGGCCGTCCGCGCACCCGTACGACCTGCCAGGAACCGCTCGCCCCGACCTCCGGAGCCCCTCATGGGACGTTATGTGATCCGGCGGCTGCTGCAGATGATCCCCGTCTTCTTCGGCACCACGCTGTTGATCTTCCTCATGGTGAACGTGATGGGCGACCCCATCGCGGGCCTCTGCGGCGACCGTCAGTGCGACCCGGCCACCGCCGCCCAGCTGCGCTCCGAATTCGGCCTCGACAAGCCGGTCTGGCAGCAATACCTCACCTACATGGGCAACGTGTTCACCGGCGACTTCGGCACCGCGTTCAACGGGCAGAAGGTCACCGAGCTGATGGCCACCGCCTTCCCCATCACGATCCGGCTCACCGTCGTCGCGGTCGTCTTCGAGGTCGTCATCGGCATCAGCCTCGGCGTCGTCACCGGACTGCGGCGCGGCCGCCCCGTCGACACCACCGTCCTCATCCTGACGCTGGTCGTCATCGCCGTCCCGACGTTCGTCACCGGCCTGCTGCTCCAGCTCCTCCTGGGCGTCAAGTGGGGCATCATCAAGCCCTCGGTCTCCGCCGACCCCACCTTCGACGAACTCCTCGTCCCCGGACTGGTCCTCGCCTCGGTCTCGCTCGCCTACGTCACCCGGCTCACCCGGACCTCGATCGCCGAGAACGCCCGCGCCGACTACGTACGCACCGCCGTCGCCAAGGGCCTGCCCCGCCGCCGGGTCGTCGTACGGCACCTGCTGCGCAACTCGCTGATCCCCGTCGTCACCTTCATCGGCACCGACGTGGGCGCGCTGATGGGCGGGGCCATCGTCACCGAACGGATCTTCAACATCCACGGCGTCGGCTACCAGCTCTACCAGGGGATCCTGCGGCAGAACTCCCAGACCGTCGTCGGGTTCGTCACGATCCTCGTCCTCGTCTTCCTGGCCGCCAACCTGATCGTCGACCTCCTGTACGCCGTACTCGACCCGAGGATCCGCTATGCCTGAGCCGCAGTCATCGGAGCCGTCGCAGCCAACGGACGGAGCGATCTCCCCGGCGGGAGCCGGCGGCCCCATGGACCTCGCCATGGCGGAGGGCGCCAGCCTGGAGAAGACCCCGGGCGGCCCCGACGGCACGGGCCCGGCCGGCAAGCCCCGCAGCCTCTGGTCCGACGCCTGGCGCGACCTGCGCCGCAACCCGGTCTTCATCATCTCCGCGCTGGTCATCCTCTTCCTGGTGACCATCTCCATCTGGCCCTCGCTCATCGCGAGCGGCGACCCCCTCCAGGCCAACCTGGACGACGCCCAGAAGGGCTCCGAGCCCGGCCACCCCTTCGGCTTCGACCCGCAGGGCCGCGACGTCTACACCCGGGTCGTCCACGGCACCCGCACCTCGGTGACCGTCGGCATCTGCTCCACCCTCGGCGTCGCGATCCTCGGCAGCGTGCTCGGCGGCCTCGCCGGCTTCTTCGGCGGCTGGTGGGACGCGATCCTCTCCCGCCTCACCGACGTCTTCTTCGGCATCCCCGTCGTCCTCGGCGGCCTGGTCTTCCTCTCCGTCGTCACCAGCTCCACCGTCTGGCCCGTCGTCGGCTTCATCGTCCTGCTCGGCTGGCCCCAGATCGCCCGCATCGCCCGCGGCTCGGTCATCACCGCCAAACAGAACGACTACGTCCAGGCGGCCCGCGCGCTCGGCGCCTCCAACTCCCGCATGATGCTCCGCCACATCACCCCGAACGCCATCGCCCCGGTCATCGTCGTGGCCACCATCGCGCTCGGCACCTACATCTCGCTGGAGGCGACGCTCTCCTTCCTCGGGGTCGGCCTCAAGGACCCGGCCGTCTCGTGGGGCATCGACATCTCCGCGGCCGCCAACTACATCCGCAACGCCCCGCACATGCTGCTCTGGCCCGCCGGAGCGCTGGCGGTCACCGTGCTCGCTTTCATCATGCTCGGCGACGCGGTGCGCGACGCCCTCGACCCCAAGCTGCGCTGAGGAGCCGGTTGCCATGTTGCTCGAAGTGCGCGATCTGCACGTGGAGTTCCACACCCGCGAAGGCGTCGCCAAGGCCGTCAACGGGGTCGACTACTCGGTGGCCGAGGGCGAGACGCTCGCCGTCCTCGGCGAGTCCGGCTCCGGCAAGTCCGTCACCGCCCAGGCGATCATGGGCATCCTCGACATGCCGCCCGGGAGGATCGCCGGCGGGGAGATCCTCTTCAAGGACCGGGACCTGCTGAAGCTCAAGCCGGAGGAGCGGCGCAGGATCCGCGGCCAGGAGATGGCCATGATCTTCCAGGACGCCCTGTCCTCGCTGAACCCGGTCCTCACCGTCGGCGAGCAGCTCGGCGAGATGTTCGTCGTGCACCGCGGCATGTCCCGCAAGGACGCCAAGGCCAAGTCCGTCGAGCTGATGGACCGGGTCCGGATCCCGGCCGCCAAGGAACGGGTCGGCAACTACCCGCACCAGTTCTCCGGCGGGATGCGCCAGCGCATCATGATCGCCATGGCGATGGCCCTGGAACCGTCCCTGATCATCGCCGACGAGCCGACCACCGCCCTCGACGTCACCGTCCAGGCCCAGGTCATGGAGCTCCTCGCCGAACTCCAGCGCGAGCTCAACATGGGCCTCATCCTGATCACCCACGACCTCGGCGTCGTCGCCGACGTCGCCGACAAGATCGCCGTCATGTACGCGGGCCGCATCGTCGAGACCGCCCCCGTGCACGACATCTACCAGGCCCCCGCCCACCCGTACACCAAGGGCCTCCTCAAGTCGATCCCGCGCCTGGACCAGAAGGGCCGGGAGCTCTACGCGATCAAGGGCCTGCCGCCCAACCTCACCCGCATCCCTCCCGGCTGCGCCTTCAACCCGCGCTGCCCGCAGGCCCGGGACGTATGCCGCAGCGACGTGCCGCCGCTCTACGAGGTGGACGAGCTGCGGCGGAGCGCCTGCCACTTCTGGAAGGAGACGCTCGATGCACGCTGACCGCGACGAGAGTGCGGGGACCGGCGGCGGCGCGGCCGGCTCCACCCTGCTGTCCAAGGCCCGGGAGGACGCCGTCACGCCCTACACGGAGGGCGACCCGATCCTTCAGGTGCGCGGCCTCGCCAAGCACTACCCGCTGACCCAGGGCGTCCTCATCAAGCGGCAGATCGGCGCGGTCAGGGCCGTCGACGGCGTCGACTTCGACCTGCACGCGGGCGAGACGCTGGGCATCGTGGGGGAGTCTGGCTGCGGCAAGTCGACCGTCGCCAGGATGCTCGTCCACCTGGAGCGCCCCACCGCCGGCGCGATCCGCTACAAGGGCGAGGACATCGCGAAGCTGTCCGGCCGGGCGCTGAAGGCCGTGCGCCGCAACATCCAGATGGTGTTCCAGGACCCGTACACCTCGCTGAACCCGCGGATGACGGTCGGCGACATCATCGGGGAGCCGTACGAGATCCACCCCGAGGTCGCCCCGAAGGGCAGCCGCCGCCGACGCGTGCAGGACCTCCTGGACGTCGTCGGCCTCAACCCGGAGTACATCAACCGCTACCCGCACCAGTTCTCCGGCGGCCAGCGCCAGCGCATCGGCATCGCCCGGGGGCTGGCCCTCAACCCGGAGATCATCGTCGCCGACGAACCGGTCTCCGCGCTCGACGTCTCCGTCCAGGCGCAGGTCGTCAACCTGCTGGACCGGCTCCAGGCGGAGTTCAGCCTCAGCTTCGTCTTCATCGCGCACGACCTCTCGATCGTCCGGCACATCTCCGACCGGGTCGGCGTGATGTACCTCGGCCGGATCGTGGAGATCGGCTCCGACGCGGAGATCTACGACCACCCCACCCACCCGTACACCCAGGCGCTGCTCTCCGCCGTCCCCGTACCGGACCCGACGGCCCGCGACCACCGGGAGCGGATCATCCTGCACGGAGACGTCCCCTCGCCCGCCAACATCCCCTCGGGCTGCCGCTTCCGCACCCGGTGCTGGAAGGCGCAGGAGCGGTGCGCACTGGAGGTCCCGCTGCTGGCGGTCCCCGCGGAGTTCCGGCACGCCGACACCCCCGCCCGGCACGACTCCGCGTGCCACTTCGCGGAGGAGAAGCGCGTGGTGCCGCCGGAGGGCGAGCTGGAGGCCCCGGGGCCCGCGGAGAAGCCGGGGCACTCGGAGCCGGAGCCCGGGGAGCCGGGGCGCACCCAGGACGGAACTCCATGAAGCCGCGTCAGACGCGTTAACAAACAGGCAACTTCGCCGTCGTCGCACCGATATACGAACGCCCCATGCTGAACAGCGTACGGCCGTGCGGGTGCCGTGGTCCGGCCGGAGCGTCGTCCTGACGCTCCGGCCGGTCGCCCGCCGCCGCCGTCCCCCTGAACGCCTTGTTCATCCGTTCGGGGCAATGGAGTATCACCGGGTGACACTTACACGGGGAGCAAGAATCACCGGCGCCGTTCTGTGCGCGGTGCCGGCACTACTCATCATCGCCTGGCTGGTGCGCGACATCCGGGCCGCCGAAGGGCCGCTGGCGGTCTGGGAGTACTGGTCGGGCACCGCCGACCTCCGGGACGCGCCGCGGACGACCACCTCGGCCACCAGTCTCGTCCTGCTACTGGCCTACGCCGCCGCCGTTGTGGCGGCACTCCGGTCCTCCTCCGCCGCTTCGGTCCTGATCGTCACCGGCGTCGTCACCTTCGCCCTGCGGCTGCCCGGTGTCTGGACCATCGCCGACGCCCCGGCCCCGGAGGACCTCCGCGACCGGGCGCTGCTCACGACGTACGTCGCCCTGGCGGCCGGGCTCGGCATGGCCGTGGCGGGGGCGGCGGGCCGTCGCCCGGTGCCCGGGGGCGCGGAGCGCCCCGCCGGTCCGGGGCGCGGCGCGGGGGTGGTGGCCTTCCTGCTCCTGGGCCTCCAGGCGTTGATCGTCGCAGCCTGGGAGATCCGGCAGCCGTTCGTCTTTCCGTCCCACTTCTATCCCGGCTGGTTCCTCGGCGGGGGACCCCTGACCGTCCCGCTGACCGAGGGACCTCCCGGCTGGGTCGCCGTGGCGCACGTCCTGATGTTCCTGGTGGCGGCCGTCGGCGCGGCCGCCGGTGCGGCCCACGCGCGACCGCTCGGCCTGATCGCGGGCGGGTTCGTGCTCTCCTCCGGCGTGCTGGGCACGGCGCGCATCGTCCATTACGAGATGTACGAGCAGTTCTTCGACACGGACATCGAGGCACAGCTGAACATGCTGAGCTCCTTCTCCGCGCTCCTCGCCGGGCCCGTCGTGCTCCTCGTCCTCGCCCGCAAGGGCGCCGGGCGGACCCCCGCCGGTGGCGCCCCCGGCCCGTGGGGCGGCGCAGGCCCCTGGGGCGCCCAGCCCCCCGGCTACCCGCCCCCGCGGACGGCGCCCGGTCAGCAGCCGCCCGCCCCCGGCTTCGGGCCCCCGCAGGGCGGCTTCGGGCCCCCGCAGGGCGGCTTCGGGCCCCCGCCCTCCTCCCCGCCGCCCCGCTGGTGAGCGGGGGCGGCGGGAGTGCGGGGTGGCTCAGGCTCCGGTCATCCCCAAAGACCGCTTGAGGAAGTCCACCTGGAGCAGGAGCAGGTTCTCCGCGACCTGCTCCTGCGGCGTCATGTGCGTCACCCCGCTCAGCGGCAGCACCTCGTGCGGACGCCCGGCGGCCAGCAGCGCGGAGGACAGCCGCAGGGCGTGGGCGACCACCACGTTGTCGTCGGCCAGGCCGTGCACGATCATCATGGGCCGGACCTCGGCGGCGGGCTCGGAGAGACCGTCGTCGGTGAGCAGCGAGTTGTACGCGTACACCTCGGGCTGCGTCGCCGGGTCGCCGAGATAGCGCTCGGTGTAGTGGGTGTCGTACAGCCGCTGATCCGTCACCGGGGCGCCCACCACCGCCGCGTGGAAGACGTCGGGCCGCCGCAGCACCGCGAGCCCCGCCAGGTAGCCGCCGAAGGACCAGCCGCGGATCGCCACCCGGGACAGGTCGAGCGGGAACCGCCCGGCGAGCCCGTGCAACGCCTCGACCTGGTCCTCCATCGTCATCACGAGGTTGTCCCGCACCGCCTTCTCCCAGCCCGGCGAGCGGCCCGGCGCGCCGCGCCCGTCCGCCACGACCACCGCGAAGCCCTGGTCCGCGAACCACTGCGAGGTCAGGTGAGCGTTGTGGGCGGCGACCACCCGGCGGCCGTGCGGACCGCCGTACGGGTCCATCAGAACCGGAAGGGGACCATCCGCCTCCTGGTAGTCCGAGGGGAGCAGCACGGCGCACGGAATCCGCTGTGCGCCCCCCTCGGTGAGCGTCACGCGGGCGGAGAGCACCGGCTCCTGGGCCGAACTAGGGATCCGGGTCAGCCGCTTGCCGTCCCGCACCACCCACGCTGCGGCCCCGGGCTCCTCGGGAACGGCCGAGACCAGCACGGCGAGACCGCCCGAGCGGACCGCGGAGTGCACACCCACCCCTTCGGAAATCCGCTCGATTCCCAGCTCGTTCACCCGGTACACATGGATCTGCCCGATCTCCGGCTCGACCGCGTCCTCACCGGCCACCGCCGAGACCAGGATGTCGGACTCCCCGATGTCCAGCACCGACTGGACGTGCAGCTGCGACCCGGTGAGGAGCCGGTCCCCGACCGCCAGCACCCGCGCGCCGCCCTCGTCGACGATCCGCACGAGCCGCCCGTCCGGGGCCCACGCGGGCACCCCGGGGAAAAGATCCAGCCACACGGGGTCCTCGTCGACATGCACGATCCGGGTCGCACCGGTCTCCGGGTCCACCGCCAGATACCGCTGGCTGCGCTGGTCCCGGGCCTGGACCAGCAGCAGCGGAGCACCCGCGGAGGACCAGTGCACCTGGGCCAGGTACGGGAACGCGGCCCGGTCCCAGACCACTTCGGTACGGGCCCCCTCCAGGTCCATGACGAAGAGCCGCACCTCCGCGTTGGGCGTGCCCGCCGCCGGGTAGGCGATCTCGGCGGGCCGGCGCTCGGGGTGCGCGGGATCGGCGATGTACCACCGCTGTACGGGGCTGTCGTCGGCCCGCGCGACCAGCAGCCGATCCGACTCCGGCGACCACCAGAAGCCCCGGTAGCGGTGCATCTCCTCGGCCGCGATGAACTCGGCCAGACCGTAGGTGACATGGGGGTCCTCCGGCTCGGCCAGCGCCCGGTCGCCCTCGCCCCCCGCGCCCACGACCCGCAGCGCGCCCTTGGCCACGTACGCGATGTGCCGGCCGTCGGGGGACGGGCGGGGGTCGATCACCGGGCCCGGCACCGGCAGCGCCCGCGCGGTCCCGGCCCGCAGCTCGGCCACGTACACCTTTCCGGACAGGGCGAACGCGGCCAACTCCGCCGCCGCGTCCACCGCGTAGGAGACGATGCCCGACGAACCCTCCCGGGTCCGCTCGCGCCGGGCCCGCTCCTGCGCCGACAGCTTCTCCGCCGCACCGCCCAGCAGGACTTCGGGATCGGCGGCGATCCGCTCCTCGCCGGTCGCCGGGTCGAGGACCCAGAGGCGGGTGGAGCGGTCCGTTCCGGACATCGAGCGGAGGAAGATCACGCGCGTCTCATCCGGTGAGACGGTGAAGGCGCGAGGTGCGCCCAGAGTGAAGCGCTGGGTCCGTGCTTGCTGGCGGGGAAAGGACAGCTTCTGCGAGGTCATGGCTCCGAACTTAGCCTCGCGCGGCGGTTCGTGCGCCCCTCGTGCTGCTGTGCCCCGATCAATGCGTTGGCACGGATAGTTATGATCCGTAGCGCTAGGTGGGTAGGAACCTGCTGACTTCGCGTACCCCCGTTCCGACCGTCCGAACGTACCGATGGAGGTGAACCGCCGTGGCGCTCTCGATTTCGGCGGTAGTGCTGCTGGCGATCATCGTCTTCCTGCTGATCCGGAAATCCGGACTGAAGGGAGGGCACGCGGTGGTCTGCATGCTGCTCGGGTTCTACATCGCGAGCTCGTCGGTCGCACCGACCATCTCCGATCTGACGTCCAACGTGGCGGGGATGATCAGCAGCATCAAGTTCTGACCGCGCGCCGGGGGCGGGCGGGGGGCGAGGAGGCGCGAGGCACGGGGCGCGGAGGCACGGGGGGCCTCCGGGCTCGTAGGGTGGTCCCCATGAAGGACCTCCCCGCCCGCCGTCTGCTGCTGGTGCACGCGCATCCCGACGACGAGTCGATCAACAACGGCGCCACCATGGCCAGGTACGCGGCCGAGGGCGCCCACGTCACCCTGGTGACGTGCACGCTCGGCGAGGAGGGCGAGGTCATCCCGCCCGCGCTCGCCGGCCTCACCGCCGACCGGGACGACGCGCTGGGCCCCCACCGCGTCGGCGAGCTGGCCGCGGCGATGAAGGAGCTCGGCGTCGACGACCACCGCTTCCTCGGCGGAGCCGGCCGCTACCGGGACTCCGGAATGATGGGCGCCGAGCAGAACGGCCGACCCGGCTCCTTCTGGTCCACCCCGGTGGACGAGGCGGCGGCCCACCTCGTCGAGGTGATCCGCGAAATCCGCCCCCAGGTCCTGGTCACCTACGACCCGGACGGCGGCTACGGCCACCCCGACCACATCCAGGCCCACCGCGTCGCGATGCGCGCCGCCGACCTGGCCGCCGACCCGGCGTACGGTACCGACGCGCCGCACGCCGTCGCGAAGATCTACTGGAACCGGGTGGAGCGCGCCGTGGCCGAGGCCGGTTTCGAGCGGCTGCGCACCACCGCCCCCGGGACCTTCCCCGGCATCGCCTCCGTGGACGACGTCCCGGGCGTGACCGACGGGGAGCGGATCACCGCGGAGATCGACGGATCAGCGTACGCCGGGGCCAAGTCGGCGGCGATGCGCGCCCACGCCACCCAGATCGCGGTCGACGGCCCGTTCTTCGCCCTCTCCAACGACCTCGGTCAGCCCCTGCTGACGACCGAGTACTACCAACTGGTGCGGGGCGTACCGGGCGTGCCCGAGGGGGAGCGCGAGAGCGACCTCTTCGCGGGCCTGCCGTTTGCCACGGACGCCAGGGACGTTACGGGCGCCACGGACGCCAGGGACGTTACGGGCGCCACGGGAGGCACCGCGTGAGCGGGAACCCGGGCCAAGGCCGTGGCCGTGCCGGCTCCTCCCACGCGCCACGGCGGAACGCGCCGCCCAGGGAGCCCGAGCCCACCGGTTTCGCGGCCCGGCCGAACCCGGCCCGGATCGCCGCCTACTCAGGCCTCGCCGTCCTCGGCGTTCTGGTCGGGATCGCCGGCGCACTCGTCCAACCCGCCTGGTTCCCGGGCGGTTTGATCATCGCGCTGGCGGCCGCCGCGGGCCTCTTCTACGGGGGCCGGATCCTGACCCGTACCCAGATCGGCGCGCTCGCCCCGGCGGGAGGCTGGTTCATCACGGTCTTCCTCCTGCTGAGCGGGCGACCGGAAGGCGACTACGTCTTCGGCGACGAACTCGGCCTGGTGCTGTTCATGCTCGGCGGGACGGCCGTCGCTGTGATGTGCGCCACCACCTCCAAAGTGCCGCAATCAGCCATCCGCAACGGCCGGTCCGGTACGTGAAGTGGCAAGTCCGGGTCGGGAAAGACCCCCATAGATGTGATGCGCGGGTGGAGGTTTCACCCGGTCGCGGAGTGTCCGACGGCGGCGGCCAGTATGGTGGTGCGCGCGCCGAGCCGTCCCCTGGCCTGCGGCATGGGGGAAGTACGGGCGGCGGAGCCAATCGGGAGAACCTGCTTTGAGTCGTGAAACTGACAGTTCGTCCTCCGGGCCCCAGGGCCGCGGCGGAGCCGCGTATCCCTCGGGTACGCCGCCGTACGGATCACGCCAGTATCCGTCGCTCCACCCGTCGCAGGACGGCTCTGACGAGAACCCGGGATCCGTGGCTCCGCCCCGGCCCGAGGAACCGAAGACCGAGACGACGCTGACGACGCGCATCCGGATCAACATCCCCGGGTCGCGTCCCATCCCGCCGGTCGTGATGCGTACGCCGATGGCGGAGAGCGACGTCGCCGGCGACCGCTCCGACGCGGAACGCACCGGCGCCACCCCGCGCCCCGGCACGCCGCCGCCCGCGCCAGGACCCGCGGACCGTTCCGCGGGCCCGAACGGCGCGTCGGCCGCTGACCGGCCCCGGGACGGTGGTCCCGCCGCCGACCCGGCACCCGGCGAGAAGCCGGCCCGGGAGAAGAGCGGCAGCGACTGGTTCGCCCCGCGCAAGGCCCCGGCCACCGGGCCGGGAGCAGCCGCTCAGGGCACCGGTGTGCCCGGCGGCGTTCCTTCCGGCCCCGGCGGCGCCCAGGGCCCCGGCGTGGGCGCCCCCGGTGGTCCGAGCGCGGGCGGCCCCGCTGGCCCCGGTGGCGGGTCCGACGGTGACGCGGGCCGCTCGCGCCCCGACCTGCCGTACTTCTCGGACGCCCCGCAGTCCGGCGGCGGACCGGGCACACCCGGCCCCGGCCCCGGCCCCGGCCGCAGCGCGCTCGACAGCTACGGCACGGAGCCCCCCGGCGGAGGCCCGCGTTCCGCCCCCGGCCTCGGGGTGCGTCCGCCCGGTCCGTCCGGCCCCACCACGGGACCGGTCACCGGCAGCTCCTCGCTCACCCCGAACCTCGACGGCGTACGGGGCCCCGGCGGCCCCGGCCCGATGGTCCCGGGCGTCCCCGGCGGCGTACCGCCCCGGATGTCCGACGACACCGCGATCCTCACGCCGCAGCCCCCGGTGCCCGAGCCCGGCCCCGGCCATGTCTCGGGCGACACGTTGACCAGCGGCATCCCCGTGGTGCCCAGCGAGCCCCGTGTCGCGTTCCCGGGCGGCCCCGGCACCCCCGGCGGCCCGGTGGCCGGCGGACCTCCGGGCGGCCCCGGCGGTCCGGGTGGACCCGGCGGTCCGGGCGGACCCGGTGTTCCCACGCCCGGCCCCGCCGCCCCGCGTCCCGCATCCCAGGCAGCCGCCCCCGCCCCCGCGAAGAAGGGCCGCTCCAAGCTGGTCCTCCTCGCGGTTGCCGCGGTCGTGCTGCTCGGCATCGCGTACGGGGCGGGTCTCCTGCTGAACCACTCCGAGGTCCCCAAGGGCACCACGGTGCTCGGCGTCGACATCGGCGGCGGCACGAAGGAGGAGGCGGTCACCAAGCTCGAAGCCGCCCTCGGCGAGCGGGCCAGGGCGGCCCTGACGCTGTCGGTGGACGGCAAGGAGGAGAAGCTCGACCCCGAAAAGGCTGGTCTCACCCTGGACAGCCAGGAGACCGTGCGCGGCGCGGCGGGCAGCGACTACAACCCCGTCTCGGTGATCGGTTCGCTGTTCGGCGGGGAGCGTCCCGCCGATCCGGTGATCCCGGTCGACGAGGAGAAGCTCGGCGTGGCGCTGACCGACCTGGCGGGCGTCTCCGGCTCGTCCACCGACGGCACGATCCGCTTCGAGCCGAACAAGGCCGTGGCGGTGCCGGGCAAGCCGGGCAAGACGCTGGACGCCGGCCAGTCCCTGATCTCGGTCCGGGACGCCTACCGCGCGCAGGTGCAGACCGGGCAGGCCCGGCTGGTCGAACTCCCCGTCACCACCAGCGAGCCCACCATCACCAAGGCCGAACTGGACCGGGCGATGAAGGAGTTCGCCGAGCCCGCGATGTCCGGCCTGATCACGATCAAGGCCGGCCCCAAGGAGATCCAGTTCGGCCCGGCCCGGTCGCTGCCGCAGATCCTCTCCATGAAGCCCGTGGACGGCCGACTGGTCGACGTCTACGACAAGCAGGCGATCGACAAGCTCCTGGACGGCGTCTTCGACGGCATCATGGCCGTCAAGGGCGACGGCAAGAAGCACGAGGTCGGCGCGGACGACGTGGCCCAGGCGATGAAGACCGCCCTGACCGGGAAGACCCCCGCCGAGCGCACGGTCACCATCGACCTGACCGGCCAGGGCTGACGCCCGCACCGGACAGCCGCTCCGCCCCTCCGCCCCCGCCCGGGAACGTATCCGGCCGGGGGCGGAGTCGTCGGCGGGCGCGCGTCCCGTACGGCTCCCGCGTCGGTGGCTACGGGAAGTCCACGACCCGGGTGGGGATCGCCGACGTTCCCGAGGCGGGGGATCCGACGGTGCCGAGGCGGGGGACCCGACGGTGCCGAGGGCGTGCGCGTCGACGCGCACGTCATCGGGGACGAAGACCTTGTAGTCGGGGCCGGCGTGGACAGGCGGGCGCGCCGCACGCGCGGGACCATGGGGCCATGAGTTCCCCCGCCGGTCCGGAACGCCCGCCGTGCGAAGCCGATCGGATCAAGGTCTGGTTCCGCTTCGTCCCGCGCGAGGGCCGGCCGCCCTACGACACCGAGGGGCTGTGGGCGACGCGCCTCGGTCCGGACACCGCGCGGGTGGACAACGCGCCCTTCCTCCAGGACGGGGTCGCCGAGGGGGAGACCGTACGGTTCCGCACGGACGGCGACGGGGTCCACTGGGCCGTCGGCCGCGTCGCCGACTCCGGCAACTGCACCGTACGGGTGCTGCCGTTGCCGGACGGGCCGCTCGGGCGCGACGCCCGGGCCGTGCACGAGCGGCTCGCCGTCCACGGGCTCACCGGCGAGGTCTTCAGCGCCGAGTTCCCGCTGGTCGCCCTGACCGTGCCGGGCGGCGCGGACCTGCGCGGGGTCAAGGAGCTGCTCGCCCGTGGCCAGGACGAGGGCTGGTGGCACTTCGAGGTCTCGTGCGTCACCGACGCCTGGCGGGCCGCGTAGCACCCGGGGAGCCGCACCGGGCGGGCAGCGGCGAACCGGAGTGCCGCGCCCGGCGCCCTACGGGGACCCGGGGTGCTACGCCTCCGCCTCGCCGATCTTCCGGATCACCCGGGCCGGGTTGCCGACCGCCACCACGTTCGCCGGCAGGTCCTTCGTGACGACCGCCCCCGCCCCGACCACGGTGTTCTCGCCGATGGTCACCCCGGGGCAGACGATCACCCCGCCGCCCAGCCAGACGTTGTCACCGATGGTGATCGGCTGCGCGGCCTCCCACTTGGCGCGGCGCGGCTCGGGGTCGATCGGGTGGGTCGGGGTGAGCAGCTGGACGTTCGGGCCCATCTGGACGTCCGCGCCGATGGCGATGCGGGCGACGTCCAGGAGGACCGCGCCGAAGTTGATGAACGTCCGGGGGCCGATGGTGGTCTGGTAGCCGTAGTCGACGCGCAGCGGCGGCCGGACCTCGGCGCCCTCGCCCAGCTCGCCGAGGAGCTCGGCGAGGGCGGCGCGCCGGGCCTCGGGGTCGGCGGCCGAGGTGGCGTTGAAGCGTTCGCTCAGCACGGCCGCGTGCCGCGCCTCCGCCGCCAGTTCGGGGTCGTCGGCGATGTAGAGCTCGCCGGAGAGCATGGCTTCCTTCTGGCTGGGCCTGGTCTCGTCGCTCATGAGGTCTCTTCCGTGCGGGGTGTACGGGACGCTCGCGGTGATCCGTCCGCTACCGGCAGTCTGCCCCCGGCGTCGCCGGACCGGTCACGCAGCCCCGGGGCCAGCACCAGCGTCACCGCCACCGAGAGCCCCGCGACCGCCGCCATGCCCGTCGTGGGGGAGGTCATCTGGGCGATACCGCCCGCCACGGCCGCCCCCACTCCCTGCATGGCGAGCATCCCCGAGGAGCTGAGCCCGAGCGCCTGGCCGCTCAGCTCCTGCGGGGTGAGGGCCATCAGCCGTTCCTGGAGCAGCAGACTCGCGGCGAAGCCCACGCTCGCCACGACGACCGCCGCCAGCGCGAGGGGCAGCTCCGGACGCAGCGCGAAGAGCAGATAGGGCGCCGCGAGCAGCAGCCGGAGCGGGGCCCCGAGCCGCGCTCGCCGGCGTGCCGTGACGAACCGCCCGACCAGCGTGTCCCCGGCCAGCATGCCCAGGGCTCCGCCGGCGAAGAGGAGCCCGGCGTGCCCGGGCGCGTACGCGACGTACAGGGACTCGGCCCCGACGACGAGCCCGTTGGGCACCCACAGCGCCAGGAACACGTACCGGCGCGGCGTGGACGACCAGAGCAGCGCGTTCGTCCGCCGCGTCTCCCGGACCGACGGGCGGCCGGTGGCCCGGGGCGGCCGGGCGGTCAGTCCGAAGCGGGTCACGGTCGCCGCGACGACGTACAGGACCGCCCCGATCAGCAGCGTGCCGCGCGCCGAGAACACCGTCACCAGCAGCCCGCCCACCGCGAAGCCGCAGATCTGCATCGCGCCGCCCGTCATGTTCAGCACGGAGCGACCGATCAGGAACCCCTCGCGCGGAACGATCTCGTTGAGCAGCCCGTACCGTACGCCGCCGCCGGGTGACGAGGCCGCGCCCACCACGAGCAGGACGGCGAACGCGGCCCACAGCGGCAGTCCGGGAGCGGCCTGGACGCAGGCGGCCCCGGCGGAGAGCAGCGCCAGGGCGGTCAGCGCGGCGCGCGGCGGCAGCCGGTCCGCCGCCGACAGCAGGGTGAGCGCCCCGGCCACCTGGGCCAGCGACGGGCCGAACATCGCCAGGGCCGACAGCAGGGGCGAGCCCGTCCGCGTGTACACGAGGGTGCCCAGCGCCAGACCGGTCGCGGTCTGGGCGGCTGTCTGCACGGAGACGGCGGCGAAGAAGGGGGAGAACTCCGGGGTCCGGAACAGTTCGCGGTAGGTGCGCATGCGGTGGAGTCTCCGGACACCGTCGCCGGGAGCGTTACTGTTTCGCGCGGACGCGAAAGCACGGGCGGGCGGGGGCGGCGGGCGGCCCGGTCGGAGGGCTGACGCAGCGACGGAGAGCGGGGCGGTGGGCGGCAGGGTCGGAGGGGCGACGGGGAGCGGGGCGGCGTGACGGTGGAGTCCCAGGGCTGACGGAGAGCGGGGCGGTGGGCGGCCGGGCCGCGGGGTCGCGGGGCCGGTGAGACGACGGAGAACGGGGCGGCGGGCGGCGGGGCCGGTGAGACGACGGAGAGTGAGGCGGTGGGGCGCGTGGGCTGGTGGCAGGTCGGTGCGGACACGCTCGCGAACAGCCGGTTCGTCGTCTCGCCCCTCGCGGAGGCCGTCGCGAGCCTGCTGGTCCTGGAGCGGGCCACCGCCGCGCATCCGGGTGAGCGCGCCTGGCTGGAGACCCACCTGCCCGCGTACCGGCGGTGGAAGGCCGGCCACCCGGTCTCCGCGCTGGTGATCCGCTCCGCCCTCGCGCCCCGGTGGACCGCCGACTTCCTCGTCCCCGCCCCGGCCCCCGCCCCGCCCGGCCAGGCCCCGCCCTCCTTCGCCGACGAGCTGGCGCCGGTCCGGGCCACCCCGCCCGGCCGGGCCCGCGCCGAACTGGCCGAGGCGGCCGGGGCGGGGAGCGGGCCGCTGCCCGCCGCGCTGGACCGGGATGACCTGGCCGAGCGCGCCGCCGACGCCGTCGAGTGGGTCTGGACGCACACCGTGCTGCCCGACTGGCCGAGGCGGCGGCGGATCCTGGAGGCCGATGTGGTGGCCCGTTCCGCCCAGTTGGGCCGGGGCGGCTGGGCCGAAGCGGTGAACGGCATGCGCCCCGGCGTCCGTTGGCTGGGCGGCAGCCGGCTCCAGATCAACACCTACGACAACCCGCCCCGCGAACTGGGCCGCGCCCAACTGCTGTTCGTTCCGGTGACCCCGTACCAGTCCTGGGTCTGCTGGGACATCCCACGCCGGTACGGGCTGGTGTACCCGTGTTCCGGCGCGCTCGTCGAGGCCGGGAGCGTGTCCGTGCCCGCCGCCCTGGGCGCGCTGATCGGCCCGGCGCGGGCTGCCGTCCTGCTGCTGCTCGCCTCCCCGCTCAGCACGACGCAGCTCGTCGCGCTGACCGGGCAGGGGCTGGGCTCGGTCGGTCGCCATCTGCGGGTCCTGCTGGACGCCGGCCTGGTCCGCCGCCGTCGCGCGGGCCGCTCCGTGCTCTATTTCCGTACGGAAGCGGGGGACGTCCTGGTGCGCGGCGCGGGCTGAGGCGGGGGACGGGCTGAGAGGAGGGTGAGTGCGCTCTATGCGCGCCCCCACGCGCCCCCGGCCCGCACCCGCCCTGGGCTGGGCGGCAAGCGGATACCCATCAGTACGCGATGCGCTCCGCATGGTTGGCGCGCATGTACGAGTCGTGACAACAGTGACTATGGGCACCGCTCATCGTTGTGACAACTTCTCTCTCGCCACGAAAGAACCGAGCGAGGGGACCGTGCGTGAATCCGGAGTACGCCGCGTACTGCCAGGCGGACCGCCGCTTCTACGACGCGCCCCACCGCTCTCCCGGACCGGGCGGAGCCGCCGACGAGGAGCGCTCGTTCTACGCGCCGCTCCGTGGCGCCGTACCCGACGGCTGGACACGCACCCGGCGCGGCGACTGGCTCGCGTACAGCCCCGACGGGCTGCGACTGCCGCCCCAGGGCTGGAAGATCCACGTCTCGGCCGCCCTCGACAACGCCGCCTCCGTGCTGGAGCGGGTCGTCGCCCACTGTCTCGAACACCGGCTGGCCTTCAAGTGCGTACCCAACGCGGGGCTGTTGGCCCTGCGGAACGCCAAGTACGCGGACCGGGCCGGCAGCGGCAAGTTCATCACCGTCTACCCGCCGTCCGACGAGGCGTTCCCCGAGGTGTGCACCGCCCTCATGCGGCTGCTGGAGGGCGAGCACGGCCCGTACATCCTGAGCGACCTGCGGTGCGGGAACGGGCCCGTGCACACCCGGTACGGGGCGTTCGCCGCCCGCTTCTGCTCCGGTCCTGACGGGCGGCCCGTGCCCGCCGTCGCCGATCCGCGGGGCCGGCTCGTCCCGGACGACCGGGGCCCGTCCTTCCGCGTCCCCTCCTGGGTGACCCCGCCCGCCTTCCTGATGCCGCACCTCGAAGCCCGCGCCGCCGTGGGCCTCGCGGACCTCCCGTACACCGTGGAGAAGGCGCTGCACTTCTCCAACGGCGGCGGGGTCTACCTCGGCCGCGACACCCGCACCGGCGAGCAGGTCGTCCTCAAGGAGGCGCGGCCGTACGCCGGTCTGGCCGCCGACGGGGCGGACGCCGTGGCCCGGCTGGAGCGCGAACGGGCCGCCCTGGAGCAACTGGCCGGACTGGACTGCGTGCCCGCCGTCCGGGACGTCTTCGAGGTCGGCGACCACCACTTCCTGGTCCTCCAGTACATCCCCGGCGCCACCCTCAACACCGTCTTCGCCCGCCGCTTCCCGCTCGCCCGGCAGCACCCGTCACCCGAACTGCTCGCCGAACACGCGGCCTGGGCGGCGGAGTTGTACGGGCAGGTCGAGCGCGCCGTCGAGGCGGTGCACGACCGGGGCATCGTCATCAGCGACCTGCACATGAGCAACGTCATGGTCGACGAGGAGAACACGCGCATCGTCCTGCTCGACTTCGAGGCAGCCTCCCCGGCCACCGAACGCCGCCGCCAGGTCGTCGCCAACCCGGCCTTCGTCGCCCCGCCCGACCGGCGTGGCGCCGACATCGACCGCTACGCGCTGGCCTGCCTGCGGCTCGCCCTGTACCTGCCGCTCACCACGCTGTTCGGCATCGACCGCACCAAGGCCGCCGGTCTCGCCCGGGACATCGCCCGGGTCTTCCCGGTCACCGAGGAGGAGCTGCGGCCCGCCGTCGCGGAGATCCTGCGCGACACCGGGCGCCCCGGGGCGGGCGCCACCGCCGTGCCCGCTCCCGTATCCGTTCCCCTTCCCGACCCCGGCGACTGGCCGCGCAGCCGTAACGCGATGGTCCGGGCCATCACCGCCTCCTGCACACCGGAGCGCGAGGACCGCTGCTTCCCCGGGGACATCGCCCAGTTCGCCACCGCCACCGGCGGCCACTCCTTCGCGTACGGGACGGCCGGAGTGCTCTACGCCCTCCACGAGACGGGCGCCCCGCCGTGCGAGGAGGCCGAGGACCGGCTCCTGCGGCACGCCAAGGACCCGGCGTCCGGCAGCCCCCTCGGCTTCTACGACGGGCTCACCGGCATCGCCTGGACCCTGCACCGGATCGGCCGCACCGCCGAGGCCGCCGACCTCCTCCGGATCATCCTCGACCAGCCCCTGGAAGGCCTCGCGCCCGGCCTCCACAACGGGTACGCGGGCATCGGCCTCGCCCTCGACGACCTGGCCCGCACCGCCTCCGCCACCGACGCCCCGGCGCTGTCCGCCGCGGCCGCCCACTGCACCGCCCTCGCCGTCCGCGCGCTCGTCGAGGGTCCGCCGTCGCCCCGCACCGGGCTGCTGCACGGCGCCAGCGGCATCGCCCTGCTCCTCGTGCGCCGGTACGCGACCACCGGGGACCCCGCCCTGCTCGACCTGGCGGCCACCGCGCTCCGCCGCGACCTGGAACGCTGCCGGACCGGCGACGACGGCGAACTCCTCGTCGTCGAGGGCAAGCGGCTGATGCCGTACCTCGGTTCGGGCAGCGCCGGCATCGCGGCCGTCATCGACGCCTACCTCACCCACCGCCCGGACCCCACGCTCGAAGCGGCCGGACGGGCCCTCCTGCCGGCCGCGCTCTCCGCCTTCTACGTCCAGCCCGGACTGCTCCGGGGCTCCGCCGGTCTCCTGCTGCACCTCGCGGCCACCCCGCTGTGCGACGAGGCCGACCGGCAGCGCGCGGTCGCCCGCCACACCGACCTGCTGGGCAGCCACGCCCTCGCGTACGGAGATGGACTCGCCTTCCCCGGCGAGCAGTTGATGCGCCTGTCGATGGACCTGGCCACCGGGACCGCCGGCGCTCTCCTCGCCCTGGGCGCCGCGCTCGGCGGCACCACCGGACTTCCCTTCCTGCCCGCCGCTCCGGCGACGGGCCCCGGCCGCGCGAGCGGCCCCATGAACCGGCCCCGTCAGGGGTCGTCGTAGCACCACCGTTCAGCACAACTACCGTCCCCGAAAGGACACATCATGGCGCTTCTCGACCTTCAGGCGATGGACACCCCGGCCGAGGACTCCTTCGGCGAGCTCGCGACGGGCAGCCAGGTCTCGCTGCTGGTCTGTGAGTACAGCTCCCTCAGCGTGGTCCTCTGCACCCCGTGACCCGCACCGGCCGGCCCACCGGTGTTCCTCACCGGTGGGCCGGCCGGCCCACGTGCCCCCCAGGGGGCGTCCTGCCAGAAAGGCCACCCCGTGCGGCTGCACCCACGCCCGGGCACGGAGTCCGGCGCCCGGCGGCTCGCCCGGCGGCACCCGGCGGCCCTTCTCGCGCTCCTCCTCTGCTCCACCGGCGGGGCGCTCGCCGCCCTCGCCCTGCCCGCCGCCCTCGGCCACACCGTCGACCGCCTCGTCACCGGCGGCCCGGTGCCCTGGTCGGGACTGCTGCTCTGCGCGGCCCTGACCCTCGCCGAGACCGGGTTCGACGCGGCGGCCGCCGTGACCGGCACGAGCACCACCGCCAGGCTCACCGCGTCCCTGCGCACCCGCACCGCCGCCCGGGTCCTGGCCGCCGAACCCCGCCGCGCCCTCGCCCTGCCCACCGGCGACCTCACCGCCCGGCTCACCGCCCGCACCGCCGACGCCGCCTCCGCGCCCGTCACCGCCGCCGGAGCCGTCTCGGGCGTCCTGCTGCCGCTCGGCGCGATCGTCGGCCTCCTCCTCATCGACGTCCCGACGGCCGCCGCCCTCCTCCTCGGCGCCCCCCTCCTCGTCGCACTGCTGCGCGCCTTCACCCGCCGGACCGCCGACGCCGGGGCCGACTACCAGCGCGCCCAGTCGCTCATCGCCCACCGGCTCACCGAGGCCCTCGACGGCGCCGACACCATCCGCGCCGCCCGCACCGGCGCACGCGAGCACCGCCGCGTCCTGGAACCCCTGACCGCCCTCGCCGAACACGGCAGGCGCACCTGGTCCGTGTACGGGCGGGCCGTCGGCACCAGCGGCCTCCTGCTGCCCCTGCTCATGCTGCTGGTCCTCGCGGTCGCCGGCCTCCGGCTCGGCGCGGGCGCGATCGGCGTCGGCGACCTGGTCGCCGCCTCCCGCTACGCCGGCCTCGCCGTCGGCATCGGCGCCCTGACCGGCGCGCTCGGCGCCCTCGCCCGCAGCCGCGCCGCCGCCCGGAGCCTGGAGCCCCTGCTCACCCTCGCACCGCTGCCCCACCGCGGCCTGGGCCCGGCGCCCGACGCCCCCGGACACCTCGAACTCCGGGACGTCGGCGTCGAACAGGACGGCGCCCCGCTGCTGACCGGCGTCCACCTCACCGTCCCCGGCGGCAGCTCCCTGGCGGTCGTCGGGCGCTCCGGCTCCGGGAAGTCGGTGCTCGCCGCGGTCGCCGGACGGCTGCTCGACCCGGACACCGGAAGCGTGCTGCTGGACGGCGTCCCGATGGACGGCATGGAACCGGCCCGGCTGCGCCGCGAGGTGGCGTACGCCTTCGCCCGCCCGGCCCTCCCCGGCGTCACCGTCGAGGACACGATCGCCTACGGGCCCTGGACCGCGTCGCCCGAAGCCGTACGCGACGCCGCCCGCGCGGCCCGCGCCGACGGGTTCCTCGCGCTGCTCCCGGACGGCTACGCCACCCCGGTCGCCGACGCCCCGCTGTCCGGGGGCGAACGCCAACGCCTCGGGCTGGCCCGCGCGTTCGCCCACCCCGGCCGTCTCCTGATCCTCGACGACGCGCTGTCCAGCCTCGACACCGTGACCGAACACCACGTCCGGCGCGCGCTCGATGCGCGGGCCGGGCACTGCACCCGGATCATCGTCGCCCACCGGCTGTCCTCGGCCGCGCGGGCGGACCGGGTCGCCTGGCTGGAGGACGGCCGGGTCCGCGCGACGGGCCGCCACGACGAACTCTGGGCGGACCCGGACTACCGGGCGGTCTTCCGCACGGACACCAGCACGGACGCCTCCGCCGGGGGCCTCGCGCCCGCGAGCCGTACGCCCGTGACGCCGACCGCCGGGGCGGAGGCCCGGTGAAGGCCGACAGGACCCACCCCCGGCGCGAGGGGCAGGAGCACGGTGCACGCCCCCGGCGCGACGGGCGGGAGCACGGCGCACGTTCGCGGCGCGACGAGCGGGAGCACGGCGCACGTTCGCGGCGTGACACGTCCCTGCGCCGGGTCGGCCGTGAGGCCCGGCCCTTCCTGCGGGCGCGGACCGGTGTGATCCTGCGGCTGGCCGGCTGGTCCCTGCTGGAGTTCGCCCAGACCTTCCTCGGTGGATTCGGGGTCGCCCGCGCGCTCGACGACGGCTTCCTCGCCGGCAGCCCGCGGACCGGCCTTCTCTGGCTGGCCGTCGCCGCGCTCGCCGTGCTGCCGTCCGTGCCCGCCGCCCGCGGAGTGTTCGGCCGGCTCGCGGACCTCGTGGAGCCGCTGCGCGACGGACTGGTCCGGCGCGCGGTGTCGCGGGCGCTGTCCGGCGCTCTCGACCGGGCCGGCGACGTCAGCACCCGGTCCCTGTCGCAGGTCACCCATCAGAGTGAGATCGCCCGCGACGGCTGGGCCGGACTCGTCCTGACGCTCCGCTCGTTCGTCTTCACGGCGGCCGGGGCCGTCACCGGCCTGCTGGCCCTCTCGCCCGCCCTCCTCCTGTTCGTGCTGCCACCGCTGGTCCTCGGGGGCGCCCTGTTCCTCTCCACCCTGCCGCCGATGGCCGCCCGCCAGCGCGACTACCTCGCCGCCGACGAGGCGTACGCCGCCCACGCGGGCCTGCTCGCCGCCTCCGTACGCGACATCGCCGCCGCCGGGGCCGGCGAGCGGACGGTGGCCGAGTCCCGGACCCTCGCCGAGGCCCAGCTCGCGGCCTCCCGTTTGCTGGCCCGCTGGTCGGGCGTACGGGTGCTGGCCCTCGCCGTCTGTGGCCGGTTCCCGCCGCTCCTGCTGCTCCTGGGCGCGCCCTGGCTGCTGCGGAACGGGCTCACGCCGGGCGCGCTGGTCGGCGCGCTGACCTACCTCACCCAGGCGCTCGCCCCCGCAGTCCAGGCGCTGATGACCATGCTGGGCACCGCCGGAGGCCGGCTCGTCGTGGTCCTGGACCGGTTCACGGAGGCGCCGCCGCCGCCCGCCGACGACCCGCCGCCGCCCGCCCCGGAGGCCGTTCCGCCGCCGTACGGGACCCCGGTCGCCGAGCTCCACGAGGTCAGCTTCGCGTACGGGCCCGGCGCCCAGCCCGTACTGGACCGGCTCTCCCTGACGATCGGGGCGGGGGAGCACCTCGCGGTCGTCGGCCCGAGCGGCAGCGGCAAGTCGACCCTGGCCGCCGTCCTCGCCGGGACCGAGCGACCCACCGGGGGAGCGGCGCGGTGGCGGGGGCGGCCGGTGCGCCCGGCCGACGCCACCTCCGTACGCGTCCTGCTGCCCCAGCACGCCTACGTGTTCAGCGGCTCGCTGCGGGACAACCTCCGCTACCTCCGCCCCGACGCCGGCGACCGGGATATCGCGGCCATGGCGGACGCGCTCGGCCTGGACGCGCTGCTCTCCCGGCTCGGCTCCCTCGACGCGGCCGTCGAACCGGACCGGCTCTCCCAGGGCGAACGGCAGCTGATCGCCCTGGGCCGGGCCTACCTCGCCGCCCCGCCGCTGTTGATCCTCGACGAGGCGACCAGCCGGCTCGACCCGGCCGCCGAGGCCCGCGCCGAGCTGGCGCTCAGGGCCCTGCCGGGGGCGCTCGTCGTCGTCGCCCACCGGCTCAGCTCGGCCCGTCGCGCCGGACGGACCCTGGTGATGGACGGCCCGCGCACCCAGTGCGGCACCCATGGTGAACTCCTGGGCTCCAGCGCCCTCTACCGCGACCTGGCCGGCCTCTGGGATCAGGCGGACGGGAAAGGGCAGGGACGCGGCATCAGATCCACCCCGCCTCCTTCGCCCGTCTGATCGCGTCCAGCCGATTGCGCGCCCCGGACTTCCGTATGGCGGCGGCCAGATAATTGCGGACCGTCCCCGGCGTCAGGTGCAGCCGGCCGGCGATTCCGGCCACAGTGTCACCCCCCTCGGCCATCGAGAGCACACTCAATTCCCGCGGCGATAACGGCATGTCGGCCACCTGCAAGAGACTGAAGGCCAGCGACTCGTCGATATGCCGTCCCCCGTCCGCCAGTTTGTGCATCACCTCGGACAGGTCGTCCACCGGGCGGTACTTGTCGATGTAGCCGAGCGCCCCCGCCTCGTACGCCCGCCGCAGGCCGCTCGGCCGGTCGCTGCGGGTGAGCACGGCGAGCGGGAACGGCTCGCCGTGCGGTGTGGTCAGCGTCTTCACCTCGTCGAGGACGTCCAGCGCGCCCGGACAGTCGAGGTCGGTGAGGAGCACATCGGGACCCGGCCCGCTCAGCGCGGCACGTATCGCACCGCGTTCGGCGGTGCGGACCTCTATCCCCCGCCCCGTGCCGAGGAGCGACGCCAGCGACGCGCGCCACAACGGCACGGTGTGGACCAGCAGCACGGTTGTCATCAGTCTGCCCTCAGCATTTCTCTTCCGGCCCCGCCCGGCGCGGAACGCGACGGGCCGTACGCATCCGGTGACGGGTTTCCAGTTGAACGCATGGGCATTCGCGTAGGCCGACAAACGGGCTGAATACTGCTCCCGTTGGGCGCGGAAGGGGGCGTTCGGATGCAAAGCGGGAGCGCACATCGCTCACGGACCCATCCGTCTCGCCACCGCACGGGCAGCGCAACGGCCGGCGGCGGGCGGGCTGCTGCCGCACACCCCCCCAGGCGGCCGGGTTCAGTTCAGCAGGGCGCGCGCGGCGTGGGCCTTGCGCCGGACGTTCTCGGCCGTCGTCGGCTCGATTCCGTCGAGGATCTCCGCATATTCCTCCATCTCCGCCGCCCCGCGCAGGAACTCACCGCGCTGGACCAGGAGCTGGGCGCGCTCGTAGCGGAGCCGGGCCGGATGCGAGGGCAGGAGCAGCGACAGCTCCACCGCCCACAGGGCCACATCCGTGCGCTCGGGCCGGGCCGCCGCCCACGCCCGGACGTTGTTCAGGATCCGCAGCACGATCTCCAGCGGCCGCGCGGGCGTCATCATCGACGGCTCCAGGGCCGCCCCGGTTGTCCCCGTGACCAGCAGCTCCGCGTCCTGCCCGGTCAGCGGCGCGCCCCCGGCGAACGGATCGGCCAGCACCGGGTGCTCCCGATCGCCGAAACCGACCACGAAGTGACCGGGCAGCGCCACCCCGTAGACCGGTGCGCCCGCCCTCCTGGCGACCTCGATCCAGACGACCGACAACAGGATCGGCAGGCCCCTGCGGCGGCGCAGCACCTGCTGGAGCAGCGAGGAGTCCAGCCGCTGGTAGTCGACGGAGGAGCCGCCGAAGCCGCAGCGCCCGCCCAGCAGTCCGGCCAGCGCCGAGGCCCAGGCGGCGGGGGAGCGGGAGCCGTACGGCAGCAGCCCGGCCAGCCGGTCCAGCTCGATCTGCGCGGCGTCGATGCCGTACGGGTCGGGGACGTCCTCCCCCGGAGTCACCGGGCGGACCTCGGCCGGGCCCACCGGTCCGGCCTCCGCGCCCAGCAGCAGACAGAGGAGGGCGAGGTCCGGCCGCTCGGACCGGGCCTCCTCGGCGAACTGCCGCCGCCGCTCGGCCGTTCCGGAATCCAGCGCGCTCATATGCGACCCATGTTCCTGTCCCCGCTCATGTGCGTCGGCCCGCCGGAGGGCCCGGTGCGGGGCCACCGGCGCCCGTCACGCCGAGCGGTAGTGGTGGTAGCGGTGGTGGGCCGCGAAACCCATACCGTCGTACAGCGCCCGCGCGCCCTCGTTGTCCTCCTCGACCTGGAGCCAGGCCGCCGAAGCGCCCTCGTCCAGTGCCCGGCGCGCCAGCGCGGCCATCACGGTGGTCGCGAGACCACGCCGCCGCTGCTCCGGAGCGACCTCGACCGCCATGAACCCCGCCCAACGGCCGTCCACGACACACCGCCCGATCGCGGCCGACGGGGCGGCAGGATCCGCGTCCGTGCCCGCTGTGTCCCCCGTGTCCCCCGTGTCCGCCGGCACCGTGGCGAACCAGACCGAAGGGCCGCTGCCCAGCACCCGCAGCACATGGGGACCGGGGGTGGAGAAACGCTGGTAGCGGGCGAGCCAGGCCGCGTCCGGTTCGCGGGTCAGCCGGACCGCCCGCACCTCCGCCCGAAGGTCACCGACCGGCGCCAGCGCGGCGATCCGCACCTCCGCCGAGACCTCGCGCCGCCAGCCGTGCCGCTCCAACTCCGCGCACAGCAGCTCCTGCGTGCCCTCGGCCCCGGTCGCCGTCTGGACGTACGCGGGCAGGCCCCGCTCCCCGTACCAGTCCCGGACCCGTCCGAGCGCCTCGCCGACCGGCAGCCCCGGATCGCCGAGCGGCAGCGCGGAGTTGGCGCGCCGGGTGAAGCCCCCGGCGGCGCGCAGCCGCCAGTCGCCCAGCGCTTCGCTCTCGACGGGCTGCCAGGCACGCGCCGTGACGGGGGCCAGCTCCCCGAAGGAGGCGGCGGGACCGCGACGGCGGGCCGGGGCGGCGGGAACGACCTTGCCCGCGACCAAGGAGGATTCCACGATATGGACGGATTCCCCGCTCTTTCGTGTGATCGAGAGCACATCGTTGTTCCATGATGTGAGCACCCCGACCACGTCGGTGAACTGCGCGCCTGTGCCTCCGCCGTCCGTCCGGCGCCGAACGGACACGCGTTTGCCCACGTCAGCGGGTGTGATGCTGACTTCCAGCCGTCCGCCGATGGTGAATTCCACAGCTCTGTCCGCCCCTCCTGTTCGGATCGTGCCCGAGAACGGAGATACTAGAGGCGGGCATCGACGACGCCGCGCTCCCGCGCGAGAGCCAACGCCCTACCGAGGAGGAACGACAGCGTGACCTACGTCATCGCGCAGCCTTGTGTCGACGTGAAGGACAAGGCCTGCATCGAAGAGTGCCCCGTCGACTGTATCTACGAGGGCCAGCGGTCCTTGTACATCCACCCGGACGAGTGCGTCGACTGCGGAGCCTGTGAGCCGGTCTGCCCGGTCGAGGCGATCTTCTACGAGGACGACACTCCGGAGGAGTGGAAGGACTACTACAAGGCGAACGTCGAGTTCTTCGACGACCTCGGCTCTCCGGGCGGTGCGTCCAAGCTCGGTCTCATCGAGCGCGACCACGCGTTCATCGCCGCACTGCCGCCGCAGAACCAGTAAGCGGCGGCACCACGCGCACGGCCCGGTCCCGTACGGCTTGTCACCGTGCGGGGCCGAGGCGTTTCCCGTACCTCCGGGACCGCCATGGGGCCCCGGCGGCGCGGGGGCTGCCATCGGGCCCCGGTAGCGCCGGGGCCGTCAGCGGGCCCCTGCACCGGGGCTCGTCACCGCGCGTCCTTCCGCCGCCCCGTAGAGAACACCCGAGAAAGCAGAGCGCCGTGTCCGCAGTCTCCTCCCGCCTCCCGGTCTTCCCCTGGGACAGGCTCGCGCCCTACAAGTCGACGGCCCAGGCCCATCCGGACGGCATCGTGGACCTGTCCGTCGGCACCCCGGTCGACCCGGTCCCCGCGCTCATCCAGCGGGCGCTCGTCGCCGCCGCGGACAGCCCCGGCTATCCGACGGTGTGGGGCACCGAGGCCCTGCGGGACGCCCTCACCGGCTGGGTGGAGCGCCGCCTCGGCGCGGTCGGCGTGACCCACGCGAACGTGCTGCCGGTCGTCGGATCCAAGGAGTTGGTGGCCTGGCTGCCGACGCAGCTCGGGCTCGGAGCGGGCGACAAGGTGGCCTACCCCCGGCTCGCCTACCCGACGTACGAGGTCGGCGCCCGGCTCTGCGGGGCGGAGCCCGTCGTGTACGACGACCCGACCGAGCTGGACCCGGCGGGGCTGAAGCTGCTCTGGCTCAACTCGCCCTCCAACCCGACGGGCAAGGTGCTGTCCAAGGACGAGCTGACCCGGATCGTCGCCTGGGCGCGCGAGCACGGCGTGCTGGTCTTCAGCGACGAGTGCTACCTGGAGCTGGGCTGGGACGCCGAGCCGGTATCGGTGCTCCACCCGGACGTCTGCGGCGGCCACCACGACGGCATCGTCGCCGTCCACTCGCTCTCCAAGCGCTCCAACCTGGCCGGATACCGGGCCGCGTTCATCGCGGGCGACGCGGCCGTCCTGGGCGAGCTGCTGCTCATCCGCAAGCACGGCGGGATGATGACGCCCGCGCCCGTCCAGGCCGCCACCGTCGCCGCGCTCGGCGACGACGTGCACGTGTCCGAGCAGCGCGCCCGCTACGCGGACCGGCGCCTCGCCCTGCGCGCGGCGCTGGAGGCGCACGGCTTCCGGATCGAGCACAGCGAGGCGAGCCTCTACCTGTGGGCGACCCGCGACGAGCCGTGCTGGGAGACCGTGGCGTACCTCGCGGAGCTCGGCATCCTGGTGGCGCCCGGCGACTTCTACGGCCCGGCGGGAGCGAGTTTCGTCCGCGTGGCGTTCACCGCGACCGACGAGCGGGTGGCGGCGGCGGTCAAGCGTCTGTCCTGACTCGGAAGTCATCTCATGTGGCTGGGCAGGCACGAAGCCCGCTCAGGTGGCTTCGTCGGAACCCTGCCGGTTTCCCGGCCGTCGGCGTCGGCGTCGGCGAGATCCGGCCGGGGAGAGTCAACAATGAAGCCATGGACCCTGAGCTCTGCGCGTGGGCACGTGATTGGTCCGACCGCCTCGGACCGGCGATCGAGCGGGCCGTCCTGGCGGTCGCGGGACAGGTGCCGGCGGACGACGTGGCCGGCGTCGGCATCGCGACCGACGCCGGCGCCACGTCGATCGTCGCCTTCGCGCACTCGCGGCGTCATTTCGACGAGATGATCGCCGAGGACCCGGAGTTCGCCGTCGACGTGAAATGGCACCTCGGCGAGTGGGATCTGGACATCGTCGGGGTTCAGGGGATCGACGACCCTCTGGTGCCGATCCGTGTCGAGGCAGAACAGGCGGAGCAACGCTTCACCGGTGCGAGTGCCGACCCCCTCGCGGTGCCGGGCCTTCGCGCATTCCGGAGGGCGGTGTGGGACTCGATCTCCCAGGCGTTGACGGACTCGGTCGCCCGTGGATTCTTCGAGCAGTGGCCGAACGCTGTCCGGGTTTTCCTGCCACTCGACGCAGACGTCCCGGGTGACGACATCGCGCGGTGGAACGCCGCGCTGAACGATGAGGTCGGCACGGCCGAGTTCCGGGAGTTCCTGCGGATCGACACCGTCTGAGGCGGATCGTCCGCACGGCGACGGAGGCTCGTCGTCGACGCCCTTCTCATCGGCGGGGAATCGGGACGACCCGGCGTGGGGGGGGGGGGGGGGGGGGGGGGGGGGGGGGGGGCGCCCCCCGGGGGGGGGGGGGGCCGGGGCGCGCCCCCCCCCCCCCCCCCCCCGCCGCGTGGGGGCAGGGCGCGGGGCCCTACTGGTCGTAGGTGTAGAACTGCGTG
>NZ_JBIRKB010000001.1:230791-264707 GCF_044329855.1 Streptomyces sp. NPDC017520
CCCCGTCGGCGGGGGAGCGCCCGCCGGGCGAGGGTGGCTCGTGGTCGCCGCCCTGCTCTTGGGGGGGGATTCGGGACGACCGGGCGTGGCGCCGTGGGCCTCGGGAGTGCGCACTCCCGAGGCCCTCGGCGCGTTACTGGTGCTGCGGTGCTGCGGTGGATCAGCCGCCGATCGGCAGACCGCCCAGCGGGAGGCCGCCCTTGGTCAGGGAGTCGGTGGGCAGGCCGCCGCCGAGCGCGTCGGTCGGGAGGCTGCCGCCGGCGGCCTCGGCCACGCCGCCCACGGCCTGGCCCGCGTTGCCCGCGGCCTGGCCCGCGGTCTCCTGGGCGGCCGGGATGGCCACCCCGGCGGACTTGCCGACGGTCTTGCCGGCGGCCGGGAGCGCCGTGCCGACGAGGCGGCCGCCGGTGTCGCCGGCCGCCTGGGTGCCCTGCTGGACGGCGCTGTCCACGGTGTTGCCGAGACCGGCGCCGTCCAGCGCGGTCAGTCCGCCCAGGTCCGGGGTCGCCGGGAGATCTGCGGCGCTCGCGGCGCCGGCCGCACCGACCACGGGGGCCGCGCCTGCGGCGATCAGCAGCGCGGCACGAGCGATCCGACGGGTCAGGGGGAGGGACATGATGCTCCTTCAGCGGGTTGTGCACGAATCCGTCTGTCCGGTGATCGGACGCAGTGACAACCGCTTCGGGGGAGGGGAAGGTTGCGGTGGGCGAAGGTAAAGACTGAGTAATGGGTCCGATTATCCGCAGCGGAAGAACCCGGGCAAACAATCCATACCGCCGCCCTCCGGTGAACCGTCACTTCCCTTGAGCGGCAAGGGAATCGGGGCAGGTTCACGGAGGTGGGAGGAGTCGTGCGGAAAGCGTCCGGAGCCATGGCCTCCGAGGCCCGAACGGAGGACAGGTCGTACTACTGAACGACCTGGATCCGGACCGCCGACGTGCCCGTTTCCTTACCCTTCGCGCGTTCCGTCCGCCAGCCCGAACCCGCGTCCCAGACCCGGTCCGCGTAGCTCACGCGCTCGATCCGCAGGGCCTCGGACTGCGCCACGGCCCAGTGCGCCAGCTCCCAGCCGCGCTGCGGAGCGCCCTTGCCCTCGGACCGCGCCGCGGCCGCCGGGACCGGCACCGAGACGGTCGACGCGGCGGAGGCCCCCGCGGCCACCGCGCCGGGCAGCACGTCCTTGCCGAAGGCGCGCACCAGCTCGGTCCGCACCCGCGCGGCGTCCCCCGGGCCGTCCGCAGTGGCCGTCGACGGGGTGCAGTTCAGCGAGGCAGGCCTGCGCCCGGTCAGGGCGGCGGCCAGCAGCGCGGCGTCCGGCTCGTGCTTCGCGTACGCCTGCGGGAATCCACTGCGCTGCACGCGCTGCGCGGCCACGGTCAGCGGGAGGCGCGAATAGCCCGGCACCTCGGCCAGGCCCTCGTAGAACTTCTCCGACGAGTACACCGGGTCCATGATCTGCTCCACCGTGCCCCAGCCCTGCGAGGGCCGCTGCTGGAACAGGCCCACCGAGTCCCGGTCCCCGTAGTCGATGTTGCGGAGCGTGGACTCCTGGAGCGCGGTCGCCAGCGCGATGGTCACCGCCCGCTCGGGCATGCCCCGGGTGGTGCCGACCGCGGAGATCGTCGCCGCGTTGACGGTCTGGGCGAGGCTCATCTCGTAACGCTGCGTCCCGCCCCCGTCCCCGTCCTGCGCCTCCACCACACAGCGCGGCGGACTCTTCGACCCGGACGAGTCGTACTGCACGGCCAGGTAACCGCCCAGGGCCGCGAGCACGGCGAGGGCGGCCCCGTAGCGGAGGAGGCGTCGTCGGCGAGGGCTGGCTGTCCTGGGCACGGGCCCACCGTACTGGAGGGTACGGCCGGGGCCGATACCCAAGTCCCTTAGGGTCGGGTCCATGGCCGACAGCACCCTTGACCTCACCCAGGACGGACCGGCGCTCACCGCCCGGCTCGTCGACTTCCCCTCGGTCAGCGGGGAGGAGACGGCCCTCGCCGACGCGATCGAGTCGGCCCTGCGCGCCCTGCCCCACCTCACCGTCGACCGCCACGGCAACAACGTCGTCGCCCGCACGGACCTGGGCCGCGCCGAGCGCGTCGTCCTCGCCGGGCACATCGACACCGTGCCGATCGCCGACAACGTCCCCTCCCGCCTCGACGGGAACGGGATCCTCTGGGGCTGCGGGACCTCCGACATGAAGTCCGGCGTCGCCGTCCAGCTCCGGATCGCCGCGACGGTCCCCGAGCCCAACCGCGACCTGACCTTCATCTTCTACGACAACGAAGAGGTCGCCGCACACCTCAACGGCCTCGGCCACATCGCCGAAGCCCACCCCGAGTGGCTCGCCGGGGACTTCGCCGTCCTGCTGGAGCCCTCCGACGGCGAGGTCGAGGGCGGCTGCCAGGGAACCCTCCGGGTCCACCTGCGGACGACGGGGGAGCGGGCCCACTCCGCCCGCGGCTGGATGGGGGCCAACGCCGTCCACGCCGCCGCCCCGATCCTGGCGAAGCTCGCCGCGTACGAGCCCCGCCGCCCGGTCATCGACGGCCTCGAATACCGCGAGGGCCTCAACGCGGTGGGCATCGAGGGCGGCGTCGCCACCAACGTCATCCCGGACGCCTGCACCGTCGTCGTCAACTACCGCTACGCCCCCGACCGCACCGAGGAGGAGGCCATCGCCCACGTCCGCGAGGTCTTCGCCGACTGCGGCGTGGCCGAGATCGTCATCGACGACCACTCCGGCGCCGCCATGCCCGGCCTCTCCCACCCCGCCGCCCAGGCGTTCATGACCGCCGTCGGCGGCACCGCCCGGCCCAAGTTCGGCTGGACCGACGTCTCCCGCTTCGGCGCGCTCGGCGTCCCCGCGGTGAACTACGGACCCGGTGACCCGATGTACGCCCACAAGCGCGACGAGCACGTGGCCGTCGCGAAGATCACCCACTGCGAGGACCGGCTGCGCTCCTGGCTGACCGGCTGACCGCCCGCCGCACGGCATTCCCCCGTACGTAACCTCCGCCGATCTACGCTGACCGTACGCAGTACGACACGACCCAGCGCGACGCGGGTCGGTGGAGGGAGCGGAACATGGGCAACGCCGAAGACGCACGGATCCCCGAGGGTGCGGAGGTTCCCGAGGGCGCGGTCAGCCCCGAGGAACAGTGGCTGGGCCCGGTCCTGCGCCGCAGGGAGCAGGTCCAGCCCGGCACGACCGACCAGCGGCTGCTGGACTCCGAGGGCGACTCCGAGTGGGTGCACACCGACCCCTGGCGGGTGATGCGCATCCAGTCGGAGTTCGTCGAGGGCTTCGGCGCGCTCGCCGAACTGCCGAGCGCGATCAGCGTCTTCGGCTCGGCCCGTACCCCGGACGGGTCGCCGGAGTACGAGGCCGGCGTCCAGCTCGGCAAGGCGCTGGTCGACGCGGGCTTCGCGGTGATCACCGGCGGCGGCCCGGGCGCGATGGAGGCCGCCAACAAGGGCGCCCGGGAGGCCAAGGGCGTCTCGGTCGGCCTCGGCATCGAGCTGCCCTTCGAGTCGGGCCTCAACCCCCACGTCGACATCGGCGTCAACTTCCGCTACTTCTTCGTCCGCAAGACGATGTTCGTGAAGTACGCCCAGGGCTTCGTGGTCCTGCCAGGCGGCCTCGGCACCCTGGACGAACTCTTCGAGGCGCTGACCCTCGTCCAGACCGGCAAGGTCACCCGCTTCCCGATCGTCCTGTTCGGCACGGCCTACTGGGGCGGCCTTGTCGACTGGCTCCGCGACACGGTGGTGGCCCAGGGCAAGGCCTCGGAGAAGGACCTGATGCTCTTCCACGTGACGGACGACGTGGAGGAAGCGGTGACGCTGGTCACGAAGGAGGTCGGCCGCTAGGGAGTGTCCGGCGCGATCAAGCCGTCCGGCCGATTCAAGCCCGTCCGGCGATTGAGGACATCTCTTGAAGTGAGGGCACCTCCGGCCCGCGCGGGGGCACTCAGCCGACCCGGCCACCCCCAGCCCGCCCGGCGTTTGAGGGCATCTTTTCGGCCGGTCCGGCCACAGTCAGCCCGCCCGGCGTCTGAGGGCATCGGTACCAGCCCCTCCGGCGCTTGAGGAGCGGGGTCCAGGGGCAGCGCCCCGGACCCCGCCCGCCGGACAGGCGGCAGAACTACGCCAGCCCCCTCCGCGCCACGGCCGGCGCCCGATGCCCGGCAACGGACGCCACCATGTCCAGGACCTGCCGCGTCTCCGCCACCTCATGCACCCGGTACACCCGCGCCCCCAGCCACGCCGAGACCGCCGTCGTCGCCAGCGTGCCGATCACGCGCTCCTTCACCGGCCGGTCCAGCGTCTCCCCCACGAAGTCCTTGTTGGACAGGGACACCAGCACCGGCCACCCGGTCTCCGCCATCTCCCCGAGCCGCCGCGTCGCCTCCAGCGAGTGCCGGGTGTTCTTCCCGAAGTCGTGCCCCGGATCGATCATGATCCCGTCCGGCCGAACCCCGAGCTCCACCGCCCGCTCGGCCAGCCCCACCGTGACCCGCAGGATGTCCGCCATGACGTCCTCGTACGCGATCCGGTGCGGCCGGGTCCGCGGCTCCGCGCCGCCCGCGTGCGTGCACACGAGGCCCGCCCCGTACCGCGCGGCGACCTCCGCCAACTTCGGGTCGACCCCGCCCCACGCGTCGTTCAGCAGATCGGCCCCGGCCTCGCAGACCGCCTCGCCGACCTCGTGCCGCCAGGTGTCCACGCTGATCACCACGGACGGGTGGCGGCGGCGGACCTCGGCGACGAACCCGACCGTGCGGCGCGCCTCCTCCTCGGCGCCCACCTCCTCGCCGGGACCCGCCTTCACCCCGCCGATGTCGATGATCGCGGCGCCCTCGGCCACCGCCTGGTCGACCCGGGCCAGCGCCGGCTCGTCCCCGAAGGTGGCGCCCTGGTCGTAGAAGGAGTCCGGGGTCCGGTTCACGATCGCCATGATCACCGGCTCGTGCGGACCGAATTCCCGCCGCCCCAGCCTGAGTGCACCGCTTCGCATCCCGTCTTTCCTCCTCAGATAGCCCGCCTGCGACCCTAAGGCCTCATCGGGCCGGCCCCGACTTGTCCGTGCCGCATGGCACGATCGGGGCCGGACGAGGTTTCCGCCCCCGGGGAGATACGCGTGTTCTGGTTCTTGCTGCTCACGATGGTCGTGGTCGTCACCGCGGTCACCCTCGCGGTGGTCGGAGGCGGTGGGAGCGCCGTGCTCCAGGACGTACCGCCCGACCGGTTCACCGATCCGCTGCCCGCGACCCGCCCGGTCGGCCGGGCGGACATCGAGGCGCTGCGCCTGCCGATGGCCCCCCGTGGCTACCGGATGGCGGACGTCGACGAGGCGCTCTCCCGGCTCGGCGCCGAACTGGCCGAGCGCGACGCCCGGATCGCCGAGCTGGAATCCGCGCTGGCCGGAGTGCAGGCGGCCGCGGTGACGACGGGCACCGACCTGTTCGAGCAGCCCGGCGACCGGCCCGCGGAACCGGGCGGCCACGCGAACAGCTCGGACCGCGCCGCGGAGGACGGGCGATGAGCGGCGCGGCCGTGGCCGCCCCCGACGGCGGGCTCCGCTGCCCGTGGGGCCTGTCCACCGAGGACTACCTCGCCTACCACGACACCGAATGGGGCCGGACGGTCCACGGGGACGACGCCCTGTTCGAACGGCTCTGCCTGGAGGCCTTCCAGTCCGGGCTCTCCTGGATCACGATCCTTCGTCGCCGCGAGACCTTCCGTACCGCGTTCGAGGGATTCCGGATCGAGGCGGTCGCGAAGTTCACCGACGCCGACCGGGAGCGGCTCCTGGCCGACCCGGGGATCATCCGCAACAAGGCCAAGGTCGACGCGACCCTCGCCAACGCCAAGGTGCTCGCCGACTGGTCGGAGGGGGAGCTGGACGAGCTGATCTGGTCCTACGCCCCCGACCCGGCCGGCCGGCCCGCCCCGCGCAGCCTCTCGGACGTCCCGGCCATCACGCCGGAGTCCACCGCGCTCGCCAAGGCGTTGAAGAAGCGCTCGATCCGCTTCGTCGGCCCCACCACCGCCTACGCGCTGATGCAGGCCTGCGGACTGGTCGACGACCACCTCGCGGACTGTGTGGCGCGCGGCGGCGGGGCGGCGCCGCGCTGAGAGGCTGTCGGGTGTCCTCGGGTCGGGCGGCCACGCCCTGGCACGCACGCTTCCGGCGTTGTCGTCGGTCGACGACGCTCCGCGTCGCCTCCCTCCTCCGCCTTGGAATCGCACGCACCAGACCGCGTCCGCTGTCCGCCCCGAGGACACCCGACAGCCTCTGAGCCGCGGCTACTTCCCCAGGTAGACCGGCTTCTCCTTGGCCAGGAACGCCTCCACCGCGATGGTGTGGTCCTGCGACGCGCCCGCCCGGGTCTGGAGTTCGTCCTCCTTCTCCAGCGCCTCGGCGAGCGTGTGCCCGGCGCCGTACGCCATCGACTCCTTCAGCGCCGCGTACGCAACCGTGGGGCCGTCCGCCAGGGCCCGGGCCACCGCCGCCGCCTGCTCGGCGAGCTCGGCCGCGGGGACGACGCGGTTGACGATCCCCAGCTCCAACGCGTCCTGCGCGGAGACCGACCGCGGGAAGAACAGCAGATCGGCGGCTCGGCTCTGCCCGATCAGCCGGGGCAGCGTCCAGGACACGCCCGAGTCCGCCGTGAGTGCGACGCCCGCGAACGAGGTGTTGAAGGAGGCGGTGTCGGCGACCACCCGGTAGTCGGCCGCGAGCGCGAATCCGAACCCGGCCCCGGCCGCGACGCCGTTCACCCCGGCGACGACCGGCTTGGCCATCTCCGTGATCGCCCGCACGATCGGGTTGTAGTGCTCCCGCACCGTGCTCAGCGCGTTCCCGCCGCCCGCCTCGCGGGTGGCCGAGAGCGTGGCGACGTGCTCCTTGAGGTCCTGGCCGACGCAGAAGGCACGCCCGGTGGCCGTGAGCAGCACCGCCCGGACCCCCGCGTCCGCCGACGCCGCCAGCAGCGCGTCCCTCAGCGCGACCTTCGCAGCGGTGTTCATGGCGTTCATCGCGCCGGGTCGGTTGATCGTGATCGTCGCGAGACCTTCGCTCACGTCGTACAGGACGGTGTTCGCCGGCTCGTCGGCCATTTAGGTGTCCCCTCGCTGCTCGGGCATCGTTGCCACTGCAGGCAAGCATGGCCGATCCGGAGTTGGGCAGGGATGTGACCTGCGTCTAACAATTGGCTCTCACCTGGGGGTCCGAGGCGGCGCAGTATCGCAGCCGGATCGCCGAATTGGGTGGTTTTGAGAGAGCGCGTTGCGCAAGCGATGCACACCGATGTTGGTCATCGGGGTCATTGATGCGGGATAATGGCGAAGAAGCAATGTGTTCGATGCCGGTGAGGCAGCGCCTGTCATGGGGCCGCCGGTTGCGATGAGCTGGTTTCAGGAAGGGGAACGAGCATGGCGGCCATGAAGCCGCGGACGGGCGACGGCCCGCTCGAGGTGACAAAGGAGGGGCGGGGCATCGTCATGCGCGTTCCGCTCGAAGGCGGCGGTCGGCTTGTTGTCGAGCTGACTCCGGACGAGGCCGATGCCCTCGGCGACGCGCTGAAGAAGGTCGTCGGCTGACGCGGAACGCCCATCACCTTCACCACTGCCCGGTACGGAATTCCGTACCGGGCAGTGGTGCGTTCTGACGGGGATCCCCGTGCTCGCCACGGGGTTCTCCCCGCTCGCCACGGGGGCCTTCGTGCTCAGCCGCGCCGGACCGCGCAGAGGAGGCCGTCGCCGACCGGCAACAGGGTCGACATCAGCTCCTGGCTCTCGCGCACCGCCCGCAGCAGGTCCCGCAGTCGCAGTACCTCGGCCGGCTGGGCCGCGGAGTCGACCGTGCGGCCGTCGGCGAAGACGCCCTCGAAGCAGACCAGCCCGCCGGGCCGCAGCAGGCGCAACGATTCAGCGAGCACATCGAGACTCTCCAGCCGGTCGCCGTCGCAGAAGACGAGGTCGTAACCGCCGTCCGCGAGCCGGGGCAGGACGTCCAGGGCGCGGCCGGGGATGAACCGGGCCCGGTTGGTGGCGAAGCCCGCCTCGCGGAACGCCGCCCGGGCGAACTGCTGACGCTCGGGCTCGGGGTCCACCGTGGTCAGCACCCCGTCCGGCCGCATTCCGTGCAGGAGATAGATGCCGGACACGCCGGTGCCCGTGCCGATCTCCGCCACCGCTTTGGCGTCCGCTGCGCCTGCCAGCAGGCGCAGCGCAGCGCCGGTGCCCGGTGACACCGAGCGAAGCCCCAGCTCGCGAGCCCGCTCCCGGGCCCCGTGCAGTGCTTCGTCCTCGGCGACAAAGGCGTCGGCGAACGCCCAGCTCGTCTGCCGGTTGGCGGTAATGGCCCTCTCCTGACCCCGTAGTTGGCGCAACGGTGACTGTATCCGCTGGAGCCGGGAACCCGCAGATGGGACCGGGCGTTGTGCATGCAGTGGGGAAAGCGCAGTGACCGGGTCCGCGGATCGGACCGCCGAGCTGCGGGAAAGTCCCGGGCGACGCCCGGCCCCAGCAGGGAAAAAGGCTTATCCGGAGCTAACGGGCGAGGTGGCTATGGTAGGGGCTCCACTGGACACCACCAGAGCCGATAGGGGAGGTGCGGCTGCGCCTGTGGACCGGGGAGGGATGCTGCGGCGTCTCCTCAGGTCGGCCGGTGAGCCGAAATCCGTGACCAACATTGCTGACCGTTCTTCCGAAGACTCCGCAACGACCGCGACCTTCGCCTCTGATGCGGATTCTCAGGCGTGGACCCCGCCCTCATGGGAAGAGATCGTCAGCACGCACAGCGGTCGGGTGTACCGCCTCGCCTACCGGCTGACGGGAAACCAGCACGACGCCGAGGACCTGACCCAGGAGGTCTTCGTCCGGGTGTTCCGCTCGCTGTCGACCTACACACCCGGCACCTTCGAGGGCTGGCTGCACCGCATCACGACCAATCTCTTCCTGGACATGGTCCGGCGCAAGCAGCGCATCCGCTTCGATTCGCTCGGGGACGACGCGGCCGAGCGCCTGCCGAGCCGTGAGCCGTCCCCGCAGCAGGTCTTCAACGACACCCACTTCGACGCGGACGTGCAGCAGGCGCTGGACACCCTCGCGCCCGAGTTCCGTGCGGCCGTGGTCCTCTGCGACATCGAGGGCCTCAGCTACGAGGAGATCGCCGCGACCCTCGGGGTGAAGCTCGGCACCGTCCGCAGCCGTATCCACCGCGGCCGCTCGCACCTGCGCAAGGCGCTCAAGCACCGTTCGCCCGAGGCCCGCGCCGAGCAGCGCTCGCTGGCGGACGCGGTCCTGGCAGGGGAGGGCGGAACGGCGTGAGCGGCACAGGACCCACCCCCGCGGAAGCGCATCTGGGGGACCGACTCGCCGCGCTGGTCGACGGCGAGCTGAAACACGACGCCCGTGAGCGGGTCCTGGCCCACCTGGCGACCTGCGCCAAGTGCAAGGCCGAGGCCGATGCCCAGCGCCGCCTCAAGAGCGCCTTCGCCATGTCCGCCTCACCCTCGCCCTCCGAGGGCTTCCTGGCCCGGCTACAGGGCCTTCCCGGGGGTCCTGGCACTGACGACACCGGCTCCGGCGGGCCGTTCGGCGGCCGGGGACCCTTCGCCGACGAGTTCTTCCCCGGGCTGCGGCCCTCCAGCGGCAGCACCCGAGCCGACACCGCACCCTCCCCCCTGGACGGCTTCGGATACCTCCCCGCCACCCACGGCTCCACCGCCGTGCTGCCCGGCGGTCCCGCTTCCGGTTCGGTCTTCCGCATACACGAGGTGGCCCGTGACGCGGACCGCTCGCCCTGGCGCGGGCGGCGCTTCGCGTTCGCCGCGGCCAGCGCCGTCTCCCTCGCGGCCATCGCGCTGGGCGGCACCCTGCCGCTGGACTCCGGCCCCGAATCCTCCCTGCGCGCCGAGGGCGCCGGGAACAACGTCACCCCGCTCGACGCCGCGACCCGCGCCGAGAACGGCGCGAAGGCGGTCAGCCGCCAGGGCGGCGGCGCCCTCGTGGTGACCGGCGACGGCCGGGCGGCCGAGCGGCCCGCGTCCGGCACCGCCCCCGCCGGGACGAACCGGGTGCCCTCGACACTCACCGGCGCGACACCGGTGGTTCCGGTCGGCACCTCTCCGGCGAACCGGCAGGGGCCGCCGACCGCCCCGCCGCTGTTCGGCGTCCAGGCCTCGGGCGGGCACCCCTTCACCTTCCCCGTGCTGAACGTGTCCGTGTCGCCGCTGATACGTCCGGCGGTGTCCGGCACCCCGCTGCTGGCGGCTGCCCTCGGCAGCGGTGCGGCACCCAGGACGGGCCCCTCCCCGGTTCCCTCGGGGCCGCTCGCCAACGATCTGGCCAGCCCGCTTTCCCCCCGGCCCTGACCGGACCCTGCGCGGGGATTCGCAAACCTGGTTGAATTCCGGTGAGGGACGCCTCGGTGGGGCGTACAGAAGCCAGTTGCGGGGAGAGCATGGACGACGGGAAGCCCACCGGGCCGCAGGCGAAGTGGTGGAGCCGCCCCCCGGCGGGGGGCGGCGACCGCACGGAGCCGGACGGCGGGCCGGCCCCGTCGGACGCTCCGCCGGCCGAGGACCGAGAGCCGACGCCCCCGGCTTCGGACGCCGCCTCGACCCCGGCCCCGGCCCCGGACAGCACGAGGGACAGCACGCCCCCGGCCCCGGACAGCGCGACCCCGGCTCCGCCTTCCGACGCCGCCGTCCGGCCGACGGTCCACGGCGGCCAGGAGGTTCCGCGCCCCCGCCCGTCCGGGGCCCCGCTGCACGAGCCCGACGAGTACAGCACCCCGCCCTACGGCGGCCCCGGCCCCTGGGCGCCCGCCCCGCCGGTGCAGCGGCCCACCCCCGCCCACGGCACCGTCGTACCGCCGGGCGCCGGAGCACCGGCCCCGCAGTACGCCGCGACGAACGGCGCCGGAACCCCGGCCCCCGCGCCGGCGCCCGCCCCGGCACCGCAGCCCGTGCCCGCCGACGGCTTCCCGCCCCCGCGCGCGCAGACCGCCGACGGCTTCCCGCCCCCGGGGCCGCACGCACAGCCGCAGGCGCACGCCGCCCACGCACCGCACCCGCCGCAAGGAGTCCCCGGGCAGTCCCAGGGAGCCCCTGAGCACCAGGGGCAGCACCCCGCACCGCACCCGGCGCCGCAACCGCACGCGCAGAAGCACACGCAGTGGCTCCAGTACGACCCCTGGGGCGCTCCGGGGCAGCCACTGACCCGCCCGGGACCCCCCGAGGGCGCCGAGCCCGGCCGCGGGAAGAAGCGCCGGGGCGGGGCGTTCATGGGGGTGCTCCTGCTCACCCTGGTCGCCAGTGGCGTCGGCGGCGGCGTCGGCGCGTACATCGAGCGCAACGGCGGCCTGACCACCGTCGAGCTGCCGCAGGCGGGCCGCGACAACGGTGACCGGGCCCCCGAGAGCGTCGCGGGCATCGCCGCCAGCGCCCTGCCCAGCGTGGTCACCCTGCACGTCAGCGGCACCGCCGAGTCCGGCACGGGCACCGGCTTCGTCCTCGACGGCCAGGGCCACATCCTCACCAACAACCACGTCGTCGCCCCGGCCGGGGCGAGCGGGGACATCACCGTGACGTTCAGCAGCGGCGAGACGGCCTCCGCCGAGCTCGTCGGCAAGGACAGCGGCTACGACCTCGCGGTCGTCCGGGTCCGCGGGGTCTCCGGCCTCAAGCCCCTGCCCCTGGGCAACTCCGACAACGTCCAGGTCGGGGACCCGGTGGTGGCCATCGGCGCCCCCTTCGACCTCTCCAACACGGTGACCTCGGGCATCATCAGCGCCAAGCAGCGGCCGATCACCGCGGGCGGCGAGAAGGGCGACGGCAGCGACATCAGCTACGTCGACGCCCTCCAGACCGACGCCCCGATCAACCCGGGCAACTCCGGCGGGCCGCTGGTCGACACCCAGGCCCACGTCATCGGCATCAACAGCGCCATCCGCGCGGCCGACAGCGGTCAGGGCCCCGAGGCGGGCGGCCAGTCCGGCTCCATCGGCCTCGGCTTCGCGATACCCATCAACCAGGGCAAGCGCGTCGCCGAGGAGCTGATCAGCACCGGCAAGGCCACCCACCCGGTCATCGGCGTCACGCTGGACATGAAGTACACCGGCGACGGGGCCAAGGTCGGCACGGAGGGAGCCGACGGCGCGCCCGCCGTCGCGAAGGACGGCCCCGCGGCCAAGGCGGGCATCCGGTCCGGCGACGTCATCACCCAGGTCGAGGGCCGGCGGGTGCACAGCGGCGAGGAGCTGATCGTGAAGATCCGGGCCCACCGCCCCGGCGACGAGCTCGACCTCAGGCTGACCCGCGGCGGCGAGGAGCGGACGGTGACCCTGACGCTCGGCTCGGCCAGCGGCACGTGACGTCCACCGCGAGGTCGAGCGGCACGTGACGGCCACCGCGAGGTACCGCCCGGACACCTTCGACAGGTACCTTTGAGCGGTCCGGGCGGCTGGGAGACCCGGGCCGCGATCGCACGGAGAACACGCGGAGAACACGAGGAGCAACAAGGTGTTCAATGACATTGGCGCACTGGAGCTGTTGACGCTCGGGGTGCTGGCCGTGCTGGTCTTCGGCCCGGACAAGCTGCCCAAGCTGATCCAGGACGTCACGCGCACCATCCGCAAGATCCGCGAGTTCTCCGACAGCGCGAAGGAAGACATCCGCTCGGAGCTGGGCCCGCAGTTCAAGGACTTCGAGTTCGAGGACCTCAACCCCAAGACGTTCGTCCGCAAGCAGCTGATGGACGGCAACGACGACCTGGGGCTGAAGGAGATCCGCGAGAGCTTCGACCTGCGCAAGGAGATCTCCGACGTCACGGACGCGGTCAACGGGCGCACCCCGACGACGTCCGATACCGCCAACAGTGCGGCGAACGGCTCGGCGGGCGCGTCGGCGGACGGCTCGGTGACCAGCCTCACCAAAACCGGCGACACCGCCCCTGACCTGCTGAAGAAGACCCCGCAGCAGACGCAGCCCGAGCGCCCGCCGTTCGATGCGGACGCCACCTGACCCCCGGTCAATCCCGACTCGTCCGGACGGTATGGCTATTCTCCATCTGTCCGGTTGCGAGGATGCCCAAGCCCGCGGGGGGCGGGCCGCTCCGGATCATGACTGATCGAGGAGGCGGCCGCGCAGATGGAGACGACGAGTCGGATTGATACGGACGGTGTCCCGGGCACGGCCACGGCGGAGGAGGTGCCGGCGACGCGGCGTACCGTCGACGGCTACCGGGAAGCGACCTTCCCCTGGTACGGCCTGGACGAGGCCTTCACCGGCCCGCGCTGGCTGATGCAGGTCGGCACCGCGGCGGACGGCACGGTGCAGCACGGTGCGACGGGGCACGGCGACGAGCCGTCGGTGAAGTCGGACGGCTCCACCGACAAGGAGCGGTTCGCGGCGGTGATCACCGTGGCCGCGAGCCCGGTGAGACGCAGCGGTGACGGTACGGGCGTGCTGGACGCCACCACGGTGTCCTCGGCGGCCTGGCTCGCGGGCTCCGGCCTGCTGGCGTACACCTGGCCGCCCCAGATGGACCACACCCTGCGCGACGACTGGCTGGACCAGCAGACCGAGACGGCGTTCACCCTCGCCGACGACCTCGGCAGCGCGCCCTGGTCGACGCTCTCCCTCCCGGTGGACGGGGTGCCCGTGGAGTTCCACTACCGCGAGTCCGAGTTCGGCTGGATCCTCGCCGGCTCCGCCCACGAGGGTGTGCACATCGGGGCGTACGGGCGGGGGATGAGCGCGTACGGTCTCGGCTTCGCGGCCATCAAGGACATCGAGACGTACGCGTAGCAACGCGACAGGGCGGGCCGGATGACCACCGGCCCGCCCTGTGTCGCCGCGACAGGCGTCAGAACTTGTTGCGCGGGGTGATCCCCAGCGACATGCCCGACAGACCGCGCTGACGGCCGCCCAGCTTCTGGGCGATCGAGCGCAGCGCGCTGCCGGCCGGGGAGTCGGGGTCGGACAGGACGACCGGCTTGCCCTCGTCGCCGCCCTCGCGCAGCCGTACGTCGATCGGGATCGAGCCGAGCACCGGCACCTCGGCGCCGACCGTGCGGGTCAGCCCCTCGGCGACCCGTGCGCCGCCGCCCGAGCCGAACACGTCGACCATCTCGTCGCAGTGCGGGCACGGCATGCCCGACATGTTCTCCACCACGCCGACGATCTTCTGGTGGGTCTGCACGGCGATCGAGCCGGCCCGCTCGGCCACCTCGGCCGCCGCCTGCTGCGGGGTCGTGACGACCAGGATCTCCGCGTTCGGCACGAGCTGCGCGACCGAGATCGCGATGTCGCCGGTGCCCGGCGGCAGGTCGAGCAGCAGCACGTCCAGGTCGCCCCAGTACACATCGGCGAGGAACTGCTGGAGCGCCCGGTGCAGCATCGGACCGCGCCAGACCACGGGCGCGTTGCCCGGGGTGAACATGCCGATGGAGATGACCTTCACGCCGTGCGCGGACGGCGGCATGATCATGTTCTCGACCTGGGTGGGCTTGCCGTCCGCACCGAGCATCCGGGGCACGCTGTGCCCGTAGATGTCCGCGTCCACGACGCCGACCTTCAGGCCGTCGGCCGCCATCGCCGCGGCGAGGTTCACCGTCACCGAGGACTTGCCGACGCCGCCCTTGCCGGAGGCGACCGCGTACACCCGGGTCAGCGAGCCGGGCTGGGCGAACGGCACCTCCCGCTCGGCGGTGCCGCCGCGCAGCGAGCTCGCCAGGTCCTTGCGCTGTTCGTCGCTCATGACGTCGAGGGTCACCTCGACCCGCGAGACGCCCTCGACCCGGGCGACCGCCTCGGTCACGTTGCGGGTGATCGTCTCGCGCATCGGACAGCCGGAGACCGTGAGATACACCGTGACAGCGACTACACCGTCAGGATCGATCTCGACCGATTTCACCATGCCCAGCTCGGTGATCGGGCGGTGGATCTCCGGGTCGTTCACTGTCGACAGTGCCTCAAGCACCGCGTCTTCCGTAGCCATACGGACGATGTTACGGCGCTGAGGGCTACGTGCGGGTAGCCCTTCAGCGGTCGCCTTCGTCACTCTCGGCCGGGGACAGCACCTGCCGGTCCTCCATGTCCCTCACCATGTCCTGGAGTTCCGAGCGGATCCAGTCCCGGGTGGCGACCTCGCCCAGGCCCATACGCAGGGCCGCGATCTCCCGCGTCAGGTATTCGGTGTCGGCGATGGAGCGCTCGTTCTGCTTCCGGTCCTGCTCGTGCGTGACCCGGTCGCGGTCGTCCTGCCGGTTCTGCGCGAGGAGGATCAGCGGCGCGGCGTAGGAGGCCTGGAGCGACAGCATCAGCGTCAGGAAGATGAACGGGTACTGGTCGAAGCGCAGATCCTTGGGCGCGAAGATGTTCCACAGCACCCAGATGATGATGATCAGCGTCATCCAGACGATGAACCGCCCGGTCCCCAGGAACCGCGCGATCCGCTCCGAGAACCGGCCGAACGCCTCCGGGTCGTACTCCGGCAGCAGCCGCCGGCGCGGGTCCTTCGGCTGGTCCAGCCGGGTGCGCGGCGGCCGCACCAGGCCCGAGGCGCCGGTCGACGCCGCCTTCGCCCGCTCGTCACCCACCATGGCCGATCCCCTCCTCCCCGTGCAGATCCGTCTCGCGCCAGTCGTCCGGCAGCAGGTGGTCCAGGACGTCGTCCACGGTCACCGCGCCCAGCAGCGAACCGGTCTCGTCCACGACGGGCACCGAGACCATGTTGTACGCGGCCAGATAGCTGGTGACCGTCGGCAGCGGGGTGTCCGGCGACAGCGGCACCAGGTCGCTGTCGACGATCGAGCTGACCAGGGTGAACGGCGGGTCGCGCAGCAGCCGCTGGAAGTGCACCGTGCCCAGGTACTTCCCGGTCGGGGTGTCGTCGGGGGAGCGGCACACGTACACCTGCGCGGCCAGCGCCGGGGACAGGTCCGCCTGCCGCACCCGGGCCAGCGCGTCGGCCACCGTGGCGTCGGGCAGCAGCACGATCGGCTCGGTCGTCATCAGACCGCCCGCCGTCCGCTCCTCGTACGACATCAGACGGCGGACGTCGGCGGCGTCGTCCGGACGCATCAGCGCCAGCAGCCGTTCCTTGTCCTCCTCCGGCAGCTCGGAGAGGAGGTCGGCCGCGTCGTCGGGGTCCATCGCCTCCAGGACGTCGGCGGCCCGCTCCTCCGCGAGCTTGCCGATGATCTCCACCTGGTCGTCCTCGGGCAGCTCCTCCAGCACGTCGGCGAGCCGGTCGTCGTCCAGGGCGGCGGCGACCTCCGCCCGCCGCTTCGGCGAGAGGTGGTGCAGGGCGTTCGCCACATCGGTGGGCCGCAGCCGCTCGAACGTGGCGACCAGACTCTCGGCGCCCTGGCCGTGCTCGTCCAGCGAGAAACCGCTGACCGCCGACCACTCCACCGTCAGGGTCTCGCCCTTGCGGCGCAGCGCCCCGCCACGCCCCTTGCGGACGAAGTACTTGTCGATCTCCCAGTCACGGCGGGCCGGCAGCTGCTGGATGGCCACGTCCAGGACGGTGACCTCCTCACCGTCCTGGCCATGGCCACCCACCAGCCGCACCCGCCGGTCCAGGAACTCGCCGAGGACGAGACGCTCGGTGGGCCGCTGTTCGAAGCGCCGCATGTTGACGACGCCGGTGGTGATGACCTGGCCGGACTCGACGCCCGTCACCCGGGTCATCGGCAGGAAGATCCGCCGGCGGCTGATCACCTCGACCACCAGGCCCAGGATGCGCGGCGGGCGTCCGCCGACCCGCAGCATCGCCACCAGATCACGGACCCGGCCGACCTGGTCCCCGTTCGGGTCAAAAACGGGTACGCCGGACAGGTGCGAGACGAAGACCCTGGGGGTGACCGCCGCCATCCTCGGCCTCCTTCGCCCGTCCGTGTCCACTGTGCCGTCATGTTCCGCGGGACGGTCCGCGCCCGGCCGTCCCGGACCGGGCGCCGCCGGCCGGCGGAATCCGCCGGTACGCCGGGATCAGGCTAGCCCTTAACCCCGCACCGTGCCCCGGCGGACCGGTCCGTACGGCTGGCTGCCGGGGGGCACACGCCTCCCGGGTACGCTGCCGTCTGCCACCCCCGATCGCAGTTGAGAGGCAGTGCGCCCGTGACCTCTTTCGCCCCGGCCGTGCGGAACCATCGCCGGACCGCCCTCGCTCTCGTGCTGTGCGGAGGGCTCACCGCGGCCCTGGCCGCCTGCGGCACGGAGGAGGACCCGGACAAGGGGACCAACGGCGTCGCCAGACTCTCCGCCACCGAGATCGACGAGAAGGCCAGAGCGGCGGCCGAGGCGGCGAGCGCCGTACGGCTGTCGGGCACGCTCGTCAGCAAGGGCGGCACCTACCGGCTGGAGATGAAGCTCAGCGCGGAGGGCGGCATGGGCTCGGTGACCTCCAAGCAGCAGAGCTTCGCCCTGCTGCGGGTGGACGACGAGCTCTACCTGAAGGCGCCGGCGGAGTTCTGGACCCACGAGGAGAGCGGCGGCGGCGAGGGCGGGTCCTCCGACGTGACGGCAGCCGACAAGCTGGGCGGCAAGTACGTGAAGGTCCCCGAGGGTGACCCCAGCTACCGCCAGCTGCGCGGCTTCACCGACAAGAAGGTCCTGCTCGACGGGCTCCTCACGCTGAACGGAGAGGTCAGCAAGGGCGGCCGGGACACGGTCGCCGGGCTGCGCACCATCCAGATCCTGGGCGGCAAGGGCGAGGGCGGGGCGTTCGACGTCTCGCTGGAGGACCAGCCGTACCCGGTGCGGGTGGCCCGGGGCGGCGGCGGGGGCACGGTCACGCTGGCCGACTGGGGGCAGGCCTTCCCGCTGGAGGCGCCCCAGGAGGACGACACCGTCGACTACGGCGGCCAGCTCCCCAAGTCCTCCGGCTGAGCGACCGGACCGCGGGGCCCTGGCTCAGCGCTTCCGGCGACGCTTCAGCAGCAGCCGGGGGAGCGCCGCCGGGGCCGGTTGCCGGGTGGTGGCCCCGGTCGGCAACGGGACGGCCGCCAGCGAGCTGTCCGGCAGCGCGGTGCTGACGGTGTCGGGCGTCAGCCGCACCACGGTGCACTCGCGGGCCCACCGCTCCGTCATCGACTCGGCGTCCGGCGCGTTCAGCCGCTTGCCCTTCAGCTCGGCGACCGCCGCCTCCCACTCCTCGGAGTGCGGCGGGAGGAAACGGCACACCGCGCCCCAGGCGACGATCCGGCCGCCCTTGTCCTTGCTCCGTACGGTCACCTCGGCGCGGCCGCCGTCGGCCAGGCCCTCGGGCAGCGGCTGCTCGCCGGGGCCGCCGCCGACCAGGTGCGCCGCGCCGTCGTGCCAGACGTGCCAGACGGCACGGGCCGGCCCGTCGCCCCGCACCCAGACGAGACCGGACTTCTTCGTGGCCTCCTCGACGAGGGCCCTCTCCAGCAGGTCGGCGGCGGCATCGGGTGCGGCGGCGTCAGTCATGGGCGCGAGCTTAGACCGACCGGCGATCGGGGTGCGGCGTCGCGGGGCTCAGAGCCAGCCGTTGCGCTTGAGGATGCGGTGGATGGAGAAACAGACCACCCCGATGACGCCGAGCACCAGCGGATAGCCGTACTTCCACTGGAGCTCGGGCATGTGGTCGAAGTTCATGCCGTAGACACCGCAGATCATCGTCGGCACGGCGATGATCGCCGCCCAGGAGGTGATCTTGCGCATGTCCTCGTTCTGCGTGACGGTCGCCTGCGCCAGATTCGCCTGGAGGATCGAGTTCAGCAGTTCGTCGAAGCCGAGGACCTCTTCCTGGACCCGGGCGAGGTGGTCGGCGACGTCGCGGAAGTACTTCTGGATGTCCGGGTCGATCAGCCGCATCGGGCGCTCGCTCAGCAGCTGCATCGGCCGCAGCAGTGGCGAGACGGCCCGCTTGAACTCCAGCACCTCGCGCTTGAGCTGGTAGATGCGGCCCGCGTCCGAACCGCGCGGGCTGCCCTTGGCCGGGGTGGAGAAGACATCGATCTCCACCTCGTCGATGTCGTCCTGCACCGCCTCGGCCACCGCGATGTACCCGTCGACCACATGGTCGGCGATGGCGTGCAGCACGGCGGAGGGGCCCTTGGCGAGCAGCTCCGGATCGTCCTGGAGTCGGTGGCGCAGGGCGCGCAGGGAGCCCTGGCCGCCGTGCCGGACGGTGATGACGAAGTCCCGCCCGGTGAAGCACATCACCTCGCCGGTCTCCACGACCTCGCTGGTCGCGGTCAGTTCGGCGTGCTCCACGTAGTGGATCGTCTTGAAGACGGTGAACAGCGTGTCGTCGTAGCGCTCCAGCTTGGGCCGCTGGTGGGCGTGGACGGCGTCCTCGACGGCCAGCGGGTGCAGCCCGAACTCCCGGGCGATGCCCGCGAATTCGGCCTCGGTCGGCTCGTGCAGACCGATCCACGCGAAGCCGCCCTCCTCCCGCACCTGGAGCATCGCCTCGTGCGGCGTCGGGGTCGCGGGCGTCACCAGTCGGCGGCCGTCGCGGTAGACGGCGCAGTCGACGACCGCGCTGGAGGCGGACGGGTCGCGGGTGGTGTCGTACGCGCTGTAGGGGGCGCTGTTCTTGCGGAGGGACGTACGCAGGGACGGGCGCACGGCGGCGCGCAGGTCACGGATCATCGACATGGCTGGCTCCTTCACGGAGGGCCGTCGGCGAGGGCGTGGAACAGCCCGGAACGAGGACGTGCGGTCACGTCCGCAAAGCGGGCGGCACCGCGCGGGCGCGATGACGGCGTTCGCTACAGACAGGCAAAAACGAAGGGCTCTTCCGTCGCGCGAACTGCTGTCGGGGAGTCATCCGGATACGACGGCGATGTCGGCACCGGGCGACCGACGAGGCGTCGGATCAACGGTGAATACGGGGCGCGGAGGAGCGGTTGGTACTGCACGGTCGACTTGGATCCATAGCAGTCCCCACCTCCTCCGGCCGGTCCCCCGTGGGGGACGACATGTCGTCGGGACGAAGAAGAGCAACGCTTCTGCGTGCTGTCCCGACCGGCGGCCAGGCTATCAGCCGCCCAAGGCCCAATCCCGTACTTTGCCCATTCCCTACGCGATCTATGCTCGCGGCATGGCAGAAATTCTCGCTCTGGTCGAGGCCCGGCTCATCTCCGCCCTCGGGGAACCCGACGCCCGCGCCGACGTGACGTTCCTGGGCACCGACCGCATCGAGGTACTGCGCTTCCTCGACGGCGACGTGGTGCGCTACGCGACGCTCGGCATGTCCGGCCGGCCGATGGCCGACCCCACCTCCCCGCTCGCCGACCCGGTGGAGGGCCCCCGGGCCGAGCTGATCCACTCCGTACGGGGCGGAATCGCCGACACCGACCAGGTGCTGCGCCCGCTCGCCGTGCTGGCCGCTTCCCCGCAGGTCGAGGGGTTGATCGTGGCCGCCGGCGCCTCGCTGGACCTGGGGGAGCCGCTGTGGACCGGGGCGCCGTTCACCTCGGTGCTGGTCGCGGAGTCCGGTGGTCTGGTGGAGGATCTGGAGCTGGACGAGCCGATGGACCCGGTGCGCTTCCTGCCGCTGCTGCCGATGACGCACAACGAGGCCGCCTGGAAGCGGGTGCGCGGCGCGCAGGAGCTCCAGGAGCGGTGGCTGACGCACGGTACGGACCTGCGCGACCCGCTGCGCACGTCCGTACCGCTGGACTGACCGGCCCGGGAGGTCAGCCGGCGAAGACCGCCACGCCGTCCTCCCGTGCGTGGACCGGCTCCAGCTCCTCGGCCTCGTGGGTCGGGGCCACACTGCGGACGGGTGATCGTCCTTGACGCGGGGACCGGCGGGGAGGACGGTTGGTTCCTATGAGGGGCGAACCCAGTTGCCCGAAGTGCGGTGGCCGGGTCAGGGCGCCCGGTCTCTTCGCCGACGCCTGGCAGTGCTCCGTGCACGGCCAGGTCCATCCGATGCAGCCGGTCATCCCGCCGAGCGTCGAAGGTCTCGGCGTCGTGGTGCACCGCGCTCAGGTCCCCGTCTGGATGCCCTGGCCGCTCCCCGTGGGCTGGCTGTTCACCGGGGTCGCCAGTGCGGGCGACGACCGCAGCGGCGGCCGGGCGAGCGCCGTGGCCTGCTCCGGGCCCGGACCGCTGGGCGGGATGGGCGAGCTGCTGCTGGTCGCCGAGGAGCTGGGCGTCGGGCTCGGAGCCCGGTACGCGGGAATCGACGGCCCGGACCCCGGCCTCCACCTGGACGTCGACTCCGCCCCCGACGCCAAGGTCCACGCCGCCGGCCGCCCCACCCCCCTCTGGCACGTCAGGAACGCTCCGTCGGACCGCGCCGTCTTCGCGGGCGAGGCGCGCGGGCTGTGGCTCTGGGCGATCCTGTGGCCCGAGCAGTCGGGGCTGCTGATGTACGACGAGCTGGTGCTGACCGACCTGCGGGACGCCGGGGGAGAGGTGGACCTCGTCCCCTGCGGTGCGCTCACCCCCCGCCTGCTCACCGCACCCGAGGGGCCGCCCCGGCAGGCGACGGGCGAGCAGCGGGGGCCGTGAGCCCGCCGGCGGCGGGCGCGGCTCCGGCGCGGGCCCGGGAGCGGGGTCCGCGAGCGGGGCCCGGGAGCGGGGTCCGCGAGCGGGGCCCGGGAGTGGGGTCCGGGAGTGGGGCCCGGGAGCGGCCGGGCGCCCGGCGCGCGGCGGTTATCCTTGAGCGGTCCCCCGTCCGCCCGCGAGCCCCGGAGTCAAGCGTCGTGCGCATCGACCTGCACACCCACTCCACCGCGTCGGACGGCACGGACACCCCCGCCGAGCTGGTCGCTAACGCCGCCGCCGCGGGGCTGGACGTCGTCGCGCTCACCGACCACGACACCGTGGGCGGCCACAAGCAGGCCATCGACGCGCTGCCCGAGGGGCTCACCCTCGTCACCGGCGCCGAACTCTCCTGCCGCGTCGACGGCGTGGGCCTGCACATGCTGGCCTACCTCTTCGACCCCGCCGACGCCGAGCTGGAGCGCGCCCGCGAACTCGTCCGCGACGACCGGGTGCCGCGCGCGCAGGAGATGGTCCGCAAGCTGCGCGCCCTCGACGTCCCTATCACCTGGGAGCAGGTCGCCCGCATCGCCGGGGACGGCTCGGTCGGCCGACCGCACGTCGCCGCCGCCCTCGTCGAACTCGGCGTCGTGCCCACCGTCTCCGACGCCTTCACGCCCGACTGGCTGGGTACCGGCGGCCGGGCGTACGCGGAGAAGCACGAGTTCGACCCCTTCGAGGCGGTCCGCCTGGTGAAGGCGGCGGGCGGGGTCACCGTCTTCGCCCACCCGGCCGCCGTGAAACGCGGCGCGGTGGTCCCCGAGTCCACGATCGTCGCGCTCGCCGAAGCCGGTCTCGACGGCGTCGAGGTCGACCACATGGACCACGACGAGCCCACCCGGGCCCGACTGCGCGGCCTCGCCCGCGAGCTGGGGCTGCTCACCACCGGCTCCAGCGACTACCACGGCACCCGGAAGGCCGTCGAGCTCGGCGCGTGCACCACCGACCCCGAGATCTACGGCGAGATCACCCGGCGCGCCACGGGAGCCTTCCCGGTGCCGGGCGCCGGCGGAGCCGGTCCCCGGTAGGCGGCGTCCGGCGGATAACGGCCGAACAGCTCCTGACCCCGCCCACTTCCACCGCACCACCTTCCTCACTCCCCGCGCGCCCCTGTGCGTACCGCCGCGTGCCCGACACGGCGACGGCCGCCGCCCGGACCCCGCGCCACCTCCGTACCGCCCGCTCTTCTCTCGCAAGGCTCACTGTGTTCGACGTCGCTGTCTTCGGATCCCTTTTTCTCACCCTATTTGTGATCATGGACCCGCCCGGGATCACGCCGATCTTCCTCGCGCTCACCGCGGGCCGCCCCGCCAAGGTGCAGCGCAAGATGGCGCTCCAGGCGGTCATGGTCGCGTTCGGCGTGATCGCCGTCTTCGGTCTGCTCGGTCAGCAGATCCTCGACTATCTGCATGTCTCCGTGCCCGCCCTGATGATCGCGGGCGGACTCCTGCTGCTGCTCATCGCGCTCGACCTGCTGACCGGCAAGACGGACGAGCCGACGCAGACCAAGGACGTCAATGTGGCGCTCGTACCGCTGGGCATGCCGCTGCTCGCCGGGCCCGGCGCGATCGTCTCGGTCATCCTCGCGGTGCAGCACGCGGACGGCGTGGGCGGCCAGCTCTCGGTGTGGTCCGCGATCGTCGCCATGCACGTGGTGCTCTGGCTGGCCATGCGCTACTCGCTGGTCATCATCCGCGTGATCAAGGACGGCGGCGTGGTGCTGGTGACCCGGCTCGCCGGCATGATGCTCTCCGCCATCGCCGTCCAGCAGATCATCAACGGCGTCACCCAGGTCATCCAGACCTCCTGACCCCCACGCACCACAGCGCCCCCGCACGGACGTTCCGTGCGGGGGCGCTTCGTCTTTAGCGGCGCAATGCGGTGAGGCGCGGGGCCTCGTCAGGCGTCGTGAGCCCAGATGCGTTACGAAGCCGAACTGTCGGCCGGCCGGATGTAGAGGCGCTGGCCCGTCGCCGCGGCCTGCTGCACGATCCGGTTGACGGAGGCGGCGTCCACGACGGTGCTGTCCACGGCGGTACCGTCGACGTCGTCGAGTCGCATGATCTCGAAGCGCATAGGGCTTCCCTTCGTCTGATCCTCCTGCTGGAGAACTGCTGGCGCCGGTGGGGCGTCCCACCGGCAAGACTAGGAACGCGAGGTTTCCCTCGCGTTCCACATGGGTGACAACGGCTTGCCCCCTGCAAACATTCCCTACGCTAAGGAAATTTTTTGGATGTCTAAGTACCCGTTGGTAGTCACGCCACCACAGACCATGAGGTTCGCATGAACGAGGCGGACCCGCAGTCCTTCGGCGGAGCCGGTCTCGGCGCCCGCCTGGACCGCACCAACGAGCTGCTCCAGCGGATGCTCATCGAGGTCTCCAAGACCCCGTCGACGCACGCCATCTTCGTGGACGCCGGCTATGTGTACGCCGCGGCCGGGCTGCTCGTCACCGGCACCGAGGACCGGCGCTCCTTCGACCTCGACGCCGAAGGGCTGATCGAGGCCTTCATCGACAAGGCCCGCACGATCTTCGCGGACAGCAGGCTGCTGCGCGTCTACTGGTACGACGGGGCCCGCCGCCGCATCCACACCACCGAGCAGCAGGCCATCGCCGAACTCCCCGACGTCAAGGTGCGGCTCGGCAACCTCAACGCCAACAACCAGCAGAAGGGCGTCGACTCGCTCATCCGCACCGACCTCGAATCCCTCGCCCGGCACCGCGCCATCAGCGACGCGGCGCTCGTCGGCGGTGACGAGGACCTGGTCTCGGCGGTCGAGGCCGCGCAGGGCTACGGGGCGCGGGTGCACCTCTGGGGCATCGAGGCCGCCGAAGGACGCAACCAGGCCGAACCGCTGCTGTGGGAGGTCGACAGCCAGCGCACCTTCGAACTCGACTTCTGCCGCCCCTACGTCACACGGCGGCCCGTCACCACGTACGAGGACGACAGCCCGGCCCCCTCCCGGGAGGACGTCCGCTTCGTCGGCGCACAGATCGCGGCCGCCTGGCTCGCCGCGCGCGGCCGGGAGTCCCTGGCCGACCTGCTGCCCGGCCACCCCTATCTGCCGGGCTCCGTCGACCAGGACCTGCTGGTGGAGGCGGAACGCCTGCTCCAGCACTCGCTGCGCGGCCACGCGCATCTGCGACGGGCGCTCCGCGACGGCTTCTGGCAGCACCTGCAGTCGCAGTACTGACAGAAGCGGGGCGGCTGGCCGGTGGCGGCGCCTCCGACGGCCGGCGGGACGCGTCGGGGGGGGCGTCGCCGGCGCGTCAGGCGGCCGGCAGACCGTCCCAGAACGCGGCCAGCGCCTTCGCGGTCTCCAGCGGGCGGGCGGTGTTGGGGGAGTGCTCGGCCCCGGCGATCGTGGTGCGGTGGGCGCCGAGACGCCGCGCCATGGAGTCGAACAGCTCCACCGGCCACACGTCGTCGCGCTCCCCGGACAGGACGTGGACGGGCAGGCCGACGGCGGCCAGCTCGTCCACCCGGTCCGGTTCGGCGGCCAGTTGGGCCCCCGTGGCGATCAACTGGGCCGGGTGGTGGGCGAGCCAGCGGTGACGCATGTCCGCCCCGTCGCCGGTGTCCGCGTCCTGCGGCGGATCGAGGGCCCGCATCGCCTCCCACACCTCGTCCATGGACAGCACGGACAACGCGTCGCTCAGCATCCTCACCTTGTCCCGCTGGGCCGCGACGACCTCGGCCGGACCCGAGGACATCAGCGTCAGCGAGCGGAACGGGGTGGCGTCCAGCAGCACGGCGGCGCGGGCGATCTGACCGCCGAGCGAGTGCCCGAGCAGGTGCAGCCGACCGTCCCCGCCGCCCAGGGCAGCCGCCTGCGCCAGCACGTCACGCGCCAACTCGCCCTGGGAGTACATTTCCTGACGGTCAGTCCCCTTCGATTCGTACTGCCCCCGGCCGTCCACCGCGACCACCCGGTAGCCCGCCGCGCACAGCGGCTCCAGCAGCGCGATGAAGTCCTCCTTGCTGCCGGTGTACCCGGGCAGCAGCAGGGCGGTGGCCCGTTCCGGGGTACGCGGTACGGCGTCCAGGACGGCGAAGTCGCCGCGCTCGGTCTCAAGGACACGGGCGCGGGCACAGGGCGGCGGGGCGAAGGTGGGCGGGCGGCTCATACGGCGAGGCTATCCCCGGGGCACCAGTCCTCGCCTCACGGGGCAGCTCATCCGACGAGAAGCGCCGGGAGGCCCTCACGGTGGCACCGGGCAGCGGAACGGCCCCGGCCCCCGCGTGCGCGGGGGCCGGGGCCGTAGGTGGTGCTGTGTCGCCGGGAGCGTCAGCTCTCGGTCGTCGTCGCCGACGCCTTGCCCGCCGGGCGGGTGGCGCGACGGCGGCGCGGCTTCGTCTCGGCGGCGGCCTCGCTCACCACGGCCTCGGCCTCGGAGACCACGGCGGCCTCCTGGGTCGCGGTCGAGGTGACGCTGCGGGTGGCGCGGCGGCGGCGCGGCTTGGCGTCCGGCTCGGCGGCCGGGGCCTCGACGGCGGGCTGCTCGACGGCTACCGCCTTCGCGGTGGCCTTCTTCGCCGCGGCCTTCGCGGTGACCTTCTCCGTGGTCTCCGCGGTCTCCGCCTTGGCCCGGGACTTCGTCGTCCTGGTCGCCCGGGCCTTCGGCTCGGCCGACGTGGTCTTCGCCGTGGCGCGGGCCGGACGACGACGCGTCTTCACGTCGGGCTCCGGCTCGGCGGCCGGGGCGATCTGGAAGTCGACCTCGTCGGCCGGCTTCACGATCCGGGTGCGGCGGCGCGGCTTGACGGCCTTCGGCTCGGCGACCGGCTCCGCGACGCCCGCGGCGACGGCCACGGTCTGGAACTCGGCCGGGGCCGGCGTGGCCGGAGCCGCGGCGACGGGCGAAGCCGTCTCCTCGGTCGCCGGCTTCACGACGGCGCGGCTGCGACGGCGGCGCGGCTTGGTCTCCGGCACGGCCTCCGCGACCGGCTCGGCCACCGGCGCGGCCTCGGCCACCGGTGCGACCTCGATCACGGGCGCGGCCTCGGCCACCGGAGCGGGAACCACCGGAGCCTCGGCGACCGCCACGGCCGCCTCGGTGACGGCCTCGGGGGCGCTGACGCGGGTACGGCGGCGACGGCGCGGCGTACGCGGAGCGTCGTCGGACGTCTCGGTACCGGCCGGTGCGGCCGGAGCGGCCTCCTTGGCGGGTGCGGGCACCGTCGCGGTGCCCTCCTCCGCCGCGGAGCCACCACGGGTGCGGCGGCGCTGACGCGGAGTACGGGTGCGGGGCTCGCGCTCCTCACGGGCGGGGGCCGGTGCGGCGGCGGCCTTGCGGCCGCGGCCGCCGGTCTCGCCGAGGTCCTCGACCTCCTCCGCGCGCAGACCGGCACGGGTCCGCTCGGCGCGCGGCAGCACACCCTTGGTGCCCGCCGGGATGCCGAGCTCCTCGAAGAGGTGCGGCGAGGTGGAGTACGTCTCGGGCGGGTCCGGGAACTTCAGGTCCAGGGCCTTGTTGATCAGCTGCCAGCGCGGGATGTCGTCCCAGTCGACCAGCGTGATCGCGATGCCCTTGGCGCCCGCGCGGCCGGTGCGCCCGATGCGGTGGAGGTAGGTCTTCTCGTCCTCCGGCGACTGGTAGTTGATGACGTGGGTCACACCCTCGACATCGATACCGCGCGCGGCGACGTCGGTGCAGACCAGGACGTCGACCTTGCCGTTGCGGAAGGCGCGCAGCGCCTGCTCGCGGGCGCCCTGGCCGAGGTCGCCGTGGACCGCGCCGGAGGCGAAGCCGCGCTTCTCCAGCTGCTCGGCGATGTCGGCGGCCGTGCGCTTCGTACGGCAGAAGATCATCGCGAGCCCGCGGCCGTCGGCCTGGAGGATGCGCGAGAGCATCTCTGGCTTGTCCATGTTGTGGGCGCGGTAGACGTGCTGGACCGTGTTCTTCACGGTCGTGCCCTCGTCGTCGGGCGACGTGGCGTTGATGTGCGTCGGCTGCGACATGTAGCGGCGCGCGAGGCTGATGACGGCGCCGGGCATGGTGGCCGAGAACAGCATCGTCTGGCGCTTGGGCGGCAGCATCGTGATGATGCGCTCGACGTCGGGCAGGAAGCCCAGGTCCAGCATCTCGTCGGCCTCGTCGAGGACGAGCCCGCGGATGTGGGAGAGGTCGAGCTTGCGCTGGCCCGCCAGGTCCAGGAGACGGCCCGGGGTGCCGACGATCACGTCGACGCCCTTCTTGAGGGCCTCGACCTGGGGCTCGTACGCCCGGCCGCCGTAGATCGCGAGAACGCGGACGTTACGGACCTTGCCGGCCGTGAGCAGGTCGTTGGTGACCTGCTGGCACAGCTCGCGGGTGGGGACGACGACGAGCGCCTGCGGCGCGTCGGTCAGCTGCTCGGGCTTGGCGCGGCCCGCCTCGACGTCGGCGGGGACGGTCACGCGCTCCAGGAGCGGAAGACCGAAGCCGAGCGTCTTGCCGGTGCCGGTCTTGGCCTGGCCGATGACGTCGGAGCCGGAGAGGGCTACGGGGAGCGTCAGCTCCTGGATGGGGAAGGGGGACGTGATGCCGACAGCCTCAAGGGCTTCGGCCGTCTCGGAAAGAATACCGAGGTCGCGGAACGTAGTCAGGGTGCTGCCTCTTCTGTGAGACGCGGTCCGAGGCGAACGCTGGGGGTCGTACCGTGCCGGGGTTGGTCATCCGGCCGTGGATGGGCCGGGTGGCGCGGGACCACTGCCGTCGCTCGAGCGCTCGTGCCGCTGAGGGGGCCCCTCAGCTGCGGTCGTACGTGTCGTACGCACCGCGTGGAGGGCTGTCGGGTCGGAGCCGATCGGGCCACCGACCGGGCATCCTCATTCAAGGGCGCGCCTCTGGCACAGCACAGTGCTCAGTAAGCGCAATACCACTGTACCCCGGATTCGCGCATGTGTGTTGGACGAATTCATCGGAACGGTATGAGGCCCCTGGCTGACCAGGCCCTTCCGCCCCGCCCGGAGCGGGCTATCGTTCCGTTCATGGAGACGCCTGACCACGCCACTGAGACCCCCGCCGAAGCTTCCGCAGCCACCGGGATCGCCGCCCAGGACTGGGCCACCGCGGCAGCCGACCCGCAGTACCGCGCCGCGGTCGTGGACCTGCTCGGCGCCCTCGCCTACGGAGAGCTGGCGGCCTTCGAGCGGCTGGCGGAGGACGCGAAGCTCGCGCCGACACTCGGCGACAAGGCGGAGCTGGCGAAGATGGCCGCCGCCGAGTTCCACCACTTCGAGCAGCTCAACCAGCGGCTCACCGCCGTGGACGAGGACCCGACCGCCGCGATGGAGCCGTTCGCCAAGGCGCTCGACGACTTCCATCGCCAGACGGCGCCGTCCGACTGGCTGGAGGGCCTGGTCAAGGCGTACGTCGGCGACTCGATCGCGAGCGACTTCTACCGTGAGGTCGCGGCCCGGCTCGACACCGACACCCGGTCCCTGGTGCTGTCCGTGCTCGACGACACGGGCCATGGGAACTTCGCCGTGGAGAAGGTGCGCGCCGCGATCGAGGCCGACCCGCGGCTCGGCGGACGGCTCGCACTGTGGGCGCGTCGGCTGATGGGCGAGGCGCTGTCGCAGGCCCAGCGGGTGGTCGCCGACCGCGACGCCCTCTCGACGATGCTGGTGGGCGGCGTCGCGGACGGCTTCGACCTGGCCGAGGTGGGCCGGATGTTCTCCCGGATCACCGAGGCCCACACCAAGCGGATGGCCGCGCTGGGACTGGCCGCGTAACACCCCGCTACTGGGCCGCCGCCGACCGGGCGAGGTGGCGGCCGCGTGGTCGGATCAGGAGCGACAGCGTCACCGCCCCGACGGACACGGCTCCGATCAGCGTCGTCAGGACATGGCCGGTGCCCAGCGCGGCATGCGTCAGATACGCGCCGAACAGGGCGCCCAGCGCGCCCGTGGGATAGACCGCACGGCCGGACGGAAGTCGGTCGGCCAGTGATCGGAGCGCCGCCCAGGACAGGGCGAGTCCGAGGACGGCGGCGCCGAAGGATTCCCAGATCACAGAGGATCACCTCGCGGGGGTGTGCGGGGCGGGCAAATCGGTCGTAGGCGGTACTACCCCCAGCCTGTGAGAAGCAACCCTCCAGCGGACCGTTCCGACCCGTACGGGATCCGGGGCGGGCGGAGAGCCGCGCCCGAAGCACCCGACGCGGGAGCGGCCCGGCGGGGACTTCCCCCGCCGGGCCGCTCCTGTGATCAACGCGTCCGGTGGACTACAGCGCCCCGAACCCCACCCGCCGGGTGGTCGGCTCACCGATCTCCACATACGCGATCCGGTCGGCCGGCACCAGGACCTTGCGGCCCTTGTCGTCCGTGAGGCTGAGCAGCTCCGCCTTGCCGCCCAGTGCAGCGGCGACCGCGCTCTCGACGTCCTCGGCGGAAAGCCCGCTCTCCAGAACGATCTCGCGGGGCGTGTGCTGCACCCCGATCTTGACCTCCACGGCTATGTCCCTCCGACGGTCAGTCCTTGCGCGGCGAACCGCGCCGTACGCAGCCACACTAGCCCGGCGGGAGCGGGGCTCAGGGCCCGACCGGCAACGCCCGCAGCGAACACGGCGTCAGGCGCTCTCCGCCGGAGGGCTCAGCTCTGCTCGGTCCCGTGCAGCGGGAAGCCCGCGATACCCCGCCAGGCCAGCGAGGTGAGGAGCTGGACGGCCGTGTCGCGGGGGATGGCGGACCGGCTGGAGAGCCAGTAGCGCGCCACCACCTGGGAGACGCCGCCGAGGCCCACGGCCAGCAGCATGGACTCGTCCTTGGACAGGCCGGTGTCCCCGGCGATCACGTCGGAGATGGCCTCGGCGCACTGGAGGGACACCCGGTCGACCCGCTCGCGCACGGCGGGCTCGTTGGTCAGGTCGGACTCGAAGACCAGCCGGAACGCGCCGCCCTCGTCCTCCACGTACGCGAAGTAGGCGTCCATGGTCGCCTCGACGCGCAGCTTGTTGTCCGTCGTGGAGGCCAGTGCCGTGCGCACCGCCTGGAGCAGGGACTCGCAGTGCTGGTCGAGCAGGGCCAGGTAGAGCTCCAGCTTTCCGGGGAAGTGCTGGTAGAGCACCGGCTTGCTGACTCCGGCCCGCTCGGCGATGTCGTCCATCGCGGCGGAGTGGTAGCCCTGCGCGACGAAGACCTCCTGTGCGGCGCCCAGCAGCTGATTGCGCCGGGCGCGGCGGGGAAGGCGTGTACCCCGCGGGCGCGCGGCCTCTGTCTGCTCGATGGCTGTCACGCCGCCTCCCAAATATGTGTTCCAGCACAACCGGTCCGTGCACGCTGCGCCGTACAGCCATCGTACTTTTGGGTAACCCGGCTGTGCGCGGCGCGGACGCAGAATTTCATGGACCGGACGGCTGTGGAAGCCACAGTTCTCCCTGGTCGTGAGCAAACCGGGGCGTACTACCGGTAATCGTCCTCATCCAAGGGGACCACCCTGCGCTGTTCCGCCACGTCGGCCTCATTGGCGGTGTCCGGATCGACGCTCTCCGCCCGTTCGTCGTCCTCGGGCCGGACATCCGTACGCTGCTCGGCGGCGTCCGCCTCCGGAGCCTCGGGCCCCGCCTCGTCCGGTTCGGCGTTCTCGAAGGTGTCCGGGTCGCTCGGGTCGACCGTCATGTCGCAGCTCCCTTCCTTTCCTGAAGCGTAGGAGCTACCCGTCTACCCCGCGATGCGGCCTGTGACGGCGAACACATGAAGGGGGGCGTGATCGTCTCGTAACATTGCCGTATGTCTTCGACCGAGCTGCCGGGTGTCCAGGCCGCCGCCGCCGCGGTGGCTCCCACGGTCAGTGCCGTCCGGGTCGCCGACGGCGAACGGCTGCGCTCCGTCTCGCTGCCGGGGATCGGCCTGAACGTCCGCTGCCGGCCGGGCGACCGGACCGGACTGCCCCCCGCGCTGTACGTGCACGGGCTCGGCGGCTCGTCGCAGAACTGGTCCGCGCTGATGCCGCTGCTGTCCGACCTGGTCGACGGCGAGGCGGTCGACCTGCCCGGATTCGGGGACTCGCCGCCGCCGGACGACGGCAATTACTCGGTGACCGGACACGCCCGCGCGGTGATCCGGCTGCTGGACGCGGAGGAGCGGGGACCCGTCCACCTGTTCGGCAATTCGCTGGGCGGCGCCGTCGCGACCCGGGTCGCCGCGGTCCGCCCCGACCTGGTGCGCACCCTCACCCTGGTCTCGCCCGCCCTGCCGGAGTGGCGGGTGCAGCGACCCGCCGTCCCGACCGGCCTCCTCGCGGTGCCGGGACTCGCATCCCTGTTCGCCCGGATGACTAAGGGCTGGACGGCGGAGCAGCGGACGCGCGGAGTCATGGCACTCTGTTACGGCGATCCGGCACGGGTCTCCGACGAAGCCTTCCGCAACGCGGTGGCCGAGATGGAGCGACGGCTGGCGCTGCCGTACTTCTGGGACGCGATGACGCGTTCGGCCCGGGGCCTCGTCGACGCGTACACCCTGGGCGGCCAGCACGGACTGTGGCGCCAGGCCGAGCGGGTGCTCGCACCGACCCAGCTCGTGTACGGCGGACGGGACCAGCTCGTCTCGTACCGGATGGCACGCAGGGCGTCCGCGGCCTTCCGCGATGCCCGGCTGCTGACGCTGCCCGACGCGGGGCACGTGGCGATGATGGAGTACCCGGAGGCGGTCGCCCAGGCGTTCCGGGAACTGCTGGACGATTGCGGCGGGAGCTGATCCGGGGCGTGGGACGACACAGTCGAAAGGGCTCCGGGGCGATCCGCCCGGACGCGGCCGCAGCGGAACCGGGCGGCGAACGCGCCGAGGCGAGGCCCGCGCCCGGCGGCGGCCGGCGCAGGCGGACCGCTCCCCCTCCGGCCGGTGACGGGCGGGGCCCGTTCTCCGCCGACGCCCCGCAGGTGCGCGGCGGCCACCCCGAACAGCGTGAGCAGGGCGGCGGCTGGGGCACCGGACCGGTGCCCCGCTACGACCAAGGGCCCGGCGCCCCCGCGCCCTGCGGCGCCCCGCATCCCCAGCCGCCCCACCCGGGCCGTTACTCCGGCCCGGACATGAAGCCCGCCGACGCCCGGCCGTATCCCGCCGGGCCCGCCGGGCCCCAGGACGCCGCCGCCCGGCAGCAGGCCGTGGCCCGCCAGGTGTCCGCCCAGCGCGCGGCCCAGCGCGCCGCGGACGGCCGGGCGGCGCAGCAGCCGACGCCCGCCGGCGCCCCGGTGCCGGGCCCGCGCCGGGAGTTCGTCGACGCCTTCGACGCCGACGCCCCGCCGGGCGCACCCGCCGCGCCGCCCACCGGAGCCCCGGACGGCGTGGACGACACCGGGACCGAGGCCGGGGAGCCGGACGAACGCGCCCCGACCCGGGGCGGCAAGGGGCGGACGTTCACCGGCATCGCCGCCGCCGCGGTGACCACCGTGCTCGCGGTCGTGGTGGCCGGGCAGGTCGCCGAGGACTCCGGCGACCGTGCGGCCGCCGCGCGCGCCGCCGAGGCGGAGCGGCAGGGCCCGGGCGACGATGCCTCGCGCTCCGACGACCGCCCGACCCCGGGCCAGCCCAAGCAGCCCTCGGCGAAACCAGAGGTCAAACCCCTCTCGTACGCGGAGAAGATGGCGCAGCCGTTTCCGCTCGCCGCGGACCTGAGGGCGAGTGGCACGTTCGAGGCGGTGCCCGGGCTCGCGAAGGCCCCGGGAAAGGGGCAGAAGCACCGCTACCGGATCGATGTGGAGAAGGGCCTCGGCCTCGACGCCGGCCTGTTCGCCGAAGCGGTGCAGAAGACGCTCAACGACGACCGGAGCTGGGCGCACAACGGCGCGATGACCTTCGAGCGCATCTCGTCGGGGACCCCGGACTTCGTGATCACGCTCGCCAGCCCCGGGACCACCGGCGACTGGTGTGCCAAGTCCGGTCTCGACACCACGGTCGACAACGTCTCCTGCGATTCCGCCGCGACCGACCGCGTCATGATCAACGCCTATCGCTGGGCGCAGGGCGCCGCCACCTTCGGCCCGGACAAACTGCTGCCCTACCGTCAGATGCTCATCAACCACGAGGTCGGCCACCGCCTGCGGCACAACCACGTGAACTGCCGCACCCCCGGCGCCCTGGCTCCGGTCATGCAGCAGCAGACCAAGACCCTTGAGATCGACGGCATCAAGTGCAAGCCCAACCCCTGGGTGCACCCCACCGGTTGACCCCGCACGCACGGCCCGCGAAGGGCTGGCCCGGGCCTGACTCTCCGTAACAACCGACCGCTGTATCGCGACGGAACGCGACCGGGGCGGGAAAGTTACGACGGTTCACCCCTTTCGGTGGCGGGGGGGGGGCGAACGACGGCGGGCCCCCCCCCCGAGGCGAATGATTGGTGGCGGAGGGCCGCGCCACTAAAAAAGACTCGGCCCCCCCCACAGTCGAGG
>NZ_JBIRKB010000001.1:264717-383185 GCF_044329855.1 Streptomyces sp. NPDC017520
GGGCGGGGCCGTCGCCGGGTGGGCTGTCGGCGGGCGCGCCCCCCCCGGCCGCGCCCCCCCCCCCCCCCCCCCCCCCCCCCCCCCCCACCGCCGTATCCGCTTACGGTCGTCCCGCTGCGACTCGCCATTTCAACGGCGGCCGCCCACAAGGGAGATCGGGGGTGTATTCGTGCGGATCGGACTGCTCACCGACGGTGGTTATCCATATACGACCGGTGAGTCCAGGCTCTGGTGCGAACGACTGGTGCGCGGGCTGCCGCAGCACGAGTTCGACCTGTTCGCCCTGAGCCGCTCCGCCCGCCAGGAGGACCAGGGCTGGGTCCGGCTGCCGCCCCAGGTCGGCCGGGTGCGCACCGCGCCGCTGTGGACCCCCGAGGACGGCACCCTGCGCGGCAGCGGCGAACGCGGCCTGCTGGCCCGGCTGGTGACCGGGGGCGAACAGTCCTACGGGCGGCGCGACCGCGGGCGGTTCACGGACCGCCTCACCGCCCTCGCCACCGCGATCTGCACCCCCGACGAGGCCGGTACGGGCGCGGGCGAGGGCCCCGGCGCCGAGCTGTTCGCCGAAGGGCTCTACGGCCTCGCCGAGCTGGCCCGCGAGCGCGGCGGACTCCATCTCGCCCTGCGCTCCGAGGGCACCGTCCGGATCCTGGAGGCCGCCGCCCGCGCCCGGGGCGCCGGCCGCATCGCGCAGAGCGCCACCGTCCCCGACCTCCTCGCCTTCGCCGCCGAGCTGGAACGCGCGCTGCGACCCCTCTCGCTGGACTGGTACGACCAGGAGAGCCTCGGAGCGGTCGACCTCTGCCATGCGGCCTCCGGTGGAGCGGTCGCGCTCCCGGGGCTCCTGGCCAAACGCTTCTTCGGGGTGCCGCTGCTGGTCACCGAGCACAACGTCCCGCTGCGCGCGCACTACCTGGCCGCCCGCGACACCCCGTACGGAACCCCTGTGCGCGCCCTCCTCGCCGGATTCCACGGTCGCCTCACCACCGAGGTCTACCGGCAGGCCGCGATGCTCACCCCCGGCAACACCCACGTCCGCCGCTGGCAGCAGCGCTGCGGAGCGGACCCCGCCAAGCAGCGCACGGTCTACCCGGGCATGGCGGCCGAGCGCTTCGGCCAGGTCGGCGAGGACGCCGAGCGCCCCGCCGCGGTCGGCGGGGGCGACGGCGCGGGCGGTCCCGACACGCTGGTCTGGGTCGGCCGGATCGAGCCCGCCAAGGACCTGATCGCCCTCCTCCACGCCTTCGCCGAGGTCCGCCGTGCCGAGCCCGGCGCCCGGCTGCGCGTCTTCGGCGCCCCGGCGGACGGCGACGGGGCCACCACCTACCTCGCCCACTGCACGGCCCTGGCCGCCCAGCTCTTCCCGGACGAGGCCGCCGGCGCGCACAGCGAGGGCGTCAGCCCGGTCACCTTCGAGGAGATCGGCGGCCCCGAGGTCCCCGACCTCGCCGAGGCCTACGGCGCGGGCGGCGTGATCGTGCTGTCCAGCGTCGTCGAGGGCTTCCCGGTCAGCCTCGTCGAAGCCATGTTCTGCGGCCGGGCCACCGTCTCCACCGACGTGGGAGCGGTCGTCGAAGTCATCGGCGGCACCGGCCTGGTGGTACCCCCGCGCAACCCCAAGGCGCTCGCCGACGCCTGCGTCGCACTGCTGCGCGACCCCGAGCGTCGAGCACGCCTGGGGGCCGCCGCAAGGGCCCGCGCGCTCGAACTCTTCACCGTCGAACAGGACCTCGCGGCATTTCGCGGCATTTACCTGGAGCTGATCTCGCACACCCCGGTGCGCCGCGAGGCCGACACGGTGGACGCCCACGGCGACCCGCTGCCCTTCGCCACCCCGCCGGAGGCCCGCCTCCTCGGCCACTGGACCCAGCCCGGGCCGCGCCTCCGTCCGCAGCCGGACCCGGAGCAGTCCGACGCCTCCGTGCCGGGCCGGGCGTCCGCGCCCGGGAGCCGGCTGCCGGCCCGGCCCGGGGAGCCCGAGCCGCAGCACACGCGGGAGCCGGAGCCCGAGGGCGTCTGCGTGATCGCGTCCGGACCGGCGGGGGACGGCGATGCGTGACCACCCGGCCTTGCGCGAAGCGGCCTTCGGTGAAGCGGCCTTGCGCGAACTGGCCTTGCAGCACCCGGCCTTCCACGAACTGGCCTTGCGCCGCCTGGCGTTGCGCGAACTGGCCTTGCGTGAACCGGCCTTGCACCGCCCGGCCTTCCACGAACTGGCCTTTCACGAAGCGGCCTTTCACGAAGCGGCCTTTCACGAAGCGAGCCTTCCCGCCCCGGATGCCGACCCGACCACGGAGACCCCCCGATGACCCGTCCGGACGACCCGGCGACCCCCGCTGCCGCCCCGGAGCGCCCCGCGCCCGTCCCGGAACGCCCCGCGGAGATCCGGCCCCGCACCACGGCGCGCCGGGCGCCGGACGGCGCCGCCCGGCGGGGCCCGGCCGACCCGGTGAAGTCCCTCCTGCACCACCATCGCGACCTGTGCGAACGGGCCGTGGACCCCCTGGAGATCGCCGCCGGACTGGAGGCGCACGGCCTTACCGACCGCACCGCCGCCCGCTACCGCCACCGGGACGTCTTCGCCCTCGCCGAGGAGCTGTACGCCCGCAGGCCGCCCCGTACGCCGGAGCGCGTCGCCGACGGGCGCCCCGGCCCCGGCCCCTACACCGACGCGCGGGCCGCGTGGACGCTCCTCGCCCTGCTCCCGGGCGCCGCCTGCCTGGCGACCGCCGGGGTGCTCCGGGTCACCGAGGGCGTCCTCGGTGACGGGACACGGGCCCTCGTCACCGTCGTCGGCGCCGTCCTGGCCTGCCTGGCGCTCCGGGCGTGCCTGGGCCGGGGCCCTCTGCGCGCCCCCGATGGAGCGGGCCGCGCCGGGATGTACGGCTGCTGGCTGCTGAGCTACGCGGTGTACGGCGAGGAACTGCTCGCCCAGGTCATGACCGGCGGCCCGGACGGTCCGTGGGACGGCACCCCGGCCCCGCTGCTCGGTCTCGCCGCCGCCGTCGCCCCGGCCGCCTGGTGCGCCCATCTCTTCACCGTCCACGCCCACCGCAGACTGGCCGGCAGCCGCGCCCTGGAGGAGTTCGGCGCGGGCGTGCGGCCCCTGCTCCTGGCGGCCGTCACCCTCTTCCTCGGTGCGCTGCTGCCTCTGCTGTACCTGGCCGGCCTCGGCCTCGGCGGCGGAACTCCCGTCGCGGCCGCCGCCCTCGGGGTCCTGTTCTTCGTGGCCCGGCTGCTCGCAGCGCACGGGCTGCCCGAACCGGGCACCGTCGCGCTCGCCGCCGCCTGCGCCGTCGAGGCCGGGGCCCCGGCCCTCGTCCTAGCCTCCCGGCTCCCCGGACTCGAACCCCTCGCCCGGCCCGTGAACGCCCTCGTCTCGGCGGGCGGGACCGGAGCCGTGTCGGCCCTCGCCTGCGGCGGGGCCGCCGTCGGCCTGCTCCTGCACGCGGCGTTCGCGCTCTCCCGCGCCTCCGCCCACACCCGGACCTGAGGCGGCCCCACCGACGTACCACCGCACGCCCCACCGACGTGCCACCGCACGACCCGCCCACGAACCACCGCGCGACCCGCCTACCGACCACCGCACCAGCCACTCCGCCCCACTCCACCCCACTCAGACCGTTCCACCGCTTCACCGGCCCACTCCCGCGGAGCCGACGCCGCGGGTTCGTCCAGCACCGCACGACCGATTCGATGACTGAGGAGAAACCAGCCATGACCCCCCAATCCCCCGCACCGGCAGTGAGCCGTCGGCACCGAGGCGGTGCGCGATGAGGGTGCTGCTGCTCGGAGCCAACGGATTCCTCGGCCGTTTCGTCGCCGACCGTCTGCTCGCCGATCCGGCCGTCCACCTCACGGCTCTGGGCCGCGGCGACGACGCCGACGTCCGGTTCGACCTCGCGGGCGGCAGCCCCGGGGCGCTCACCCGCTTCCTGGACGCCGTCCATCCCGGAGTCGTCGTCAACTGCGCGGGCGCCACGCGCGGCGGTGCACGCGACCTCACCCGGCACAACACCGTCGCCGTCGCCACCGTCTGCGAGGCCCTGCGCCGCAGCGGCTGCGGGGCGCGGCTCGTCCAGGTCGGCTGCGCCTCGGAGTACGGGCCCTCGCAGCCCGGGTCCTCCACCGCCGAGGACGCGGTCCCGCGCCCCGGCGGCCCGTACGGCGTCAGCAAGCTCGCCGCCACCGAACTGGTCCTCGGCTCCGGCCTCGACGCCGTCGTCCTGCGGGTCTTCTCGCCCGTCGGCCCCGGCACCCCCGCCGGCTCCCCGCTCGGCCGGCTCGCCGAGGCGATGCGCCGGGCCATGCAGTCCGGCGACGGCGAGCTGAAGCTCAGCGGCCTCGGCGTGCAGCGGGACTTCGTCGACGTACGGGACGTGGCGCGGGCCGTCCACGCCGCCTCGCTCTCCGCCGCCCAGGGCGTCGTCAACATCGGCACCGGGCGGGCCGTCCGCCTCCGCGACGCCGCCGCCGTCCTGGCGAGAGTCGCCGGGTACGCGGGCGCCCTCCACGAGCTGGACACGCCCCCCGCGCGCCTGCCCATCGGGGCTCCGCGCACCTCCGCCGAGTCCGTCATGGAGCACCTCGCCGCCACCCCGTCCCCGTACCCCGACGGCTGCGGCGCCTGGCAGCAGGCCGACGTCCGTACCGCGCGGGACCGGCTCGGCTGGCGGCCCCGGATCAATCTGGAGGAGTCCCTGGCGGACATCTGGATGGAGGCGGCGTGCCGTATCTGACCGCTCCCGCCGACGCGCGCCGCACCGCGGGCGGCGAACAGCTCGGCTTCGGCGTCCCCGGCTACGCCCACCCGCTGCTCGCCCCCGCCGAATGGGCCGAACTGGCCCGCCCCGGCACCCCGCTGCACTGGGCCGTCCTCAACATCGCGGACGGCCCCGGCTCCCGGCCCGACCCGCACTGCCTGGAGGCGGCGGGCAGGCTGCGCAACGCCCGCGAACGCGCCCTGCACGGCTGCTCCCCGGACGACACCGTCAGGGCCTCCGGCGGCAGGCTGCTCGGCCACCTCGACCTGGCCTGGGGCGAGCGGCCGTTCGAGGAGCTGATCGCGGACGCCCGGTCCTTCATCGACTGGTACCGGATCGGCGGCTTCTACCTCGCCCGCTGCCCCGCCGAACGGGCCGAGCTGCCGGCCGTCCGCAGGCTCACCGGTACGCTCCACGCCCTGCTGGCGGAGAGCGACAGCGCCGACGACGGGGGCCGCCTCGTGCTGGGCCACGGTACCCACCCGTATCCCGGTTACGCGGAGGCGGCCGACCAGCTGGTCACCTTCCAGGGCCCGTGGACCCACTACCGCTGGTCCCAGGTGGCCGAGTGGACGGCCGACTATCCGCCGGAGCGGTTCGCCCACCTCGTCCACGGGGTGCCGCGCACCCACCTGGAGGAGGCCATGCGCATCGCCCGCTGGCAGGGCGCCGGGACGATCTTCTTCACGGACCGGAACGACCGGAACGACCGGGACAACCAGAACGGCCGGGACGACCGAAGCGGACAAAGCGACCCATTCGCGGCGCTGCCCAGGTACTGGGACGAAATCGTCTCGCGGATCGGACCTGGTATCTCGGAATGAGGAGGGGCGTGGCAGTGTTACGGGGAGAACAACCGTACGTAGTCGACCGTAAGAAGTCGGTCTACGTAGAATCCGACCACCTGCATTGTTGAGGTTCCTGTGTCGCTGCCACCCCTGGTCGAGCCAGCTGCTGAGCTCACCGTCGACGAGGTCCGCAGGTACTCCCGCCACCTGATCATCCCGGATGTCGGGATGGACGGGCAGAAGCGCCTGAAGAACGCCAAGGTGCTGTGTGTCGGCGCCGGCGGCCTCGGCTCGCCGGCCCTGATGTATCTGGCCGCGGCCGGTGTCGGCACGCTCGGCATCGTGGAGTTCGACGAGGTCGACGAGTCGAACCTGCAGCGCCAGATCATCCACAGCCAGGCCGACATCGGCCGGTCCAAGGCCGAGTCCGCCAAGGACTCGGTGCTGGGCATCAATCCGTACGTCAACGTGGTCCTTCACGAAGAGCGGCTCGAAGCCGAGAACGTGATGGAGATCTTCGCGCAGTACGACCTGATCGTGGACGGCACGGACAACTTCGCCACCCGTTATCTCGTCAACGACGCCGCGGTGCTGCTGAACAAGCCGTACGTCTGGGGCTCGATCTACCGCTTCGACGGCCAGGCCTCCGTGTTCTGGTCCGAGCACGGGCCCTGCTACCGCTGCCTCTACCCGGAGCCCCCGCCGCCGGGCATGGTCCCCTCCTGCGCCGAGGGCGGCGTGCTGGGCGTGCTCTGCGCGTCCGTCGGTTCCATCCAGGTCACCGAGGCCATCAAGCTGCTCGCCGGGGTCGGCGACCCGCTGGTCGGCCGTCTGATGATCTACGACGCCCTGGAGATGCAGTACCGCCAGGTCAAGGTCCGCAAGGACCCCGACTGCGCGGTCTGCGGCGAGAACCCCACCGTCACCGAGCTCATCGACTACGAGGCCTTCTGCGGCGTCGTGTCCGAGGAGGCGCAGGAGGCGGCGCTCGGCGCGACGATCACTCCCAAGCAGCTCAAGGAGTGGATCGACGGCGACGAGAAGATCGAGATCATCGACGTCCGCGAGAAGAACGAGTACGAGATCGTCTCGATCCCCGGCGCGAAGCTGATCCCGAAGAACGAGTTCCTCATGGGCACCGCCCTCCAGGACCTCCCGCAGGACAAGCGCATCGTCCTGCACTGCAAGACGGGCGTCCGCAGCGCCGAGGTCCTCGCGGTCCTCAAGTCCGCGGGCTTCGCCGACGCGGTGCACGTCGGCGGCGGCGTGATCGGCTGGGTCAACCAGATCGAGCCCGGGAAGCCGGTGTACTAGAGCGTTCCGTACGACATCTGTACGGAAGGGGCCGGTCCGCGCACGCCGCGCGCGCCGGCCCCTTCCGTGTGCCCGGCCTCCCGGGCCCCTCCTGCGAACGGGCCCCTCCTGCGAACCAGCCCCTCCTGCGAACGGGTCGTGTCTGCGAACGGGTCGTGGCTACGAACAGGGTGTGGCTACGAACAGGTCGTGCCGTCCTTCGGGACCTTCCCGTCCAGGAAGTAGTCGTCGATCGTCGAGGTCACGCAGTCGTTGCCGCCGTAGGCCCCGTGCCCCTCGCCCTCGTTGGTCAGCAGGATACCGACGCCCTTGCCCAGCTCGTCCGCCATCCGCCGCGCCCCCTCGTACGGGGTCGCCGGGTCGCCGGTCGTCCCGACGACCAGGATCGGGCCCGCGCCCGGCGCGCTGGTCTCCGGCGTCACGCGCTCGCCCTCGACCGGCCACTGGGCGCACCAGCCCGCGGTGTCCCAGGCCAGGAACGGGCCGAAGACCGGTGACAGCTTCCGGAACTCCGGCAGCAGCGCACGGGCCTCGTCCACCGTGGGACGGGACGCCGAGTCGGCGCAGGAGATCGCCCGCTGCGAGTGGCTCTGGGTGTCGTAACGTCCCTGCTCGTCCCGGCCGTTGTACGAGTCGGCGAGCCGGAGCAGACCATTGCCCGTGCCGGCGTTCTCCGCCTCGTCGAGCGCGGCTGTCAGGGCGGGCCAGGCCGATGCGGAGTACAGCGGGGTGACGATGCCGGTGATGGCGAGCGACTCGCTCAGTTCACGGCCCGAGTCGGTCGGCAGCGGGCTCCGGTCTATGCGGGCCAGCAGCCGGGCGATGCGCTCGGAGCCCGCCTCCGGGTCCTGGCCGCGGTCCTTGAGGTAGTTCTCCAGGGCGCGCTGGAAGCCCGTGGTCTGGTTGCGGGCGTGCCCGGTCCCGTCGGCCGTCGGGTCGACGACCGCGTCCAGCACGGTACGTCCCACCTTGTGCGGGAAGAGGTGCGCGTACGTTCCGCCCAGCTCCGTACCGTAGGAGAAGCCGAAGTAGGACAGCTTCTCGTCGCCCAGGACCTCGCGGATCAGGTCCAGGTCGCGGGCGGCGTTGACCGTCCCGACGTGCGGCAGGACCGCGCCCGAGCGGCGCTCGCAGCCGGCCCCGAAGTCCGCGGCGTCCTCGATGAACGCGGTCTCCTCGGCCGCCGTGTCCGGAGTCAGGTCGACGCTCCGGTGGGCCTGCTCCTGCTCCTTGTCGGTGCGGCAGTGCACCCCGGAGCTGGCCGCGACCCCGCGCGGGTCGAAACTCACCAGGTCGTAGCGGGAGTTGAGCTTCGCGTACGCGTCTGCCGAGCGCGGCAGCATGCCGACGCCGGATCCGCCGGGCCCGCCGAAGTTGAACAGCAGTGAGCCGAGCCGCCGCCCCTTGTCGCGGGCCTCCTTGCGGACCAGCGCGACGGAGAGCGTCTCCCCCGACGGATCCGCGTAGTCCAGTGGTACGTCCACGCTCGCGCAACGCCAGGCGGAACCGGGGGCCTCACCACCCCGCGGGGCGGGGCAGCGCTTCCAGTCGAGGCGCTGCGAGGTGAGGGCGGAGGGCAGCTCCGGTGTCCTGGGGGAGTCCTTGAGGTCCGTCGGCGTGGGCGCGGCGGAGGTGCCGCCGGGGCGACCGTCGGCCGGCTCGCTCGCCTCCGGTTCCGAGCTCAACAGGCCGCAGCCGGCGAGCAGTCCCGCCGCGAGGAGGGCTGCTCCTGTCGAGACGGCGGCCCGCTGGGCACGACGGTGGGCACGCATGATCCGGCTTCCCTCCCCTGGGGGCGTGCTGCCCGAAGCCGGTGGTGACGCGTCGGGCGGCTGTGATGTGCGGCCATGCTAACCGCCTTGCACGACACGGGAGTCGGGGGTCAAAGTCACCCGCAGACGGTGCCGGACTTCGGCACCGTACCGTTCAACAGATAGCCGTCCACCGCCCGTTGCACACACGCGTTCTTGCTGTTGTACGCCCCGTGTCCCTCGCCCTCGTAGGTGAGCTCGACGCCGACGCCCTCGCCCAGCTTCTCCACCATCGCCTTCGCACCCGCGTAAGGGGTCGCCGGGTCACCGGTGTTGCCGATGACCAGGATCGGGGCGGATCCGGGGGCGCTGACATCCGGGGTCTTCCAGGCGCCCGCCACCGGCCAGCCGGTGCAGCTCATCAGGCCCCAGCCCAGGTAGTCCCCGAACAGCGGGGAGGCCTTGCGGAACGCGGGCAGCGCCGCCTTCGTCTGCTCCAGGGAGAACCGCTGGCTGCTGTCGGCGCAGTTGATGGAGATGTTGGCGGCGTTGGAGTTGTCGTACCGCCCGTCCTCCGAGCGGCCGTTCAGCGAGTCGGCCAGGGCGAGGAGCAGCCCGCCGTTCCCGGCGCCCGCCTCGTCCAGGCCCTGTTCCAGCAGCGGCCAGGTCTCCTTGGAGTACAGCGCGGACGCGATGCCGGTGGTGGCCAGCGTCTGCGTCAGCGCCCGGTCGCCGAGACCGTCGACGGGCTCCTTCTCCAGCTCGGCCAGCAGATCGGCGACGCCCTGCTCGACCTCCTGCTGGGTGGCCCCGGGCAGCGCGCAGTCCTCGCGCTCCGCGCAGTCCTTCGTGAAGTTGTCCAGGGCCAACTGGAAACCCTGGGCCTGGCCGATGGCGGACTGCTCGGCGTCCTTCGTCGGGTCGACCACCGCGTCGAAGACCGCCCGGCCGACCTTGTCGGGGAAGAGGTGGGCGTAGACGCCGCCCAGCTCGGTGCCGTACGAGATGCCGAAGTAGTGCAGCTTGTCGTCGCCCAGGACCTCGCGCATCAGGTCCATGTCGCGGGCGGCGTTGGTCGTGCCCACGAAGGGGAGTTCGGGGCCGGAGTTCTCCTCGCAGTCCGCGATGAAGTCCTTCTGCCCCTGGACGAACTGCTTCTCCTCGGCCGCGTCGTCCGGGGTGGAGTCCTCCTGGTAGAAGGCGTCGAGCTCGGCGTCGTCGGCGCACTCGACGCCCTCGCTGCGGCCGACCCCGCGCGGGTCGAAGCTCACCAGGTCGTACCGGGTGCGGAGCTTGTCGTACTCGGTGCCGAACGCGGGCAGCGTAGCGACGCCGGACGCGCCGGGTCCGCCGAAGTTGAACACCAGCGAGCCGATCCGCCGCTTTCGCTCCTTGGCCTTCGCCCGTACCAGCGCCAGTTCGATCGTGCGGCCGTCCGGCTCCGCGTAGTCGAGGGGTACGTCCATGAAGGAGCACTCCCACACCACGCCGCCGGGCAGCGGCGACGGCGACTCGCCGCCGCCCTGGGCCGAGTTCGGGGGCGGGCACGGGGACCATTCGAGCTGCTGCGAGGCCAGGTCGTCGGCGGTGGAGGACGGCGAGGCGGTCGAGGCCCCGGTGGGCGTCGAGGACCCCTCCCCGTCACCGTCGTCCGAACAGGCGGCCAGCGGCAGCAGCACGGTGGCGGTGGCGGCGAGGGCGGCGGCACGCAGGGCGGGGGAAGTCCTCATGCCCCCATCGTGCGGCGGGGCGCCGGGGAGCGCGGCCGGGCGCGGTCCATGCGGGTGGCGGGGGCCCGTCGCCCCCGCCGGGCCCACGCTCGGCCACAGCTCGCCCGCGGCGGCCCGGCGGAAGGTCGGCTCGCCCGGCCCGGGCCGCCGGCTACAGCTCGCCCTTGCGGGTGAGCTGGTTGAAGCAGATCCACCCCGGCAGCACCGGCAGCCACAGCGTCATCACGCGGTACAGCAGCACCGCGGGAGCCGCGACCTCGGCCGGCAGACCGACCGCGATCAGGCCCAGCGTCAGCGCGCCCTCGACCGCGCCCATCCCGCCCGGCGTCGGGGCCGCCGAGCCGATCGCGTTCCCCGCCAGGAAGACCACCGCGATGCTCGCGTAGCTCAGCTGGGGGACGCCCGGGCCGCTGAACGCCCGGATCGAGGCGTCCAGGCAGAGCACGAACAGGCCGGTCAGCAACAGCATGCCGCTGATGCCCGTCAGCAGCTTCTGCGGCCGCTGCACCACGTCCAGCATGCGCGGCACGACCCCGGCGAACAGCGAGCGCACCCGCGTCACCACGAACTTCCGCAGGAACGGGACCGCCGTCACCACCAGCACCAGCACCGCGACCGTCAGCAGACCGGCGATCACTGTCCGGGACGGGGTCAGCGAGTCCGGGGTCCGCTCCGTACCGGTGAGATACCCGAACAGCGCCAGCAGCATGATGTGGGCGCCGAGCCCGAAGAGCTGCGAGGCCCCCACGCTCGCCACCGCGAGCCCGGGGCGCACCCCGGCGCGCTGGAGGAAGCGGGTGTTCAGGGCCACGCCCCCGATGGCGGCCGGCGCGACGATCTTCACGAACGAGCCGGCCACCTGCGCCTGCACGGTCTTCGAGAACGGCACCCGCTCCGGCACGAAGCCCAGCAGGCTCATCGCCGCCGCCACGTAGCTCAGCGCCGAGAATCCGAGGGCGGCCGCCACCCAGCCCCACTCCGCCTGCTCCACGACCACCCCGAAGTTCGCCTGGGTGACCTGCGAGATCAGGAAGTACGCGGCGATGGCCCCGGCGATGAAGCTGAACAGGGTGCGCGGTTTGATGCGCTCCAGGCGGACCGGTTCGACCGGGGCCTGCGGGCGGATCAGCAGCACCTGACGCCGGATCTGGGCGAGCAGATCCTCCTCGCGGGCCTCCTCCAGCGCGTCGTCCATGGCGCGCTTCTCGGCCTGCTTCTCGGTGCGCAGCGACTTGCGCTCCGCCTTGTGGCCGGTTTTGTGGTCGGCTTTGGGACTCGTCCTGGGGCCCGCCTTCTGTCCGGTCTCCCGGTCCGCGCCGTGATCCGGGGACGCCCCGCCGGGGTCCGGGGACGCCCCGTCGGCGGACTGCGCCTTCGCCTGCTTGGCCGCCTGCGAGGCCTCCACCACCGCTTCCCGCTCGCGCTGCGAACGCTCGCGGGCGATCCGGCGCAGCGTCGCGCGGGTGGAGCGGCTCAGCGCGATCGGCTGGAGCAGCGGCAGACAGTCCGCCACCGCGTCCGGGCCCAGCACGGCCAGCGCCCCGGCGACCGACCGCTCGGCCCCCACCCGCAGCCCCAGCGTGGTCAGCAACTGGGCCACGTCCATCCGCAGCACCAGATCACCGGCGGCGATCTCACCGCCGCGCAGATCCGTCACGAACGCCCTGCCGGAACGATCCACCAGCAGCGCGTCACCGGTCAGCCTGCGGTGCGCGATCCGACGCGACTGGAGAGCCTTCACCTGACGCCAGGTGCCACGCACCAGATCGTCGGTGATCTCCTCGTCCTCCATCGAGTCCAGCGTCCGGCCGCCGATGTGCTCGTAGACGAGCATCACCGCGTCGGGACCCAGCTCCGAGGTGGCGATCAGCTTGGGCGCGTTCGCCCCGGCGGCGATGGCCGCGTACGCGAGGAGCGCCTCCTGCTCCAGCGCCTGGCGCAACGACTGGATCGAGCGCCGCTGGGTGATCCCGCGCAGCGTGAGCCGCCGCCAGGCCCGGTAGAAGAACCCCTGGGCCTGCTGTTCCCGGTCGACGACGGTGACGTCCAGCGGGGGGCCGTCCTCCAGGGTGACCAGATAGCGCCGTCCCCGGTCGCTCTGGTCGGCGTGGTCCGGGGCGTCCTCGGTGCGCATCGCCGCGACCGGGCGGAAGCCCACGTGCCGCAGCCCCGCCATCAGGTGCTGGCCGGTGGGGCGGACGTTCGGCGAGCCGACCGCGTAGAGCGTCCCGTACGCCACGGTCCAGCCGATCAGCACGGTGAGGATGATCGAGAACGGGGTGGTGTACCCGCCCACCAGCATCGCGAACGCGTCGAGCAGCAGCACCACCCACAGCACCACGCGCCAGCGCGGCCGCCGTGCCATCCCGACCGCCGTCATGTACGCGATGACCGGCGCGAGATAGCCGTGCACCGGGTCGGTCAAACCGCCGGCCGTCTGCGGCTGGGTCAGCGCGTCCTGGATGGTGCCGGGCGCGGACCGCGAGACCCAGAGGTCGGTGGCGAGCGTCACCCCGTGGGCGAGCACGGCCGCGAGCACCCCGTCCGCGATGCGCAGCCCGTCGCGTTTGATGAGGCGTTCGATGGCGAAGGCGACGGGCACCAGCAGCACGGCGATGCTGGACACCAGACCGGCGATCTTGATCAGCAGATCGGGCGCCTGTTCGGTGCCCTTGGAGATGTCGTCCTCCAGGCCGGTGGTGGTGCCATGGGCGAACGCGGCGATCGAGAACAGGACCGCGATCGCGAGCACCCCGATGAGCAGCCGCATCAGGTCGGAGGGGCGGTGCACCCGGGCGGGGAGCAGCGGCTCGTCGCCGGAGACGCGGTCGGTCAGGGCGCCCTCGGCCGAGGCCAGTGTCGAGCCGGCCAGATGTCCGGTGGTGAACGCCGTGGGGCCGTCGGCACGGGGCGCTCCGGAGGGTTCGGAATCACCCTGCGGGCGCTCCCCGGCATCGGAGGCGTCCGCCGCCTTCGGTGGCTGCACGCCCTGCTCCTTCATCGCCTCTGGTCCGTCTTCGTGTTCTGGTATCACCGGTCACCGCCCGCATGATGGTGGCACGGCCCGTAGTCGGAGGAGGGCATCAGGGTGCATCGCACGGGCGCGGGAAGCGCAACATACGCTCCTTTGCACCCGTGTGCACGCGGTGTGCCCGGACGGATACCGTTTCGGCCGGGCTGTCGGTGGCGTACGGCAGGATGGGACGGATGAGCCAGGACCAGACGGGCGAGGGCGGGTCCGGCACCGCCCCGGCCGGCGCCGAACTGCCGGAGTACGCGGAACGCGTCCTCGATGTGACCGACCTGATTCCGCCCGGCCGGGTGATGACGTACGGCGACATCGCGGAGTGGCTGGGCGAGGGGGGACCCCGCCAGGTCGGCCGGGTCATGGCGCTGTACGGATCGGCCGTGCCGTGGTGGCGCGTCGTCCGCTCCGACGGGACCCTGCTCCCCGCCCACGAGCTGCGGGCGCTGGACCACTACCGCGCCGAGGGCACCCCGCTGCGCGAGGCGTCGCACCGGGCGGAGGGGCACATTCCGCGCATCGACATGCGGCGCGCCCGCTGGGACGGCGGCGTGCGACCGGACGGCGGCGGCGGTGAGGGCGGAGAGACGGGAGCCGCGCCTCATGAAGGGCGCGGTGCGGGCGGTGACGCCCGTGGTGCGGGCGGCGACGCGCGTGGTGCTGGCGGTGACGCCCGTGGTGCGGGCCGTCGGGGCGAGAAAGCTCACACCTGACAGCTTCCGCCATCGACCCCCGGTGGATACGGCCCCACGCGGCAGCGCACGTGACGGCGGCAGCGCACGTGACGGCGGCAGGGCACGTGACGAGCGACGCGGCTCGGCCGCTGCCTCCCGTGCCGTCGCTGGCGTAGCGTCGTCATCGCGCGGCACGCTCCGCCCCTCCCCTCTTCCCCGTCCGCACCGACCCCGTCCCTCATCTTCCGTACACCCGCGTACACCCACCAGGACCGGCGATCCACGTGAGTTCCTCCTCCACCCGGCACAGTCCCCACCGTGAGTCACGGCCGCGGACCACGGGTGCGTACCGCCTGGTCCGCACCCCGCCGGGCTCCGTGGATCCCCCCTTCCTGGACGCAGCACAGCGCGCGGTGGTTGACCACCCGGGCGGCCCGCTGCTGGTCCTCGCCGGCCCCGGCACCGGAAAGACCACCACCCTCGTCGAATCCGTCGCCGCGCGGGTCGACCGGGGCGCCGACCCCGCCCGCATCCTCGTTCTCACCTTCAGCCGCAAGGCCGCCGTCGAGCTGCGTGACCGGATGGCCGCCCGCCTCGGGGCGGCCCGGGGCCCGCAGGCCACCACGTTCCACTCGTACTGCTATGCCCTGGTCCGGGCCCACCAGGACGCCGATCTGTTCGCCGATCCACTGCGCCTGCTGTCCGGGCCCGAACAGGACGTCACCGTCCGCGAGCTGCTCGCGGGCCAGCTCGACCTGGAGAAGGAGGGCCTGGCCCACGTCCGCTGGCCGGACGAGCTGCGGTCCTGCCTGACCACCCGCGGCTTCGCCGACGAGGTGCGCGCCGTGCTCGCCCGCAGCCGTGAACTGGGCCTCGGCCCGGACGCGCTGGCCGCCTTCGCCCGTCGCACCGGCCGCCCGGACTGGAGGGCGGCGGCCCAGTTCCTCGCCGAGTACCTCGACATCCTCGACGCCCAGGGCGTCCTGGACTACGCCGAGCTGGTGCACCGCGCGGTCCTGCTCGCCGAGCGCCCCGAGGTGGCGGAGCGGCTGGCCGGGAGCTACGACGCGGTGTACGTCGACGAGTACCAGGACACCGACCCGTCCCAGGTGCGCCTGCTGCACGCGCTGGCGGGCAACCGGGGGCGCGCGCCGGGGTACGCCGAGGAGCGCGGGGCGGCAGAGCGCGGCGGGCGGACGCTGATCGCCTTCGGCGACCCCGACCAGTCGATCTACACGTTCCGGGGCGCCGACGTGAACGGCATCCTCGACTTCCCGGACACCTTCCGCCGGGCGGACGGGGGCCCCGCGCCCGTGGGCGTCCTCACCACCTCCCGCCGCTCCGGGGCCGGACTTCTCGCGGCGACCCGGCTGCTCACCCGCCGGATGCCGCTGACCCGGCTGCCCGCCGACCTGGTCCGCGCCCACCGCGACCCGGCCGCCGTCCGGGACGGCGGCCAGGTCGAGACGTACACCTACCCGACCGCGTCCACAGAGCTGGAGAACATCGCGGACCTGCTGCGCCGCGCCCACCTGGAGGACGGGGTGCCGTGGCAGGAGATGGCCGTGCTGGTACGGGCCGGAGGCCGCTCGCTGCCCGCCGTCCGCCGCGCCCTCACCTCCGCCGGGGTCCCCCTGGAGGTCGACGGCGACGACCTCCCGCTGCGCCACGAACCGGCCGTCGCCCCCCTGCTGACGGCGCTGCGGACGGTGGCCGCGGCCGCACTGCGCACCGCCCGCGCCGACGAGGGGTCGTACGCCGCCCGCGACACCGCCCGCGCCGACGAGGAGCCGCACACCGCCCGCGACACCGCCCGCGCCGACGAGGAGCCGCACGCCGCCCGCGACACCGCCCGCGCCGACGAGGAGCAGGACGAAGCGGCGGCCCCCTGGCTCGACTCCGAGACCGCCCTCACCCTCCTCACCTCCCCGCTCGGCTCCATGGACGCCGCCGACCTGCGCCGCCTCGGCCGGGCCCTGCGCGACGAGGAGCGCGCTGCCGGGATCCGGGTCCCCGCGCCCTCCGACGCCCTGCTGGCCCGCGCCCTCGCCGAGCCCGAACGGCTCGTGACGCACGACCCGGCGTACGCCCACGGCGCGCAGCGCCTCGGCGCGCTCCTGCGCAAGGCCCGCGAACTCCTCGAAGGCGGCGGCACCGCCGAGGAGGCCCTGTGGACCCTGTGGAACGGCACCCCCTGGCCCGGCAGGCTGGAGCGGGCCGCGCTGCGCGGCGGGGCCGGCGGGCGCAACGCCGACCGCGATCTCGACGCGGTGTGCGCCCTGTTCGAGACGGCCGCCCGCGCCGAGGAGCGCACCGGCGGGCGCGGGGCCCTCAACTTCCTCGAAGAGGTCGACGCCCAGGACATCGCCGCGGACACCCTCTCGCGGCGGACCGCCCGCCCCGACGCCGTACGCCTGATGACCGCCCACCGTTCCAAGGGCCTGGAGTGGCGGCTCGTCGTGGTCGCCGGGGTCCAGGAGGGCGTCTGGCCCGACCTGCGCCGCCGGGGCTCGCTCCTGGAGGCCGACCGGATCGGCCGTGACGGACTCGCCGAACCCCTCACGCCCGGGGCCCTCCTCGCCGAGGAGCGCCGGCTCTTCTACGTCGCCGCCACCCGCGCCCGCGACCGCCTCGTCGTCACCGCGGTGAAGGCCCCCGCCGACGACGGCGACCAGCCCTCCCGCTTCCTGACCGAACTGGGCGTCGAACCCCGCGACGTCACCGGCCGCCCGCGCCGCCCCCTCGCCGTCGCCGCGCTCGTCGCCGAGCTGCGCTCCACCACGGTCGACCCGGCCGCCTCCGACGCGCTGCGCGAGGCCGCCGCCCACCGCCTCGCCCGGCTCGCCGCGCTCACCGACGACGAGGGGCAGCCGCTGGTGCCCGCGGCCCACCCGTACCGCTGGTGGGGCCTGGAGGAGCCGACCCGCTCCGCCGTCCCCCTCCGCGACCGCGACCAGCCCGTCACCCTCTCCGGCAGCGCGCTGGACCAGCTCGCCAACACCTGCGCCCTCCAGTGGTTCCTCGGCCGCGAGGTGAAGGCCGACGCCCCGGCCACCGCCGCCCAGGGGTTCGGCAACGTCGTCCACGTACTCGCCGACGAGGTCGCCTCCTCCCGGACCCCCGCCGACCTGGACGTCCTCATGGAACGCCTGGACTCCGTGTGGAACGGCCTCGCCTTCGACGCCCCCTGGAAGTCCGAACAGGAGAAGGACCACGCCCGTGCCGCCCTGGAACGCTTCCTGCACTGGCACGTCCTGGACCGGGGCGGCCGCACACCCACCGCGAGCGAGCACGACTTCGACGTGACCCTGGAGGCGGGCGAGTACGCCGTCCGCATCCGGGGCTCGATGGACCGGGTCGAACAGGACGCGGAGGGCCGGGCGTACGTCGTCGACTTCAAGACCGGCAAGGGCGCGCCCACCAAGGACGAGGTCGCCGCCCACCCCCAGCTCGCCGTCTACCAGCTCGCCGTCCGCGAGGGCGCGGTCGACGAGGTCTTCGACGGCCGGCGGCCGGAGCCGGGCGGCGCCGAGCTGGTCCAGCTCCGCCAGCCCGCGCCCAAGAAGGAGGGCGGCGACGCCTTCCCCAAGGTCCAGGCCCAGGAGCCGCTGGCGGGGGAGTGGGTCTCCGGCCTGCTCGCCACCGCCGCGGGGAAGGTCCTGGACGAACGCTTCACGCCCACCACCGGCGCCCACTGCGCCCACTGCGCCTTCCGCGCCTCGTGCAGCGCGCAGCCGGAGGGCCGGCAGGTGGTGGAGTAGGGCCGGGGGTGGCGTCGGGCCTTTCGCGGGCATCGGCCCGGGTTGTCAGTGGCTCCGGTTACCGTTTCTCACGTGTCCCCACGCATCACCGATCCCGAGCAGCTCAAGGAGCTCCTCGGGATCCCGTTCACCCCGGAGCAGACGGCCTGCATCACCGCGCCGCCCGCCCCGCAGGTGATCGTGGCCGGGGCCGGGTCGGGCAAGACCACGGTGATGGCCGCCCGCGTGGTCTGGCTCGTCGGCACCGGCCAGGTCGCGCCGGAGCAGGTCCTCGGCCTCACCTTCACCAACAAGGCGGCGGGCGAGCTGGCCGAGCGCGTCCGCAGGGCGCTCATCGCCGCCGGGGTCACCGACCCCGACGTCATCGACCCGGACAACCCCCCGGGCGAACCCACCATCTCCACCTACCACGCCTTCGCCGGCCGTCTCCTCACCGAGCACGGCCTGCGCATCGGCCTGGAGCCGACCACCCGCCTCCTCGCCGACGCCACCCGCTACCAGCTCGCCGCGAAGGTGCTGCGCGAGGCCCCGGGCCCCTATCCAGCGCTCACCCGGTCCTTCCCCACCCTGGTCAGCGATCTCCTGGCGCTCGACGGGGAGCTGTCCGAACACCTCGTACGGCCCGGCGCGCTGCACCGTCACGACACCGAGCTGCTGAGCGCCCTGGAGCACACGAAACTCAGCAACGCCGACCTCCGCAAGATCCCCGAGACCGCCGAGGCCCGCCGCTCCCTCCTCGGTCTCACCGAGCGCTACCGAACCGCCAAGCGCAGCCGGGACCTGCTGGACTTCGGCGACCAGATCGCCCTCTCCGCCGAGCTGGCCCTGACCCGGCCCGAGGTCGGGAAGATCCTGCGCGAGGAGTTCCGGGTGGTCCTGCTCGACGAGTACCAGGACACGTCGGTGGCCCAGCGGCTGCTGCTCTCCGCGCTGTTCGGAGCCGGTACGGAGCCCGGGGAGGGCGGCCACGCGCCCACCGGCCACGCGCCCACCGGCCACGCGGTCACCGCCGTGGGCGACCCCTGCCAGGCGATCTACGGCTGGCGCGGCGCGTCCGTCGCCAACCTCGACGACTTCCCCGAGCACTTCCCGCACGCCGACGGCACCCCCGCCACCCGCTACAGCCTCAGCGAGAACCGGCGCAGCGGCGGCCGGCTCCTCCAGCTGGCCAACAGCCTCGCCGAACCCCTGCGGGCGATGCACGAGGGCGTCGAGGCGCTGCGCCCCGCACCGGGAGCCGAGCGGGACGGCATGGTCCGCTGCGCCCTGCTGACCACGCACACCGAGGAGATCGACTGGCTCGCCGACTCCCTCGCCCACCTCGTGCGCACCGGCACCCCGCCGGGCGAGATCGCCGTCCTGTGCCGCACCGCGGGGGACTTCCCCGAGATCCAGGCAGCGCTGGTCGCCCGGGACATCCCGGTCGAGGTCGTCGGCCTCGCCGGGCTGCTCCACCTGCCCGAGGTGGCGGACCTGGTCGCCGTCTGCGAGGTCCTCCAGGACCCGGGGGCCAACGCCTCCCTGGTCCGCCTCCTCACCGGACCGCGCTGGCGCATCGGCCCCCGCGACCTCGCGCTCCTGGGCCGCCGCGCCCGCCTCCTCGTGCACCGGGCCGGCCACAAGGACGACGCCGACGCGGACCAGCGGCTCGCGGACGCGGTCGAGGGCACGGATCCGGCCGAGGTGATATCGCTCGCGGACGCGCTGGACACCTTCCTGGTCGTGGGGGACGCGGCCGACGACGGGCTGCCGTTCTCCGCCGAGGCCCGCGTCCGCTTCGCCCGCCTCGCCCGGGAGCTGCGCGACCTTCGCCGCTCGCTCGCGGACCCCCTGATGGACGTCCTGCACCGGGTCCTGGCCACCACCGGCCTTGAGGTCGAGCTGTCCGCGTCCCCGCAGGCGCTGGCCGCCCGCCGCCGGGAGACCCTCGCCAACTTCCTGGACACGGCGGCCCGGTTCGCCTCCCTGGACGGCGAGGCGACCCTGCTCGCCTTCCTCGGCTTCCTGCGGACCGCCGCGCGGTACGAGAAGGGCCTCGACAACGCGCTGCCCGGCGGCGAGAACACCGTCAAGGTCCTCACCGCCCACAAGTCCAAGGGCCTGGAGTGGGACGTCGTCGCCGTACCCGGACTGGTCACGGGCCAGTTCCCGAGCGACCGGGCCCGGGAGGCGTGGACCGCCCAGCCCCAGGTGCTCCCGCACGCCCTGCGCGGCGACGCGGAGACGCTCCCGGCCCTCGACACGCACGACGGCCTCGACGCCAAGGGGGTCAAGGCGTTCAAGGCGGAGATGAAGGAGCACCAGCACACGGAGGAGCTGCGCCTCGGTTACGTCACCTTCACCCGCCCCCGCTCCCTGCTCCTCGGCTCCGGCCACTGGTGGGGCCCGTCCCAGAAGAGGACGCTCGGCCCGTCCGCCTTCCTCGACGCGCTGTACGAGCACTGCGCGGCGGGCCACGGCGAGATCGAGGCATGGGCGGACGAGCCCGCCGACGACGAGGAGAATCCGGCCCTCGCGGACCGGGACGCCGACCTGGCCTGGCCGCTCCCGCTGGACGCCGACGCCCTCGCCCGCCGCCGCGCCGCCCGGGACACGGTGCTGGCCCACCTGGAGCGGCTGGCCACCGGTGAGCCTGCGCACGAGCCCGATGACACACCGGTCGACGACGGACTGTTCGACGAGGAACTGTTCGGGACGGAGCCGGTCGGCACGGAGCCGGTCGACGAGCAGCCGGTCGACGAGGAGTGGGACTGGGACGCGCTCCCCACCGAACGCCCCCCGAGCGCACCCGGGACGGCGCCGGACCCGGCACCTGACACCGCACCGCCCCCGGCACCTGACACCGCACCGCCCCCGGCACCTGACACCGCACCGCACACGCCCCCGCACATCCCGGCCGCCCGCCACCCCCAGGAAGCCGGTCCCGCGGAACGGCTCACCCCCGAGGAGGCCCGCACCCTCGCCTCCTGGGACCGGGACCTGGACTCCCTGGCCGGGGAGCTGCGCCGCGCCCGCGCCACCGTGCGCGAGGTCCTCGTGCCCGCCGCGCTCTCCGCCACCCAGCTGCTGCGCCTGGCCGAGGACCCCGACGCCTTCGCCCGGGAGCTGGCCCGTCCCATGCCCCGCCCGCCCCAGCCCGCCGCCCGCCGGGGCACCCGGTTCCACGCCTGGGTGGAGTCGCGGTACGAGGAACTGCCGCTGCCCATGCTCGGCCCCGACGAACTGCCCGGGGGCGAAGAGAGCGACGCGGAGATCGCCGACGAGCGGGACCTCGCCGAGCTGAAGGAGGCGTTCGAGCGCACCACGTACGCCCGGCGCACGCCGTACCGGGTGGAGACCCCGTTCCAGATCACCCTGGCGGGCCGCGTGATCCGGGGCCGGATCGACGCCGTCTACCGCACGGGCGACCGGTACGAGATCGTCGACTGGAAGACCACCCGCCACCGCACCGCCGACCCGCTCCAGCTCGCCGTCTACCGGCTGGCCTGGGCCGAACTGCACGACCTGCCGCTCGAAGAGGTCACCGCCACCTTCCTCTACGTACGCAGCGGGGAGACCGTGCACCCGCAGGACCTGCCCGGCCGGGCAGAGCTGGAGCGGATCCTGCTGGACGAGCCGGCCCCCTAGGGAGTGTCCTGCCCTGACCGGCAAGAGGCCCCCGAGGACGGATAGGCTCAAGAGCATGAGCGAGACCCCGGACAGCGCCGTCCGTACGTACACCGAACAGCACCGCGCAGCCTTCCTCGACGACCTCGCGGAGTGGCTGCGCATCCCGTCCGTCTCCGCGCAGCCGGAGCACGACGGGGACGTACGGCGCAGCGCGGAGTGGCTGAGCGCCAAGCTCAAGGAGACCGGTTTCCCGGTCACCGAGATCTGGGAGACCCCCGGGGCGCCCGCGGTCTTCGCCGAGTGGCCCAGCGAGGATCCGGACGCCCCGACGGTCCTGGTCTACGGCCACCACGACGTGCAGCCCGCCGCCCGCGAGGACGGCTGGGCGACCGACCCGTTCGAGCCGGTGATCCGGGACGGCCGGATGTACGGACGCGGCGCGGCCGACGACAAGGGACAGGTGTTCTTCCACACCCTCGGGGTGCGCGCCCACCTCGCGGCGACCGGCCGCTCCACCCCCGCCGTCCACCTCAAGCTGCTGATCGAGGGCGAGGAGGAGTCGGGCTCCCCGAACTTCCGCGCCCTGGCCGAGCAGCGGGCGGACCGGCTCGCCGCCGACGCGGTGATCGTCTCGGACACCGGCATGTGGGACGAGGACACCCCTACCGTCTGCACCGGCATGCGCGGCCTCGCCGAGTGCGAGATCGAGCTGTACGGCCCCGCCCAGGACATCCACTCCGGATCGTTCGGCGGAGCGGTCCCCAACCCGGCCACCGAGATCGCCCGCCTCGTCGCCGCCCTCCACGACGCGGACGGCCGGGTCGCGATCCCCGGCTTCTACGACGGGGTCACCGACCTCACCGACACCGAGCGGGCCCTCTTCGCCGAACTGCCCTTCGACGAGGCCACCTGGCTGCGCACCGCGAAGTCGGAGGCCGCGGCGGGCGAGGCCGGGTACTCCACGCTGGAACGCGTCTGGGCACGCCCCACCGCCGAGGTCAACGGCATCGGCGGCGGCTACCAGGGCACCGGCAGCAAGACGATCATCCCCTCCTCGGCCCTGGTGAAGATCAGCTTCCGGCTGGTCGACGGCCAGGAGCCCGACCGCGTACAGCAGGCCGTCCGGAGCTGGGCCGAGTCCCGTATCCCGGCGGGCGTCCGCCACCGGATCGCCTTCCAGCCGGCCACCCGCCCCTGCCTGACCCCGCTGGACCACCCCGCCCTCCAGGCGGTGGCCCGCGCGATGGGCCGGGCCTTCGGGAAGAAGATCCTCTTCACCCGCGAAGGAGGCTCCGGTCCCGCCGCCGACCTCAGGGACGTGCTCGGCGCACCCGTCCTCTTCCTCGGCATCTCCGTACCCTCCGACGGCTGGCACGCCCCCGACGAGAAGGTCGAGCTCGACCTGCTGCTCAAGGGTGTGGAGACGACCGCCCACCTGTGGGGCGAGCTGGCCACGGCACTGCGCTGAATGCCCGTACCCGCTGCCCGCCCGGAACCACTGAACGCCCGCACCCGCTGCACGCCCGAACCACTGCCCGCCCGGAACCACTGAACGCCCGCACCCGCTGCCCGCCCGGAACCACTGCCCGCCCGGAACCGGGACTCCGCTGAATCATCTGCACACCCTCCACGTATCTGTGCACACCCGATCCACCCAGGGGGAGTAGAAAGCACCTGTGAGCACCTTCGACAACGCCACCGCAGACCGCCCGATCGGCCTCACCGCGCCGAGCGGCATCGACCGCGCGGCACACCACCGCCTCGACGAGGCGTGGCTGGCCGTGGCGTGGAGCCACCCGACGACCCGTGTCTTCGTCGTCTCCGGCGGCCAGGTGCTGATCGACGACACCCCCGAAGGGGGCACCGAGATCGTCATGACCCAGGCCTTCGAGGCCCCGGTCACCGAGACCCACCGGTATTTCCTCGGCACCGACGAGGACGGCGTCAGCTACTTCGCGCTCCAGAAGGACACGCTGCCGGGCCGCATGGACCAGTCGGCCCGGCCCGCGGGGCTCCGCGAGGCGGGACTTCTCCTCGGCCCCCGCGACGCGGGCCTGATGGCGCACGCCGTCGCCCTGGAGAACTGGCAGCGGCTGCACCGCTTCTGCTCCCGCTGCGGCGAGCGCACCGTCATCGCGGCGGCCGGCCACATCCGCCGCTGCCAGGCCTGCGGCGCCGAGCACTACCCGCGCACCGACCCGGCGGTCATCATGCTGGTCACCGACGACCGGGACCGGGCCCTGCTGGGCCGCCAGGTGCACTGGCCGGAAGGCCGCTTCTCCACGCTCGCCGGGTTCGTCGAGCCGGGGGAGTCGATCGAACAGTCCGTGGCCCGCGAGGTCTACGAGGAGGCCGGGGTCACCGTCGGCGAGGTCGAGTACATCGCCAGCCAGCCCTGGCCGTTCCCCTCCAGCCTGATGCTCGGCTTCATGGCGCGGGCGACCACCTTCGACATCGCCGTCGACGGCGAGGAGATCGAGGAGGCCCGCTGGTTCTCCCGCGAGGACCTCACCGCCGCCTTCGAGTCCGGCGAGGTCATGCCCCCGTTCGGCATCTCGATCGCGGCCCGCCTGATCGAGCTCTGGTACGGCAAGCCGCTCCCGAGGCCCGGCAGCGCGAAGCGGACCGACTGAGCACCCCCGGACACACCACTGCCCCCCGGCCGGGCCGGGGGGCAGTGGTGTGCGCGACGGGCGGTCGTCCATCGGCCGGGATCAGGCGGCGAGCGCCTGCTTCACCTGGGCGAGCGACGGGTTCGTCATGACCGACTCGGTGCCCGAGGGGGCCACGATCAGCAGCGTCGGGACCGTCTGGTTTCCGCCATTCGCCTTCTCGACGAACGCGGCCGACTCCGGGTCGTGCTCGATGTTGACCTCGTTGTACGCGATGCCCTCGCGGTCCATCTGGCTCTTCAGCCGACGGCAGTAGCCGCACCAGGTGGTGCTGTACATCGTCACAGTGCCCGCCATGTCGCTGGCGCTCCTTCGTCTCGTCCGTACGCTGCGCGGCCGGCAGCGTCACTCACGGCCTGGCCGCTGTCGACGGCCCTTCCGCATGGATAGGGAACGTACGGGACGCGGCCACCATTCCCACCCCGCCCCCGTATCGGCCCCCGTACCAGCCCCCGTGCCGCGGTAGCCGGTACGACGAATACCTCACCCCTGTGGACAACCGCCGCATCCGCCCCGTGGGACCTGGCAGCATGGCGGGGTGACAGCAGCAACGCACTCCACCCTCTTCCCCCAGGTTCCCGAGACCCCGGACGCCGTGCTCGACGGGCTCGACCCCGAGCAGCGCGAGGTGGCTCTGGCCCTGCACGGACCGGTGTGCGTGCTGGCCGGAGCCGGTACGGGCAAGACCCGCGCGATCACCCACCGCATCGCGTACGGGGTGCGTGCGGGCATCCTCCAGCCGGCCACGGTGCTCGCCGTCACCTTCACCAACCGGGCCGCCGGAGAGATGCGCGGCCGCCTGCGACAGCTCGGCGCGACCGGCGTCCAGGCACGGACCTTCCACTCCGCCGCCCTCCGACAGCTCCAGTACTTCTGGCCGAAAGCCGTCGGTGGCGAGCTGCCCCGGCTGCTGGAGCGGAAGGTGCAGCTGGTCGCCGAGGCCGCCGCCCGCTGCGAGCTCCGGCTCGACCGCAACGAGCTGCGGGACGTCACCAGCGAGATCGAGTGGGCCAAGGTCACCCAGACCGTCCCCGCCGACTATCCGGCGGCCGTCGCCAAGACCCAGCGTGACGCCCCCCGCGATCCGGCGGTCCTCTCCCAGATCTACTCCACGTACGAACAGCTCAAGCGCGACCGCTCGGTGATCGACTTCGAGGACGTGCTGCTGCTCACCGTCGGCATCCTCCAGGACCGGACCGACATCGCCGAGCACGTGCGCGGCCAGTACCAGCACTTCGTCGTCGACGAGTACCAGGACGTGAGCCCGCTCCAGCAGCGGCTGCTCGACCTCTGGGTCGGGGACCGGGACGATCTCTGCGTCGTCGGCGACGCCAGCCAGACGATCTACTCCTTCACCGGGGCGACCCCCGACCACCTGCTGAACTTCCGCACCCGCCACCCCGCGGCGACCGTGGTCAAGCTGGTGCGGGACTACCGCTCCACCCCCCAGGTCGTCCACCTCGCCAACGGCCTGCTGAGCCAGGCCCACGGCAAGGCGGCCGACCACCGGCTGGAGCTGGTCTCGCAGCGCGACAAGGGGCCCGAGCCCGTCTACGCGGAGTATCCCGACGAGCCCACCGAGGCCGAGGGCACCGCCCGGCGGATCCGCGATCTCGTCGCCGCGGGCGTGCCGGCCGGAGAGATCGCCGTCCTCTACCGCGTCAACTCCCAGTCCGAGGTCTACGAGCAGGCACTCGCGGACGCCGGGGTGCCCTACCAGCTGCGCGGCGCCGAGCGGTTCTTCGAGCGGGCCGAGGTCCGTGAGGCGGGCACCGCCCTGCGCGGCGCGGCCCGCGCCGGAGGCAACGACTCGCTCCTCGACGGGGCGGAGGACCTGGCCGCCCAGGTGCGGGCGGTGCTCTCCACCAAGGGCTGGACCAGCAGGCCCCCCGCCGGATCGGGAGCCGTGCGTGACCGCTGGGAGTCGCTGGCCGCGCTGGTGCGCCTCGCGGAGGACTTCGAGACGGCGAAACCGGGGGCGACCCTGACCGACCTGGTCCGTGAGCTGGACGAGCGGGCCGCCGCCCAGCACGCCCCGACGGTCCAGGGGGTGACCCTGGCCTCGCTGCACTCGGCGAAGGGCCTCGAATGGGACGCCGTGTTCCTGGTCGGACTCACCGAGGGCATGATGCCGATCGCCTACGCCAAGACCGACGAGCAGGTCGAGGAGGAGCGGCGCCTGATGTACGTCGGAATCACCCGCGCCCGCGTCCACCTCTCGCTCTCCTGGGCCCTGTCCCGGTCACCGGGCGGCCGGGCGAGCCGACGGCCGACCCGCTTCCTGAACGGGCTGCGCCCGGGCTCGACGGCCTCGGGCGCGCGGAGCGGCGCCGGCGGCGGCGGCGGGATCGACCGGGGATCCGGCCGGGCCGCCGCCGAGCGGACCCCGGCCGTCGAGCGCAAGCCCAGGAGCCCGGTGCGCTGCCGGGTCTGCGGACGGACGCTCACCGACGCGGGCGAGATGAAGCTCATGCGCTGCGAGGAGTGCCCCTCGGACATGGACGAGGCCCTGTACGGGCGGCTGTACGACTGGCGTGCCGCGCAGGCGGCCCTGCTGGGGCAGCCGGACTTCTGCGTGTTCACCGAGAAGACGCTCATGGCGATCGCCGAGGCCGTGCCGTCCACCGCGGGCGAGCTGGTCGTCATCGCCGGCGTCGGCAACCGGAAGTTGAGCCGCTTCGGCACCGATGTTCTGGCCATCTGCGCAGGTGAGGCGATTGATGGCGAGTCCGAGGAGGGCGCGGACGAGACCTGAGGAAAACTCGTCCAGAAAATAGTTTGCGCCCGCCCCAGTCGTCACCATAGGTTCTTAACCACGGGAACAGCGACTTCTCTGAAGCCCTGATTCCGTGCTGTACTTATCCGAATACGCAGGACCGGTCCCGGCCGGTCCCCCTGAGACGCCGAGAGGAGGCGATTGAAGTGATCAGCATCATCGAAACCCAGAAAATGACCGATCTCTCGGTCGTCTCCGCCTGCTCGCTCGGCCTCACCCGCTCCTCGGTTGCCTCGCTTCGCGCCACCGGTCTGTCCGGCGTCTCCGCCGTCCGTCCGCTGTCCCTGGTGAGCCTCCCCGTGACGCGGGAGCGTAATGAGCGACCGATCGAGGCACCGGCGGCAGCAGTAGCGAAGGCAGCACAGGCTCAGGCCTATGCCTTTGCGGCAGCCGGTGCCGGAGCCGAGAAGCAGACGCAGCACCACCACATGATGTGGGCCTTCCGTGGGCCTGAACCCTGGAGTGATCCAGCCTGATCCAGCATCAGGCCGGCGCCTTCAGGGCCGCGGAACCCCACTCGGGATCCGCGGCCCTTTTGTTTTGTCCGAACGGACAGGACGGAGCGAAGGAGCCTCGGGACAAGCAGGACCTGGTACCAGCAGCCGCCAACCGGCCAACAGGCCGGCACGACCAGACGAGGACACCACCCACCGTGCACATCGAAACGCACGCCCCGTCAGTACCGCTTTCCACCCCGATCTCGCCGCCCGGCTCCACGGAGGACTCCACCTTGACCCCGCTCACCACGCTCACCGCGCTCGACGACGCCATCGAGAACCTCGGCGTACCCGTCCCCTGCCGTTCCTACGACCCGGAGGTCTTCTTCGCCGAGTCGCCCGCCGACGTCGAGTACGCCAAGTCCCTCTGCCGCACCTGCCCGCTCGTCGAGGCCTGCCTCGCCGGGGCGAAGGACCGCCGCGAGCCGTGGGGTGTCTGGGGCGGCGAGCTCTTCGTCCAGGGCGTCGTCGTGGCCCGCAAGCGTCCGCGTGGCCGTCCGCGCAAGAACCCGGTCGCAGCGTGATCGCGACCTGTGGGGTCCCCGCCCCCACACGCAGGCTCCGCCTCGGAACGATCGACCGTCCCCAGACCCATGACCCCCGGAATCAGGCACCAATGATCACCCCCACGAAGGAGCCCGTCGGCTCCGCCACCCCCGACGTCACCATCATCGGCGCGAACGACTCGCGTCAGAACAGGACCCGCGAAATGCAACTCATCCCAGAAGCCATGGCGCGTGCGCATATGCACGACCGCCTGCGGGAGGCCCAGGAGGACCGCCAGTCGGCCCGCCTGATCGCCGCCCGCCGGATGCAGCGCCGAGCGGAGCGCGCCTCGCTGCGCGCCCGCCGCGCGCTGGCCATGGCGGTCATGCACTGACCCGTGCACCGTCACCTCACCGCGGGGCCGTCCGGACACGGACGGCCCCGCGGTGCGTTGTACCGTCGGCCATCCGGTCACGGGGATATCGTCAGGAGGTGGACGAGGAGACCCATCCCCCCGAACAACCCGCCGAGCACGGCGTGGTGTGCGCCCGCTGCGGCACCGCCGCCGAGGGCGACACAGCCCCTCCCACCTGGCTCTGTTCCGTGGAGGACGGACGCCGTCTCCTCTTCTGCGAGGGCTGCGCCCGCCTCCACATCCGCGCGATCGAGAGCCGCCTCGACTCACTCTGGTGGTGATCGAGGCCCTCTGACCTCTCCTACGCCTGGAGGGGCTCCCCTTCCTGCTCCCCTTCCTCCTCCCCCTCCTCCTCGACGTACTCCGTCCCCTCCACCTCGGTCTCCTCGGCGTCCTCCGTGAGAAACCCCGGCAGCCACGCCTCCAGCTCATCGCGCAGCCGGACCGTCGCGCCCAGCTGGCACAGCACCCCGATCGTGCTGAGCGTCACCCGGTGGATGAGGACGTAGGACGGCGGGAGATTCAGCTGCCGGCCGAGCTGATGGGCGGGGGAGCGCGGATCGGCTATCCGGGCCGCCTGTTCCCGGATCCAGCCCCGGCTGAAGGTGAACTCCTCCACCTGCGTGGGCTCGATGATCGGGAGCAGGTAGTCGAGCACGGCGTCCGGGGCCAGGTCGATCGACTCCTTCACGAAGCCTTCTTCGCGCAGCAGCCCGTACACCCCCGCAGCGTCGCCCTCCAGCGTCAGCCGCAGGGAGTCGCCGATGTTCCGCGGCAGCCCGCCCGGCAGCCGGTCGACCGTGCCGAAGTCCAGCACCCCCAGCCGCCACGACCCGAAGGAACCGCCGTCTCCCACCGGGAGCGCCGCGCCCTCCGGATGCTCCGCGCCCTCCGTTTGCTCGGCGTTCTCCGGCGCCGGGGGCAGCAGCCGGAAGTTGCCCGGGTGCGGGTCGGCGTGCAGCAGGCCGGTGCGTGCCGGACCGGAGAAGAGGAAGCGGGCCAGCAACTGTCCCGCACGGTCCCGCTGTTCCGCCGTCCCCTCCGCGATGACCTCGGACAGCGGGATCCCATCGATCCACTCCGTCACCAGCACCTGGTCGGACTGGTGCACCACCTGAGGGATCACCACATCCGGATCGCCCTCGAACTCCGCCGCGTGCTCCTGCTGCGCCCGGGCCTCCAGCTCGTAGTCCAGTTCCTCCGAAACCCGGTCCCGCAGCTCGTTGATCAGCGGCTTGATGTCCATCCCCGGGACCAGTGGGCCGAGCAGCCGGGCGAAGCGGCTGAGCTGAGAGAGGTCGGAGAGCAACGCCTCGCCCGCGCCGGGATACTGCACCTTCACCGCGACCTCGCGGCCGTCGTGCCACACCGCCCGGTGCACCTGCCCGATCGAGGCGGCAGCCGCCGGCGTGTCCTCGAACTCCAGGAAATAATCCCGCCAGTCCTCCCCGATCCGGGTCGCGAGAACCTCATGGACCGTGCGCGCGGGCAGCGGCGGCGCGGCCTCCTGGAGCTTGGTCAGCGCGGCCCGGTACGGGCCGGCGACCTCCTCGGGCAGGGCCGACTCGAAGACGGAGAGGGCCTGGCCCAGCTTCATGGCCCCGCCCTTCAGCTCACCCAGGGTCTTGAACAGCTGGTCCGCCGTGCGCTGCTGCACCTCACGGGCGACCAGCTCGGCCGACTTTCCGCCGATCCGCTTGCCCAGACCCCATGTGGCACGGCCGGCGAAGCCGAGCGGAAGCGCGGCCAGCTTGGCCGTACGCGTAACCGCCTTCCGGGGAAGATCAGACATGTGCCCCTCCAGTTCCCAGACTGCCGTGCCGCTCCTGCCTCCGGTGTCTCTCCGGCGACGGCGGTCACCCCGCCATTGTGTCCTGCGCCGGAAGAGCACCGGAGGGCCGTTCCCTCGTAGCGCCCCCGGCCGCCCCGCAGGAGCAGTCCGCATGCGGGCCGATCGGCTCGGAACGCCAGTCCAGCAAGGGCAGAGCCGCCTCCCAACGAGCTCCGGTACAGGCAGGAAGGTCGCCGTCCAGAAAGGCCAGGGCATGTGCCGCGGCGAGACCGGCGACCGCCGTCGCGAGTCCCAGATCGCAGGCGGGCACCGCTCCCCGCCGCCCGGAACGCCACTGCGCCAGCATCCGTGGCCACTGCGGATCCCGGTCCGCGCGGTGCAGCTCCAGGCAGCCCGCGCACCCCGTACCCCCGGGCAGGACGAGAGGCCCGACCACGCCGGTGGCCTCGATCACTCCCGCATAGAGATGGGGAGTGCCCGACGCGATCCAGGGGCCGGCCGTGTCCGCCACGGGCGCGTACACCGCGAGGCCGTCCCGGGGAGCGACGACGATCAGGGACAGACCGGGCTGCCCGGAGCTCCCCGGCAGGTCGGCCGCCGCTCCGTCCGTCCTCGCCCGCCGGGGAGCGGGCCCGGGCGCGCACCGGCGGACGAGCCGGCGGGCCGCCACGTCGCGCCGTTCCCCCACTGATGCCGGGGGGAGCCCCGCGGGCGCCACGTCCCAGTGCTCGGCCCGGCCCCCGTCGAGCACTTCCACGTGCCCCACTCCGGCGCCCGACAGCACCGAGGCGATGGACGCCCCGACCCGGCCCGCGCCTCGAACCTGGACCCGCATCGCCCGCCGGGCCGCCATCCGGCGCGTGCCGCCACCCGGCTCGGGACGGACGACCGAAAGGGAGGCCACATCGGGTCGCTGGCGGTCCATCACCTCTGCGCGACGGCACAGGACATCGGCTCCCGGGCCGGCCGACCTCGGGTCGTCCAGGAGCCCGGCCTCCGTCAACCGTGAGAGCAAGGTGTCCACGTGACGTTCCGACAGGTCCAGCGCACGGGCCGCCTCGTGCAGCAGCGGCAGTCCTCGCGTGCCGTCGAGCAGCTCCAGAAAGCTTCCCGTGGCGAGGTCCACCGGTCCGAGCGTCACGGCATGTGCGGGTGTCACACCGAATTGCACGGTGTTCCGTCCGCGCCAGGCGCGGCGCAGTGCGGGCTTCAGCATCGGATACATGATTTCTCCCCCCGAGCGGTGTCGCGGGCACAGCTGTGCCCGCAGACCGGTTGATCCACGGGTCTTTCCGTGGGACCTCCGCCAGAATGCGGGCCCGCGCCGAACCTCGCCCGGAGTTGTCCACAGGCGCAGGTCATTAGTCATTCAAGCTCCTGGTCGTTCAAGCGTGTGGTCGTTCGCATGGTGCGTGCCGTGGTGCGGGTCGCCGCCAACCGTTCCCGGGGGCGGGACTTCCCCCACGGACAGCGGGTAACGTCGTGGCGTGTCCGCCGACCCGTCGCCCGGCTTCGCCGGGAAGCCCCCCGCGCCCAGCGCCGGAAGCCATCAGCGCAGCGCGGCAGCCCATCCGGCCCGCGCTTCGGCGACGAGCGCGGTCGAGGTCCGCAGGAGCACCCGGCGCAGGAAGTCGGTCTCCGCGTACCGCGAGGGCGACCGCACGATTGTGCTCATCCCCGCCCGGATGTCGGAGGCGGAAGAACGACGCTGGGTGGGCGTGATGCTGGACAAGCTCGCCGCGCAGGAGAGCAAGCGCGTCCTGGGCGACACCGAACTCGTCGAGCGTGCCGGGCGGCTGTCCGTCCAGTATTTCGACGGTCGCGCCAGGCCCGCCTCGGTGCGCTGGGTGACCAACCAGAACACCCGCTGGGGTTCGTGCACCCCTGCCGAGGGCAGCATCAGGCTCTCGCACCGCTTGCAGGGTATGCCGGAGTACGTGGTCGACTACGTACTCCTCCACGAGCTGGCGCATCTGCTCGTTCCCGGTCACGGTCCCGGGTTCTGGCGGCTGCTGGAGGCCTATCCGCGCACCGAGCGCGCCCGGGGGTACCTGGAGGGCGTCGTGGCGGCCGATCGGCTGCCCCACCTGCCCGCCGCCCGCGAGGAGTGACCGGGGCAGGTCGCGTTCGCCGATTCTGTACCGGGTGTGTACCGGCTTGGTCCGATGTCGTCGTTTGCGGTTAGCCTGACGCGACGCATTTACCTTCGGGATGGGGGACGGTCGTTACGCATGGCCAGGGAATTCCAACGCGGCCACAAGGCCAAGATCAGTGATCTCACGCCAGGGACGGATCTGTACGTAGGCGTGCAGATCGCGGCCCCGGGGTTGACCTTCGACATCAGCTGCTTCGGCCTCGACGCCCATGAGCAGCTCTCCGACGACCGGTACTTCATCTTCTTCAATCAGCCGAAATCGCCCGAGGAGTCCATTCAGCTCCTCGGCGCGCAGTCCGGTGACACCGAATCGTTCCGCGTCACGCTCGACCGTATTCCGGCAGCCATCCAGAAGCTCTCCTTCACCGCGACGCTCGACGGTTCCGGGCAGATGTCCCAGATCGGTCCGGGATACATCCGGATCGTCGCGGGCGGCGAGGAAGTGGTGCGGTACGCCTTCACCGGGTCGGAGTTCACCACGGAGCGCGCCGTGATGCTCGGTGACTTCTACCTGAAGGACGTCTGGCGCTTCGCCGCCGTCGGCCAGGGCTTCGACGGCGGTCTCGACGCGCTCCTGAAGAACTTCGGGGGCGAGGTCGCCGAGGAAGAGGCCCCGCCCGCCGCCGCCCCGGGATTCGCCCCGCCGGCCCAGGCCGCGGCACCCCCCGCCTTCGGCGCGCCGCCCGCGGCCCCGGCCCCGCAGCCCGCACCGGCCTTCGGCGCGCCGCCCCCGCCCCCGGCCCCGGCCCCGGCGCCCGCACCGGCCTTCGGCGCCCCGTCCGCGCCCACGCCGCCGCCCGCACCGCAGCAGCCGATGCACGCGGCGCCGACGATCGCGGCCCCGCCGCCGGCTCCCCAGGCGCCCCAGGCGCCCCAGGCGCCCCAGACGCCCCAAGGCCCGTCCCCGTACGGCCAACCCCAGCAGCCGCAGCAGCCCCAGTTCGGCCAGGTCCCCGGCCAGGGGGCGCCGCCCGCCGCTCCCTTCGGCCAGCAGGCCCCCGCTCCCTACGGTCAGCCCGCGCCGGCCCCGTACGGCCAGCAGCCCCCCGTCGGGATGCCGCCGGGTGTCCCGCAGGGCGTGCCCCAGGGGGTGCCGGCCACGGGCGCGGGTCTCCAGGCGGCCCTGCATCCGTACAAGGAGACCGCGACCGGGCAGCGCTGGACCCCGCAGAACCAGCAGCTCATGCGGGTCGACCTGACCATGGGCGGATCCGGGGTCCTGGCACGCCAGGGCAGCATGGTGATGTACCAGGGCAAGGTGGACTTCGGCTACAAGAGCGCCGGGTTCGTGGGCCGCGCCGTGGGGAACGCCACGGGCCAGGAGATGCAGCTGATGCGCTGCACCGGCCGCGGCCAGGTCTTCCTCGCCGAGGAGGGCTCGCACCTGCACCCGATCGAGCTGCAGGGCGACGCCATCTGCGTCTCCGCCGAGAGCGTCCTCGCCTTCGACGAGTCCCTCCAGTACGAGGTCCGCAGGGTCGAAGGGCACGGCATCCCCGGCGGCGCACTGTTCACCATGCAGTTCCAGGGCACCGGCACCGTGATCGTCAAGACCCACGGCACCCCGGTCGTCCTGCCGGTCACGCCCACCACGTTCGCCGACTGCAACGCGGTGGTCGCCTGGTCGGCCGCCTCCCAGGTGATCGTCTCCAGCCAGGTCCGGCTGCGCCGCAACGCGTACCCCGGACACAGCGGGGAGACCGTGAACCTCCAGTTCCGGGGAGCCCCCGGCAACTTCATCGTCGTCCAGCCCTACGAGGTCTGAGGGAGCCCGTCATGAACCAGCAACTCGCGGGCTTCGCCCCGACCCCCGTCACGGCCCGTATGGAGAACCACGGCAAGACCATGCTCAAGGTCGCCATGGCCTCCGGGCAGGACCTCTTCGCGCGCACCGGCTCGATGGTGGCGTACGAGGGCTTCATCCAGTACGAGCCCAACCCGCCCGCCGCCCGGCAGATCGCCTCCCAGTGGATCACCGGCGAGGGCGCGCCCGTCATGAAGTGCTCCGGCGACGGACTGCTCTACCTCGCCGACTACGGCGCCGACGTGGTCGTCATCAACCTCGACAACGACTCCATCTCGGTCAACGGCACCAACCTGCTCGCCTTCGACGCCCACCTCACCTGGGGCGTCGAGAAGGTCAAGGGGCTCGCCAAGTTCGCCGGACAGGGCCTGTGGAACGTTGTCGTCCAGGGCACCGGATGGGTCGCCATCACCTCGCGCGGCACCCCGATCGTCGTCGACTGCGGACGCGGCGAGGACGAGACGTACGTCGACCCGGACGCGCTCGTCGCCTGGTCCCCGAACCTCAAGGTGAAGGGCAAGCGGAGCTTCAAGGCCGGCTCGCTGATCGGCCGCGGCAGCGGCGAGGCGTACCAGATGGCCTTCTCCGGCCAGGGCATCGTCGTCGTCCAGCCGAGCGAGGACAGCACCGACCGGCTGCGGATCCGGAACTGACGGGGAGGGAGAACACATCATGCAGAGTCCGCTTTTCAGCCACACCGAGCAGCAGACCCAGGACCGGTACGCGATCCAGAACCCGCAGCTCCTGCGGGTCTCGCTGACCGGCCACGACGACGTCCTCGCCCGCAAGGGCGCCATGGTCGCTTACCAGGGCCTGATGGACTTCGACGGGGAATACCAGTCCCAGGGCCAGCGCCGCGCCCGCGCGAACACCGGCGAGGGCCTCGACCTGATGCGCGTGTCCGGCCAGGGCACCGTCTACCTCGCCAACCTCGCGCAGTACGTCCACGTCGTGGACGTCGACCGCGAGGGAATGACCGTGGACAGCTCCTACGTCCTCGCGCTCGACTCCTCGCTGCACACCGAGGTCATCGCGGTGGACAGCCAGTACGGGATCTCCGGCAGCGGCAAGTACCAGCTCAACATCTCCGGCTCGGGCAAGGTCGCCCTCATGACCTCGGGCCAGCCCCTGATGATGCAGGTCACGCCCGAGAAGTACGTCAACGTCGACGCGGACGCGATCGTCGCCTGGTCCAGCTCCCTGCGTGTGCAGATGCAGGCCCAGACGCACTCCTCGGGTGTCTTCAGGCGGCGCGGCAACACCGGGGAGGGCTGGGAGCTGAGCTTCCTCGGCCAGGGCTTTGCCCTGGTCCAGCCGAGCGAGGTCATGCCGCCGCAGAACGCCCAGATCGGCCAGGGCGCCCGCGCCCAGTTCGGCATGGGCCAGCAGGGCTCCCACGGCCAGAACCAGAACAACGCCTGGAACTGATCCGCACCCGCAAGCCACAGCGGTAAGGGGCGGCCTCCCGGAGGCCGCCCCTTACGCACATCCCTGCGGCCCGCCGCTACAACCGGGACCGCGTCGCCTCCAGCAGGCGCACCACGGACGCGTCGGCCACCCCCGGCACGTCCGCGTAGCCGAACCAGCGCAGCTCCAGAGACTCCTCGCTGATCCGCTCCGCCGCCCCGGCCGGCGCCAGCGCGGCGTACTGCACATCGAGGTGCCAGTTGCAGGGAGCCGGAATCGGGTGCCGGTCCAGCCGGACCGGTCCGCCGGGCAGCAGGGTGAGCCCCGTGATGCCGGACTCCTCCGTCGCCTCACGGAGCGCCGCCGCCTCCAGGGTGACGTCCCGCTCCTCGCAGTGGCCGCCCATCTGGAGCCACATCCGCAGCTTCCGGTGCAGGGTCAGCAGAACCCTCTCCCGCTCCGGATCGATCACCAGGGCGCTGGCCGTGACATGCCCGGCCCCGCACGCCTTCCACATGCCGTCCTCGTGCTGTGCCAGGTGATCCAGGTAGGCCAGACGTAGCTCCGCCTGGTCACCGGCCTCGTCCTCGGGGGCATAGCCCTTCAGTACGAGTACGGCGTCGTCGCGCAGGGTCACTGGCCGCGGCCGTCCTTGCCCTCGCTCGTGCCCTCGTCGTCGCCGTCGTCCTCGCCCTCGACGGACTCAGGCTTCGGCTCGTCCTCCGCCGCGGGCTTCCGCGAGCCCTTCGCCGCTTCGCCGAGCATCTTGTCCAGCTCGGAGAAGTCGGCCTGCTCGTGATGGACGAAGCCGTCCGGGTCGTCCAGATCGTGGGCCGTCGGCAGCATGTCCGGGTGGGCCCAGAGCGCGTCCCGGCCCTCCAGACCCCGTGCGTCCGTGAGCGAGGCCCACAGGCGCGAGGCGTCCCGGAGCCGGCGCGGGCGCAGCTGGAGACCGATGAGCGTGGCGAACGTCTGCTCGGCCGGTCCACCGGAGGCACGGCGCCGGCGCATCGTCTCGCGCAGCGCGTCGGACGAGGTCAGCCGGGACTTCGAGGCCTCGTGGACCACCGCGTCCACCCAGCCCTCCACCAGTGCGAGAGCCGTCTCCAGACGGGCCAGGGACGCCTTCTGCCCGGGCGTGTCCTCCGGCTGGAACATGCCCTGCTGAAGGGCGTCCTGCAACTGCTCCGGCTGGGAGGGGTCGAACTGGCCGACGACGTCCTCCAGCTTGCTGGTGTCGACCTTGATGCCGCGGGCGTACGCCTCGACGGCGCCGAACAGATGCGAACGCAGCCACGGCACATGGGCGAAGAGCCGCTGGTGGGCGGCCTCGCGCAGGGCCAGATACAGGCGCACCTCGTCCTGCGGGACGCTGAGGTCCTTGCCGAACCTCTCGACGTTCAGCGGGAGCAGCGCGGCCTTGCCCGCCGGCCCCAGCGGCAGCCCGATGTCGGTGGAACCGACCACCTCACCGGCCAGCACGCCCACGGCCTGCCCGATCTGCTGGCCGAACATGGCGCCGCCCATCGACCGCATCATGCCGATCAGCGGGCCCGCCATGGCCTGCATCTCCTCGGGCAGCACATCGCCCATCGCCAGGCCCACCCGCTCGGCCACCGGGTCGACCAGCTGCTGCCAGGCCGGCAGCGAGGCCTCGACCCACTCCGCCCGGCTCCACGCCACGGTGGAGACCGAACCGGACGGCATCGACGTCACGCCGTCCAGCCACAGGTCCGCCAGCCGCAGCGCCTCGTCGACCGCGGTGCGCTCGGACGGGCCCACACTGGCGTCCTTGGAGCCGTCCGGGGCGCCCTGCGAGACCGTCTGGCGGGCGATCTGCTTGGCCATGTCCCAGTTCACGGGACCGCCCTCGTAGCTCAGCATCTGACCGAGCTGCTGGAAGGCGGCACCGAGATCGTTCGGATTCATCGAGCCGAACATCGCGGCGAACGGGTTGTCCCCGCCCGCTCCCGGCCCGAATCCGAACGGGCCTCCGGGCCCGCCCGCCCCCTGCCCACCTTCGGTGGGGTCCTTCTTCTTGCCCTCGTCGCCGTTCTCCGGCTCCTCCGGCGGAAGGCCGAATCCGAATGGGGTGTCACTCACGGGTTTCCTCGGCTCGTAGGGCCGCCGGCTCGAACCGACGGCGACTGCCCGACATCACCATCCAGCGTAGACACCACGCCCGCTTCGGGCCTCAGTGCTCCGCCGACTCCCGGCCTGCGGCAGGATGGACGCCACCTGGTACGTACGCGTCATTCGGGTACGTACTGAAGACAACCGCTGGAGACGCCCGGTGAGTTCCCCAGATCCGCAGGTTCGCGCAGCGCGAAACCTGACCGACCCCTCGGCCGAGAGCACACCCGAGACGAAACGCCCCAGGAGCCCCAGAAACCGGGGCCCCGTCGTCGCGGTCACCGGCGCCGCCACCGGCATCGGCGAACTGCTGACCGCCCACCTCGCCGCATCCGACGCGATCAAGCAGGTCATCGCGATCGACGAGCGCCGGGGAGAGGCGTCCGAGGCGACCTGGCACATCCTGGACGTACGGGACCCGGCGATCGCCGAGAAGCTGCGCGGCGCGGACGTCGTCGTCCACCTGGCCCTCGACCTCGACCTGGAGACCGACCCCGCGGCCCGCACCGCGTACAACGTACGCGGTACCCAGACCGTGCTCACCGCCGCGGCGGCCGTCGGGGTCCACCGCGTCGTGCTGTGCACCTCGGCGATGGTCTACGGGGCGCTCGCCGACAACGATGTGCCGCTCTCCGAGGACGCCGAACTACGCGCCACCGCCGAGGCCACCGGCGTCGGCGACCTCCTGGAGATCGAGCGGCTCGGCCGCCGGGCCCCGCGCGCCCACCCCGGGCTCCACGTCACCGTCGTGCGCCCCACCGTCCTGGTCGGCGGCACCGACACCGCCCTGACCCGCTACTTCGAGTCCCCGCGCCTCCTGGTCGTCGCCGGATCGCGCCCCACCTGGCAGTTCTGCCACGTCGAGGACCTGGTGACGGCGCTGGAGTACGCCGCCCTGGAGAAGATCGACGGCGAGTTCGCGGTCGGCTGCGACGGCTGGCTGGAGCAGGAGGAGGTCGAGGAGCTCAGCGGTGTGCGCCGGATGGAGCTGCCCTCCGCCGTGGCGCTCGGGGCCGCCGCCCGGCTGCACCGGATCGGCCTCACCCCGTCCCCGGCCGGTGACCTGGCGTACACGATGCACCCCTGGGTGGTCAGCGTCAGCAGGCTGCACGACGTGGGCTGGCGGCCGAAGTGGACGAACGAGGAGGTGCTCGGAGCCCTCCTCGAAGAGGTCGAGGGCCGCCACACGCTCGCCGGACGCCGCCTCGGGCGCAAGGACGCCACCGCCGCCGGAGCCGCCGGAGCGACGGTCGCCCTGCTCGGCGCGGCCGCCGTGGTGCGCCGCGCCCGCAAGGCCCGCCGCCGCATCTGACCGCCCAACGGCGCCCGAGCCCTGTAGAAGGCTCCAAACCGGCCGGCCGGCCGCCGGAAGAACAGGCAGTTCCGGGATGTCGGAGCCGTACGGCACGATGGGAGCATGGCACCCACCCACGACCATCCCGGCGAGCACGCGGCGGCCGACCCCATCCGGCTGCTGGCGATCCGGGACACCCCGCTCTCCGTCGACGAGGTCTTCCGTGCGGTCGGCGACGACGCGGCGGGCGGCATCGCGCTCTTCGTCGGCACCGTGCGCAACCACGACGCGGGACAGGACGTCGGCGCGCTCGGCTATTCCTGTCACCCCTCTGCCGAGGACGAGCTGCGCCGAGTGGCGGAGAAGGTCGTCGCCGACCACCCGGTCCGCGCACTGGCGGCCGTCCACCGAGTGGGTGAACTGGAGGTGGGCGACCTGGCCGTGGTCGTCGCCGTCGCATGCCCGCACCGAGCCGAGGCCTTCGACGCCTGCCGCAAGCTCATCGACGACCTCAAGCACGAGGTTCCGATCTGGAAGCACCAGCGGTTCTCGGACGGGACGGAGGAGTGGGTCGGAGCCTGCTGAGCGCAAACCGGACCGGGGCGCATCAGCCCCGATTTGCGTAACCGCCCCCCCGCCATGAGCGTTGGTCTTCCGGATCGTTAATCTGCTGATCGGGCACCCGGTCGCTCATGGGGTAGGGAGGTCGTGATGGCGGCACTCGCTTGGCTGTTGATTCCACTTTTCGCTGCTGTCGGTGGTGCGATATGGGCGAGTTGGGCTGCCCGCAATCGCACGACCGGCGATGTCACCGAACTCGCCGGCTACGCCAGGTTCCGTGACGCGATGGAGAAGTCGCACTCCGGTTCCGGGGCTCTCTGAAGACCGACGCACGCCGCGTGACCACCTTCCGCCGCGTTCCGGTCTCCCCGTACGGACCGGCCCCGGCGGTGCACTGACAGGCCCTTCCCGTACTGTCGTTCCATGCCACGCAGCACCGCGACGATGCTCGCCTCCGCCCTCGTCCTCATCGCGCTGCTCTGCGCAGGCGTGCTGATCAAAGTGCCGTATGCGGAGATGTCCCCCGGACCGACGGTGAACACGCTGGGCGACGCGCGTGGCGAGCCCGTCCTGCAGATCTCCGGTCGCAAGACGTACCCGGCATCAGGGCACCTCAACATGACGACGGTCCGCGTCACCGGGGCGGAGTACCGGATGAACGTCTTCGAGGCCGTCTACGGCTGGCTGGCCCACGACAGCGTCGTGGTGCCGCACGACACGCTCTACCCGGACGGCAAGACCGAGGAGCAGTCCACCCAGGAGAACGCCGAGGAGTTCAGCCAGTCCCAGGAGAGCGCCAAGGTGGCTGCCCTGAAGGAACTGGACATCCCGGTCGCCACTCAGGTCGTGGTCTCCACGGTGGTCAAGGGCAGCCCCTCCGAGGACAAGCTGCACGCGGGCGACGTGATCAAGGCCGTCGACGGCACCGTGGTCAAGGCGCCCGGCGACGTCGCGAAGCTCGTCACCGAGCACCAGCCCGGCGAGGACGTCACCTTCACCATCATCCCGGCGAAGACCGCCGCCGCGGCCGAGAAGGCCGGGCGCGCCCCCGAGGGCGGCGAGGAGATCACCATCAGGACCGCGAAGGCCCCCGCCGCCGAGGGCGACGGCGAGGAGGGCGGGAAGGGCCGGGCGATCGTCGGTATCAGGGCCGGGACGGACCACACGTTCCCGTTCGAGATCGACATCAAGCTCGCCGACGTCGGCGGGCCGAGCGCCGGGCTGATGTTCTCCCTCGGCATCATCGACAAGCTCACCCCGGGTGACCTGACCGGCGGCAAGTTCGTCGCGGGCACCGGCACCATCGACGACGCGGGCGCGGTCGGCCCGATCGGCGGCATCAACATGAAGCTGGTCGGCGCCCGGAACGCCGGCGCCCGCTACTTCCTCACGCCCGACGACAACTGCGCGTCGGCCGCCGCCGACACACCTGACGGGCTCACCCTGGTAAGGGTCAAGACCATCGAGGACGCCACGAAGTCGATGGAGCAGATCCGTACGGGGAAGACCGCGGGTCTGCCGAGCTGCTCGGCCGGCTGACGGCCGCGCCGCCCGGGAACCGTACGACGGCCCCGGGCAGCGGCCCGATCAGGACTCGAACGTCGCTGCCAGCGCCTCGGCGAGGCCGGGCACCAGACCGGCGCCGGTCAGCACCTCGGTGGGCGAGTCCTTCTCGCGCAGCCGTACGGCGGACTCGCGGGCCCCGTCCCGCAGGACGGCCACGGTCATCCGTACCTCCTGCCGGTCGGGGTGCTTGGCGACCCACTGGGTCAGCTGCTTGTCGTTCAGACCGTCCGGCACGGAGGTCTCGGCGGACGGCGGCAGCATCAGCCGCTCCACCGTCATGGCGCAGCCGACCACGGCGTCGGGCCAGGCGATCGTGCCGAGGAAGTCGTCGAGCGCGGTGCCCGGGGGCAGCTCGTCCTGCTCGATCGGGGTGAGCGCGGCGACGGAGGAGCTGGGGTCCTCAAGGCCCAGCTGAGCGGCGAGGGAGGGCTCCTGGACCCGCAGCTGTGCGGTGTCGACCAGGGCGAACAGCCGGGCGGGCTGGTCCCAGCCGAGATTGGAGGCATAGGCGTCGATTTCGAGGACGGCGACGGTGAGCGGACTCGCGGCCATCGGGGGTCCTGCGGGGGAAACGTTGGGCATGGGCAATATCCTGCCTCCTTCCGCCCCGGGAACGGGAACTAGGTAAAGCCTCAGTAAGTTGCATAGGTGGGCTCTAGGACCGCTGGGCCCGTCCACACGACCGCGAACTACGAGGTGCGCACGTTGGCTTTCCAGATGCCGGACCGCGGCGGAGGCCCGACCGGGCCACGGATCAGAGTCGGCCGCCCGTCCCGGCGCGCCCGTACCCTGCTCATGACTTTGGGTGTCCTGGCGGTTCTCGCCATGGCCTTCGTCATGTTCGCCGGGTTCTGGACGGACTGGCTCTGGTACAGGTCGGTCGCGTATTCATCCGTCTTCACCACCACCCTGTGGACCAAGATCGGGCTCTTCCTCGTCTTCGGACTGCTGATGGCGATCGCCATCGGAGTGAACATCTGGCTCGCGCACCGGCTCCGGCCGCCGCTGAGCGCGATGTCCCTGGAGCAGCAGAGCCTGGACCGCTACCGGATGAGCATCGCCCCCTACAAGAAGTGGGTGCTGCTGGCCGTCACGGCGCTCATCGCACTGATCGGCGGAGCTTCCGCCTCCGGTCAGTGGCGTACGTGGCTGCTGTACGTCAACGGCGTGCCGTTCGGGCAGAAGGACCCCCAGTTCCAGCTGGACGTCGCCTTCTTCGCTTTCGACCTGCCGTGGTACCGCTTCCTGCTGGGCTTCGGCTTCGCGGCGACCGTGCTCTCGCTGATCGCCGCCGCGCTGACCCACTATCTGTACGGCGGGCTGCGCATCACCAGCCCCGGCGCCCGTGCCACCGGGGCGGCCACCGGCCACCTCTCGGTGCTGCTGGGCATCTTCGTCTCCCTGAAGGCCGTGGCGTACTGGCTCGACCGCTACGGGCTGGCGGTGAAGTCCAGTGACTTCAAGGCCGCGGACAACTGGACGGGCCTGCGGTACGTCGACGCCAACGCCTACCTTCCGGCGAAGACCATCCTGTTCTGCATCGCGGCCATCTGCGCCGTGCTGTTCTTCGCGACGCTGTGGCGGCGCACCTGGCAGCTCCCGGTCATCGGCTTCGGCCTGATGGTGCTCTCGGCGATCCTGATCGGCGGGCTCTACCCGGCGATCGTGCAGAAGTTCCAGGTCCAGCCGAACGAGCAGGCCAAGGAAGCGGAGTTCATCCAGAAGAACATCAATGCCACACGCGACGCGTATGACATCGATGACGCCACGGTGGACGACTACGAGGGCCAGGCGACGACGGAGGACGACGGCAAGCTGCGGGCGGCGGCCAACACGGCGGCCAGCTACCGCGTGATGGACCCCAACGTCGTCTCCCCGGCCTTCCAGCAGCTCCAGCAGCGGAGGAACTACTACCAGTTCCCCAAGACGCTGGACGTCGACCGCTACAAGGACAAGGACGGCAAGGAGCAGGACACCGTCATCGGTCTGCGTGAGCTGAACATCCAGGGCCTGCCCAAGCGGAACTGGATCAACGACCACTTCACGTACACCCACGGCTACGGCGCCATCGCGGCCAAGGGCACCACCACCGGGACGAACCCGACGGGGTCCCCGGACTTCAGCGAGTCGGGGCTGCCCACCACCGGTGAGCTCGGCAAGTACGAGCAGCGGATCTACTACGGCGAGAACACCCAGCAGTACTCCATCGTCGGCGGGCCCCAGAAGGAGCTCGACTACGAGGAGGACGGCGAGAAGACCACCAGCTACAAGGGCGACAGCGGGGTCAGTCTCTCCAACACCTTCAACCGTGCCGCGTACGCGGTCTCCTTCAGCGAGCCGCAGATCATGTACTCGGGAGCCATCGGTGAGGGCTCGCGGATCCTGTACAACCGCACGCCCAAGGAGCGCGTCGAGGCGGTCGCCCCGTGGCTGACCATCGACGGCGACGCCTACCCGGCGGTCGTCGACGGCCGGATCCAGTGGATCGTCGATGCGTACACCACGAGCAACGGCTATCCGTACGCGTCCCGGACCACGCTCGGCGACACCACGGCCGACTCGCTGACCACCAACCAGCGCGCGGTCGTCGCCCAGCAGAACCAGGTCAACTACATCCGCAACTCGGTGAAGGCCACCGTCGACGCCTATGACGGCAAGGTCAAGCTCTACGAGTGGGACACCAAGGACCCGGTCCTCAAGACCTGGCGCAAGGCGTTCCCGGGGACGGTCGAGGCCCGCGGGGAGATCCCGCAGGAGCTCATGGAACACCTGCGGTATCCGCAGGATCTCTTCAAGGTCCAGCGCGAGCTGCTCACCCGCTATCACGTCGAGGACCCCGCGCAGTTCTACAGCGGCAGTGACGCGTGGCAGGTGCCGGACGACCCGACGAACAAGGAGCCCGGCTCCGTTCCGCCGTACTACCTGAGCATGAAGATGCCGGGCCAGGACGAGCAGCAGTTCTCGCTGACCACCACGTTCACTCCCCGAGGCCGTCCCAACCTGGGTGCCTTCATGGCGGTGAACGCGGACGCGGCCAGCAAGGACTACGGCGAGATGCGGCTGCTACGGGTCACCTCCACCGTGAAGGGCCCGGGCCAGGTACAGAGTGAGCTCAACGGCAACGACGACGTCGCCGAGTTCGTGAGGAACCTCAAGGGCACCGACTCGGACATCGAGTACGGCAACCTGCTGACGGTTCCGCTGGAGGGCGGATTCCTCTATATCGAGCCGGTCTACACGCGCGGTGGCAACCAGAACTACCCGCTGCTGCGCAAGGTGGCCGCCTCGTACGGTTCGAAGATCGTCTTCGAGAACAGCCTCGGGGAGGCGCTCAACGCCGTCTTCGGAGTTGAGGACGAGGGGGCCACGACACCGCCCGATCCCGATGTGCCGCCGGGCGAGACCGACGAGCCCCCGGCCACCGGCAGCGCAGCGCTCAAGAAGGCCATCGCGGACGCCCAGAAGGCGTACTCGGACGGCGAGAAGGCGCTGCAGGAGCAGGACTGGCCGGCCTACGGCAAGGCCCAGGAGGCTCTTCAGGACGCCCTGGAGCGAGCCGCCGCCGCGCAGCCCAAGGCGGGCGGCGAGGGGAACAAGGCCGACGGCGCCGAGAAGCCGGCGGGCGATGCCAAGCCGGACAGCTCGGCCGAGCCCGCGAGCGTAGGGAAGCCTGCGGACGCGGACACGGCTGATCCGGCGAGGAAGCCGGATGCGGCCGAAGGGGCCGAGAAGGGCTCCGACCAGGGCAGCTGAGCAGAGTCCACCCCGCGTCGTGGTACGGTTTGAACACAACGACGCGGGGTGGAGCAGCTCGGTAGCTCGCTGGGCTCATAACCCAGAGGTCGCAGGTTCAAATCCTGTCCCCGCTACTGAAAAGACGAAGGCCCGGATCCCAAGGGATCCGGGCCTTCGTCGTGCCTGTTGTGCGTACGGGCCGTGTCGGTCCCAAGCTGTGGGCGGGAAGTGCGGTTCGCTGGGCAGTAGTTGCTTCCGAACGTGTTTGACTTGTCTCCCTGTGGGCATGTCGACAAAACGCTGTAGTGACCTCACTGGCCGCGATATACCAGGTGTACGCGGGTTACAGGTGGTGCGACGATGGTATTTATGGGGGACAGGGCAACTCTGTTGGAGACAGGGCGGTTTGTGCAGCGGCGCGGCCAAGATGGGGAAAGCGCGGTAGACGCGGCTTTCGCCGCTGCCATCGCCGGGGCGGGCGCACCGGTCCAGCGGACCGGCGCCATCGACGCGAGCGCCACCGCGACCGCGTCCGACGAGGACACCACGGACGCGGTCGACGCCGCGGACAGCGCCGAGAGCGAGGCACGCCACCGACGCGCCGCCGACGCGGGGGACACCGCGTCCATGAGCGTCCTGGGCGCGCTGCTGCTGCGCCGCGGCGAGCTGGCCGGCGCCGAGCGGTATCTGCGCGCCGCCACCGCCGACGGGGACCGCGCCGCCGCGAACAACCTGGGCGTCCTGCTGCACCAGCGCGGCTACCCGGACGAGGCCGCCGGGTGGTGGCGCATCGCCGCCGTGGCCGGATCCGCCGCCGCCGCGCACGCGCTCGGCCGGCACTTCCGCGAGCGCGGCGACGAGCCCGGCGCGGAGTACTGGCTGCGCCAGTCCGCCGAGCAGGGCCACGCGCTGGGCGCGTACGCGCTGGCCGACCTGCTGGAGCACCGCGGCGACGTCGGCGCCGAGCGCTGGCTGCGCGCCGCCGCCGAACAGGGGCACCGTGAGGCCGCCTACCGGCTGGCCCGCGCCCTGGAGCGGAAGGCCGTCGCGGACCCGCACGAGGCCTTCGGCCTGGGCCGGGGCCCCGCTTCGGGGCGAACCGGAACGGGCCTCGGCCTCCCCGGCGGCCCGCCCGCACCCGCCCAGGACGGACGGGCGACGGGTGCCGCGGGCGCCAGGAGCGCGGCCGACGGCGACAGCCCGGTGGCGGGACCCGCCGCCGGCCGGGTCGGCGAGGCCGAGCAGTGGTACCGCCAGGCCGCCGCCCGGGGCCACCGCCGCGCCGCCCTGCATCTCGGCGCGATCCTGGAGCAGCGCGGCGAGCTCAAGGAGGCCGGGCGCTGGTACCTCACCTCCGCCAAGGACGGCGAGCCGCGCGCCGCCTGCGCGCTGGGCTTTCTGCTGCGCGACGCGGGCGACGAGGAGAGCGCCGCCGTGTGGTGGCTGCGCGCCGCCCAGGACGGCGACGGCAACGCCGCCAACGCGCTCGGCGCGCTGCACGCCGCGCGCGGTGAGCAGCAGACCGCAGAGCGTTGGTACCGGGCCGCCATGGACGCGGGCGACGTCAACGGGGCGTACAACCTCGGCCTGCTCTGTGCCGCCCAGGACCGCACCCCGCAGGCCGAGCAGTGGTACCGCCGCGCCGCGTACGCCGGGCACCGCGAGGCCGCCAACGCGCTCGCGGTGCTCCTCCTCCAGGCCGGCGACGACACCGGGGCCGAGCCCTGGTTCTCCAAGGCGGCCGAGGCGGGCAGCGTCGACGCGGCCTTCAACCTCGGCATCCTGCACGCCGGACGCGACGAGAACCGTACGGCGCTGGGCTGGTACGAGCGCGCCGCGGCGGCCGGGCACACCGACGCCGCGCTCCAGGTCGGCATGGCCCTGCTGCGCGACGGCGAGGACCGGGAGGCCGAGCGGCACCTGCGCTGCGCCGCGGGCGGCGGCAGCGCCGAGGCCGCGTTCCGGCTGGCCGGGGTGCTGGACGCCCGCCAGCCGCCGCCGGGGGCGCCCGCGCTGGGCGAGCCGATGCCGGAGAAGACCGAGTGCGAGGAGTGGTACGAGCGGGCCGCCCAGCAGGGGCACCGCCGCGCCCAGGTCCGGGTCGGCATGCTCGCCGCCGCCCGCGGGGACGTGGAGAGCGCCGCCCACTGGTACCGGGAGGCCGCCGAGGCGGGCAGCCGCAACGGGGCCTTCAACCTCGGTCTGCTGCTGGCCCGCGAGGGCAGCGAGCGCGAGGCCGCCCTGTGGTGGAGCCGTGCGGCCGCCGCCGGGCACGGCCGTGCCGCACTGCGCCTGGCGCTCCTCGCCGCCCGCCGGGGCGAGCTGACCGAGGGGCAGCGCTGGTGTGCCCGGGCGGTGGAGCTGGGCCCGGCCGAGGTGGCCGAGCGGGCCGCGCGGCTGCGCGAGGCGCTGCACCAGGAGCTGACGGCGTAACCCCGTCGGGCCCGCGGGCCGGCGTGAATGAATTTGCGCCGCCCGACCTGCTGACGTAAAGTTGCATTCACCGACGCGGGGTGGAGCAGCTCGGTAGCTCGCTGGGCTCATAACCCAGAGGTCGCAGGTTCAAATCCTGTCCCCGCTACTGAAGGACGAAGGCCCGGATCTCATCGAGATCCGGGCCTTCGTCATCTCCGGCGACCTGGGAAGCCGGGCCCGCCCCGAGGCGGGCCCGAAGGGGTCGGGTCAGGCGGTGGCGGCGCAGCTCGGGCAGATGCCGCGGTACGTCACCTCGACGCCGGAGACCATGAAGCCGTAGCGCTCGTCCGCCGGCAGGTCCGCCAGCGGATTGCCCGCGGGGTGCACGTCCCTTATGGCGCCGCACCGGGCGCACACCAGGTGGTGGTGCGGGTGGTGCGCGTTCGGGTCGTAGCGCTTGGCCCGGCGGTCGGTGGAGACCTCCAGCACCTCACCGAGGGACACCATCTCGCCGAGGGTGTTGTAGACGGTGGCGCGCGAGATCTCGGGCAGCCGGGAAACGGCCCTCGCGTGGACCTCGTCCGCCGTCAGGTGTACGTGGTCCCCGTCGAGGACCTCGGCCACGACACGCCGCTGTGCCGTCATACGCCAGCCGCGTCCACGAAGTCGTTCCAGCAGGTCGCTCATGCAGCCCAGCCTAACAGTGGGGGAACCGAGTCCCGATCGGGTGTGACTTTGGATGGTCACTTGACTTAGACAATGTCCATTGTAGGATCGAGACCGGCATACGCCAAGGGACAGGCTGTGCGGAACATCGGACCGACGACCGAGGTCGGCCGATCACTGATGTGCAGGACATGACGCAGGAGGCGCACGTGACGCAGGGACCGCTCACTACGGAGGCCGGCGCGCCGGTAGCCGACAACCAGAACAGCGAGACCGCTGGCGCCGGCGGTCCGGTTCTCGTCCAGGACCAGGCGCTGCTGGAGAAGCTCGCCCACTTCAACCGCGAGCGCATCCCGGAGCGGGTCGTGCACGCCCGCGGCGCCGGTGCGTACGGCACCTTCACGCTGACCCGCGACGTCTCGCAGTGGACCCGGGCGAAGTTCCTCTCCGAGGTCGGCAAGCAGACCGAGACCTTCCTGCGCTTCTCCACCGTCGCGGGCAACCTCGGCTCCGCCGACGCCGTGCGCGACCCCCGCGGCTTCGCGCTGAAGTTCTACACCGAAGAGGGCAACTACGACCTCGTCGGCAACAACACCCCGGTGTTCTTCATCAAGGACGCCATCAAGTTCCCCGACTTCATCCACACCCAGAAGCGCGACCCGTACACCGGCTCGCAGGAGGCGGACAACGTCTGGGACTTCTGGGGGCTGTCGCCCGAGTCGACGCACCAGGTGACCTGGCTCTTCGGCGACCGCGGCATCCCGGCCACGCTGCGCCACATGAACGGGTACGGCTCGCACACCTACCAGTGGAACAACGAGGCCGGCGAGGTCTTCTGGGTCAAGTACCACTTCAAGACCGACCAGGGCATCAAGAACCTCACCGCGGACGAGGCCAACAAGCTCGCCGGCGAGGACCCCGACAGCCACCAGCGTGATCTGCGCGAGTCGATCGAGCGCGGTGACTTCCCGTCCTGGACGGTGCAGGTCCAGATCATGCCCGCGGCGGACGCGGCCGGCTACCGCTTCAACCCGTTCGACCTCACCAAGGTGTGGCCGCACGCGGACTACCCGCCGATCGAGATCGGCAAGCTGGAGCTCAACCGCAACCCGCAGAACGTCTTCGCCGAGGTCGAGCAGTCGATCTTCAGCCCCGCGCACTTCGTGCCGGGCATCGGTCCCTCCCCGGACAAGATGCTCCAGGGCCGGCTCTTCGCCTACGGCGACGCCCACCGCTACCGCGTCGGCATCAACGCCGACCACCTGCCGGTGAACCGCCCGCACGCCACCGAGGCGCGGACCAACAGCCGGGACGGTTTCCTCTACGACGGCCGTCACCAGGGCGCCAAGAACTACGAGCCGAACAGCTTCGGCGGCCCGTCCCAGACGGACCGCCCGCTGTGGCAGCCGCTCCCGGTCACCGGCACCACCGGTAACACCGAGGCCCCCGTCCACGCCGAGGACAACGACTTCGTGCAGGCGGGCAACCTCTACCGGCTCTACTCGGAGGACGAGAAGACCCGACTGATCGAGAACCTCGCCGGGTTCATCGCCAAGGTCTCGCGCGACGACATCGCCGAGCGCGCGATCAACAACTTCCGCCAGGCGGACGGCGACTTCGGCAAGCGGCTGGAAGCCGCGGTCCAGGCCCTCCGCGGCTGACCGGACGCCTGTCGTCGACCGTGGGCCGGATCCCCTCGCGGGGGTCCGGCCCACCGGTCGTTCCCGGCCGACCGCACGCCGGGCGACCGGTCAGCCGGCGGCCGCGACCGTACGACGGACGGGCGCCCAGCAGCGGATGATGTCGCGCACCGACACGATGCCCACCGGCCCCTCGCCGTCCAGCACGATCAGATGCCGGAACCCGCCGTGCGTCATGGCTGCCGCGGCCTCCTCCAGCGTCCAGGCCGGGGCGGCGAACACCACGTCGGTGGTGGTGTGGGCGGACGCGGTCTCCCGGTCGGGGTCCAGCCCCGATCCGAGCGCGTCGAGGATGTCGCGCTCGGTGATGATGCCGAGCCCGCAGGTGTCCGGATCGTGGACGACAGCTGCCCCGATGCGGCGGGCCGACATCAGCCGGGCCGCCTGGCGGAGCGTATGGGTGGGGCCGATGGTGAGGACCACCGTGCTCATGGCGTCACGGACGAGCATGTAACGAGCCACCTCCTCGGCGAGCCGACTCCGTGAGCCGATTCACAAGTTCACAAGTGGGGGGACTCTCAGAGTCGCACCCTTGGGGCGGGTCGACAAGGGGTGGGTGAAGCGTGGGGAGGGCGCGCGAAAAGCACACAACGCGCCCCTGGCACGTCTCGCGGACCGTACGGTTTCGGACGGAACCGAAAGGGGCGGTCAGTACCGCTGGTTCAGATAGCCCAGCAGCTCGTCGTGGAGCGGCCCGTTGGAGGCCGCCGCGTTTCCGCCGCCCGGACCGTCCACCCCGTCCAGCGAGGTGAACCGGCCGCCCGCCTCCTGCACGATGATCGCGGTCGCCGCCATGTCCCACAGCGACAGCTCCGGCTCCGCGCAGATGTCCACGGAACCCTCGGCGACCATCATGTACGGCCAGAAGTCCCCGTACCCCCGCGTCCGCCAGCAGGCCCGGGTGAGGTCCAGGAGGCCGTCGAGCCGGCCCTGCGCCTCCCAGCCGGCCAGCGAGGAGAACGCGAACGAGGAGTCGGCGATCCGCTCCACCTCCGACACGTGCATCCGGGTCGCGGAGGTGAGGCTGCGGCCGGTGAACGCGCCCGCGCCCTTCGCCGCCCACCAGCGCCGGTTCAGCGCGGGCGCGGAGACCACGCCCATCACCGGCTGGAACCCTTCCTCGCCCGCCTCCATCAGCGAGATCAGCGTCGCCCACACCGGCACGCCGCGCACATAGTTCTTGGTGCCGTCGATCGGGTCGATCACCCAGCGCCGCGGTCCGCTGCCCTCGATCCCGTACTCCTCGCCCAGGATCGCGTCCCTCGGGCGGGCCCGCTGCAGGTGGCCCCGGATCAGCTCCTCGGCGGCCTTGTCGGCCTCGCTCACCGGCGTCATGTCCGGCTTGGTCTCCACCTTCAGGTCGAGAGCCTTGAACCGGTCCATCGTCACCGCGTCGGCGGCGTCCGCCAGTACGTGGGCCAGGCGCAGATCATCGTGGTAGTCGGGCATGGCGTCACAGTATCCAGCGCCGCCGGGCGCGGGCTACAGCGCCCCCGCGCCGGCCGGGACCCTTGACAGCCCCCGGCGGCGCGTCAAGTCTGAACCGCAGGGTCCCGGGGCGGGGAGGCGACGATGCCGACAGCGCGGCAGGCACTGCTGGACGCCGCCCTCAGGGCGCTGGACGAGGGGCCCTGGCGCACGGTGCGCATGGTTGACGTCGCGGCCCTGGCCGGCGTCTCGCGGCAGACCCTCTACAACGAGTTCGGCACGAAGGGCGGACTGGCCGGGGCCCTGCTGAGACGGGCCGCCGACGGCTATCTCGCCGGGGTGGACCGCGCCCTGACCGCCCCCGCCCCCGACCGTCCGGCCGCCGTCGCGCTCTGGACCGTACGGGCCGCCCGCCAGGACCCGCTGGTCAAGGCGCTGCTCACGGGGTACTGGGCGGAGGGGCTGCCCCGCCCTGGACGTCTGCCGGGCCCCCGGGGGCGTACAGGTGAGAGACCGCCGCCGACCCCCGGGGAGCTGCTCGCGCTCGTACGCGACCGGATGGTGGCGGTGTCGCCCGGGGTCGCCGCCGGGCGCTGCGAGATCGCCTTACGCCTCGCGCTGTCGTGTGTGATCGTTCCGGTGCCGGGCGACGACGCCGCGGACAACCGTGCGCTGGGACTCGTACGGGAAGGGGCGCGGGCTGCGGTTCCGGGGGGTCTCAGTGGGCCGAGCCGGACAGCTGGAGGCCGATCACCCCGATGATCACCAGCGAGATCGACACCAGCTTCAGCGTGGAGACCACGTCACCGAGGAAGACCATGCCGTAGATCGCCGTCCCGGCCGCCCCGATCCCGGTCCACACCGCGTACGCCGGACCGACGTCGAGCTTCTTCAGCGCCAGGGTCAGCAGACCGAAACTGCCCAGCGCGAACGCGGCGAACGCGATGGTCGGCCAGAGCCGGGTGAATCCGTGGGAGAGCTTCAGACACACGGCGAAGCCGGTCTCCAGCAGTCCTGCGACCACGACCAGCAGCCAGGGCATCGTCAGTTGCCTCCCGCGTAGGTGACCGGCATCGGTTCGGGATCGTACCCAGCGGACGGCAGGATGCACCGTCCGCTCGGTGCGATTATGCCTTTACCGGTCGTTGAAGGCCGCAAACATGCCCGCGCCGCCCCGGCCGGTTCCGGCCGGATGGGCCGTCAGTCACCCTCGCGCCGTTCCCGGGTCGCCAGCAGTCGGCGCAGGGAGTCCAGGCGGGCCGGGTCGGCGTGCCCCTCCGCCACCCAGGCGTCCAGGGCGCACTCCGGCTGGTTCTCGTCGTGGGTGCAGCCGCGCGGGCAGTTCTCGGTGCCCGGTTGCAGATCCGGGAAGGCGTTGATGACCCGGGACGGGTCCACGTGGTGCAGCCCGAAGGAGCGCACTCCCGGCGTGTCGACCACCCAGCCCCGGTCGCCGGGCAGCGGCAGCGCGAGGGCCGAGGTGGTGGTGTGCCGCCCCCGGCCGGTGACCGCGTTGACGATGCCGGTGGTCCGCCGTCTGTCCTTCGGCACCAGGGCGTTGACCAGCGTCGTCTTGCCGACCCCGGAGTGCCCGACGAAGGCGGTGACGCGGTCGTTGAGGAACGCGCGCACCCGGTCCGCCGCGTCGCCGCTCTCCAGCTCCTCGCGGCTGGTCACGATGTACGGGACGCCGAGCGGGGTGTACGCCTCCAGCAGCTTGTCCGCAGACGCCAGGTCGGACTTGGTCAGTACCAGGAGCGGGGTGAGGCCGCCGTCGTACGCCGCCACCAGACAGCGGTCGATCATGCGCGGGCGGGGCTCCGGGTCGGCCAGCGCGGTGACGATCGCCAGCTGGTCCGCGTTGGCGACGACGACGCGCTCGTACGGGTCGTCGTCGTCCGCCGTGCGACGCAGCACCGTGCGGCGCGGGGCGATGCGCACGATCCGGGCCAGGGTGTCCTTCTCGCCGGAGAGGTCGCCGACGATGGAGACGGTGTCGCCCACCACGGCGGCCTTGCGGCCCAGCTCGCGGGCCTTCATCGCCACCACGGTCCGGCCCTCGACGAGGCAGGTGAGCCGGCCACGGTCGACGGTGAGGACCATGCCGTCCTCGGCGTCCTCGTGCTTGGGCCGGATGTGCGTACGCGGGCGGTTGCCCTTGCGGTTGGGGCGGACGCGGATGTCGTCCTCGTCGGGGTTCTTCCCGTAGCGGCGCATGATTCCTAGGCCCCGAGCATTCCGGTCCACATGTCCGGGAAGTCCGGCAGGGTCTTGGCGGTCGTGCCCACGTTCTCGATCTCCACGCCCTTCACCGCCAGGCCGATGATCGCCCCGGCGGTGGCCATGCGGTGGTCGTCGTACGTGTGGAAGACGCCACCGTGCAGCGGGCGCGGGCGGATGTGCAGCCCGTCCGCCGTCTCGGTGACATCGCCGCCGAGCTCGTTGATCTCCTTGGTCAGCGCGGCCAGCCGGTCCGTCTCGTGCAACCGCAGATGGGCGACGCCGCTCAGCGTGGAGGGGGAGTCGGCCAGCGCCGCGACCGCCGCGATGCCCGGGGTCAGCTCGCCGACCTCGCCGAGGTCCACGTCGATGCCGTGGATACGGCCCGTGCCGGTGAAGGTCAGCCCGCGCTCGGTCAGCTCGCAGCTGCCGCCCATCGCGGTGAAGATCTCGCGCAGCGCGTCACCCGGCTGGGTGGTGCGCTCGGGCCAGTCGGGGATCGTCACCCGGCCGCCGGTCACCAGGGCGGCGGCCAGGAACGGCTGGGCGTTGGACAGGTCCGGCTCGATCGTCAGATCCCGGCCGAGCAGCGCGGAGGGCGAGACCCGCCACACGTTCGGTTCGCCGCCCGTCTCCGGCTCGTCCACCTGGGCGCCGACGGCCCGCAGCATGTCGACGGTCATCCGGATGTGCGGCATCGAGGGGAGCGTGGACCCGGTGTGCCGGACCTCCACGCCCTGGTTGAAGCGCGGTCCCGACAGCAGCAGCGCCGAGACGAACTGCGAGGAGGACGAGGCGTCGATCGCCACCGGGCCGCCCTCCAGCGCCCCGCCGCCGTGCACGGTCAGCGGCAGCGCCCCGCGCCCGTCGTCGTCGATCCGCGCGCCGAGCGCCCGCAACCCCTCGATCACGCCGGTCAACGGGCGCTCGTAGGACCGGGGGTCGCCGTCGAAGCGGACCGGGCCGTCGGAGAGTGTGGCGACGGGCGGCAGGAAGCGCATGACCGTGCCGGCGTTGCCGACGTCGACCGTCGCCGGGCCGTGCAGCCCTGCCGGGATGACCCGCCAGGCCTCGCCCGAACTGTCCGGGGAGGCCGCGGCGGACGGGCTGGAGGCGGACGAGGAGGAGACGGTCTCCTCGATCCCGACGCCCATGGCGCGCAGCGCGTCGGCCATGAGCAGGGTGTCGCGGGAGCGCAGCGGGCGGCGCAGCCAGCCGGGCTCGGCGGCCAGGGAGGCGAGCACGAGCGCGCGGTTGGTGACCGATTTGGATCCGGGCACGGTGACGGTCGCGTCGACGGCGCCGCTCGCGTGGGGGGCGGGCCAGAGGGCGGGGTGCACGGGACTCTCGGTCATGGCCATCACTTTAGTGGCTCCGCGCCGACCCGGATCCTGACCAAAAGGGCAGGAACCGGCCCGTAACGAAGGAGTGGTACGGGCCGTGGCGGTCCGGCCCGCCCTCACCACCCCAGCAGCCACCGCCCGCCGCCGATCAGCGAGCACAGCGACACCGCGTGGAAGAGGAACAGCCACAGCACCGCCGGGGCGTGGGTCAGCCGGGCCAGCTGGTCCGCGTCCGAGTCCGGGGCGCCGCCGTGGCGTCGCTTGGACTGGAGCTCGAACGGCGGCCGCACCCCGCCCAGCAGCAGGAACCACACCACCGCGTACGCGAACGCCGACTGGACGTCCGAGGAGGCCAGCCAGGACACCAGCAGGAACACGGTGCCGGTCAGGATGACGGTGAGGGCCCCGTACACATTGCGGATCATCACCAGCATCACCGCGAGCAGGGCCGTCGCCACCCAGAGCAGGAGGGTGATCCTGCCGTTGGTCAGCAGCCAGGCGCCGCCCAGGCCCAGCAGCGAGGGGGCCGTGTAGCCCGCCGCCGCCGTGAGGATCATGCCGATCCCCGTCGGCTTGCCGCGGCTCACGGTCAGGCCGCTGGTGTCCGAGTGCAGCCGGATGCCGGAGAGCTGCCGCCCGGTGAGCAACGCCACCAGACCGTGGCCGCCCTCGTGCGCGATGGTGATGGTGTTGCGCGCGAGCCGCCATATCGGATTCGGCACGACGGCGATCAGCGCCAGGGTGGCCGTCACCACCACCAGCCACTGCTCGGGGGCGGACTGGGTTCCGGTGACGCGATCCCACAGATCGCCCAATTCGGTGCTGTTCATCGGCCGGGCGACTCCTTGCGGTCGGGGCGGGCGGTCGTGGCAGTCTGGCACTTATGTGCGGACGGTATGCGGCGAGCCGGAACCCCGAGGATCTGACCGGGCTCTTCGGCGTCGAGAAGTGGGAACCCACCGAGACCCTGGAGCCGGACTGGAACGTGGCGCCGACCAAGGAGGTCTACGCGGTTCTGGAGCGTCCTGTTAAGGACGCCGACGACCGGCGTCCGGTTCGCCAGCTGCGTGCCCTGAAATGGGGACTCGTGCCCTCCTGGTCGAAGACCCCCGAGGGCGCCGCCCGGATGATCAACGCCCGCGCGGAGACCGTGCACGAGAAGCCCTCCTTCCGCCGCGCCTTCGCCCAGCGCCGCTGCATCCTGCCCGCCGACGGCTACTACGAGTGGGTCACCGGCTCGGAGGAACGGCAGCTGGAGGAGAAGAAGGGCAAGAAGCGGGCCCGCAAGCAGCCGTACTTCGTGACCCCCGCCGACGGGTCGGTCTTCGCGATGGCCGGGCTGTACGAGTTCTGGCGCGACGCGACCCTGCCCGGCGACCACGAGAACGCCTGGTGGGTGACGTGCTCGGTGATCACCACCGAGGCGGAGACCACCCCGCTGGCCGTCGCCCCCGCCGAGGGGCCGGGCGCGCTCGCCGACATCCATCCCCGGATGCCGCTGATGCTCACCCCCGACCGCTGGGACGCCTGGCTGGACCCCGCGCACACGGGCCCCGACGAGCTGCGCGCGCTGCTGGAGCCGCCGCCCGGCGGGCTGATGCGCGCCTACCCGGTCGCCACCACGGTCAGCAACGTGCGCAACAACGGACCCGAACTGCTGGAGGAGCTGGCCGCGCCGGAGGAGTCCACGCTGGTCTGAGCGGCGGGCGGGAGCTGTTGCGAGCGGCGCGGGAGCCGAGCGGCGCGCGGTAGCTGTTCCGGGCGGCGCTCGGGAGCCGGGCGGCGCGCGGGGGAGGATGGCGGAGTGAGCCGTCAACCACGTACACAGAACGTCACCACCGACGCCGGTGAGGCCCGGATCACCTGGGTCCGAGCGCCCGCTCCCCGCCTCGTCCTGGCCGTGAGCCACGGGGCGGGCGGCGGCATCGAGGCCCGCGACCTGAAGGCCCTGGCCGCGACCCTGCCCGGCCACGGCGTCACCGTCGCCCTGGTGGAGCAGCCCTGGCGGGTGGCCGGAAAGAAGGTCGCGCCCGCCCCGAAGACCCTGGACACCGGCTGGCGCGGTCTGTGGCCCGCCCTGGCCGCTCCCGGGCTTCCCGTCGTCTCCGGGGGCCGCAGCGCCGGGGCCCGGGTCGCCTGTCGTACGGCGACGGAGCTGGGCGCGGCCGCCGTCCTCGCGCTCAGCTTCCCGCTGCACCCTCCGGGCAAGCCGGAGAAGTCCCGCGCCGACGAACTGCTGGGGGCGGGCGTGCCCACGCTGGTGGTGCAGGGCGGCAACGATCCCTTCGGCCGGCCCGACGAGTTCCCGCCCGGCCCGTACGAGCTGGCCGAAGTGGACCACGGAGACCACGGGTTCGCGGTGCCGAAGAGGTCCGGGGCGACCGAGGAGCAGACGATGCGCGTCCTCACCGACGCGGTGGCCGGATGGATCGCGTCACTCGGATGACCGGATCCGCCCCGGGGTGACCCGGGCCTCACGCACGTGGCACAGGCCCGGGAATGCTCCGCCCGGAGGCGCTGTTGTTCGGGACGTCGGTACAGATACGTGGTACCCCGGACAACGGGGAGAGGGAGTCCGTCGCATGGGTTCGACCATCTGCCCCAGCCGCTCGAACGCCGCTGACCTGGAGTGGACCGTGCTGCCTGCGGTCAGGACCGGCCACGAGCGGCCGCCGGGCGGTGTTGATCGACAGCCCGTCTCGAAGCAAGGTCGACTATTCTCCGATGCGAGCGGGTCCGGTTTCGGCTCCGCCACATCGTTGGAGGAGGTGGGTCCGGTCACTGGGACCGACACAGGGACCGACGACGGCCGTGCACCGGAGACGTCCGCCGAGCGCAACGCGCGCTTCGAGCGGGACGCCCTCGGTTTTCTCGACCAGATGTACTCGGCCGCGCTGCGCATGACGCGTAACCCGGCCGATGCCGAGGACCTGGTCCAGGAGACCTACGCCAAGGCGTACGGCTCCTTCCACCAGTTCCGTGAGGGTACGAACCTCAAGGCGTGGATGTACCGCATTCTGACCAACACCTTCATCAACTCGTACCGCAAGAAGCAGCGGGAGCCCCAGCGCAGCGCCGCCGAGGAGATCGAGGACTGGCAGCTGGCACGGGCCGAGTCGCACATGTCGACCGGTCTGCGCTCGGCGGAGTCCCAGGCGCTCGACCATCTCCCGGACTCCGACGTGAAGTCGGCGCTCCAGGCGATTCCCGAGGAGTTCCGCATCGCCGTGTATCTCGCCGATGTCGAGGGCTTTGCCTACAAGGAGATCGCGGACATCATGGGGACTCCCATCGGTACGGTGATGTCCCGGCTGCACCGTGGCCGCCGCCAGCTGCGCGGCATGCTGGAGGACTACGCCCGTGAGCGCGGGCTCGTCGCGGCCGGCGCCGGTGGCTCGGACGATCGGAAGGGCTCGGCCTCATGAGCTGCGGAGAGCCGCACGAGACGGATTGCTCGGAGGTACTCGACCATCTCTACGAGTTCCTCGACCGGGAGATGCCCGAGGGCGACTGCACCAAGTTCGAGGTGCACTTCGAGGAGTGCTCCCCGTGCCTGGAGAAGTACGGCCTCGAACAGGCCGTGAAGAAGCTGGTCAAGCGCTGCTGCGGCCAGGACGACGTCCCGACCGACCTGCGCTCCAAGGTGATGGGCCGGATCGACCTGATCCGGGCCGGCGAGGCCGTGCCCGAGCAGGATGTGACCGTGCGGGACCCCGACCGGTCGGCGTCCGCCGCCGAGTAGTCCACCCGCAGATGCACCGGCGGATCCCTGAGGTCCGGTGGGACGGCCGCTGTGCCCCGATCGCCCGGGCACAGCGGCCCACGCATGTCCGGGGCGGCGCTGGAGCGGCTCGGCCCCGGCGTCGGGCGGGGCCACCGGCAACCGGTGGCCGTGACTCCGGGACGCGCCCTCGCGCGGGCGGTCTGGCTCCGGCCGGAGCTGGGTAACCCATGGGTAATGAGCGGGCGTCCGGCCGGGCATGGTTGGATGCGAAAGCAGAGCGAATGACGAGGGTGTCCAGTCGGGACAGGCGGGAATCGTGAGGATCTTCGGGAAGGTACGGCATCGGCCGTCCGCCTCTTGGCGGCAGGCCACGGACCGCGCGTTCACGCTGATCGGCGACGGCCGGTACGAGGACGCGGGGGCGCTGCTGACGCGCGCGGCGGATCTGGAACCCTGGCTCTCGGAGTCCTGGTTCAATCTGGCGCTGCTGCACAAGTTCCGGCACGACTGGGAGCAGGCGAGGGCGGCGGGCCTGCGGGCCGTCGCGCTGCTCGACCGGGAGTCGGGCGCGCCGGACTGGTGGAACGTGGGGATCGCGGCCACCGCCCTCCAGGACTGGCCGTTGGCGCGGCGGGCCTGGCAGGCGTACGGCCTGAAGGTCCCCGGCGGCGGTCAGCACAGCGCGGCCACCACCGAGCCGACCGGTATGGAGCTCGGCAGTGCCGCCGTTCGGCTCTCGCCGGAGGGCGAGGCCGAGGTGGTCTGGGGCCGCCGGCTCGACCCGGCCCGGATCGAGGTGCTCTCGATCCCGCTGCCGTCCTCCGGGCGGCGCTGGGGCGAGGTCGTCCTGCACGACGGGGTGCCCAACGGCGAGCGGGTCACCGCGGCCGGGCCCTCGTATCCGGTGTTCGACGAGATCGAGCTGTGGGCTCCCTCGCCGGTGCCGACCTGGGTGGTGCTGCTGGAGGCGGCGACCGAGGACGACCGGGACGCGCTGGAGAAGCTGGCCTCGGACGCCGGGTTCGCCGCCGAGGACTGGTCCTCCTCCGTGCGGCTGCTGTGCCGGGCGTGCTCGGAGAGCCGGATGGAGAGCGACGAGGGCGACGGGGAGCACCTGGACCCGCACGATCACAGCGAGCCGGGCCACCCCGGGCCGCTGGGCCACCGCACCGCCGGCGCCGGAGATCTGTGGGTCCCGGAGCGGGAGTGCGGTCTCGCGGCCCCCGCCGGGCTGGTGCGCGGGCTGCTGGACGGCTGGGTCGCCGACAGCCCGGACAGCCGTGAGTGGCGGGATCTCGAAGAAGTCTGCTGACCTCTGCCCGTAGGCTGTACGCGCACCGATCGCGGTGCTGTTCCTCCGAGCGCCCGGGTATCCGGGGCTCTCGGGTCACCGAGTCTGAGGTTTTGCAGGAAGGCGTACGGCGGACATGTCGCAGCAGGAGATGGACGGGCGGATCAACGTGGACGACGAGGGGTTCCTCGTCGACACGGAGGACTGCGAGGAGCGCGAGGCGGCCTACCGCGAGCGCGGCACCTCCCGTCCGATCACGGTCGTGGGCAACCCGGTGCTGCACAAGGAGTGCAAGGACGTCACCGCGTTCGACGACGAGCTGGCGCGGCTGATCGACGACATGTTCGCCAGCCAGAAGACGGCCGAGGGCGTCGGCCTGGCCGCCAACCAGATCGGCGTGGACCTGAAGGTCTTCGTCTACGACTGCCCCGACGACGACGGGGTGCGCCACACCGGCGTCATCTGCAACCCGGTCCTGGAGGAGCTGGCCCCCGAGGCGCGGGTGCTGGACGACTCCAACGAGGGCTGCCTCTCGGTCCCGACCGCGTACGCCTCGCTCGCCCGCCCCGACTACGCGGTGGTACGCGGGCAGGACGCGCAGGGCAATCCGGTCAAGGTGCGCGGCAGCGGCTACTTCGCGCGGTGCCTCCAGCACGAGACGGACCACCTGTACGGCTACCTGTACATCGACCGGCTCTCCAAGCGGGAGCGCAAGGACGCGCTGCGGCAGATGGACGAGGGCACTCCGCGCTACGAGGTCGTCCCGAACGCCTGAGGACGCTCCAGCAGGGGCCCGGTACCGGTTGGCCGGTGCCGGGCCCCTGTCGGTTCCCGCTCCACCCCCTGGCAGATAACTGCATTTTCCCCAGAGGTAGTTGACGCGCGTAGCTGTCTGGGCCAGGCTCGCCTGCATACCGACCGTGACGTTCAGAGGGAGACCCCTGTGCTGAGACGCACCGCACGCGTTCTGCTCGGACTTGTCATGACCATTACTTTCGCTCTGGGGGGTGCGGTCCTGACCGCCGGCACCGCCCAGGCCGACGGCTGCTACACCTGGAACCGCACCCTGAAGGCCGGGGCCACCGGCAACGATGTCACCCAGCTCCAGATCCGGGTGGCCGGCTACCCGGGTTACAACGCGGTGCTCGCCATCGACGGCTCCTACGGCCCCGCCACCACCGCCGCCGTCAAGCGGTTCCAGGCGGCCTACGGCCTGGCGGCCGACGGGATCGCCGGTCCCGCCACCCAGTCCAAGCTCTACGCGCTCCAGGACAACGACTGCACGCCGATCCACTTCACGTACCCCGAGCTCAACAAGTGCAACAGCACCTGGGCCGGCGGGAAGGTCGCGGCGGGCACGGCCAAGGCCAACGCGCTGAGCAGCATGTGGAAGCTGGAGGCACTGCGCCACGCGCTGGGCGACCAGTCCATCCGGGTCACCAGCGGCTTCCGCTCCGTCTCCTGCAACGCGGCCGTGGGCGGAGCCTCCAACAGCCGCCACATGTACGGCGACGCGGTCGACCTCGGCGCCTCCCCGCACTCGCTGTGCACGCTGGCCAAGCAGGCCCGCTACCACGGCTTCCGGGGAATCCTCGGCCCGGGCTACAGCGGCCACAACGACCACGTGCACGTCAACCAGGGCCCCAGCCGCTTCTGGTCGGCGCCCAGCTGCGGTATCTGACACACCTCGGATGACCGGCACTCGGTGATCGTGCCCGGCGCGCTCAGGCGACGTCGGGCACGGAGGTGGTCGCCGGGCCCCGGAAGGTGCGGCGGTAGGCGTTCGGTGTGGTGCCCAGCGACCGGACGAACTGGTGTCGCAGGGTCGCCGCCGTACCGAACCCCGTCTGCCCCGCGATCGTGTCGATCGTCAGCTGGGACGTCTCCAGCAGATGCTGGGCCAGCAGCACCCGCTGCCGCAGCAGCCACCGGTAGGGCGTGGTCCCGGTCTCCTGCTGGAACCGCCGGGCGAAGGTGCGCGGCGACATGTGCGCCAGCGCCGCCAGCTGCTCCACGCTCATCTCCTGGTCGAGGTGCTGCTCCATCCAGGCCAGCGTCGAGCCGACCGTGTCGCAGGAGCTCCGGGGCAGCGGGCGGCTGATGTACTGCGCCTGCCCGCCGTCCCGGTGCGGCGGCACCACCATCCGCCGGGCGAGGGTGTTGGCCGCCTCCTGGCCGTACTCCTGCCGGATCAGGTGCAGGCACGCGTCGATCCCGGCGGCGGTCCCCGCCGAGCTGATCACCGCGCCCTCGTCCACGTACAGCACGTCCGGCTCGACGACGGCCTTCGGGAAGCGCCGTGACAACTCCGCCGCGTGCCGCCAGTGCGTGGTGCAGCGGCGGCCGTCCAGCAGCCCGGCCGCGCCCAGGACGTACGCCCCCGAGCAGACGCTCAGCACCCGTGAGCCGCGCGCGACGGCCCGGCGCAGGGCGTCGAGCACTTCCTCGGGATACTCCCGCCGCATGAAGTGGCTGCCCGCCGGCACGGCGATGAGGTCGGCCTCCTCCAGCCGCTCCAGGCCGTGCGGCGTGGAGATGGTGAAACCCGCGTGGGTGTTCAGGACGGGGCCCTCGGCGGAGACCACCGCGAAATCGTGCACCGGCAGGCCGTCGTCGCTGCGGTCCAGGCCGAACACCTCGCACAGGACGCCGAGTTCGAAAGGGTGGACCTCATCGAGGAGGAGGGCGGCGACATTGGTCAGCATGGGGTGAGTGTGGCAGCTATTTGATGTCCCATGGCAGTCCTGCCACTGATGATTCTCGGTCCGGCGGTCCAGAGTAGAGGCATGAACACATTCCTGAACTACCTGGTCGTAGCAGCACTTTTCGCCCTCGTCCTCGCACCCGTGGCGCTCGGCGTCGCCCGCGAACGCCGTATCGACCGCCAGCTGCGGGAGGCGGAACGGGGGCGGCGGGCCGCCGGGCCCCCGGAAACGCGGAGCGCCGCACAGCCCGTGACGGCTGAGCGGCGCCCCTACCTCAGAAGCTGGGCCAGGGTCTGAGAGCCCCCTCGGTCCCGGAGGGTCTAGAAGTCGTCGTCGAACCCGACCGAGCCCTCCACAGCCACCTGGTACGCGGACGGGCGGCGCTCGAAGAAGTTCGTCAGCTCCTGGACGCCCTGGAGCTCCATGAAGGAGAACGGGTTCTCCGAGCCGTACACCGTCGGGAAGCCGAGGCGGGCGAGCCGCTGGTCGGCGACGCACTCCAGGTACTGGCGCATCGACTCGGTGTTCATGCCCGGCAGGCCCTCGCCGCACAGGTCGCGGCCGAACTGCAGCTCCGCCTCGACCGCTTCCCGCAGCATGTCGGTGACCTGCTGCTCCAGCGCGTCGTCGAAGAGCTCCGGCTCCTCCTTGCGGACGGTGTCCACGACCTCGAACGCGAAGTTCATGTGCATCGTCTCGTCACGGAACACCCAGTTGGTGCCCGTGGCGAGACCGTGCAGCAGACCCCGCGAGCGGAACCAGTACACGTACGCGAACGCGCCGTAGAAGAACAGTCCCTCGATGCAGGCCGCGAAGCAGATCAGGTTCAGCAGGAAACGGCGGCGGTCGGCCTTCGTCTCCAGCCGGTCGATCTTCTCGACCGAATCCATCCACTTGAAGCAGAACTGCGCCTTCTCGCGGATCGAGGGGATCTCCTCGACCGCGTCGAACGCCGCCGCCCGGTCGTCCGGGTCGGGCAGATAGGTGTCCAGCAGCGTCAGATAGAACTGGACGTGCACGGCCTCCTCGAAGAGCTGCCGCGACAGGTACAGCCGCGCCTCGGGGGAGTTGATGTGCTTGTACAGCGTCAGCACGAGGTTGTTGGAGACGATCGAGTCACCGGTCGCGAAGAACGCCACCAGCCGGCCGATCATGTGCTGCTCGCCCGGCGACAGCTTGGCGAGGTCGGAGACGTCCGAGTGGAGGTCGACCTCCTCCACGGTCCAGGTGTTCTTGATCGCGTCCCGGTAGCGCTCGTAGAAGTCCGGGTAGCGCATGGGACGCAGGGTCAGCTCGAAGCCCGGGTCGAGCAGGTTCTTGTCGTCGTTGGTGCTCATTACTGGCAGGCCTCGCAGGACTCGGGGTTTTCCAGGGAGCAGGCGATGGCGTCCGCGTCGGGAGCCGACGCCTGCTGTACGGGGATGGGGGCAGCGGCCGACGCCTGGCCGGACGCGGCACGGGCGATCCGGGTCGCCGGGCGCGAGCGCAGGTAGTACGTCGTCTTCAGCCCCTGCTTCCAGGCGTACGCGTACATCGAGGAGAGCTTGCCGATCGTCGGCGTCTCCAGGAACAGGTTGAGCGACTGGCTCTGGTCGAGGAACGGCGTACGGGCCGCCGCCATGTCGATCAGACCGCGCTGCGGGATCTCCCACGCCGTGCGGTACAGCGCGCGTACGTCGTCGGGGATCCAGGCGAAGCCCTGCACGGAGCCGCTCGCCTCGCGCAGCGCCTCGCGGGTGCGGGCGTCCCACACGCCGAGCTGCTTCAGCTCGTCCACCAGGTAGGCGTTGACCTGGAGGAACTCACCGCTGAGCGTCTCGCGCTTGAACAGGTTGGAGACCTGCGGCTCGATGCACTCGTACACCCCGGCGATCGAGGCGATCGTGGCGGTCGGCGCGATGGCCAGCAGCAGCGAGTTGCGCATGCCGGTCTTCGCGATCCGGGCGCGCAGGGCGTCCCAGCGCTCCGGCCAGTTCAGCTCGGTGTCGTAGTGGTCGGGGTGCAGCACACCGCGCGCGGCCCGGGTCTCCGACCAGGCCGGCAGGGGGCCGGAGCGCTCGGCGAGGTCGCAGGACGCCTCGTACGCGGCCAGCATGATGCGCTCGGAGATCTTCGTGGAGAGCGCGCGGGCCTCGGGGGAGTCGAACGGCAGCCGCAGCTGGAAGAAGACGTCCTGGAGACCCATCGCGCCCAGGCCCACCGGCCGCCAGCGGGAGTTGGAGCGCCCGGCCTGCTCGGTCGGGTAGAAGTTGATGTCGACGACCCGGTCCAGAAAGGTCACCGCGGTACGGACCGTGGCGTCCAGGCGGTCCCAGTCGATCGAGCCGTCCGCCACGAACGCGCCGAGGTTGACCGAACCCAGGTTGCAGACGGCCGTCTCACCGTCGTCGGTGACTTCGAGGATCTCGGTGCACAGGTTCGAGGAGTGGACGACCCGGCCCGGCTCGGCGGTCTGGTTCGCGGTCCGGTTGGAGGCGTCCTTGAACGTCATCCAGCCCTGGCCGGTCTGCGCGAGGGTCCGCATCATCCGGCCGTACAGCTCACGCGCGGGAATCGTCCTGCGGGCCAGGCCCTTGGCCTCGGCCGCCCGGTAGGCCGCGTCGAACGCGTCGCCCCACAGATCGACCAGCTCGGGCACGTCGGCGGGGGAGAACAGCGACCACTCGGTGTCCGCGTCGACCCGGCGCATGAACTCGTCGGGGATCCAGTGCGCCAGGTTCAGGTTGTGCGTACGCCGCTGGTCCTCGCCCGTGTTGTCGCGGAGCTCCAGGAACTCCTCGATGTCCGCGTGCCAGGTCTCCAGGTAGACCGCCGCCGCGCCCTTGCGCCGGCCGCCCTGGTTCACCGCCGCCACGGAGGCGTCCAGCGTCTTCAGGAACGGCACGATGCCGTTGGAGTGCCCGTTGGTGCCCCGGATCAGCGAACCCCGGGCGCGGATGCGGGAGTACGACAGACCGATGCCGCCCGCGTGCTTGGAGAGCCGCGCCACCTGGTGGTAGCGGTCGTAGATCGAGTCCAGCTCGTCCTTGGGCGAGTCCAGCAGGTAGCAGGAGGACATCTGCGGGTGGCGGGTGCCGGAGTTGAAGAGCGTGGGGGAGGAGGGGAGGTAGTCCAGCCGGCTCATCAGCCCGTAGAGCGCGGCGACCTCGTCCAGCGCCCGCACCGACTCGTCCTCGGCGAGGCCCGCGGCCACGCGCAGCATGAAGTGCTGCGGGGTCTCGATGACCTGCCGGGTGATCGGGTGGCGCAGCAGGTAGCGGCTGTGCAGCGTCCGCAGACCGAAGTAGCCGAAGCGGTCGTCGGCGCCGTCCGCCAGGGCCTGCTCGACGAGCTGGTCGAGGGAGGCGGAGTGGAGTGCGACGAACGCGGCGGCGCGGTCGGCGATCAGGCCCTCGCGGTGGCCCACGGCGACCGAGGCGGAGAAGGACGTCGCGCCCTGGCCCGCGGCCTCGTCCGCGATCGTGCGCGTCAGCAACCGGGCGGCGAGCCGGGAGTACGCCGGGTCCTCGGAGATGAGCCCCGCGGCGGCCTCGGTGGCCAGCGAGCGCAGCTCCGCCTCGTCGGAGCGGGCGTTGCGTCCGCGCAGCGCGGCAGCGGCGACCCGTCCGGGGTCGGTGTCGGGAAGATCGACGGTGAGGTCGGTCAGGGTCCGCAGCAGGGCGGTCCCGGGTCCGTCGTTCGTGCCTGCTCCGGACGTGGTGGAGGCAGCGGATTCGGTGGCTGAAACCGGATCGGCGGGCGCGATGGTCACTGGGCTTTCCCTCGCTCGGCAGGGGCCGGCGGCAGGCGGGGAAGCCGGGCAGCGCGAAACCCGGGGCAGGGCAGCACAGCTGACGGCGTCCACCGGCCTATCCGCGAGACCCGGACGTCTGGCGTCCGGTTCGGTCGAGCCGGACGCGCTGTCGACAGGTCCTCGGACTTGCGGGTGCGCAGAAGCACACCGATCACACCGTTGCGGGACAGTTCCGGATTCGCACCGGATTCCCCTGCGGCGACAGCGAGGTCGAGCATACATGTGGGGGCCGCCGGGTGAAGCGGCCCCCACATGTTGTGTCGCGACGATTCAACGAGCCCCTCAGGAGGGCGCCTCCAGCTCCAGCCGGAAGGTCATGAGCCGTAGTCCCGGCACCGGTTCCCAGTCCCGTTCGGAGGTCCGTACGAAGCCGAGCCGGCGGTAGATCCTATGGGCCCCGAGCATGGTCGGCCGCGTCGACAGCACCAGGGCCCGCACGCCGTCCGCGGACCGGGCGCGCTCCACGCACGCCCGCACGAGGGCCTCTCCCACGCCCCGTCCGCGCGCCTCACGGGCCACCGCCAGCATCCGGAACTCCGCCTCGTCCGGACCGGCGATGTCACGCCACGGGGCGCCGGGTGCGGCGTACGTCACGCCGCCGAGCACCGCCCCGTCCACGTCGAGCACGACGAGGACCTCGGCCTCGGCCGCGCGTTGTCCGACCGCTCGCAGTTTGAGCAGGTACGGGTCCTGCGGGCCGTCCAGCAGCCCGTCGCCGAGATACGCCTCGGCGATGATCCCGCCGAGGACGGCGTACTCGCCGGACTCCGCCGCCCTGATCGTCAGATCCATCAGCCACTCGCTCCCACGTCAGTTCCACGTCAGCCGCTCGTTCCCCTGTCAGCCACCCACTCCCACGTCGTTGTTGGGCGCGCCGTCGCCCTCCGGCGGCAGGTCGCCGCGCTCGACCGGCTGCCGCGCGGGAGCCTCCTCGGCCGGCTGCCGTCCCGCGGCCTCGTCGGCCGGCGGCAGCACCTGGTCCAGCTCGTGGTCGTCGGCGCGGTGGGCGGCCTGCGCCGCCGATCGCAGCGTGGCCCGGTCCACCTCTCCGGGCGCCCCGCTCACGGTGACCACGAGTCCGCCCTGCTCCCGCGCGTACGCGTGGCCCGACTCCGTGGACCGGTACCACTGTTCGCCGTCCCGCTCGCACGTCGCCGGCGGCTCCTGGCCGCCGTCGGGCGCGGGTATCTTCGTGCAGTCGGCCCCGGCGTGCGCCCGGCGCTCCACCCGCAGCTGGATCTGCCCGCCGTCGGGCGTGGTGTAGACACTGCCGAACCCGTCGTCGCCGATCACCCCGACCGACTGGCGGGCCAGGGTGTACCCCGGGACCTCGGTCACCCACACGTGCTCCGCGACGGTCTGCACGGCCCTGGCCCGCGCCTCCAGCTCCGCCCGGTCGGGCGCGGGGTTCGCCGATCCGCTCCGCGCCGCCCCCGCGCCGGGCGCCACCTCGGTGCCGCAGCCCGTCGCCGCCAGGCTCAGCGCGAGCGCCAAGGTCGTGAGTACGGGGCGGAGCCGGGGCAGCCAGGGGTGCGATGTCATGGGCACATCCTTTCGTACGGTGAGGGCTCCGCGCACCGGGAAATCGAGCGGCGCCCGAGCCCGTGCGGGGGTGCGAAAAGGGGCCGCCGCGCCCCTGGAAGGGGTGCGGCGGCCCGAGATCCGGCCGGACAGTGCTCAGCAGCAGCGGAAGCCCTCGCGGGGGTCCGCCTCGCGGGCGTCCATGCGGCTGCGTTCGAAGGCGCGACGGCTCATCACCGGCGTGTCCGGATCGTGGGTCCTCGCGTGCGCCGCATAGCGGTCGTACGTGGACTCGCCGGTCAGCTCACGGACGTACCAGCGGATCCTCCCCGCCACCCGTCGTACGTCCGCGACCGTCATGTCCGGCTCCCCGTCTCCGCCGCCTCCTTGCGGATGCCGCCCTCGGGGCCGACTCCGGCGGCGACCAGTTCGGCCTTCTCCTCCTTCGTCGCGAAGAGCGAGGCCGGGGCGACGAGCTTGGACTCGACGTACGGCGTCTCGTGGAGCTTGACGCTCTCCGGATCGCGGATGGCCTTGTAGCAGACCCGCCCGGCGTCCACGAGCACCACGATGATGAGGAGCGCGAAGAGCGCGCTCAGCACCCCGTCGACGGTGGAGTTGGTGACGACGGTCCGCATGTCGTCCATGCTCTTCGCGGGGGCCAGCACCTCGCCCGCGTCGATGCCCGCCTGGTACTTGTCGCGCTGGGCGAAGAAACCGATCTTGACGTCGTCGGAGGAGATCTTCTGCCAGCTCGCGGTGAGGGTGACCGCCACGTCCCAGGCGAGCGGGACCGCGGTGACCCACGCCCACTTCAGGCGACCGGACTTGACGAGCAGAGTGGTGCAGACGGCCAGCGCGACGGCCGCCAGCAACTGGTTGGCGATGCCGAAGAGCGGGAACAGCTGGTTGATGCCGCCCAGCGGGTCGTGCACGCCGACCCAGAGGAAGTAGCCCCAGCCGCCGACCACGACGGCGCTGGCGAACCAGACGCCCGGCTTCCAGCTGACCTCGCGGAACGGCTTGTGGACGTTGCCCAGCATGTCCTGGAGCATGAAGCGCCCGACCCGGGTGCCGGCGTCCACGGTGGTGAGGATGAAGAGCGCCTCGAACATGATGGCGAAGTGGTACCAGAACGCCTTCATCGCGGTCCCGCCGACCACCGCGGAGAAGATCTCCGCCATGCCGAGCGCGAACGTGGGCGCGCCACCGGTCCGGGAGAGCAGGCTCGCCTCCTCGACGTCCTTGGCGGCCTGGGCCAGGGCGTCCGGGGTGATGGTGAAGCCGAAGTTGGCGACGGCCTGGGACGCCGACTGGACGCTGTCGCCGATCACGCCGGCGGGTGCGTTGATGGCGAAGTAGAGGCCGGGGTCGATGATGCAGGCGGCGATCATCGCCATGATCGCCACGAACGACTCGACCAGCATGGCGCCGTAGCCGATCATCCGGATCTGCGTCTCCTTCTGGACCATCTTCGGCGTGGTGCCGGAGGAGACCAGGGAGTGGAAGCCGGAGAGCGCGCCGCAGGCGATGGTGATGAAGACGAACGGGAACATCGAGCCGGCGAAGACCGGGCCCGAGCCGCTGGAGGCGAAGTCGGTGACCGCGGGCATCTTCAGGGTCGGCAGGGCGACGACCACGCCCAGGGCCAGCAGCCCGATCGTGCCGACCTTCATGAAGGTGGAGAGGTAGTCACGCGGGGCCAGCAGCAGCCAGACGGGGAGCACGGAGGCGAAGAACCCGTACACGATCATCCAGATGACCAGTGTGCCCGGCTCCAGCGTGAAGAAGTCCGCCCACGACGACTCGGCGACCCAGCCGCCCGAGACGATCGCGAGGAGCAGCAGCGCGACGCCGATGAAGGAGACCTCGCTGACCTTGCCGGGCCGCAGGGTGCGCAGATAGACGCCCATGAAGAGGGCGATCGGGATCGTCATGCCGATGGAGAAGACGCCCCACGGCGAGTGCGCGAGCGCGTTCACGATGACCAGCGCGAGGACCGCGAGCAGGATGATCATGATGATGAAGACGGCGACCAGGGCGGCGATCCCGCCGACCGGGCCGATCTCGTCGCGCGCCATCTGGCCGAGCGAACGGCCGTTGCGACGGGTGGAGAAGAAGAGCGTCACCATGTCCTGGACGGCGCCGGCGAAGATGACGCCCACGACGAGCCAGATCGTGCCCGGCAGATAGCCCATCTGCGCGGCGAGCACCGGGCCGACCAGGGGCCCCGCCCCGGCGATGGCGGCGAAATGGTGGCCGAACAGGACCCGGCGGTCGGTGGGGTGGAAATCGACGCCGTTGTCCAGCCGTTCGGCGGGGGTCGCGCGGTTCTTGTCGGCCTTCAGGACCCGGTTGGCGATGAACCGGGAGTAGAAGCGGTACGCGATGGCGTACGAGCCGAGGGCCGCTGCCAGCATCCAGGCGGCGGAGACCTCCTCACCCCGCGAGAGCGCGAGGGTGGCCCAGCCGGCGGCGCCGACCAGGGCGACCAGGCTCCAGACCACGATGGACCTGGGGGAGAGGCCCCGTTTCCCCGGCGCCTGTGGTGCCGATGGTGTTGGTGTGGGTGTTTCCGCCATGTGGTGACTCCGTCCCCTCGCTGATCACCGGTGCAATGGGCAGGAAATCTAAGGGACGGGTCCGCCCAGCGTCACCCCCTGTCCGTATTGCGGTCCGGCAACGGTGATGTATCGCACGGGGACACGGATGCCGACGCGTTTCGGTTCACCCGGACCGGGGCGCGGTTCGCCAGCAGGGACAGCGACTCGTCCTCCTGCGGGGTCAGCCCGTTGCCGTCGCGGCCGGGACGGGCACCGGACGGCGCGCGAAGGACCGCGAGTTGACTGGCGGTTGACTGTCACCACCGCATCGCCCAGGCAGCGGGCCGCGGACGGCCGCCCGCGCGGCCGGAGACGAACCTGGGCGCGGCGGACCTGGAGCTCGACCCGGCCGACGCCGCCCTGCTGACCGCCGCGAGCGACCAGGTGCTCCCGTACCCGTACAGCGTCATCGAGACCGACCTCGAACTGCGCTGACGCACCCCGCGTGACCGAAAACGGCCGGTGGCCCGGGGAGTTCGTCCCCGGGCCACCGCCGTGTGCGTACCGCGCCGTGGCGTGGTGGTGCTCAGTCCGTCGGCCGCTTGAGGCGGGCCACGAACTTGTACCGGTCGCCCCGGTACACCGAGCGCACCCATTCCACCGGTTCGCCCTGGCCGTCCACCGAATGGCGGGACAGCATGAGCATCGGCAGCCCCACGTCGGTGCCCAGCAGCCCCGCCTCACGCGGGGTGGCGAGCGAGGTCTCGATGGTCTCCTCCGCCTCGGCGAGGCGCACGTCGTACACCTCGGCGAGCGCAGTGTAGAGCGAGGTGTACTTCACCAGCGAACGGCGCAGCGCCGGGAAGCGTTTGGCCGAAAGATGCGTGGTCTCGATCGCCATCGGCTCCCCGCTGGCGAGCCGCAGCCGCTCGATGCGCAGCACCCGGCCGCCCGTCGAGATGTCCAGCAGACCGGCGAGCGTGTCGTCCGCCGTCACGTAGCCGATGTCCAGCAGTTGGGACGTCGGCTCCAGTCCCTGGGCCCGCATGTCCTCGGTGTACGAGGTGAGCTGGAGGGCCTGGGAGACCTTCGGCTTGGCCACGAAGGTGCCCTTGCCCTGGATACGTTCCAGCCGGCCTTCGACGACCAGTTCCTGGAGCGCCTGGCGCACGGTGGTGCGCGAGGTGTCGAACTCGGCCGCCAGGGTGCGTTCGGGCGGCACGGGGGTGCCGGGCGGCAGGGTGTCCGTCATGTCGAGGAGATGCCGCTTGAGCCGGTAGTACTTCGGTACGCGCGCTGTGCGCGTACCGGCACCGGTCTCGCTCCCCGTACTGCCCCCGTCGGCGCCCATGGCCCGCCTTCCCGACTGCTGCGTTGCTGCCGTCACCGGCTCCTCCGTCTGTCGCGGCTCACATGGTGGCACGGTCCGGTCACGGGTCGTCGCCCTCCCTTAGGTGTCGGTCCTATAACGGACGCGAGTGCACTTCTTATACACCCTTGACACCCCTAAAGGTCTAGGCCAAGCTCCCGGTACTGGTCTAAACCATTAAAGACCAGGTCCAGCCCCAGCAGAACTCGTCGAATGTCTTCGCGGTGGGTGGGGTTGCAGCATCCCTGAGGAGGGTTTGACGTGAAGCGCAAGCTCATCGCGGCTATCGGTGTCGCGGGCATGTTGGTTTCGGTCGCGGCGTGTGGTTCGGACGACAAGAAGTCGTCCGCGGACCCGAAGGACCGCAAGGAGAACCTGACCGTCTGGCTCATGGGCGAGGCCCAGTCCACCTGGCCGGAGCTGGTCAAGGACGTCAACGCCGAGTTCAACAAGAAGTACCCGGGCGTCAAGGTCGACGTTCAGTACCAGCAGTGGGCCGACAAGGTCAAGAAGCTGGACACCGCCCTCGGTGGCGATAAATTCCCGGACGTCGTGGAACTCGGCAATACCGAGACCATGCAGTACATCCTCAATGGTGCGCTCGGAGAAATCGACCCCAAGAAGTACGAGAATTCGGACACCTGGATCAAGGGTCTGAAGGACACGTGCTCCTTCGAGGGCAAGACGTACTGCGTTCCTTACTACGCCAGCGCCCGTCTGGCCGTGTACAACAAGGACATGCTGAAGGCCGGCACCGGCAGCGACGCCCTCCCGCAGACCGAGGCCGAGTTCCTCGCCGCGATGGACAAGGTCTCCGCCGAGCTGGGCAAGAAGGACAAGCGCGCCTCCTCCCTCTACTTCCCGGGCCGCTACTGGTACGCCGCGATGTCCTACGTCGCCGCCTACGGTGGCGAGATAGCCAAGTACGACGAGGGCGGCAAGGAGTGGAAGGCGTCGCTGTCCAGCCCGGAGGCCCAGAAGGGCATCCAGCACTACGTCGACCTGGTCAAGAAGTACAACAAGGCCGACGTGACGAAGGACGAGCAGGACCACGCCAACGTCATGGCCAACGAGAAGGCCGCGGTCATCTACGGCCAGGCCTGGGAGGCCGGCAGCGTCACCACGGGCGAGAACGGCAACCCGAAGCTCGAGGGCAAGATCGCCACGGCCGGTATGCCCGGCCCCGAGGGCAAGGCCCTCCCGTCCTTCATCGGCGGCTCGGACCTCGCGACGATCTCCAAGTCCAAGATCCAGGACCTCGGCGAGGAGTGGATCTCCCTCTTCACCAACGCGAAGTCCATGGAGGTCCTCGCGTCGAAGAACATCCTCCCCAACAACGAGAAGCAGCTTGAGCCGCTGAAGGCGAAGCCGGAGACCGCCGCCATCGCCAACGCGGTGCCGGACGCCTGGTTCACGCCGATCGCGCCGGGCTGGGCCTCCATCGAGAAGGAGGAGATCCTCGAGAACCTGCTTCTCGAGATCGTCAAGGGCTCCTCTGTCGCCGATGCCACCAAGAAGGCCGACGACAAGATCAACGCGCTGATCAACAAGGAAGCCTGACCTTCCGATCGCCAGGCGGGGGCCCGGCGCCAGCGCCGGGCCCCCGTTCCTTTCCCGCAAGTGAACGCCGTGAATTCCGGGGCCCGCCCCGGACCCGCGATGGAAGGTCAGCCACGTGTCTGCCGCTGATACCAAGGCCGCCGGGCCGCCGGTCCCCGTACCACCCGACCCGCAGGCGACCGGGAAGTCGTCCTCCCACGACGACGATGCGCCCCGGGTGCAGAAGAGGAAGCGGAAGAAGGGGGAACTCCTCCCCTATCTCCTGATCCTCCCGGCGATCGTGGCGATCGCCGCCGTCTACCTCTACCCGCTCGGCAAGACGGTCATCATGTCCTTCCAGGACATGGGCCGTCGTGAGCTGTGGTCCGGAGAGCCGGCCCCCTGGGTCGGCTTCGAGCAGTTCACCAACATCCTCGGCGACTCCGAGTTCTGGTGGGTCACCTTCCGCACCGTCGTCTTCATGGTCATCTGCGTGACGCTGACCATGGGGCTCGGGCTGCTGGTCGCCCTTCTGATGCGCAAGCTCTCCACCTGGGTCCGGCTGGTGCTCACCGCCTGCCTCATCGCCGCCTGGTCGATGCCGCTGATGGTCGCCGCCTCGATCTTCCGGTTCATGGCCGACTCCGACTACGGCCTGATCAACACCCTGATCGCCAAGGTCGTCGGCGAGGACTGGCTCGGACACAACTGGTACCTCGACCCGATCCAGGGCTTCGGCATCATCACCCTGCTGGTCGTCTGGGGCGCCATCCCGTTCGTCGTCGTCACCCTGTACGCCGCTCTCACCCAGGTCCCCCAGGAACTGGAGGAGGCCGCCGCCCTCGACGGCGCCAGCGCGTACGGCATCTACAAGTTCGTCACCTGGCCGGTCATCAAGCCGGTCTTCACCATGGTCGCCACTCTCTCGGTGATCTGGGACTTCAACGTCTTCGGCCAGATCTGGCTGCTGCGCGGCAACAAGCCCGAGCCGGAGTACGAGACCCTCGGCCTCTACTCCTACTCCAAGGCGTTCGAGTCCACCTCCTTCAGCCAGGGCACCGCGATCGCCCTGATCACGGTGCTGCTGCTGTCCGGCGTGGCCGTGTACTACCTGCGCCAGCTCATGAAGACGGGAGAGGTCGAATGAGCAGCTCGACCCAGACGACACAGGCGCTGCGGCCCGACCGCAAGAAGAGCCGGCTGCACTTCGACCTGATCGGCCTCGGCATCGCCCTGGTCATGGTCTTCCCGGTCTACTGGCTGGTCATCAGCGCCCTGCGGCCCAACCGGGAGATCCGCAGCTATGACCAGACCCTGTGGCCCACGTCGATCACCTTCGACAACTTCGTCCGGGCCACGGAGCAGCCGAACTTCGGCACCGCCATCCAGTCCAGCCTGATCGTCGCGGTCACCGCGGTGGTCGGCGGCATGATCATCGCGACCCTGGCGGCCCTGGCGATCGGCCGGTTCCGGTTCTTCGGCCGCAAGGCCCTGGTCCTGATCATGATCCTGGTCCAGATGCTGCCGCCGACGGCGATGCTCATCCCGATCTACGCCCAGCTCAACGCGATGGGCGGGATCGACGAGTACTGGGGCCTGATCGTCGTCTACCTGGTCTCCACGCTGCCCTTCGCCACCATCATGATCCGCGGCTTCGTCGTGAACATCCCGGTGGAGCTGGAGGAGTCCGCGATGGTGGACGGGTGCACCCGCTTCCAGGCCTTCCGCCGGGTGATCTTCCCGCTGCTCGCCCCCGGGCTGGCCGCCGCGTCGATCTTCGCCCTGGTGAACGCGTGGAACGAATACCTCTTCGCGTACATCCTGATCAACGACAACTCCAAGTACACGCTCAACGTATGGCTCATGACGTTCACGACCGAGCGCGGAACGGACTACGGCGCCCTCATGGCGGCGTCGACCATGATCGCCATCCCCGTCGTCGTGTTCTTCATGATCATCCAGAAGAAGATGGCCGCAGGCCTCACTTCCGGCGCTGTGAAGGGATAGTGCGGGCCCATGACCACCCTCGTTTCCACCACGGACACCGTGACGCGCGACGCGCTCGCCGTGCTCCAGCCCGGGTTCACCGGCACCACCGCCCCGGACTGGCTGCTGCGCCGCGTCGGTGAAGGCCTCGCCTCGGTCGGCCTGTTCGGCCGCAACATCACCTCGCCCGAGCAGCTCACCGCTCTCACCGAGCGGCTGCGCTCCGAGCGGGAGGACGTCCTCGTCGCCATCGACGAGGAGGGCGGCGACGTGACCCGCCTGGAGGTCACGCACGGCTCCTCCTTCCCCGGCAACTTCGCCCTGGGCTCGGTGGACGACGTCCACCTCACCCGGGCCGTCGCCCAGGAGCTCGGCCGCCGGCTCGCCGAGTGCGGCGTCAACCTCAACTGGGCGCCCTCCGCCGACGTCAACTCCAACCCGGGCAACCCGGTCATCGGCGTGCGCTCCTTCGGCGCCGACACCCGGCTGGCCGCCCGGCACACCGCCGCTTACATCGAGGGGCTCCAGGCCGCCGGCGTCGCCGCCTGCACCAAGCACTTCCCCGGACACGGCGACACCGCGGTCGACTCGCACCTCGCGCTGCCCCGCATCGACGTGGACCTCGACACCCTGCACGCCCGTGAGCTGGTCCCCTTCCGGGCGGCCATCGCCGCGGGTTCCAAATCGGTGATGAGCGCGCATATCCTGCTTCCCGCACTCGACCCGGACCGCCCGGCGACCCTGAGCCCGCAGATCCTCACCGGTCTGCTGCGCCAGGAGCTGGGCTACGACGGCCTGATCGTCACCGACGCCGTGGAGATGGACGCCATCGCCGGTACGTACGGCATCGAGCGCGGGTCCGTCCTCGCCCTCGCGGCGGGTGCCGACGCCATCTGTGTGGGCGGCGGCCTGGCCGACGAGGAGACGGTGCTGCGGCTGCGCGACGCCCTCGTCGCGGCCGTGCGCGACGGGGAACTGACCGAGGAGCGGCTCGCCGACGCGGCCGCCCGTGTACGAGCCCTGGCGTCCTGGACGCAGCGGGTTCGGGGGGACATCCGGGAGTCGGGCGCGGCAGTGCAGGAGGGGACCGCGCCCGGCACCGGAGTCAGCTCCGACATCGGTCTGACCGCCGCCCGCCGCGCGGTCCGGGTGACCGGCTCCGGCGACCGGCTGACCGGTGCGGCGTACGTCGCCTCGTTCAGTGCGGAGGCGAACATCGCGGTCGGCGACGAGACCCCGTGGGGCATCGCCGCCGAGCTGGACAGGATCCTGCCCGGCACCGGCACGGACACCTACACCGACCAGAGCGCCGCCGCGGCGGACGCGGTCCTGGCGGCGGCGGGGGAGCGGCGCATCGTCGCCGTGGTCCGCGACGAGCACCGGCACGCCTGGATGGGCGCCGCGCTCGACGCACTGCTGGCGGCCCGCCCGGACACGATCGTGGTCGAGATGGGCCTGCCCCAGTCGGACCCGCGCGGCTCGCTGCACATAGCGACCCACGGAGCGGCCCGGGTCTGCGGCCTGGCAGCAGCGGAAACGATCACCGGCACGAGGGCCTGACCCACGTGCAAGCCCGTCCCGTCCGGCGTTCGAGGACTAGGCCTCACGCCGGACGGGCCCGCAGGCCAGGCCTCAGGCGGCTACATCGAGCCCGCCCAGGCCCGCAGACAAGGCCTCGGGCCGGCCCGATCAAGCCCGTCCGGCGATTGAGGACAAGACGTCACGCCGGACGAGCGGCACCAGGCACGACACACCACGGCAAAGGGCCGGGACACCGTAAAGGCGTCCCGGCCCTCAGCCGCGTAAAAACGTCCCGGCCCTCAGCCGCGCACGGGGCAGGGCCGAGCCCTACAGCCCCTGCCACCCCGGCTTCGCCGCATACGTGGCGCGGAAGTAGTCCGCCAGCTTCAGCTTCGACGCAGCCGCCTCGTCCACCACCACCGTCGCATGGGGATGCAGCTGGAGCGCCGAGGCCGGCACGATCGAGGCGACGGGCCCCTCCACCGTCTGGGCGACGGCCTCCGCCTTGCCCTCACCGGTGGCCAGCAGGATCGGGTGGCGGGAATCCAGGATCGTCCCGATGCCCTGCGTGATCACGTGGTGCGGCACCTGCTCGATGTCGTCCTCGAAGAAGCGCGCGTTGTCGACCCGGGTCTGCTGCGTCAGCGTCTTGATCCGGGTACGGGAGGCGAGCGAGGAGCACGGCTCGTTGAAGCCGATGTGCCCGTCCGTGCCGATGCCCAGGAGCTGGAGGTCGACGCCGCCGGCCTCGGCCAGCGCCCGGTCGTAGGCCTCGCAGGCCGCCTGGACGTCCTCGGCCGACCCGTCGGGGCCCATGAAGGAGGCCTCCGGGAGCCCGAGCGGCTCGATGACCTCGCGCAGCACCACGGAGCGGTACGACTCCGGGTGGCCCGCGGGCAGCCCGACGTACTCGTCGAGCTGGCAGATCCGGGCGCGCGACGCGTCGACCGCACCGGAGGCGACCTTCGCCGCGAGCGCGCGGTAGATGGGCAGCGGGGTCGAGCCGGTGGCAACGCCGAGCAGGGCGTCGGGCTTGCGGGCGATCAGCGCGGCGATGGCCTCCGCGATCAGTTCGCCGCCTGCCGCGGCGTCCGGGACGATGACAACTTCCACGCTGTGCCTGCCGATCTGACTGAGGGAGCCGGTGGTATAGACCAATCAATCTCCCAATTTAGCAGAATCGGTCAGCCGGACGGTGAACAGTCCACCGATCGGCACGCACACACGCACGCGCACCCACACGCCGGCACACACGCCCGCCCCGGCCCGCTGGCGGCGCACGGCATTGCCTGGTCGACTGGGGAGGCCCGACCGGAACGGCGCGGATCGCGCACCCCCGCGCACGCGCCGTCCCGTACGCCGACAGCGCAGGAGGCCCCCACATGTCCGCCACCCCTCCGGCCGACCAGGGCGGCCAGGGCGACGAACCCGGCCGCATCATGTCCGGTGAGATGGCCGAGCAGCCCGCGATGCTCCGCCGCATCCTCGAACAGGGCGCGCCCCGCATCCGCGAGGTCGCCGCCGAGATCGCGGCCCGGAAGCCCCGGTTCGTACTGCTCACCGCCCGGGGTACGTCGGACAACGCGGCGCTGTACGCCAAGTACCTGCTGGAGATCCGCCTCGGGCTGCCCTGCGGACTGGCCTCGATGTCCACCACGACGGCCTACGGCGCCCGCCCGGACCTGCGGGACGTCCTGGTGGTCACCGTCAGCCAGTCGGGCGGCTCACCGGACCTGGTGGCCTCCACGAGGGCCGCCCGGGAGGCCGGGGCCGTCACCCTCGCCGTCACCAACAACCCGGACTCCGCGCTGGCGGCGGTCTCCGAGTACCACATCGACATCCTGGCGGGCCCGGAGAAGGCGCTCCCGGCCACCAAGACGTACACCGCCTCCCTGCTCTCCCTCTACCTCTTCGTTGAGGGTCTGGGCGGCCGCGACGGCACCGAGGCCGCCGCGGGTCTGCCCGACCTCGCGGGCGCGATCCTGGGCCGCCGGGCCGAGGTCAAGGCCCTGGCCTCCCGTTACCGTTTCGCGGAACGCATGGTGATCACCTCGCGCGGGTACGGCTACCCGACGGCCAAGGAAGCGGCCCTGAAGCTGATGGAGACGAGCTACATCCCCGCTCTCTCCTACTCCGGCGCGGATCTGCTGCACGGGCCGCTGGCGATGGTGGACAACATCTCCCCGGTGATCGCCGTGGTCACCGACGGCCGGGGCGGCGAGGCCCTCCAGCCGGTGCTGGACCGGCTGCGCGGACGCGGCGCGGACCTGTTCGTGGTCGGCCCCAAGGCCCAGGTGGAGGCGGCCTCGGCCGGCTTCTCGCTGCCCACGGCGGGCGTCCCGGAGGAGTTGCAGCCGATCCTGGAGATCCTGCCGCTGCAATTGCTGGCGTACGAGGTGACGATCGCCCGGGGCCAGGATCCGGACGCGCCCCGCGCCCTGGCCAAGGTCACCGAGACCCGCTGAGGTCCTCAAGGCGGCACGCACGGCCCCGGAGACGCCGACGGCCCCCGGAAACACCCGCGGGCCGCGGCGCCGGAGCGGGACCCTCAGCCCGCCCGGCACCGCAGCCCGGAGCTGCGGGCCTGCCTTTCGGAACCGGCCGGGCTCGCGGGGTCCGGCACGCACATCTGCGGCGTTGTCGTCGGTCATCGACTTCCCCAAGCTCTCGAACGAGCTCGAGCGGGGGAGACCCCACTGCGTCGACTCCCTCCTCCGCCTTGCAGCTGCACGCACCGGACCCCGCTCGCTGATCCGGCCTGTTCCAAAAGGCAGGCCCTGCCGACCGACGGTGTGCGGTGCCGTCGGCCACTGGAGGCACCGGCGCAGTCAGGGCAGAGAGTGCCGGAGCCTCGGTCCGCTCTCCTGTGCGGGGAGAGCGGAGATCGTGATGCAGTCATTGTGGACTAGACCAATTGCCTCTGTCCATCCATGTGCACGACATTCTCGATCGGCTCCGCAACCTGTCCGACCGCACCTGTCCATCGTTGTACCCATGGCACGGCCCGGCGGGCCGATCGGTTCGAACGCCTCCGGTAACCCCAGGTACGCTCCACACGTGCCCTCCATGAACGACCTCGTCCGCCAGCACACCGCTCTGAGCGACACCGACCTCGAGTGGCTCCATCTGCTGGTCTCGGAGTGGCAACTGCTCTCCGACCTGTCCTTCGCCGACCTCGTGCTGTGGGTCCCCACCCGCGACGGCACGCGGTACGTCTCCGTCGCCCAGATGCGCCCCAACACCGGGCCCACCTCCTACCAGGACGACATGGTCGGCCACCTGGTGCCGCGGGGCCGCCGCCCGCTGCTGGACGCGGCCCTGGACGAGGGCCGGATCGTGCGCGAGGGCGACCCGGAGTGGCGCGAGGAGGTGCCCGTACGGGTCGAGTCCATCCCCGTACGCCGCGAGGGCCGGGTGCTCGGCGTCATCGCCCGCAACACCAACCTGCTCACCGTGCGCACCCCCTCCCGGCTGGAGCTCACCTACCTCCAGTCCGCCTCCGACCTGGCCCAGATGATCGCCGCCGGGTCGTTCCCCTTCCCCGGCCAGCAGGTCGACATGGACGCCTCCCCGCGCGTGGGCGACGGCCTGATCCGGCTCGACGCCGACGGAATCGTCCAGTACGCCAGCCCCAACGGCCTCTCCGCCTACCACCGCCTCGGTCTCGCATCCGACCTGGTCGGCCATCACCTCGGCACCACCACCGCCGAACTGGCCCCGTCCCGGGGGCCGGTGGACGAGGCCCTGGTCAAGGTGGCCAGCGGTTACGCGCCCCGTGAGTTCGAGGTCGAGTGCGCGGGCGGGGTGATCCAGCTGCGGGCCATCCCGCTCAAGCCCAAGGGCGTCCGCATCGGCTCCCTGGTCCTGCTCCGCGACGTCACCGAACTGCGCCGCCGCGAACGCGAGTTGATCACCAAGGACGCGACCATCCGGGAGATCCACCACCGGGTGAAGAACAACCTCCAGACGGTGGCGGCCCTGTTGCGCCTCCAGGCCCGCCGGATGGATTCCGAGCAGGGCCGCGAGGCGCTCAACGAGGCGGTCCGGCGCGTCGGTTCGATCGCCATCGTCCATGAGACGCTGTCCCAGAACCTGGACGAGCGGGTCGAGTTCGACGAGATCGCCGACCGGGTCATCGCGATGGTCTCGGAGATCTCCCCGGGAAAGGTGACCTGCCGGCGCACCGGACGCTTCGGCATCCTCGACGCCGAGGTCGCCACCCCGCTCTCCATGGTGCTGACCGAGGTTCTGCAGAACGCCCTGGAGCACGCCTTCGCCGTGGCCGACCACGGGACGGTGGAGGTCTCCGCCGTGCGCGGCGGATCGCCCACCGACGGGCGGCTGCTGATCACCGTCACCGACGACGGGCGCGGGCTGCCCGAGGGGTTCGACCCGAAGCGGGCCGGCAACCTCGGGCTCCAGATCGTACGGACGCTGGTGGAGGGAGAGTTGGGCGGCACGTTCGGCATGGTCCCGGCGCCCGAACGCGGCACCCAGGTGGTGCTTGACGTCCCGGTCCGCTCCGACAAGTAGGAAACCCCGCGTCAGCAAGCGGGGAGAAGGCGCACACAGCAGAGCGGGCCCGGACCGTGGTGACGGTCCGGGCCCGCTCCGTGATGCTCACGTTGCGATGCGCTTCGGGGTACTGCGCGCTGCGACTCGAAGGCGGGGCTGTGCGTACGCTCTGTACGCGCCGCCGGGCTGAGGCTTGGTGCGGTTCTCGCTCAGGCGCTTGCGTTGCGCGCCCGGTTGCGAGCGGCGCGGCGCTTCATCGCGCGGCGCTCGTCCTCGCTGAGGCCACCCCAGACGCCGGAGTCCTGGCCGGACTCGAGCGCCCACTGCAGGCACTGCTCCATGACGGGGCAGCGGCGGCAGACAGCCTTGGCTTCCTCGATCTGCAGCAGCGCAGGACCGGTGTTGCCGATGGGGAAGAAAAGCTCAGGGTCTTCCTCACGACAAACGGCGTTGTGACGCCAGTCCATGGCTGCTACCTCTCCTTGGTATTACACGCTGTTGCTTGTGAATGTGAACGCTTTCACGAATCCCCCCGTGGATGACGGGCCGACCCCCAGGAGGACTGGGTGTGGTCTGTGATGGTGAGGAGGGGTTCTGGCTCTCAGTGGAGGCCGGTGTTGCGGGCCGTCTCGATCGCCATGTAGAGATTCGCAAACCTCGGCGGCGGATACAACCCCTTCTGGAAAGTTTTTTTTGATTCCTCGGTGTCGACTAGGTCACAGGCGCACTTCTTAGGGGTGGGACCCAGTCCAAACGTTCGAGTTAAAGGACTTTAGGCCCTTCCACTCACACAATCACACGCAGTGCACGGCGTACGCCTGTGAACGTCACGCTCGTACGCAGTCCCAGGTGGTCGCCGTCCATCTGGAAGGGCAGCGGGACCTTTGAATGCAAGGTGAAGTCCGTGAGGTCATGTCGTGAAACGGCATGCTTGCCGCGCGGCCCCTTCTCGGGGCTCGAAGTGAGCAGCTGGGTGCCGTAGAGGGCCACTGCCGGAGTGGACAGACGCTTCAGTCCGAGGACGTCCAACGCGGTGTCGAAGGAAGCCTTCGGCGAGGCGTAGACCGGGCGATTGCCCAGGTAGGTCCAGGGAGCGGTGTTGCAGATTATGGAGAGCGCGAGGTCGGTCACCGGGTCCTGGCCGGGCACCTCGAGCGTGATCTGCCCGTGTCTGCGGTTGGCCTCGTTGAGGAACTGCCGCACCACCTGGCGCACGTACAGGGCATGGGTCGAACGCTTCCCGTGCTCGCGTTTCTGTTCGACCCGGCCGACGACTCCGGCGTCGAATCCGAGACCGGCGCAGAAAGTGAACCAGCGTTCGGGGGCGGACTCGTCCTCGGTCCCCGGGGTGCCGGCCGCCAGTCCGAGCCCGACCGTGCGTTCGGTCCGGTTCTCCAGAGCGTCCAGGATCGCGCCGGTCGCCTCCACCGCGTCGTTCGGCAGCCCCAGGGCGCGCGCGAAGACATTGGTGGACCCGCCGGGGACCACGGCGAGCTTCGGGAGGCTGTCCACGTCCGGGCCCCGGTGCAGCAGCCCGTTCACCACCTCGTTCACCGTGCCGTCGCCGCCGAGGGCGACCACCAGATCGATGTCGTCGCTGTCCGCGGCCCGCCGTCCCAGATCCCGTGCGTGCCCCCGGTACTCGGTGGTCACCGCCTCCAGCTTCATCTCGCTGGCCAGCGCGTGGATGAGCACGTCACGGGTGCGGGCACTGGTGGTGGTAGCAGCTGGGTTGACCACGAGAAGTGCGCGCATGACGGCCAGCCTACCTACCGGGCGGTTCGGCGTCGTAGTCCCGGTTCGCTGCGCTCCGGCCCGGTGACGGAACGTGACCAGCCGCCCCGCCGTGCGCCCGGACGGGGGAGGCTCCCCCGTACCCCGGCTTCACTTCCGGGCCCCCGGGATGCCAACCTGAAAGGCGTGAGTACTCAAGCGACCCCCTCCACTCCGTCACCCTCCGCGGCGGAGCGCCCGACCAGGATCACCGTCCTCGCCGGGGTCAACGCCCTCGAAGGCCTGGCGCTCGCCCTCGGCGGTGTCTACATGGTGGTCATGGGGGTGCTCGGGAAGCTGGAGAGCACGCAGCAGGCGGAGACGGTCGGGATCACGCTGGTCGCGCTCGGCGCGATCCCGCTGATCGCCGCCCGCGGGCTGCTGCTGCTGCGCAGCTGGAGCCGGGGGCCCGCGCTGATCACCCAGATCATGGCGCTGCCGGTGGCCTGGACGCTGCTGCGCTCGCAGGGCGCGCTGATTCCCACCGGGATCGTCCTGGCGGCGGTTGCCGTCACCGGTCTCGTGCTCGCCCTCAAGCCGGCCACCACCCAGGACCTGGGCATCCGCCGGGGCCCCAGGGCGACCCCCGAGGCCTGAGCCGACGGACCCCGTCCTCCGTGCCCCTACTCCTCGACGAGCAGCCGCTCGCGCAGCTGCGCGAGGGTCCGGGCCAGCAGCCGGGAGACGTGCATCTGCGAGATGCCCACCTCCTGGGCGATCTGCGACTGGGTCATGTTCCCGAAGAAGCGCAGCAGCAGGATGCGCTTCTCGCGCGGCGGCAGGTCCTCCAGGAGCGGCTTGAGCGACTCCCGGTACTCCACGCCCTCCAGCGCCTCGTCCTCCGAGCCCAGCGTGTCCGCGACCGCCGGCGACTCGTCGTCCGTGTCCGGCACGTCCAGCGACAGCGTGCTGTACGCGTTGGCCGACTCCAGACCCTCCAGCACCTCCTCCTCGGAGATGCCCAGCCGCTCGGCCAGCTCGTGCACCGTCGGCGAGCGGCCGTGCTGCTGGGAGAGCTCCGCGGTGGCCGTGGTCAGCGACAGCCGCAGCTCCTGGAGGCGGCGCGGCACCCGCACCGCCCAGCCCTTGTCCCGGAAGTGACGCTTGATCTCGCCGACCACCGTGGGGGTGGCGTACGTCGAGAACTCCACGCCCCGGTCCGGATCGAACCGGTCCACGGACTTGATCAGCCCGATCGTGGCCACCTGGGTCAGGTCGTCCAGCGGCTCCCCGCGGTTGCGGAAGCGGCGGGCCAGGTGCTCCACCAGCGGCAGGTGCATCCGCACCAGTCTGTTGCGCAGCTCGGCCTTCTCGGCCGAACCGTCGGGCAGCTCCCGCAGCTCGAAGAAGAGGGCCCGGGCCCCGCTGCGGTCGTGTGGATCGTGGTGCCCGTGCTCGCTCATCTGGCCCACCCGCTCTGCCTGCGACTGCTGCTCCACCGCGACGTCGATGCTCTCGGGCCCGTCCGCTCCGTCCACCGGATGCGGCCGCGCCTGTTGCTCCGGGACGGCTGCTGGGCGCACCACCCCGGATCGGATCGTCTCGTCCCGCACAGGACCGTCCCCGTTCCCGTCGCTCACGCCGGCCCGGGGCCCGCGCCGCGCTGTTTGTAGAGGCTGATGCTGACCGTACGGTCGTCGGCGACCGTGGAGTCGACCTTGCCGGCCAGTGCGGAGAGCACCGTCCAGGCGAAGGTGTCGCGCTCGGGCGCCCGGCCGTCCGTGGTGGGCGCCGACACCGTCACTTCGAGGGAGTCGTCGACGAGTCGGAAGACGCAGCTGAGGACGGAGCCCGGCACGGCCTGCTGGAGCAGGATCGCGCAGGCCTCGTCGACCGCGATACGAAGATCCTCGATCTCGTCGAGAGTGAAGTCCAAACGCGCTGCGAGACCGGCCGTGGCCGTTCGCAGCACCGACAGGTAGGCACCCGCAGCGGGCAGTCGGACTTCTACGAAGTCCTGGTTCCCGGGCTCGCCTGCGATCTGGGACACCCTCACCTCCAAGGTGGCACAAACTCTTTCGAGGTTCCGGGAAGGGTGGCCCGGAGCCATGCGGTCCGTCGACGGTTCTTCGGCTCGGCGACGTTATCGGATCCATGATGCCGTGTCGTACGGACCCCACACCCCGGCCGTCACTCATGGTAAGCCCATGCGTACACACGGTGGCTAGGGGGCTGCGGCGTCCAATTGCGAAGAACCGGCGCCGCATTGACGTACCCAGGCGTCAGACGATCGAACCGTCCTCGAAGCACCAGCGCCAGCTCTCGCCCGCCTCGAAGCTCCGCATCACCGGATGACCGGTCGCCCGGAAGTGTCCGGTGGCGTGCCGCAGCGGCGACGAATCGCAGCAGCCGACGTGCCCACAGGTCAGGCAGAGCCGCAGCTGCACGGGGTGACTGCCCGCCTCCAGGCACTCGGGACACGTCTCGCCGAGCGGCACGGGCTCGGGGCGTGGCAGATCCGCTACATGCGCACACTGGCTCATGCTGGGCAGGTTACGACGGATCCGAGGACGGTGGGATGGACGCACTGCCGCTGATCGCCCTGGTCGCCGTGAGCGCGGCGGTGGCCGGCGCGGCCCGACGCACCCCGGTGCCGGCCCCGCTCGTCCTGGTCGCCGTGGGGCTCGTGGCCGGCTATCTGCCGGGCGTCCCGACGTACCACCTGGACGCGCACGTGGTGCTCCCGCTGCTGCTTCCGCCGCTGCTGTACACGGCGGCCGTGGACAGCTCCTACCTGGATCTGCGGGCCAACGTCCGGCCGGTCGCCCTGCTCTCCGTGGGGTACACCCTCTTCGCGACCGTCGCCGTGGGCTGGCTGGCCCACCTGATCATCCCCGACCTGCCGCTGACCGCCGCGCTGGTCCTGGGGGCGGTCATCGCCCCGCCGGACGCCGTGACGGCCGCCGCCATCGCCCGCCGCGTCGGGCTGCCCTCCCGGGTGACCACGATCCTCCAGGGCGAGTCCCTGGTGAACGACGCCACGGCGATCACCGCGTTCAAGGTCGCGCTGGCCGCCGCGGTGGGGGAGGGGATGAGCTGGGGCGCCGGGATCGGCGAGTTCCTGCTGGCCGCGGTCGGCGGGGTCGGCGTCGGCCTGCTGCTGATGGTTCCGCTCCACTGGCTGCGCACCCGCCTGAAGGAAGCGCTCCTCCAGAACACCCTCTCCCTCCTGATCCCTTTCGTGGCGTACGCGGCGGCCGAACGGGTGCACGCCTCCGGTGTGCTCGCCGTGGTCGTCGTCGCCCTCTACCTGGGCCACCGCTCCTGGCAGGTCGACTTCGCGACCCGCCTTCAGGAGGCGGCCGTCTGGAAGATGGTGGCGTTCGTCCTGGAGTCCGCGGTGTTCGCACTGATCGGGCTCCAGTTGCCGTTCGTCCTGAAGGGGCTCGGTCCGTTCGGTGTGGGCCAGGCGCTCGGTTACGCGGCCATCGTGTTCCTGGCCGTCGTCGTGGTCCGCTTCGTCTGGGTCTACCCGGCCACCTATCTGCCCCGCCGGCTCTCGCGCCGCGTACGGGAACGCGAGCCGGGCACCGACTGGACCGCCCCGCTGATCGTGGGCTGGGCCGGGATGCGCGGGGTCGTCTCACTCGCCGTCGCCTTCTCCATCCCGCTGGTCACGCACGACGGCGAACCCTTCCCGGCCCGCAGCCTGGTGCTGTTCCTGACCTTCACCACCGTCATCGGGACCCTCGTGATCCAGGGACTGACGCTGCCCGTCCTCGTCCGGGTCCTGAAGCTGCCTCGCCCCGACCCGCAGACCGTCACGCTCATCGAGGCGCAGGCCCAGAGCGAGGCGTCCGAGGCCGCCGAGGCCCGCCTGGACCGGCTGCTCGCCGACCCGCACAGCAGCCTGCCGCCACCGTTGGCCGACCGGCTGCGCAGTGTGCTGGAACGCCGCCGCAACGCCGTGTGGGAGCGGCTGGGCGCCGCCGACCCCGTCACCGGGGAATCGGCGGACGACACCTACCGGCGGCTGTCGAGGGAGATGATCGACGCCGAGCGCGAGGTCTTCGTCCGGCTCCGGGACGAGCGGCGGATCGATGACGAGATGATGCGCACCCTGCTGCGCCGGCTGGACCTGGAGGAGGCGGCGGCCTACCGGGAGACGGACGGTTCCTGAAGGGGTGGCCGCGCGTCGGGGGCGCCGGTGATCACGGCGCTCACCCGCACGCCCGGCGCGAACGCCCCTTCCTCGGCCAGCGTGGTCAGCGCGAACAGCAGCTTGGCGACGTACACCCGTTCCACGGGCAGCCCGTGCCGGTCCTCGAAGTCCGCGGCGAAGCCCTCCAGCTCCGGGGTGGAGCGGGCGTAGCCGCCGAAGGCGAAGCGTTCGTCCAGCGACCAGTTCCCGGACGGGCCGCCGAACGCCTCGTGCTGGAGCCGCTCCACCTCCCGCCCGAGGAAGCCGCCGCGCAGCACCGGGACGCCCAGGACCCGTTGCCCGGCGCCCAGGCCGGCGGCGAGTCCGGCCAGGGTGCCGCCGGTCCCGCACGCCACGGCCGCCACCTCGCACTCCCCGGCCAGCTCGCGCCCCAGCGCCGTACAGCCCTGTGCGGCCAGCGCGTTGCTGCCGCCCTCCGGGATGACCTCCACGTCCCCGAACAGGCTCAGCAGCCCCTCCAGGACCTCGGAGGAGGCCTTCGCCCGGTACGTCGTACGGTCCACGAAGTGCAGGCGCATACCGTCGGCCGCGCACCGGGCGAGCGACGGGTTGAGCGGCCGGTGCGCCAGCTCGTCACCGCGGACGACGCCGATGGTGGGAAAACCCAGCAGCCGCCCGGCGGCCGCGGTGGCCCGGAGGTGGTTGGAGTACGCGCCGCCGAACGTCAGCACGGTGCGCCCGGCGGCGTTCTCCAGGTTGAGGGCGAGCTTGCGCCACTTGTTGCCCGGCAGGTCGGGGTGGATCAGATCGTCCCGCTTCAGGAGCAGCCGCACCCCGTGGCGCGCGAAGCGTTCGTCGCGGACCTCCCGCAGCGGGGAGGGGACCCGGGGCCGCAGGAGGGCGTCGAGGCGGGGCGGGCTGTTCACCCGCTCATTGTCGCCCGCCCGTCGTTCCCCCGTCGTTCTCCCGGCGTTCCCCCGGCGCTTCAGGAGGAGGCCAGCCAGAGGTCCGGGCCGAACACCTCGTAGTGGACGTCGGCGGGCCGGACGCCCGCTTCCAGCAGCTGGGCCCTGACGGCCCGCATGAAGGGGAGCGGGCCGCACAGGTAGGCGTGAGTCCCCGGTCGTACGGTGATGCCGGCCAGGTCGACGAGGCCGGTGCGGTTCGCGGGCTGACCGGCCTCCGGGGCCTCGTACCAGAAGTGCGCCTCGGCGTCGGTGAGCTTCCCCGTCAGCCGGACGTGGTCGGTGCGCAGGGCGTGGTCGGCCGGTGAGCGGTCGCCGTGCACGACGGTGACCGGGCCGCTGTGGCCCTCCTGGGCGAGGTGTTCCAGCATCGACAGCATGGGGGTGCAGCCGATGCCCGCCGAGGCCAGCAGCAGGGGCGCGTCCAGGTGGTCGAGCACCAGGTCCCCGTAGGGGGCGGAGACGCGTAGCAGGTCGCCCGCGCGGACGTGCTCGTGCAGGTGCCGGGAGACCTCGCCGTCGGGCGAGCCCTGACCGCGCACGCGCTTCACGGTGATCGACCGCAGCCGGGAGCCGGGGGCGCCGGTGAGGCTGTACTGGCGTATCTGGTGTGCGCCGTCCGGGAGTTCGACCTGCACGGAGACGTACTGGCCGGGCCGGAAGGCGGGCGGCGGCGTGTCCTCGGCGGAGCGCAGCAGGAAGGTGGCGACCTCGTCGGTCTCCTCGACCCGGTCGGTCACCTCCCAGGTGTGCCACACATCGCCCGCCAGGACGCCCCGCTGCGCGTAGAGGCGCTCCTCGGCGGCGATCAAGGAGCCCGCCATCAGCCAGTAGACCTCGTCCCAGGCGGCGGCGACCTCCGGGGTGACCGCGTCGCCCAGGACGTCGGCGATGGCCGCGAACAGATGGGTGTGCACCACCTCGTACTGCTCCGGGGTCACCCCGAGCGAGGCGTGCTTGTGGGCGATCCGGTCCAGCATCACGTCGGGCCGGGTGCCGGGGTGCTCGACCAGTGCGGTCGCGAACGCGGCGATGGACCCGGCCAGGGCCTTGCGCTGGTCGCCGGAGGCCTGGTTGCCCCGGTTGAACAGGTCCCGCAACAGCTCCGGGTGGGCGGCGAAGAGCTTCTCGTAGAAGAGGTCGGCGATGTCCCCGATGGCCGCGCCGACGGCGGGAAGGGTGGCGCGGACAGTGGCAGTGGACCGGTCGGAGAGCATGACGGAACTCCTTAATGGAATCTTGGATGCATATTCAGAGGCAGAGGGTGGCGTCCCGTCGGCGCGTGGGTTCGTCCGTGCGGCCGGGCGGGGTTCAGTCGGACGGTGGGCCGCTGCCGATGCCCAGCAGCAGGGGGCCGGTGGGGGAGGCGACGAGATCCGTGACGGTGATCGGGTCCAGCGCGGCGTAGAAGGCCTCCTGGGCCCCGCGCAGGGCCCCGCGCAGCCGGCAGGCGGAGCGGAGCGGGCAGGGGGTGTCGCCCTCGCACTCGACCACTTCCTCCGGCCCCTCCAGCTCCCGCACCAGCGAGCCGATCGACGCGGAACGGCCGGCCGAGGTCAGGGTGAGTCCGCCGCCCCGGCCGCGACGGGCGTCGAGGAGGCCGAGGTGCTGGAGCCTGGCGACGACCTTCGCGGTGTGCGTGTACGGGACCCGCATGGCGGCCGCCACCTCGCGGGTGGTCGGCGGCTCCCGGCCCTCGGCGACCGCCAGTCGCATGAGGACGCGGAGCGCCACGTCGGTGAATCTCGTCAGCCGCATGGCGCCACCCTAGATAAGTTGCATGTTTGATGCAAATTAAGCGGTCCGCCGGGCGACAGGGACCAACGTGCCCCGACCGAAGGCGGATTAGTCGCACTCTTTTGTGTAATGGCGACCCGGTCCTCCTGCTGAAAGGCTTTTGCACGCAGGTCAGCCCAAGATCGAAAGGACGTCAGATGTCCGTTGGTGAAGAGGTTCGCGACACGCAGGCGCCGCCGCAGCAGAGTCTGGGGACGGCGGCTGCGCGGAACCTCGCGACGACCACCAAATCCGCGCCGCAGATGCAGGAGATCACCTCACGGTGGCTGCTGAAGATGCTGCCGTGGGTGCAGGTACAGGGCGGTACGTACCGGGTGAACCGTCGGCTCAGCTATTCGGTCGGCGACGGCCGGGTGACCTTCGTCCAGACCGGGGACCGGGTGTCCGTGATCCCCGCGGAGCTGGGGGAGCTGCCCGCCCTGCGGGAGTTCGGGGACGAGGAGGTGCTCGCCGAGCTCGCCCGCAGGTGCGAGCAGCGGGACGTGGCCGCGGGGGAGGTGCTCGCCGCCTCGGGGGACGCGGCGGACCGGATCTTCCTGCTGGCGCACGGCAAGGTGGCGAAGGTCGGATCGGGCCCCTACGGGGACGAGACGGAGCTCGGGGTGCTCGCCGACGGCGCGTACTTCGGCGACCAGAGCCTCATCGACGGTGACGCCGTCTGGGAGTACACCGCTCGCGCGCTCACGCCGTGCACGCTCCTCACCCTGAGCCGTGCCGACGTGTACAACCTCGCGGAGCGCGCGGCACCGCTGCAGGACCATCTCGCGGGTCTGCTCTCCATTCCGCGGCAGCGGACCAACCACTACGGCGAGGCGGCGATCGACCTCTCCGCCGGCCATGTGGGGGAGGCGGTCGTCCCGCACACCTTCGTCGACTACGACGCGGCGCCGCGCGAGTACGAACTGAGCGTCGCCCAGACGGTGCTGAAGGTGCACAGCAGGGTCGCCGATCTCTACAACCAGCCGATGAACCAGACCGAGCAGCAGCTGCGGCTCACGGTCGAGGCGCTGCGTGAGCGCCAGGAGCACGAGCTGATCAACAACAGGGAGTTCGGGCTGCTCAACAACTGCGACTACGGGCAGCGGCTCCAGCCGCACGACGGGGCGCCCAGCCCGGACGACATGGACGAGCTGCTCTCGCGCCGCCGCGGATCCAAGCTCTTCCTCGCCCACCCGAAGGCCATCGCCGCCTTCGGCCGCGAGTGCAACCGGCGCGGACTCGTCCCTGAGAGCGTCGACATCGGCGGCCACCACGTGCCCGCCTGGCGGGGGGTGCCGATCTTCCCGTCCAACAAGATCCCGGTCTCCGACGCCCGCACCACCTCCATCATCTGCATGAGGACCGGCGAGGCCGAGCAGGGCGTCATCGGCCTCCAGCAGACCGGTATCCCCGACGAGATCGAGCCGAGTCTCTCGGTCCGCTTCATGGGGATCGACGAGCAGGCGATCATCTCCTACCTCGTGACGGCGTACTACTCCGCCGCCATCCTGGTACCGGACGCCCTCGGAGTGCTGGAGAACGTCGAGGTCAGCCGCTGGCACTGACCCCGTTCACCCCGAGGGCCCGGGCGGCAGCAGCCGCCGCCCGGGCCCCCGGGCCAGCACCCCATCGCCTCGCCCCAGGGAGTGACCGTGACCATGACCAGTACGGACGCAGCGACGGAAGGGCACGAGGCCGCCGCCCTCCTGGAGCGCACCCGTGCCGTCGTCGACCCGCATCTGCGATCGGCCGTGGAGTCGCTGCCCGGCGGCATACGCCGCATCGCGATGTACCACTTCGGCTGGGAGAACGCCGACGGAACCCCGGCCGCCGGCCAGGCGGGCAAGGCCATCAGGCCGGCCCTGGTGCTGGCCGCCGCCCGCGCGCTGGGCGGCGATCCGGAACGCGCCGTCCGGGCCGCCGTCGCCGTGGAGCTCGCCCACAACTTCACCCTGCTCCACGACGACGTCATCGACGAGGACACCACCCGCAGGCACCGGCCCACCGCCTGGGCGGTCTTCGGCATCCCGGACGCCATCATCACCGGCGACGCCATGCTCGCCCTGGCCCAGCGGCTGCTGGCCGAGGATCCGCACCCGGCCGCCGCCCGCGCCGCCGCCCGCCTCTCCTCCTGCGTCATCGAGCTGTGCGCGGGCCAGCAGGCGGACTGCGCCTTCGAGGAGCGCGGCCCCGACGAGGTCACGCTCGACGAATGCCTCGCCATGGCCACCGCCAAGACCGGCGCGCTGCTCGGCTGCGCCTGTGCGCTCGGAGCCCTCTACGCCGGGGCGGAGGACCGGGCGGTCGGCGCGATGGACGGGTTCGGGCGGGAGGCGGGCCTCTCGTTCCAGCTCATCGACGACCTGATCGGCATCTGGGGCGACCCGGACCGCACCGGCAAGCCCGTCGGGGCAGACCTGTCCGCCCACAAGAAGTCGCTGCCCGTGGTCGCCGCCCTCACCTCGGGCACCCCGGCGGCCGCCGAGCTCGCCACGCTCTACCGGGGTCCCATGACCACCTCCGCCGAGGTGAGCCGGGCGGCGGACGCGGTGGACCGGGCCGGCGGCCGCGACTGGGCCCAGGTCTGCGCCGCCGACCGGATGGCCCGCGCGGTCCACCACCTCTCCCGGGCGGTCCCCGACCCGAGCGCCGCCGGCGACCTGCTGGCACTGGCCGAATTCGTCACCCGCAGGACCAGCTGACCCACCTCGTGTGACCGGCACCGTCCCTTCAACCCTATTATTCCGGAGGCGGGTTGAGCGAAAGCGGTACGGAAGGACGGCAGCCGGTCATGGGCATACGGACCCAGCGGGCCAAGCAGCGCGACCGGGAGCTGGTCGTCTCGGTCATGGAGAAGGCGTTCCACCACGACCCGGTCAGCAGCTGGGTGTTCCCCGACGAGGCGCACCGGCGCGCGGTCCACGGCAGGTTCCTCGGCGTCTTCGTCGACGTCGCCCTCGCCGAGGGCCGTATCGACATCGCCGAGGACGGGGCCGCGGTGGCGCTCTGGCTGCCGGTGCCCGCCGGCGCCCCCGAGGAGGAGGACCCCACGCCCGCCCTGATGCGGCGGACCGCCGACCCCGACAACGAGCGGTGCGAACTGGTGGGCAGACTCACCGGGGCCGTTCACCCGCACGACCGCGCACACGCCTATCTGCTCATGATCGGCGTCTCCCCCGACCGCCAGGGAGAGGGCATCGGCGCGGAGCTGATCGGAGTGGAGCTGGAGCGCTGCGACCGGGAAGGGCTGCCGGCCTATCTGGAGGCGAGCAGCGCCCGGAGCCGGGTGCTGTACGAGCGGCTGGGATTCCGCTTCCTCGGCCGTGCCGTCGACCTGCCGGACGGCCCGCCGATGTACCCCATGTGGCGGGAGCCCCAAGCGGGTTGAACCCGGAGGGTGGTACGGAAGCCGCCCGGGGCAGGGGCTACAGTCCCTGCTCATGACAGATGAGTCGTGGGCCGGCTGGTACCGGGACAACAAGGGTTCCGACGCCGTCGTTCTCACCACGGACGGGCGGCAGCTCCGGATCCGGATCAGAGGGGTCGACTTCGAGGGCGAGAGCTTCGACGACCTGGGGCCGGTCGCCGGCATGCCGCCGGAGAGCGGGATGTTCGCCCTCGCGGACGGCGCGCTCACCGACTGCGTACTGGAGTGGGATCTGCCGCTGCCGGTCCTCGTCGCGGGGACGCTCCGCCACGCCACGCTCAGCTGCCTGCTCTCGCTGCGCCGGGTCGACCCGGACCTCCACCTCGCCCTCCACCTGGACGGTGCGGTGTACGAATCGGCCCGCGCCGAGCGCGACTTCAACGCCGCCCTGGCCGCCGTCCAGCGGATCCTCCCGGAGGGCGTCCGGATCCAGACCTGTATCGCCTGCGCCTTCTCCGACTACTTCCCGGCCCCCGGCCGGGGCCTCTCCGGCGGGCTCGCGTGTTTCCGGGGGGCCAAGGACGCCTATCGGGGCTCGGCGGGCGAGGACGACGTGCTGGATCTGTGGGACCAGCGGTCCGGGTTCGTCCAGGAGGTCTGGAGCTGCCGCGAGTTCGAGGTGCGCCCGGCCGACGGCGCGGGCACCGGCCACCGGGGGGCCTTCCCGCTGGAACTCGCCTGACGGACCGGCCTGCCCCGGCCTGACGGGCAGGCTTGACCGGCCGGCCGCCCCGACCGCCCCGGAGCGACGGGTCTGGCGGGTAGGCTTGGCCGCCGGCCGCCCAGGCCTGACGGGCCTGACGGCGCGACTTGGCCGACTGGCCCGCCCCGACCGGCCCGCCGCCGGAATCGTCCGCGTCCGCCCCGTACCGCGACCGCCCCCGTACTGCGTCCGCCCCCCCCGTACCGCGTCCGCCCCGTACCCACCCCGGTACGGGGCGGACGCGCTTCCCCCCGTTGCTCTCGGCTCATTGTTCTACTAGCATGCGAACAACGGAGGTTTTCCATGACAAGCAAGAACCTTGGCCGCGCAACGCTCGCGGCCCTGCCCTTTGTGCTCGCTCTCCTCGTCGACCTCGTCGTCCACCTCACCGTCAAGGACCGGCTGCCCGCGCGGCTGGCCGTCCACTTCGACGCCGGCGGCTCCGCCGACGGCTACATGGGTGTCACCGCCCATCTCCTCTACACCGCCACATCGCTGCTCGTGCTCGGCGCGCTGTGGGCCTTCATCGCGGTCAACGGCAAGCTCTACGGCCGTGCCCACCGGTGGTTCATCGGCGGGGGCTTCGCCGTCGCCGGATTCCTCGGATACCTGTTGACCGCCGTCCTGTTCGTCAACGTGGATGCCTCCGAGGGCGGACCGGCGGACGGTTTCCCGCTCCGGCATGTCGTCGTGGCCCTCGGGGTGGCCGTCCTCGCCGGAGCCCTCGGCCTGCCGGCGTCCCGGCTCGCCCCCGCACCTGACGACCCCCGCGACCGGGATCCGGCGAGCCGGGAGCGGATCGCGCTCGCCGACGGCGAGGTGGCCGGCTGGGCACGCGGGTTCGGCGCGTGGTGGGTGCCGATCGCCGTGCTGGTGTTCCTGGCGGCCGGTGTCACCGTCGGCCTGGGGCAGAGCTGGTTCTTCGGGGGCCCGCTCCTCCTCCTCGCCCTGGTGACGGTCACCTTCTGCCGCCCCCACGTCACCGTGGACCGGCGGGGCCTCACCGTCTCCGGCCTGCTGCCCCGGCCCCGCGTGCGGGTGCCGCTGGAGCGGATGGCGGGAGCGGACAGTCGCCGCGTCAACGCGATTGCGGAGTACGGTGGTTGGGGCTATCGCATCCGCCCCGAGCGCAGCGGCTTCATCACCCGCTCGGGCGAGGCCATCGTCGTCAGCCTGACGAGCGGCCGTGAGTTCGCCGTGACCGTCGACGACTCGGCCACCGGCGCAGCCCTGCTCAACACCCTGCTCGACCGGCAGCGGACGGGGCGCTGACCATGCTCTTCCGGGTCGATCCGACCTCCACCGCCCCGCTCGGCGACCAGATCGCCGCGTCGGTCCGGCGGGCGGTCGCCGAGGGCGCGGTGGCCCCGGGCGAGCGCCTGCCCGCCGCCCGGGTGCTCGCCGAATCCCTCGGCGTGAACGTCCACACGGTGCTGCGCGGTTACCAACGGCTGCGCGAGGAAGGGCTCATCGAGCTCCGCCGAGGCCGGGGCGCGGCGATCACCGCGGGTGCCTCGCCGCAGCGGGCCCGGCTGCTGGAGCGCGTCCGCGAAGCCGTCGCGGACGCCCGGGACCTCGGCATGACCGAGGGCGAACTGCTGACCCTCGTCCGCGCCGAGTTCGACGCCTGACCGGCACACGGGCGCGCACGGCCCAGCCGGTCCGACCGGCGGGCGCGGACCGCGCAGAGGGCCGTTCCGCGGGCGCGGACCGCGCAGAGGGCCGTTCCGCGGGCGCGGACCATGCAGAGGACCGTTCCGCGGGCGCGGACCATGCAGAGGACCGTTCCGGGCGCGACCACGCAGAGGACCGTTCCGCGCGCGGAACGGCCCTCTGACGTGTGGGGGGGCGCCGGCCGGTCCCGGGGCACAGGACCGGCCGGCCTCCGCCGGACTGCCGGTGCGACCCGGTGTCAGGAGGCGGAGCGGGCGAGCGCGGCCAGGCCGTTCTGCCACAGCTGGTTCACCCGGGCCCGCTCGTTGGCGTCCGGGTTGGCGTTGGTGCAGGACGGGCCGGGGCCGCCGCCGGACATCAACTCGCTGCACGGCCCGGAGTAGTTGTCCGGCAGGCCGAGCACGTGCCCGGTCTCGTGCGTGGTGACCCGGGTCGAGTCGTACTGCTGGTTCTGGGCGTAGTCCAGGAAGATGTACCCGCGACCGTGCCCGTCGGTGCTCGCGTAGGAGCCCCGGGGATCGTTGCCCTCGCGGTAGGTGAAGTCGGCGTTGGAGCCTTCCTGGAGCTGGACGTTGGAGACCGAGCCGTTCCAGATCCGCGTGCTGTTGGCTATCTCGCCACGGAAGGACGGCGCGCTCGACGCGTTGTAGGTGACCGTGACGGCCTGGATGCCCGGGTTGGCGGCGCGCTTCTCGGCGACGGACTGCATGACCGCGTCGAGGAAGGCGCGGTTCGCGGCGGCGTTCTCGCCCGAGCCGTTGTACGCGGCGATAATGGCGGAGGAGGGGGCGGCCGGGGCCGGAGCGGCGGCGACCACGGGGGCGGTGCCCAGCGCGGCGACGAGGCCGAGCCCGGCGGCGGCGGTGGCGACAGCGGTCCTGAGGTGTCTCATGGGGGGATTTCTCCTACCTGTCCGATCGAACCCGCGCCGTGGGGGTGCCCGCTGGGCGGACAAGGCGTGGGGCGGTACGGGGAAGAGTGTGGTGCAGCGCACAGTCGGGGGGATGATGCCGAACGGTGATAGCTCCGACCTATCGCCGCCCGGGCCCGCTCCCGCCGCACGTCAGCCGGTCATGAGCATGCCATGATCACGTCACGGGCACGGCATCGTCACATGTCTCAGGGCCCAACACTCCCTGAATTGCCGCCGTTTGGTGGGGTTGCGACGTCTGGTGCACGGCGTGCGGCGGTCGTAGTCTCCGCTGCATGGAGCTGGAGGTGAGGCACCTCAGGGCGCTCTGCGCCATCGCCGACGCGGGCAGCCTGCATCAGGCGGCCCGGCGCCTCGGTGTGAGCCAGCCCTCCCTGACCACCCAGCTCCGGCGGATCGAGAACGTGCTCGGCGCCGAACTGTTCCGCCGCGAACGGACCGGCTGCCGGCCGACCTCCCTGGGGCGGGCCGTCCTGAGCCGGGCCCGGCCCCTCGTGGACGGCATGAACGACCTGGTCGCCGAGGCGCTGGAGGAGGCCGAGGCCGCCCGGCCGCGTGGCCCCCGGCTGCGCATCGGCTGCACCGCGAGCCGGGTCATCGGCGGCTGGCTGCGCCGGCTGCGGGTCGCCCTGCCCGGCACCGACATCTCGCTGCGGGTCGACGTCTCCGCCCACGCGCTCCTGCGCTCGGTCGAGGCGGGCCGCCTGGACGTCGCCTTCGTGCACGAGGTGGAGGGCTCCCCGCTCGCCGTGCCGGAGGGCCTGGAGCAGCGCGTACTCGTCGAGCGGGAGCCGCAGTTCATCTCGCTCTCCCGGGACCACCCCGCCGCCCGCCGCCGCGTGGTGGAGCTGGGGGACCTGGCGGGCGACCCGTGGATGGTCGATCCGACGGTGGACGGCGAGTGGGACGGGGTGCGCCGGGTGCTCGGCGCCGCCGGGCTCAACCCACCGGTCCTGCACGGCGACTACCTCACCGCCGCCTCCCTCGTCGTGCTCGGCGAGGCCGTCGCGCCCTGCCAGCCGACGTCGGGCCCGCGCGACGACATGGTGATCCGCCCGCTGCTGGGAGACCCGCTCGCGGTGCGGCTGCTCCTGGCCTCCCGGCCCGGGACGGACATCGCGGTGGTGTACGCGCAGTTGGAGGACGCCTACCGCGACGCGGCGCGCCGGGCCGGCGGCTACCACGAGTGGCTGCTGCGCCACCGCTCCCCGCTGGCCCGCACGCCCTGATCCCCGGCCGGTCCGCCCGCGCCGGTGAGTCTGCCCGGCCCGCGCACCGGCCCGCGACGGTGAGTTCCCCGTTCTGCTGACAGCGTGCTCGTGTCCGTCGCCGTCTTCCGGTGGGGCAGAGTCGTCCCATGAGGCTTCTGATGCTGGGCGGTACGGAGTTCGTCGGACGGGCCGTCACCGACGCCGCGCTGGAGCGGGGCTGGGACGTCACGGTGTTCCACCGGGGCCACCACGCGCCCCCGCCCGGCGTGCGCGCGCTGACGGGGGACCGGACCGCGGGTGAGCGCGGACTCGCGGCGCTGGCGGAGGGCGGGCAGGACTGGGACCTGGTCGTCGACACCTGGAGCGGCGCGCCCGCCGCCGTCCGCGACGCCGCCCGTCTGCTGTCCGGCCGGTCCGGGCACTTCAGTTACGTCTCCAGCCGCTCGGTGTACGCCCATCCGGCCGCCCCGGGACTCGGCGAGGACGGCCCGCTGGTGGCCGGCGCCTCGCCCGACGACGGCGCGGACGTGCCGTACGACCGGGCCAAGCGCGGCGGTGAGCTGGCCGCCCTCGACGCCTTCGGGGACCGGGCCCTGCTGGCGCGGGCCGGGCTGATCATCGGCCCCGGGGAGAACATCGGCCGACTGCCCTGGTGGCTGGCGCGGATCGCCCGGGGCGGACCGGTGATCGCCCCCGGCCCGCCCGGGACCGAGCTCCAGTACATCGACGCCCGGGACCTGGCGGACTGGCTCCTGGACGCGGCGGCGGACGGGCTGCACGGCGCGTACAACACCGTCAGCCGCCCCGGCCACACGACCACGGGTGAGCTGCTGGAAGCCTGCCTACGCGTCACCGGGTCCGACGCCGAGCTGCGCTGGACCGATCCGGAGGTCCTGCTGGCCGCCGGGGTCGAGCCCTGGAGCGACCTGCCGATCTGGCTCCCGCCGGGCGAGCTGTACGACACGCTCCACCGGGGCGACCCCACCAGGGCGTACGCCGCGGGACTGCGCTGTCGCCCGGCCGGAGAGACCGTCGCGGACACCTGGGCCTGGCTGCGCACCCTCGGCGGCGTGGCGCCCCAGCGCCCCGACCGCCCGGCCGTCGGCCTCGCCCCCGCGCTGGAGGCGAAGCTGCTGGCTCTCTGACGTACCGCTTCAGTCTGCGTGTCGCGGCGAAGAAACCACCTATAGGCCTACATAAAGGGACGAGAGCGGCGTGTCATACAAAATGACAAAGTGTTAACCATGCATATTGCGCGGCATGGAACAGAAGGCGCGCAGGCGCGGCAACGCAATCCGGGCAGCAGTGACAGTGGCGACGGCCGCGGCGATGGTGGGCGTGCTGGCCCCGGCCGCGGGTGCCGATCCGCTGCCGGGCGGACTGGGACCCTGCCTCGGCAGCTCCTGCCCGCCCAGCTGGAACGACCCCAACAACGGCCCGGTCACCAACTTCGACAGCAACATCAACGTCTACGTCGGCGGGGACTTCCTGGTCCGGGAGGCGGCGGCCGAGGCGGAGGGGAAGGTCGTCACCCTCGGCAGCTTCGACATGGACAAGCGGGACGGGGTCTCGCAGGTCTACAACGTCGGCATCGCGGGCGTCGGTTCGCGGGTGCCGCCGCCGGACGGCTCCGACTACCTCACGGCGGGCGGCGACGTGACCATCGCCGCCGGCGAGCGCCTGCTCGCCGAGGAGGGCACGCACTCCGGCCGCGTCGCGTACGCGGGTGAGCTCACGGGCACGGTGAACCCCACCACCGCCCCGCGCTTCGACGCGGACGCGGCCGCCCCGTACACCGAGCTGCGCCCGCAGCTGACCGAGGCCAGCCAGTGCTACGCGTACGACGGCGACGAGCACCGCGAGGCGACGGGCACGTGGGTGAAGACCGGCGACATCATGACGTTCACCGGTGACGGCTCGTCCGCGATCCAGATCTTCGACGTGGACGCGGACCTGGAGTCGGAGGCGGGCGGCAACACGGGGTTCGTCTTCAACGGCATCCCCGAGGGCGCGACGGTCCTCGTCAACGTCTACGGCTCCACCCGCAGCGTCGCCACGTTCATGGGCTCGTTCCCCAACGAGGGCCTCCGCGAGAACCTGCTCTGGAACTTCCCGGACGCCACCGACCTGTCCTTGACCGGCCCGGCCCAGTTCGAGGGCAGCGTGCTGGTGGGCCAGCCGACGAGCACCACTGTGCTCAGCATGAGCGGCACCAACGGCCGTTTCTACACGGCGGGTTCGCTCACCCACACCTCGGCGGGCGCGTCGGGCGGCCAGGAGATCCACGCGTACCCCTTCGACGGCGACCTGCCGAGTTGCTCGCCCGACCCGACGCCGACGCCGACGGATCCCACGCCGACCCCGACGGACCCGACGCCGACGCCGACGGATCCCACGCCGACCCCGACGGACCCGACGCCGACTCCCACGGACCCGACGCCGACGCCGACGGACCCGACGCCGACTCCCACGGATCCCACGCCGACGCCGACGGACCCGACGCCCACCCCGACGGACCCGACGCCGACCCCGACGGACCCGACTCCGACTCCCACGGACCCGACGCCGACCCCGACGGACCCGACTCCGACTCCCACGGACCCGACGCCGACCCCGACGGACCCGACTCCGACTCCCACGGACCCCACGCCCACCCCGACGGACCCCACGCCCACCCCGACGGACCCCACGCCGACGCCGACGGACCCGACGCCCACGCCGACCGACCCCACGCCCACCCCCACCGACCCCACGCCCACCCCCACCCGCACCGGCCACCCGCCGCACCCCACGCACTCGCCGAGCCACCCGGGTAAGCTGCCCGACACCGGCTCCCGGGGCGGCGAATGGATCATCGGGTCCATCGCGGCCGCGCTGGTCGCCGCCGGCGGCACGGTTCTCGTGGCCACGCGCAGGGCTCGTCGCCGCACCTTCTAGCAGGGGCCAAGCACCGCCCGCTAGCGTGGTTCGATGACCGAACCGCTGCTCCACCTCGCCGAAGCACCTCTCTGGGAGGCGGCCCGCGGGACAGGGACGTACGAGATGTCCACCCGCGGCCGCACTCTCCAGGAGGAGGGCTTCATCCATCTCTCGCTGCCCCACCAGCTCCCCGGTGTGGCCCGGATGCTGTACGGGGACGACGACCGGGACCTCGTGGTCCTGGTCGTCGACCCCGCCCGCCTCGCCGACCCCGTCCGGTACGAGGCGATGAAGCCCGGCGGCGAGGAGTTCCCGCACCTGTACGGACCGCTCCCGGTGGGCGCGGTCGTGGAGGCGCGGCCCTGGGACGGAGGACGACGAGAGGAAGACGAACCCCAGTGACCAGCCCCCTCATCGCGGTGACCGGAGCGACCGGAGCCGTCGGCGGCCGGGTCGCCCGACGGCTGGCCCGGACCGGCGTACCCGTACGGCTCCTCGGCCGCGACCCCGCCCGGCTGCCCGACCTGCCCGGTGCCGACCACGCGCCCGCCGCCCGCTACGGCGACGCGGAGGCCATGCGCCGGGCTCTCGACGGGGCCCACACGCTGTTCCTGGTCTCCGCCCACGAAAGCCCCTACCGGGTCCGCGAGCACACCACGGCGATCGACGCCGCCGTGGCGGTGGGCGTGGAGCGGATCGTGTACGTGTCCTTCCAGGGGGCCGCGCCCGACGCCACGTTCACCTTCGCCCGCGACCACTGGGACACCGAGGCCCACATCCGTACGGCGGAGATCCGCCACACCTTCCTGCGGGACAACTGGTATCTGGCGGGGCTGCCCGCGATGACCGGGACCGACGGGGTGCTGCGAGGGCCCGGCGGCGACGGACGGGTGGCGGCCGTGGCCCACGAGGACATCGCCGACGCGGCGGCGGCCGTGCTGCTGGACGAGGGCACGGACCACGACGACCGGGTCTACGACCTCACCGGACCCGAGGCGTTCACCCTCGCCGAGGCGGCCGACGAACTGACCCGGGCCACCGGGCGACCCGTCGTCTACGTCCCCGAGACCCGCGAGGAGGCCTACGCCTCCCGGGCCGGCCACGGGGCCGAGGACTGGGAGGTGGCCGGCTGGGTCACCTCGTACGAGGCCATCGCCAACGGAGAGCTGGCCGCCGTCTCCGACGCGGTGCCCACGCTCACCGGGCACCCGGCCAAGAGCTTCGCGCAGTTCCTGGTGGAGAACCCGGACAGCTATCGGCACCTGCTGGCGGGCGGCTGACCTAGGGCGTTTCGGCAACGCCGCGAGGTGCCGTGCCAGGCGCCGCGGACCCGGTCAAGATCCGCCGGACACGCCCTAGGCCCCGCCTCACCGCCACGGGATGTGACGCCACGGACTGCCCTCGCTCTCCGCCAGCAGACGGTGGGCGAGGACGTTCTGTTCGTAGAACGGCCCGTACTCCTCCTCGTCGAACCGCAGGACCCGCCCCAGCGCGTACCCCGCCGAGAAGTCCTCCCAGGAACGGTAGGCCGACTTGCCGAGCGCCCCGGCGTAGACGATCGCCTGCTCCGCGTCCGCCGGTGTGCAGTAGCGCGCCGACAGCCCCCAGCGCGCCAGGTTCACCGCCCGCCCGTAGTCGTACGCGACCGTCGTGCGCACCCGGCCGTCCGGCGGCAGCAGCCCGTCCGCGCGGAACCGGGCCTCGTAGCGCATGATCCGGCGTACGAGGTCCTCGATGCCCTTCACCGTGCCCGCGTCGGCCCCGAGGTCCTGGGCGTGACCGGCGGCGGTCTCGCGCCACAGATCGGCCGAGGGCAGCTCGCCGAGCCCGGCCGCCAACTGCTCGCGGGCGCGCAGCACGAAGTCCGGCTCCGGCGGGCTGTTGCGGGCCTCCAGCAGCACGTCCAGCTGCTTGCGCCACTCCGCGTGGTCGGTGATGCCCCAGGAGTCGCGCAGCTGATCGCGCTCGGTGGTGTAGTCGCGGCAGACCGTCCCGATCTCGTTCCACGGCACCGCGTTCCCGATCGCCAGGTGCGCCCCGCAGGCCAGTCCGTACGCCAGCGGCCCGCGCAGCGCTCCGTGGCGCAGCGCGAGCAGCCGGTTCTCCGGGAGACGGTCCATCTCCGCGTACGCGCGCTGCCACAGTGCCAGGTCCGTCGGGCCCGTCGGCAGCAGCAGTTGGCCGGGCGTTCCCACGTTCACCCCGAGGAACACGTGCGGGTCGGACCAGCCGAACTCGGCGGCCCAGCGCAGCGAGACCCCGTGGAAGACCCAGTCCGGATGCCAGGCCGGCAGCATGCCCCGGGTGAGCACCGGCCGGCAGACGAAGCCGGCCGGGTCGTGGTGCGCGCGCCAGGTGATGGTGTCCGGCTTCGCGTCCACCTCGGCACGCGGGGCCGGGATGTACAGCTGGGTCCCCGCGAGCGCCGCCAGTTGGGCCCGGGCGTCGCCGCGCAGCGCCGCCTCGTGGAGGAGCTGCTCGGTCTCGGACGGCGGGACCCAGGGGGCCGGGGAAGCCGGGAGGTGGTGCGGGTGGATCGGGTTCATGACCACGCGATGTTCCGGTAGGGGCTGGTGGGGTCCTGGACGAGGACGCGGTGCTCGGCGAGCGACTGCCGGTACGTGGGCTCCGCTGCCTCCGGTCCGTCGTCCTCGGCCCGGTGGACCACCCGGGCCATGAGGTAGCCGAGGGAGAAGTCCGCCCACGAGGAGTAGGCCGCCCGGGCGAGTCCGCCGATGCGCAGCACGTCCTGCTCGGCCTCGTGCGGTTCGCCGTACCGGGCGCCGAGCGCGAGCCGTACGACGTTGACCGCCCGGCCGAGGTCGAAGGCGGCCAGTGTGTCGACGCGGCCGTCCGGGGCGAGCGCGCCGTCGGTCCGGAACTTCCCTTCGTACAGGGCGATGTGACGCAGCGCCCGGTCGGCCATCGCCCGGTCGTCGGCGTCGCGCGCGGCGAAGGCGCGGGCCACCGCTTCGGACCACTCCTGGTGCGTCGGCGTCCGCCCCAGCCGGTGCGCCAGGGTGTGCCGGGTCCGCAGGACGGCTTCCTGTACGCGTCCGACCAGCTGGTTCTTCATCAGGGAGGCGAGGCGATCGCGGTACTCGGCGCGGTGCGGGATGCCCCACGGGCTGCGCAACCGGGCCCGGTCGGTCGCGTAGTCCTCGTAGACGGCGCCGAGCCGGTTCCAGATGAGGCCGTTGGTGACGGCCAGATGGGCGCCGAGCGCCAGCCCGTGGGCGAGCGGCCCGTGCAGCGGCCCGCCGTCGTCGGTGAGCAGGACGCCCCGCTCGGCCCCGCCGGAGTGCTCGCCGGCCCTCGCCCAGGCCTTCAGCCGCCTGGGCCGGGCGTCGACCATCGCCGCGTACGGGGTGCCGTGGTTCACCGCGAGCCCGCGCACGTCGTACGGCCAGATCCGGGCTAGCTCGCCGAGGCTCACCTCGCGGAAGACCCACTCCGGGTGCCAGGGCGGCAGCATGCCCTGGGTCAGGACCGGGACGCAGGTCCGCCCGGAGGCCTCGTCGCGGATCGCGGGCAGGGGGGCCGTCCAGCCGGGGATGTCCGCGTGCAGCCGGGCGACGAGCACGTACAGCCGGGTCCGCGCGAGCAGCTCCACGACCGCGTCGGCGCTGCCGCCCGCGACGGCCGCGGACAGTGCGCGCTCGATCCCGGTGGGCGCCACCGCTGCGCCGCCCGCTGTTCCTGCCCCGTTCCCCGTCGTCACGGAGCCGATCCTACGAAACGGGCCCCGCGCCGGGCGCGGGAGGTCAGAGCCCGGCCGGGCGCACCAGCCCCGACTCGTACGCGAACACCGCCGCCTGGGTCCGGTCGCGGACGCCCAACTTGACCAGGATCCGGCCCACATGGGTCTTCACCGTCTGCTCCGCCACGATGAGCTGCCGGGAGATCTCCGCGTTCGACAGGCCGCCCGCGATCAGCGTCAGCACCTCCGTCTCGCGCTCCGTCAGGTCCCCGATGCGTGCCTTGAGCGGCGGGCGCGGGGCCCCGGCCGTCCGCGAGAACTCCACGATGAGCCGCTTGGTGATGTTCGGGGAGAGCAGTGCGTCACCCGCCGCCACCACCCGTACCGCGTGGGCCAGTTCGTCGGCCGAGGCGTCCTTCAGGAGGAAGCCCGAAGCGCCCGCGCGCAGCGCCTCGTAGACGTACTCGTCGAGATCGAAGGTGGTCAGCACGAGCACCTTCACCGTGGAGCCCTCGGGGGCGGTGATCCGCCGGGTCGCCTCGATACCGCCCAGCTCCGGCATCCGGATGTCCATCAGGACGACGTCCGGCGCGAGTTCGGCGACCTTGTCGACCGCGTCGAGCCCGTTGACGGCCTGCCCGACGACCTCGATGTCCGGCTCGGCGTTCAGCAGGACCGTGAAGCCCTGGCGGACCATCATCTGGTCGTCGGCGATCACGGCGCGGATGGGCGGTGTCATGGGGCGTCCTCGGTCGTCTCGGTACGGGTGGGCAGGATCGCGGTGACTTCCCAGCCGCCGTCGGGCGTGGGACCGGTGGCCAGCTCACCGCCGAGCATCGCCGCGCGTTCGCGCATCCCGAGCAGGCCGTGGCGTACGCCGGGGGAGGGGGCTGCCGGGCGGTCCGGCGGCGAGTTGACGACCCGGACGGTCAGCCCGGCGGGCCGGTGGCCGATCACCACCTCGGCGCTCGCGCTGGGCGCGTGGCGCATCACGTTGCTCAGCGCCTCCTGCACGATGCGGTACGCGGACAGCTCGACGCCGGGCGGGAGGGGCCGGGGGTCACCGGTCGTGGAGCGGGTGACGGCGAGACCGGCCGAGCGCACGGTGGCGAGCAGGCCGTCGAGGCCGTCGAGGCCCGGCTGCGGGGCGTGCCGCGCACTCTGCGAGGGGGCCTCCTCCGAGCGCAGGACGCCCAGCACCCGGCGCAGCTCGGTGAGGGCCTGCAGGGCGTTCTCACGGATGCCGGTCAGATTCTCCCGCAGCTCCTCGGTGGGGTGCTCCACCAGATGCGGGGCGACCTGCGCCTGGATGGAGATCACGGACATGTGGTGCGCGACCACGTCGTGCAGCTCGCGGGCGATCCGGTTGCGCTCCTCCACCAGGGTGCGCCGGGCCCGCTCCTCGGCGGTCAACTCCACCTGCACGACGAGGTCCTTGCGGGCGAGACGCGCGCTACGCAGTGCCGCGCCGAGGACCAGGGCGACGACGAACACCGGTGCGGAGCGGTCGAGGTCGAGGTTGTGTCGCTGCGTCTGGTGCAACGTGAGGGCCATGCCCGCCAGAAGGGTGAGGGTCAGCGCGCCCACCGAGCGGCGCAGCGGGACGCGCAGCGCCAGCAGGAACAGCGCCCCGCCCTGGAACACCATCCCCATGACGCTCCAGGGGAACAACCGGTCCGGGCTCATGATCGGCTCGGTGACCAGGACCGTGGTCGCCGACAGTGCGGTCGCCGCCCACCATGCCCCGACCGGCCGGACCATCCCGGCCACCAGCACCACGGACTGGGCCAGGGCAGCCAGCACGGCCCACCCGCTGACGCCGTCGCTCGGCTCCGTGACCAGTTCGTTGGTACGGGGCACCGCGAAGCAGGCGGCCACGATGATCAGCAGCACCAGCAACGACGGCCGCCACGCTGGCGCGTCCGGCTCGCCCATGCGCGGCACCCGGTCGGCGGGCGCCGCCCACAGCTCCTGGTACAGGGCACGCGGCGCCCGGCGCACCGCCGCCCGCAGGCGCACCGCCTTCGATGACGTCACCGCCCCCACCGCCCCCTCGGCTCCGTTCGCCCTCAGACTAGGCACGACGTGCGTGTCCCTTCCGTTCGGGGGCGGACTCCCGTACGACGAGGGAGCCCCCGCCACCGTGCCGCCGGCCTTGTTCGTAACCCCGGAACGCCGCCCAGCACACCAACAGCGCCAGCGCGAACACCGGCAGCCAGAGCAACCGGGCGAGCACCCAGCCGGGACCGTCGGGCACGGTGTGCAGCCCCGGCAGCGGCCCGTCCGCGATCAGCGCCGCACTCGTCGTGACGATGATCATCGCGGTCTGGTGCCACAGGAAGACGGTCATCGCCGACAGGTTCACCACCGCCACCACCGCCCAGACCGCGGGCCTCCGCAGCGCCCGGCGCAGCGGCCCGAGCAGCAGGAGCGCCGCTCCGCACTGCGCCAGGCCGAACGCCACGGCGGCCAGGCTCGGCGGATCCAGATTGGACATCCGGCCGCCCGGAACGCCGACCATGGCGGCCGGATACCCGGCCCACAGGACGAGCACGACGGCTGCCGCGGCCCCGCCGAGCAGCAGTGCCCAGCGGCTCGACCGGCTCCGCGCCCCGCCCCGGGCCACCAGCGCCCCCAGGCAGTAGGGCACCAGCCAGCCCGCGACCACGTTGATCCACCCCAGCTCGCGAGGACCGCCGAGGCCCAGGCGTACGAGGTCGACGTGGAGCACCACCACGAGCGGCCACAGCGGGTGTAGCCGCGCCACGAGCGGGGTCAGCGCGGTCAGCGCGGCGAAGACCAGCAGGAACCACAGCGGGGACCAGACCAGCTTGACGAGCGCTCGGACCGTCGACTCGCCCACCCCGGCCACCAGCATCGCGGCCGCCGCGATCGCCCACACCACGAGCACCGCCGCCACCGGCCGGAACAGGCGCCCCAGCCGGCCGCGCACCCACCGCCCGTACGGCACGCCGCGCTGCCGGGCCGAGGCCCAACTCCCCGCCGCCACCTGCCCGCCCACCAGGAAGAAAACGGCGAGGGTCTGGAACACCCAGGAGACCGGTGCGAGTTGGGTCAGATACGTCAGCGGGCTCGCCCCGCGCACCGTGCCGCTGTCGGTGACCAGCGCGGTCACCAGCCAGTGCCCGCCCACCACGCCGAGGATCGCCAGGGCCCGCAGGGCGTCGACGGCCCGGTCCCGGCCGGGCGGGGTGGCCGCCTCGATCCGTGCGACGAGACCGGTCATCGGGAGGCCTCCAGCGGTTCGACGCCCGCCGTGATCCGGCCCAGATTCGTCAACGAGCGCGAACCGGGCAGCAGATAGTCGCTGTGGCCGCCGTCGCCCGCGTCGAACACCTCGGCCCCGAACCGGTCCGCCACCGGGTCGGTCCCGAAGCCGACCGTCGCGACGAACGGCACCCGCACCCGGACATGGGGCACCCGGGCGATCCAGTCCCCGCCGCTCCGGCCCGCCCACACCCGGGCCCCGGTGCGCAGCGACGCGGCGTCCGGGGCTCCGACCCCGGGGCTGCCGTAGAGGACGAGGGCGTCGGCCGCCGTCCCCGGCGCGGACCGGGCGCAGATCACCGAACCGTAGGAGTGGCAGAGCAGACTGATCCGGGCTGCGGGCCGCATCGCGCGCACCCCGTCCACCAGCGCGCGCAGTCCCGGCGCGGCCTCGTCGGCCCGCCCGGTGGTCAGCGCGGCCGGGCTGACGGTGGCGGGCGAGCGAAAGCCGAGCCAGACGACGACGGCCGCGCCCTCCCCCAACTCCCGGTGCAACGCCCGGGCATCGCGCCGCAGCCGCCAGTACGCGTCCAGCCCGACGCCCGCCCCGGGCACCAGCACCGCGATCCGCCGGGCCGTGGCCAACTCCCCGACGACCTCGGTGGTCCGGCCGCCGTCCCGCCCGTCGAAGGCCAGGAACTGCCGCCCCGGCGCGGCCATCGCCCGCAGCGAGGCCGCCCGCCGGAGATCCCCGTGACCCTCCGCCGCCCGCCCGGCCGCCCGGATGTCCTGCCGGCTCACCGCGTACCGCTGGGCGAGCGCCGTCGGCCCCGCGTCCCGCAGCGGCCCGTGAGCGGACGGCGCGGGGGCGGGCACGGCGGCGGGCCGGGCTGCTCCGGACACCGGCACGGCCACCGCGAGGGTGATGAGCGCGGCTAGCAGGGCGCGGCGCAGACGAGGTCTGCGCGGGCGGTCGGGCATGGGGTGGGGTCCTTCCGTACCAGGGGCGTTGCGTGCTTCCGGTACAGAAGTTATGGACGGGGGCCGGTAGTCGGCGTCCCGCTGGAGGGGGCACCTGCGGGGTGGCTCTCAGGTATGACGCGGGGGAGGCGGCAGGGTGGCCGACGGACGGGTGGGGGACGCGTCGGGCGGCCGGCTCCGGCCGGTGGGGTACGCGTTCTTGTCGCGTCCGGTCCTGCTCGGCTTCACCCCTCGGCCGACCGGTGGGGCACGCGTTCCTGTCGCGTCCGGTCCTGCTCGGAGTCAGCCCCGGCCGGTGTGCTCCAGGATCGCGGCGGCGAGCGGGGCGTGCACCTCGCGGGGGAGCGCGTGGCCCATGCCCGGGATCTCGACGAGCCGCGCGCCATGGATCGCCTGGGCGAGGTGTTCGGCGTGCGGGGGCGGGAAGACGGGCTCGGCGAGGGCCGAGACGACCAGAGCGGGCACGCGGGTCCCGGCGAGCTGCTCGGTGCGGTCCATCCCGGAGTAGTCGGCACGGGCGTGCGCGGAACCGGCGCGGTGATGCCCGGTGTGCTCGATGATCCGGCGCTCCAGGGCACGGGCACGGTCCGCGTCGAAGGGGATCAGGCCGCCGCCGAGCGCCCGCCAGTGCTCCACGCGCCGCTCCAACTCGGCCTCGGGCCCGCGGTCCTCCACGGGCCGGGCCCACATCTCCAGCAGAGCGGGCGCGACGCCGGGCAGCTGCTCGGGCGGGACGTGGGTGCCGTCCGGGGCGGTGTAGGGGACGGAGCTGAGCGCCCGCGTCCCGAACACCGTGGCGCTCAGCAGCCGCTCGGGGTGGTCGGCGATCAGCAACTGGGCGAGCATGCCGCCCAGCGACATTCCCACGATGTGCGCCCGCTCCACACCGAACGCGTCGAGCACGGCCACGGCGTCCTCCGCCAGCGCGGTGAGCGGATAGGGCCGCTCGTCGAAGGCCCAGGTGGACCGGCCGGTGTCCCGGTGGTCGTAACGGATCACGCGATGCCGGGCGACGAGCAACTCCACCAACTCGTCGGGCCAGCCGAGCCCGGACGCCTGCGCGCCCATGACCAGCAGCAGGGCGGGGGCGTCGGGAGCGCCGTGTTCCTGGGCCCAGAGGCGTACGCCGGGGGCGACTTCGACGAAGCGTTCCATGGTGCCCTCGCTGTCCTGGTGAGTCGGCAGATAAGACGAGACGTTCCGTCTCGCTTTGAGGGTAGCGCATCGCCGGGCACGGGACCAGTGGGTACGAGAACGGCCCCGGCCCGCACGCGAAGACGCGCGGGCCGGGGCCGCCGAAGCGTTGATCCGGAGATCAGGCCTTCTTGGTCTCCCAGAAGATCCGGTCGATCTCGGCGATCAGGTCCAGAGCCTTCTGGCCCGTCTTCGGGTCGTTCGAGCCCTTGGCCGCGGAGAGCGCCTTCAGGGTGTCGTTGACCAGCTGGTGCAGCTCCGGGTACTTCTCGAAGTGCGGGGGCTTGAAGTAGTCGCTCCAGAGCACCGAGACGTGGTGCTTCGCGAGCTCGGCGCGCTGCTCCTTGATCAGGACGGCGCGGGTGCGGAAGTCCGCGTCCTCGTTGGCCTGGTACTTCTCCTGGACGGCCTTGACCGACTCGGCCTCGATGCGGGCCTGGGCCGGGTCGTACACGCCGCAGGGCAGGTCGCAGTGGGCGCTGACCTTCACCTTGGGGGCAAACAGGCGGGAAAGCATGGAGCTGTCCTCCTCGTGATCGTCTTCTCAGGTGGGACATTACTCCGTGGAGCGCCGCTTTCCGTGGCTGCCCCAGGGGCTTAGGTCAAAAGTCCGGTGTGAGAATCGGGCCGTCGGCCGAATGTACGGAGTGACACTCGGGGTGACGTGCCGACGATGTGCTGGAGGAGGAACCGGGAGGTGCCGGAGATGCCGGAGCGGCGACAGGTGTCCGGAGGCGGGCGGGTGACGCGGCGTCCGTTGCGGGTGGTGGAGGTGACGGGCCCCTCGATGGTGCCCACGCTCTACCACGGCGACCTGCTGCTCGTGCAGTACGGGGCGTCCGTGAGCCCCGGTGACGTGGTGATCCTGCGGCACCCCTTCCAGCAGGACCTGCTGGTGGTCAAGCGGGCCACCGAGCGGCGGCCCGGCGGCTGGTGGGTGCGGGGCGACAACACCTTCGCGGGCGGGGACAGCACCGACTACGGGACCGTGCCGGAGGAACTGGTGCTGGCCCGGGTGCGGGCCCGCTACCGGCCCCTGGCCAAGGGTCAGCGGTCGGTGACGGCGGTGCTGGGCTGGGCGGTCTCCGCGCTGCGGCCGGTGCGCTCGGCCTCCTCGCGCTTGCGGGCCCGGTAGGCGGCCACGTTCGCGCGGGTCGCGCAGCGGTCCGAGCAGTAGCGCCTGGAGCGGTTGGTGGAGGTGTCCAGGTAGGCGTTGCGGCACGGCGCCGCCTCGCACAGGCCGAGGCGGTCCACGCCGTGCTCGGTGAGGTGGAAGGCCAGGCCCATCGCCGCGATGGCCGCGTAGCCGGCGGTCGCGTTCGACGGGTGGTCGGCCAGATGCATGTGCCAGTCCGGCCTGCCGTCCTCGTCGCGTACGTCGTGCCCCGAGATCTGCGGGCTCACCGGGAACTCCAGCAGCAGCGAGTTCAGCAGGTCGACCGCGAGCGTCTCGTCGTCGCCGTCCGCCGCGTCGAAGACCGCGCGCAGCCGCGCCCGTACGGAACGGAACCGGGTCACGTCCGCGTCCGTCGTCCGCCGTGCTGCCTGCTGATTGGCTCCGAACAGCTCCCGGACCGCCTCGACGGAGGTGAGGGCGTCCTTGTTGCGGGCCGGCTCCTCGGTGTTGACCAGGCGTACGGCGTAGTCCGAGTAATAGGCCAGTTCCACTTGTAGTCCTTACGGTGTCGGTCTAGAGTCGGGGCGTCGGCCAGTGTAATGGTCGATTGACGTAAACGGGCATTACGTAAACGGGTATGACGTGGAGGTTGGCGTGACGGAGACGGCTACGGGCACCGACTGGCAGTCCTGGCAGGAGAGCTGGGACCGGCAGCAGGAGTGGTACATGCCCGACCGCGAGGTGCGGTTCCGGGTGATGCTGGACATGGTCGAGGCGATCGTCGGACCGGAACCGCGGGTGCTCGACCTCGCGTGCGGTACGGGAAGTATTACGGACCGGCTCCTCAAGCGGTTCCCGAACGCCACGAGCACCGGAGTCGATCTCGACCCCGCGCTCCTGGCCATCGCCCGCGGCACCTTCGACGGCGACGACCGGGTCGCCTTCGTCACCGCCGATCTCAAGGACCCCGACTGGACGGCCCGGCTGCCCCACGCCTCGTACGACGCCGTCCTCACCGCCACCGCCCTGCACTGGCTGCACAGGGACCCGCTCACCACGCTCTACGGGCAGCTCGGCGGCCTCGTCCGGGACGGCGGGGTGTTCATGAACGCCGACCGCGCGATCGACACGGCCACCCCCCGCATCAACGCCGCCGAACGCGCCCACCGGCACGCCGCGATGGACCGCGCCAAGGCCGCCGGGGCGCTGGACTGGGCCGAGTGGTGGGCCGTCGCCGCGAAGGACCCGGTCCTGGCCGCCCCCACCGCCGAGCGGTTCGCGATCTACGGCGAGCACGCGGACGGCGACATGCCCTCCGCCGACTGGCACGCCCGCACCCTGCTGGCCTCCGGCTTCGGTGAGGCCCGCGCGGTCTGGGCGTCCCCCTCGGACACCCTGGTCCTCGCCGTGAAGTAGTCGAAGTACCCGCCCGCGAACGGCGGCAGCCGCACGGCGGTGAGAGGGGGCGGTACGGGCTTCGGGCCCGTACCGCCCCCTTTTTTCGTTCGTCGCCGCCCGCAACCTCCGCCGGGCCCCGGCGCACTGGAAGGGTGAGACGGTCCGCCTCCGCGGGCCGGGGAGCGGGGAGAGAAGGGGCGGGGAATTGCGGATTCCGGAGAGGGGCCCGTATGCGGGCCGATGACGACGCGGCGCTGCACGACTTCGTGGAGGGCCGACGCACCGCGCTGTTCCGCAGCGCCTATCTGCTCTGCGGAGACCGGCACGAGGCCGAGGACCTCGTCCAGAGCGCCCTGGTCAAGGTCGTCCTCGGCGGCCGGCGGCACGGACGGCTCGACAACATCGAGGCGTACGCCCGTAAGACGCTGGTCAACACGTTCATCGCGAGCCGTCGCCGCTTCTGGCGGCGGGAGCGGGCGTACGGCGAACTGCCCGACCGCCCGGGGAACACGGCCGACACGGACACCGGTCTGGTCGTCAGGGAGGCACTCGCCCGGCTCACGGCCAGACAGCGGGCGGTGCTGGTGCTCCGTTACTGGGAGGACCTGAGCGTGGAGGCCACGGCCGAGGCGCTCGGGATGCGGACGAACACGGTCAAGAGCCACACGGCTCGGGGCCTGGCGGCGCTGCGCGCCGGGATGGCGGAGGAATTGGTATGAACGAGGTCCGTGAACTGCTCGACCGCGCCGCCGAGGGAGCGGGGAAGCCCGCGTTCACCGCCGGGGCCGTGTACGCGAAGGCCGCCCGGGTGCGCAGGCGCCGCCGCGCCGCCGCCTCGGCCGCCGTCCTCGCGGTGGTCGCCGCCGGGGCGTTCGCCCTGCCCCGGACGGGCGGCGACGAGGACCCCGCACACGCCTCGGTGGCGTCGGCCGGGCCGTCCGCCTCCTCGACGACGTCGGCGCCGGCCTCGGCCCCCGCGTCGGACAAGGCCGAGCGGCTGGCCGCGCTGCTGGGGCCGGACGTGGGGGAGATCGAGGAGGTCTCGCTCCTCGCCCTCATCAAGGGGGTGACACCCGAACAGGCGCAGACCGTGCATCTCGGTCCGCTGGACGGGCAGTACGCGTTTCGCAAGGACGGCGGCGTCGGCTATCTGGCGCTCGCCCTGGAGGACCGGGAGGCGGTGGAGAAGAAGACGGGGCGCCCGGCCGATCCGGACGAGGACCTCTGCGACCGGGTGGGCCAGGAGCCGTCCCGTACGGACTGTGAGCGAGAGGCGCTTCCCGACGGCCGGGTCCTGACGACGTGGCACGACACGATGGACGTCGAGGGTGAGGACAGCGTCGACTGGGGGCCCGAGCTGGTCGGCCGGTTCGTCCAGCGGGACGGCTCGCAGTTCCTCGTACGCTCCAGCACCGGCTTCGAGGGCACGGGAACCCAGGGGCCGCTGCTGTCGGAGCCGCCGCTCTCCCGGCAGCAGATCAAGGAGCTGCTCACCGGCCCCGACGTGCTGCCCAGGGGCTGAGGGCGCGGGGGAGCGCACCGGGCGCGGCCCGGAAGCGCGGGAGGGCGGTGCGGACCGTGATCGTCCGTACCGCCCTCCCGTGTGCGACGGGGCCCGGCCCTACAGCACCTTGGACAGGAACGACTTCGTCCGGTCGTGCTGCGGGTTGGTCAGCACGTCGCGCGGGTGGCCCGACTCGACCACCACACCGTCGTCCATGAAGACCAGCGCGTCGCCCACCTCGCGGGCGAAGCCCATCTCATGGGTGACGACGATCATCGTCATACCGTCCTCGGCCAGACCGCGCATGACGTCCAGGACATCGCCGACCAGCTCCGGGTCGAGCGCGGACGTCGGCTCGTCGAAGAGCATCAGCTTCGGCTCCATCGCCAGCGCGCGGGCGATGGCCACACGCTGCTGCTGCCCGCCGGAGAGCTGGGTGGGGTAGTTCCCCGCCTTGTCGGAGAGGCCCACCCGGTCCAGCAGTTTCTCCGCGCGGGCCCGGGCCACGGCCTTCGACTCACCCTTGACCTGGACCGGGGCCTCCATGACGTTCTCGATGGCCGTCATGTGCGGGAACAGGTTGAAGCGCTGGAAGACCATGCCGATGTCGCGCCGCTGGAGGGCGACCTCACTGTCCTTCAGCTCGTAGAGTTTGTCGCCCTTCTGCCGGTAGCCGACCAGCTCGCCGTCGACCGAGAGCCGGCCGGCGTTGATCTTCTCCAGGTGGTTGATGCACCGCAGGAAGGTCGACTTGCCGGAGCCGGACGGGCCGATCAGGCAGAACACCTCACGCGGGGCGACCTCCAGGTCGATGCCCTTGAGGATGTGGGCGGCGCCGAAGGACTTGTGGACGCCCTCGGCCTTCACCATGGGGGTGGTCATGCTGAGGCACCTCCGGAGGGCCGGTTGCCGAACGCTGCGAGGTTGACCTTGACGCGCTGGAGCGGCGTGAGCGGCAGCGAGCGGAGCGCGCCGCGGGCGAAGCGGCGCTCCAGGTAGTACTGGCCGACGCTGAACACGCTGGTCATCACGATGTACCAGATGGACGCCACGAACAGCATCTCCATCACCGCGTACGACGTGGAGCCGATCTGCGAGGTGGAGCGGAGCAGTTCGTTGTACGTCACGGCGTAGACGAGCGACGAGGTCTTCAGCATGTTGATGAACTCGTTGCCGGTCGGCGGGATGATCACGCGCAGCGCCTGCGGGAGGACCACGCGGCGCATGGTCTTGCCCTGGGTCATGCCCAGCGCGTGCGAGGCCTCGGTCTGGCCCTCGTCGACCGACTGGATGCCGGCCCGGCAGATCTCCGCCATGTAGGCGGCCTCGTTCAGCGCGAGCCCCAGCAGGGCGCACATGAACGGGGTCATGACGTCCGTCATCTCGTCCTTGTAGATGAACGGGATGTTCAGGACCGGGAAGATCAGCGCCAGGTTGAACCAGAGCAGCAGCTGTACGTAGACCGGGGTGCCCCGGAAGAACCAGATGTACAACCAGGCCACCCAGCTGGTGACCGGGTTATTCGACAGCCGCATCACGGCCAGCACGACGCCGAGGATCACGCCGAGCACCATCGCGAGGACGCTGATCAGCAGGGTGCGGCCCGCACCGGCGACGACCGTGCTGTCGAACAGCTTGTCGCCCACGGCGTGCCACTGGATGTTGCCCTGCGAGAAGGCGTACCCGAGGGCGACGAGGAGGCCGATGACCACGACGCCGCTGATCCAGCGGCCGACATGGCGGACCGGAATGGCCTTGATGTTCTCCGGGGCCGGGGTGGCGCCCTTGGAGACGGACACCGGGCCGGCCGGTGAACCGGCGGGTGTCTTGTCGAACTTGTCAGTCATGGTGACTGCCCTTCAGTGGAGCGTCCGGTCACTTGCCGCCGTTGATGGCGGCCTTGTCGATCGCTCCCGTACCGGCGCCCCACTTGTCGAGCACCTTCTGGTACGAACCGTCGGCGATGATCGCGTCGACGGCCTCCTTCAGGGCGTCGCGCAGCCCGGTGTTGTCCTTCTTGACGGCGATGCCGAACGGGCCGGCGTCGACCTGCTCGCCCACGACCTCGAACGCCTTGCCGCCGTCGGCCTTGCGGGCCAGGTCGACCGCGACCGGGTAGTCGTTGACGCCGGCGACCGCACCGCCGGACTTGACGCGGGTCTGCGCCTCGGTGTCGTTCTCGAACGACTCGATCTTGACGGCCTTCTCGCCACCGTCCGTACAGGCCTTCGACTGTGTCTTGAGGGCCTTCTCGTACGTGGTGCCGCGCTGGACGGCCGCGGCCTTCCCGCAGAGGTCCTCGATGGACTTGATGTTCTGCGGGTTGCCCTTCTTCGTGTACACGGCGGTGCCGGCGAGGAAGTAGTCGACGAAGTCGACGCCCTCGCCCAGCTTCTTGCCCGACTCGTCCAGGCCCTCCTGGCGCTGCTTGTTGTCCGTGATCGATGACATCGCGATGTCGTGACGCCCGCTGTTCAGGGCGGTGATCAGGCCGTCGAAGGAACCGGAGGTGAACTCGAACTTCACCCCGAGCTGCTTGCCGAGGGCCTCGGCCAGATCGGGGTCGACACCCACGATCTTTCCGTTCTCGACGGACTCCATCGGGGCGTATTCGGCATTCGTGCCGACCTTGATCACACCGGACTTCTGGTACTTCTCCGGCAGCTTCGAGAAGAGCGGTGCGCCGCTCTTGGTCTCCTTGCCGCTGCCTCCCTCCTGGGAGGAGCTGTCAGTCTGGTCGCCGCAGGCGGTGAGCAGCAAGGAGCCGGCGACCGCGATGGCGCCGATCGCCGCAATCCGGGACTTCGCGGTCGTACGACGCGTGGTGCTTGCGGTCATGTCGGGATCCTCCGGCAGGTGAGGGTGAGGTGCTGGTGGGCGGCTTGGCACGCACCTTCGAGTGTCGCCACCTTGTGTGATGACGGCATCCTGCCATTTGGACTGGCCCATTCAGGGGTCCGGCCATGTCAAAATCGGATAACGGGCGACCCCCGAACATCAACGGCCGGTGCGCGAGGACCGGACCATCTACGGGGATTCATTCCCCTTGCCGGAGAATCTTCGGCATGTCTTGACTGGTGGGCGGCATTTATGCCGGTTTGCCGACTTGTCCAGATATTCGACTATGAGTCACGTCACCGCGTCGATATGGACTCGTCCGTAACCCCGTCCGTCCGGTAAGAAAGACGTTTACACCCCTCATCCGGGGCTCAGGGCGCGTGTGCGGCGCGCCCGCGCGTATGTACCTCATTCCCTGCCGGGGCGGGCCGACCGCCCGGTGCGGGGCGCGTACGCGGTGCCCGCCCACCCCTCCTCAACCAGGAGTGGCCACCCTCAAACGATGAAGACTTAAGGGGTCAACACCATGGCAGCGGAGATCGTCAATCCTCGCAGCGACAGCACCATCGACAGCACCGCCGACAGTGCCATCCAGCGCACGAGCGCGGTGGACACCGGGGCCGACGAGCCCTTCGATCCGGCCTTCGCCCTCCACCGGGGCGGGAAGATGGCCGTGCAGGCCACCGTCCCGATCCGGGACAAGGACGACCTTTCCCTGGCGTACACACCCGGTGTGGCGAAAGTGTGCAGCGCCATCGCCGACAACCCCGAGCTCGTCCACGACTACACCTGGAAGTCCCAGGTCGTGGCCGTCGTGACGGACGGCACCGCCGTGCTCGGCCTCGGCGACATCGGGCCCGAGGCGTCCCTCCCCGTCATGGAGGGCAAGGCCATCCTCTTCAAGCAGTTCGGCGGCGTCGACGCGGTGCCGATCGCGCTCGCGACCACCGACGCCGACGAGATCGTCGAGACCGTCGTCCGACTCGCCCCCTCCTTCGGCGGGGTGAACCTGGAGGACATCTCGGCGCCCCGGTGCTTCGAGATCGAGCGCAAGCTCCAGGAGCGGCTGGACATCCCGGTCTTCCACGACGACCAGCACGGCACGGCCGTCGTCACCCTCGCCGCCCTGCGCAACGCCGCGAAGCTCTCCGGGCGGACGCTCGGCGATCTGCGCGGTGTCATCTCCGGCGCGGGCGCGGCGGGCGTGGCCATCGCCAAGTTCCTGCTGGAGGCGGGGATCGGCGACATCGCGGTGGCCGACCGGAAGGGCATCGTCAGCCGCGACCGCGACGACCTCACCGAGGTCAAGCGCGAGCTGGCCGAGCTGACCAACCGGGCCGGCCTGACCGGTTCGCTGGAGCAGGCGCTCGCCGGTGCGGACGTCTTCATCGGCGTCTCCGGCGGTACGGTCCCGGAGGCCGCGGTGGCCTCGATGGCCCCCGGCGCGTACGTCTTCGCGATGGCCAACCCGAACCCGGAGGTCCACCCGGACGTCGCGCACAAGTACGCGGCGGTCGTGGCGACCGGGCGGTCGGACTTCCCGAACCAGATCAACAACGTGCTGGCGTTCCCGGGCATCTTCGCGGGCGCGCTCCAGGTCCGGGCCTCCCGGATCACCGAGGGCATGAAGATCGCCGCGGCGAACGCGTTGGCCGACGTCGTCGGCGACGAGCTGGCGGCGGAGTACGTGATCCCGTCGCCGTTCGACGAGCGGGTCGCCCCGGCGGTCACCGCGGCGGTGGCCGCGGCGGCCCGTGCGGAGGGTGTGGCTCGGCGCTGATGCCGCGTTGAGCGGTTGTGGGGTGGGCGGGGCCTGTAGGTGTACGGGCCCCGCCCGCCTTTGCCCCGGGGCCGCGTCTCCCTCCTCTCGGGCGGTTGAGGCATCGGGCCCGCACCTTCAGGCGTCTCCGGCGGTTGAGGCATCGGGCCCGCACCTTCAAGCCTCTCCGGCGATTGAGGAGCGGGGTCCGGGGCAGCGCCCCGGGGGGGGGGGGGGGGGGGGGGGGGGGGGGGGGGGGGGGGGGGGGGGGGGCGGGGGTA
>NZ_JBIRKB010000001.1:383192-487734 GCF_044329855.1 Streptomyces sp. NPDC017520
GCCTGTCCGCGCCCCGCCGCGCCCCCCCGCCGCGCCGCCGGCGCCGGGGCGCCCGCCCGCCCCCCCCCCCCCCCCCCCCCCCCCCCCCCCCCCCCCGGGCTCCGCCCCCAGACCCCCGCTGCTCAATCGCCGCAGGGGCTTGAAGGTGCGGGCTCCCGCTGCTCAATTGCCGCAGGGGCTGGATTGGTGCGGGCTCCCGCTGCTCAGTGGCCGCAGGGGCTGGCTTGCCGCCTGAGGGGCTTGATTGGTGCGGGCCCCGCCGGGCAAGCGCGAGAGGGGCTCGATGGCGCGCGGGCCCACCCCGCTTGGCGTGCGTCACACGTGCAGGCGGTTCCGTGGGCCGTCCCAGCCCGCCTATCGTCGAGCCATGTTCGCCGCCTACGCAGCCCGCATCGATCCCGACCAGCCCCTCGACGGCCTGGAGCTGGGTGATCGCCCGGCCCCCGAGACGCGTCCCGGGTGGACCACCGTCACCGTCCGGGCCGCATCCCTCAACCATCACGACCTCTGGTCCCTGCGGGGCGTGGGCCTCTCGCAGGACCGGCTGCCGATGATCCTCGGCTGCGACGCGGCCGGCGTCGACCAGGACGGCAACGAGGTCGTCCTGCACTCCGTCATCGGGCAGTCGGGGCACGGCGTCGGGCCGAAGGAGCCGCGCTCGATCCTCACCGAGCGCTACCAGGGCACCTTCGCCGAGCAGGTCACCGTCCCCACCTGGAACGTCCTGCCCAAGCCGAAGGAGCTCAGCTTCGCGGAGGCCGCCTGTCTGCCGACCGCCTGGCTCACCGCGTACCGCATGCTGTTCACCAACGCCGGGGTACGGCCCGGCGATTCCGTGCTCGTCCAGGGCGCCGGCGGCGGGGTCGCCACCGCCGCGATCGTGCTCGGCAGGGCCGCCGGGCTGCGGGTCTTCGCCACCAGCCGGGACAAGGCCAAACGTGAGCGGGCGGTCGAACTCGGTGCGCTGGAGGCGTACGAGCCCGGCGCCCGGCTGCCGCAGCGGGTGGACGCCGTCATCGAGACCGTGGGGGCCGCCACCTGGTCCCACTCCGTCAAGTCGCTGCGCCCGGGCGGCACCCTCGTCATCTCCGGGGCCACCAGCGGAGACCGGCCCGCCCACGCCGAGCTGACCCGGATCTTCTTCCTGGAGCTGAAGGTCGTCGGCTCCACCATGGGGTCCAAGGACGAGCTGGAGGACCTGCTCGCGTTCTGCGCGACCACCGGGGTGCGCCCGGTCATCGACGAGGTGCTGCCGCTGGACCGGGCCAGGGAGGGGTTCCGGCGGCTGGAGTCGGGCGACCTGTTCGGCAAGATCGTGCTCACGCCGGGCAAGCCCTAGCTCCGCCGAGTACGCGCCAGTGCCGCATACTTGAACATGTGTCAGCTTTGCTGTGGGATGCCGCCCATGCGAATGGGCAGAGCACTCATGGCAGTTGTCGTCGCGTCCGTGCTCGCGGCGGGGGCCCTCGCCCCCGCCGCCTCGGCGCACCCCGCCCCCGTAGCCGTACCGGAATCCGAGCCCCGGGCACGTGCCGTCCCGCCACTGACCGACGACCGGGGGCGCACCCTCACCCTGCGCGGCTGGAACGTCGAGGACAAGGCGAACCGCGGCGAGGACGCCCTCGCCGCCATCACTGAACGGCACTTCCGCGACCTGCGCGGACACGGCTTCAACTTCGCCCGGCTGCTGGTCTTCTGGGACGACCTGGAGCCCACGCGCGGCCAGTACAGCGCGCGCTACCTCCGGCGCGTCGAACGCGTCCTGGACTGGGCGCACAAGCACCGCGTCCATGTCCTCATCGACGCCCACCAGGACGTCTTCGGGCCCGCGTTCGGGCATCGAGGCATCCCCGCCTGGGCCACCAGGACCGACGGGCTGCCGTTCACCCCGAACCCCGACGACTGGTTCTCCGAGTACTTCGAACCGGCCGTCCAGCGGGCCTTCACCCACCTCTACGAGGACCCCGACCTCCAGCGCGCCCAGGCCGCCATGTGGCAGGTCCTCGCGGAACGCTTCCGCGACCACCCGGCCGTGATCGGCTACGACCTGATCAACGAGCCGATGGGCGAGCTGCGCGCGGGCGAGGACCTGCCGACCGCCGCCCGCCGGATCGAGGCCCAGCACCTCACCCCGATGTACAACAGGCTGGCCCGCGCCGTCCGGGCGAAGGACCGTGACACCTGGCTCTTCGTCGAGCCGACGCCCATCGTCGGCGAGGGCGTCCCCACCGGGCTCGGCCGGATCGAGGACCGCCGGACCGTGTACGCCCCGCACTTCTACAACACCGCCATGGAGGCGGGCGCGGACTACGACCCCTCGGCCGGCTGGATCGAGGCGTACGAGGCCGCCGTGACCGCCTATCCGGCCCGGCACCGTATGCCCGTGGTCGTGGGGGAGTGGGGGCCATTGAACAACGCCCTCCCCAACATGGGCCGCTTCTACCGCGAGGCCGTCGACTCCCTGAGCCGCTACAGCTCCGGCTGGGCCGGGTACGTCTGGTGCTACGGCGGCGGCTACTGCGCGGTCGACGAGCGGGGCCGCTTCCGTACGAACAAGGAGCGGACGGCCACCCCGTACGCCCCGGCCGTCGCGGGGACCGTCCGCTCCGAGGCGTACGACGCGGACACCCGCTCCTACCGCCTCGCCTACCGTGCCGCCGCCCGCCCCGGGGCGACGGAGCTGTCCCTCCCGCCCTCGCCCCGGGGCTGGCGTGTCTCCGTCACCGGCCCGGGGCTGGTCCTCGGCGGCCCCGGCGCGTCGTCGCGCGGAAGTCGGCCGGTCGTACGGGCGTGGCCCGGGAGCGAAGTGGTGGTGACCGTGCGGGAAGGTGGCCCGTATGGATGAACTGACCACCCCTGAAGGGTTTCTGCTGCGCCCCTGGATGCCCGCCGACGCCTCGGCTGTGCTCCGGGCCTTCGCCCCGGCCGAGATGGACCGCCAGACGGACCGGCCGGTGTTCGACCGGCCCGGGGCCCTGGCCTGGATCGCGGGCCGCACGCGCGAACGGGGAGCGCGTACCGGCTACTCCTGGGCCGTCGTGGGGGAGGCGGGCGAGGCCCTCGGCTGTGTCGCCGTCGACGCCGTCAACCTGACCCACGACACCGGCTGGGTCTCCTACTGGACCACGGAGGAGGCGCGCGGCCGGGGTGTCGCCCCGGCCGGTGTGCGGGCGTTGGCGCGCTGGGCCTTCGACGAGCTCGGGCTGTACCGGCTGGAGCTGGGCCATCGCACCGACAACCCGGCCTCCTGCCGGGTCGCGACCCGGTCCGGATTCGCGCCCGAGGGCATCGAGCGGGCCAGGCTGCGCTACGGCGACGTCCGGTACGACGTCGAGCGGCATGCCCGCCTGGCCGACGATGATGTCAACTTTGATTGACAGAGAGTGTCTGTCAATGTAGGTTGACATCATGACCGAAGCAACGGATCTGGCCGCACGTGCCGGTGACCGAGACCCGCGCGTCGGGTTGCGGTCGGTGGCGGCGCTGCGGCGGCTGCTGGAACAGCTCGAAGCCGTACAGGTGAGAAGTGCCCGCGTCCAGGGCTGGTCGTGGCAGGAGATCGCCGCCGAGCTGGGCGTCAGCCGGCAGGCCGTGCACAAGAAGTACGGGAGGCGTTGATGTTCGAGCGATTCACCCGAGGGGCCCGCGCGACCGTGAAGGGCGCCGTGGCCCAGGCCGAGCGCGTCGGGGCCGACTCGGTCACCGAGGAACATCTGCTGCTCGCGCTGCTGGAGCAGGAGGGCGGCCGGGCCTCGTTCGCGGTCACCGCACTCGGTCTCCACGACCGCCGCGGCTCCCTGGACGCCGCCTTCGCCGAGGCCCGCCGCCGTGGCGGCCTGACCAAGGCCGACACCGACGCCCTCGCCGACATCGGGATCGACATCGGCGCGATCGTGTCCCGGGTCGAGTCGGCGCACGGGGAGGGAGCCCTGGCCGCCGACCGGGGCAGCCGCCGGTGGTGGTCGGGGCACCGCGCCTTCACCCCGGGCGCGAAGACCGTCCTGGAGAACTCGCTGCGGGTGGCCCTGGGGCGCGGCGACCGCTTCATCGGCGAGGAGCACCTGCTCCTGGCCCTCACGGCGAAGCCCGGAGTCGTCGCCGACGTCCTCGCCGAGCACGGCGCGACCTACGCGACCGTGCAGCGCGCGCTGGACGGCCCCGACGCCGACGGGGGCCAGGAGGGGCACGCCAAGGCCGGGTGAGACGAGCGGGGCGGGACCCCGGACGGCGAACAGGGGCGGGCGTCCAGCACCGGACGCCCGCCCCTGTTCCGTTCCACCTGAGCCGCGTCGGCTCAGGCCTTCCGCGTCGGCTCAGGCCTTCCGCTCGTCCTCCGTCGTCAGCAGCGCCTCGATCCGCGCCGTCGCCGCCCCCAGGTGGCGGCGGGCCTCCGCGAGCTGGGCCTCCGTCACTCCGTGATCGCGGGCCGTGTCCCGGATGCCGTCGCGGAAACGGTCCAGCAGGCGGTCCAGGTCACGCACCGGGTCGCCCGTGGCCGGTGCGTCCTCGGCCCAGTCGAAGCCGTCGTCGGGGGCCGGAGCCGCCGGGGCGGAGTCCGCCCCGGGCTTGCCGAACGGGGGCCAGGCTCCGGAGCGTGCGAACCCGCCGAGCTGGCCGGTGATCTCCGCCAGGCCCTCCCGCACCCCGGAGGGCCAGTCGCCCCGCGCGAAGTGCTCCTGGACCTGCCGGGCGGCGGTCTGCATCTGCTCGCGCGCCTTCTCCTGGGCCTCCTTGGCCTGGCGGCGGGCCTGCTGGGCATCCTCGCGGGCGCGCCGGGACTCGTCCTTCGCCCGGCGGGCCTGCTCCTTCCACACCTGCTTGGCCCGGTTCAGCTCCTCCTTCGCCGTGCGCCACGTCTCGCTCTCGCCGAGGTCGCCCAGCCGGCCGAAGTCGCCGAAGTCGCCGAAGTCGTCGAAGGGGGAGGCCGCTTCGCCCTTCGCCCGGCCCTTGCCGTTCCCGGCCCCGGTTCCTGCCCCGGCCTTCGTGCCCTGCCGGGACTCCGAAGCCGCCGCCCGCATGTCACTGCGGAGCCGGCCCGCCGCGCCCCGTACGTCGTCGCGTATCTCGGCGGCCAGCTCGGAGACCGAGTCGCGGATCTCCAGCTCCAGGTCGGCCAGTTCGCCACCCCGGCCCGCCAGCTCCTCGCGCCCCGCGTCGGTGATCGAGTAGACCTTGCGGCCACCCTCGGTGGCATGGGTGACCAGGCCCTCGGCCTCCAGCTTGGCCAGCCGCGGATAGACCGTGCCGGCGGACGGGGCGTACAGGCCCTGGAAGCGCTCCTCCAGCAGGCGGATGACCTCGTAGCCGTGACGAGGCGCCTCGTCCAGAAGCTTGAGGAGGTACAGCCGCAGACGGCCGTGGGCGAATACGGGAGGCATGTCAGAGAACCTTTCCGGTCGGCTCGGCGGCGTACGCGTCGTCCTCGGCGGGTGGCCTGCGCAACAGGGCGATCGAACCGGACACGGTCGTCGCCCGCAGGGTCCCCGTCCCGGCGCCCAGCGTGCCGGTGATCTTCTTCGCGCCCCACTGCCCGCCGACCCGCAGGTCCTCGAAGGCGTTGGAGACGGCCCCGCTCGCGGTGTTCGCCTCGACCCTGGCGTCCGCCGGGTGCGGCAGCCGGATCGCGATCTCGCCCGTCACCGTGGCCAGCCGGATGTCCGTGGGCTGCCCGGACGGGTCGACGTCCAGCACCATGGCACCGCTGACCGACTCGGCCCGGACCGAGGTCCCCGCCCCGTCGACCACCGTCAGATCGCCGGACACGGAGTGGAAGCGCAGGTCGCCCGTGACACCCTGGGCCTCCAGGCTGCCGGACACGGACTCCCCGCGCACCGCGCCGGTCAGCCCGACGAGCGTGGAGTCACCGGTGATGCCGCGGACCTCCGTGCGTCCGCTGATGCCGGAGACGACGGCCCCGGCACCGATCACGCCGACCTCGACCGAGGAAGCGGCCGGCACGACGAGCGTGACCACGGCGCTGCGGCGGCGGTTCTTGGGGTCGAACCAGCGCAGGAGGTCCTGCCAGGGCAGGTCCTCGTAGGCCACGGTCAGCCGGCCGTCCTCCTGGGTCACGATCAGCGGCGGGCCCTCGATCGCGGAGATCTCCAGCCGGGCTTCCGGCTCGTCGGCCCCGACCACGTTGACCGTGCCGTCCACGATGCGCACGTGGAGTGCCGTCACCGGATCCTCGAAGGCGAGCTTCCGCGGCTCGGCGATGGTCCATGTCGACACAGGCATGGATGTGACCTCCCGGGAAGCGTGGCAACGCAACATATCGCGTCTCGTTCGGAACACGATATATCGCGGATGAGCGAAGTCAAAGGGGGGCGGGAGGGGGCGGCAGGGAGAGAAATGCTCATAAATAGATCAAGTACGGGCAAATTGCCCTAGCGTGTGAGCCATGAACGCGACATCCACCGGGGCCCTCCTGCTGTGCCGGGCCGACCCCGAGACCGTACGGCCGCTCGCCCACCTGCTGCGCGAGCAGATGCTGCTGGCCCGCGCGGGTGAGGAGTGGAGCGTGCTCGTCCCGGAGGGCAAACCCTGGAACGGGGGCACCGAGCAGGACCCCGAGCCGGTGGACCGGGTCCTCGGCGGCTGGGCCACCGCGCTCGCGGTCGGCTCCACCTGGCCGGTGCTCGCCCTGTGGTGGGACGCCGACCGGGCCGGATTCACGCTCGCCGCCGGGTTCCGCCGCCCCGTGGGCTACGTCTGGCTGACCGACGGCACCCCGGTGGGCGAGGACGAGGCCATGCGCACCTTCGCGGTCCGGCTCGGCCTCGACCCGGTGCTGGACGTACAGGCGCTGGAGGAGCTGACCCGCCCCGATCCGGACGCCGACGCGGACGCCCGGCTGCGGGGACTGCTCGCCGTTCTCACCCGCACCGGTCTGACTCTGCCCGCCGGGCTCTCACCGGGCGAGAGCGCGGACCGGCTGCGCAGCGTCGCGGCGGTGCAGCGCGAGGTGGAACGCGTCGAGTGGGCCGGCTGGCGCGATGCCGTACGCGTCGAACTGGACGCGGTCGAGAGCAGCAGGATCGGCCCGTGGGTACGCGGCCCCCGCGCCCGTGCCGTCGCCGCCGTCCAGCTCGCGGCCGGGCTCCCGCTCCTGCTGTGGGGCGCCCGTCGCCGCAGTGGCGGCTGGGCGGCGGCCGGGGCGGTGCTGCTGGCGCAGGGAGCGCTGGGACTCGCGTACGAGCGGGCCAGGGCGGGCGCGGAAGCCCCCTAGGCCCTGTCGTCGAACTCCCGCCTGCCCCGCGGCGCCATGCACGCACTCTCGCCGCACCGGGCACACGCCCGAGTACGTCCAGTACGCGGACCTGCGCCCGGCACACCGAGAGCACGCACCTGACCCCGCAGGGCCGCCCTTCGGGCGACGGCGGGAGTTCGACGACAGGACCTAGAGCAGGCAGGTCACGCGTCCTCGTCGTCCTCGTCGTCCAGCCGGGCCAGCCAGGTCGCGAGGCGCTCGACCGGCACCTCGAAGTCGGGGTTGAGATCGACGAACGTCCGCAGCTGCTCGGCGAGCCACTCGAAGGTGACCTCCTCCTCGCCGCGCCGCTTCTCCAGTTCCTCGATGCCACGGTCCGTGAAGTACATGCGCACAGGATATCGAGGCGCGGACGCCCTCCTGAACGCCGGAGACGCCGGAGACGCCGAACACGTCGATCACGCCGGATACGCCAGGGACCCGGCCCCGCGACGAGCGCGGAACCGGGTCCCTGTGGCGTACGAACAGCTCGTACGGCTGCCGCGTGGTCCTAGGCCTCGAAGACCTCGTTGACCAGCTGCGTCTGCTCCGCCTGGTGGCGCTTGGCCGAGCCGACCGCCGGGGACGAGCCGTGCGGCCGCGAGATGCGGCGCAGGCGCTCGCCGTGCGGCACGTCCGAGCCGACCGCGAGGTCCAGGTGGTCGATCAGGTTGAGCGCGATGAACGGCCACGCACCCTGGTTCGCCGGCTCCTCCTGGGCCCACAGGTACTTCTCGGCGTTCGGGTACTTCGCGATCTCGGCCTGGATCTCCGCACCCGGCAGCGGGTACAGGCGCTCCAGCCGGATGATCGCCGTCTCCGTGTCGCCGCGCTTCTCCCGCTCGGCGTCCAGGTCGTAGTACAGCTTGCCCGCGCAGAAGACGACCTTGCGGACGTTCTCGGGCTTGACCGAAGCGTCGCCGATCACCGGACGGAAGCCGCCGGTGGTGAACTCCTCGATGGACGAGGCCGCGGCCTTCAGACGCAGCATCGACTTCGGGGTGAAGACGATCAGCGGCTTGTGGTGCGGGTTGTGCACCTGCCAGCGCAGCAGGTGGAAGTAGTTCGACGGCAGGGTCGGCATCGCGACCGTCATGTTGTCCTGCGCGCACATCTGGAGGAAGCGCTCGGGGCGGGCGGAGCTGTGGTCCGGGCCCTGGCCCTCGTAGCCGTGCGGCAGCAGCAGCGTGACGCCGGAGGTCTGGCCCCACTTCTGCTCGGCCGAGGAGATGAACTCGTCCACGACGGTCTGCGCGCCGTTGACGAAGTCACCGAACTGGGCCTCCCAGATGACCAGCGACTCCGGACGGGCCAGCGAGTAGCCGTACTCGAAGCCCATCGCCGCGTACTCCGAGAGCAGCGAGTCGTAGACGTTGTACCGGGCCTGGTCGTCGGACAGGTACAGCAGCGGGGTGTAGTCCTCGCCGGTGACCTGGTCGACCAGGACCGCGTGGCGCTGGCCGAACGTGCCGCGGCGGGTGTCCTGGCCGGCGAGCCGGACCGGGGTGCCCTCCATCAGCAGCGAACCGATGGCCAGCGTCTCGCCCATGCCCCAGTCGATCGTCGCGTTGTCCACGGAGGCCGCGCGACGTTGCATCTGCGGCATCAGACGGGGGTGGACGGTGATCGACTCGGGGATGTTGACCTGCGACTCGGCGATCCGCTTGACGACCTCGGCGGAGACGGCCGTCTCCACGGTCACGGGGAACGCGGCCTGCGGCTCCGGGACGTGCGGGGCGGCCGGCTGCGAGGTGGCCTCGCGGACCTCGGCGAACACCTTCTCCAGCTGACCCTGGAAGTCCTGGAGCGCCTGCTCCGCCTCTTCCAGCGTGATGTCGCCGCGGCCGATGAGGGACTCGGTGTACAGCTTGCGCACCGAGCGCTTCTTGTCGACCAGCGTGTACATCTGCGGGTTGGTGAACTCCGGGTTGTCGGTCTCGTTGTGACCGCGGCGCCGGTAGCAGATGAGGTCGATCACGACGTCCTTGTTGAACGCCTGCCGGAACTCGAAGGCGAGCCGCGCGACGCGGACCACGGCCTCCGGGTCGTCGCCGTTGACGTGGATGATCGGCGCCTCGATCATGCGCGCCACGTCGGTGGCGTACATCGAGGAGCGCGAGGACTCCGGGGCGGCGGTGAAGCCGACCTGGTTGTTGATCACCACGTGCACGGTGCCGCCGGTGCGGTAGCCGCGCAGCTGCGACATGTTGAGCGTCTCGGCGACGACGCCCTGGCCCGCGAAGGCCGCGTCGCCGTGGAGCGCGACCGGCAGGACCGTGAAGTCCGTGCCGCCCTTGTTGATGATGTCCTGCTTGGCGCGGGCGATGCCCTCCAGGACCGGGTCGACCGCCTCCAGGTGCGAGGGGTTGGCGGCCAGCGAGACCTTGATCTGCTCGCCGTCCAGACCGGTGAAGGTGCCCTCGGCGCCCAGGTGGTACTTGACGTCGCCGGAGCCGTGCATCGAGCGCGGGTCGAGGTTGCCCTCGAACTCGCGGAAGATCTGCGCGTACGACTTGCCGACGATGTTCGCCAGCACGTTCAGCCGGCCGCGGTGGGCCATGCCGATGACGACCTCGTCGAGGCGGGCCTCGGCGGCGGAGTCGATGACCGCGTCGAGCAGCGGGATGACGGACTCGCCGCCCTCCAGCGAGAACCGCTTCTGGCCGACGTACTTCGTCTGCAGGAACGTCTCGAACGCCTCGGCCGCGTTCAGCCGGCGCAGGATGCGCAGCTGCTCCTCGCGCTCGGGCTTCGGACGCGCGCGCTCGACGCGGTCCTGGAGCCACTTGCGCTGGCTCGGGTCCTGGATGTGCATGAACTCGATGCCGGTGGTGCGGCAGTACGACTCACGCAGCACGCCGAGGATGTCGCGGAGCTTCATCATCGTCTTGCCGGCGAACCCGCCGACCGCGAAGTCCCGCTCCAGGTCCCACAGGGTGAGGCCGTGCTCGGTGATGTCCAGGTCGGGGTGCTTGCGCTGGTGGTACTCCAGCGGGTCGGTGTCGGCCATGACGTGGCCGCGGACCCGGTAGGAGTGGATCAGCTCGAAGACCCGCGCGGCCTTGGTGACGTCGTCGTCGTGCGAGGCGTCGATGTCCTTGAGCCAGCGGACCGGCTCGTAGGGGATCCGCAGCGCCTTGAAGATCTCGTCGTAGAACTCGTTCTCGCCGAGCAGCAGCTGGGACAGGACCCGCAGGAACTCGCCGGAGGCGGCGCCCTGGATGACCCGGTGGTCGTAGGTCGACGTGAGCGTCATGACCTTCGAGATGCCGAGCTTGTTCAGGGTGTCCTGCGACGTGCCCTGGAACTCCGCCGGGTAGTCCATCGCGCCGACGCCCATGATGAGGCCCTGACCGGGCATCAGGCGGGGCACCGAGTGGACGGTGCCGATGCCGCCGGGGTTGGTCAGCGAGGCCGTGACGCCGGAGAAGTCGTCCATGCCGAGCTTGCCGATGCGGGCACGCCGGACGATGTCCTCGTACGCCTGCCAGAACTCGAAGAAGTTGAGCGTCTCGGCCTTCTTGATGGCCGCGACGACCAGCTGGCGGTCGCCGTTCGGCTTCACCAGGTCGATGGCCAGACCCAGGTTGATGTGCTCCGGCTTGACCAGGGTCGGCTTGCCGTCCTTCGTGGCGAAGGAGTAGTTCATCGACGGCATGGCCTTGAGGGCCTGCACCATCGCGTACCCGATGAGGTGCGTGAAGGAGATCTTCCCGCCGCGGGCGCGCTTGAGGTGGTTGTTGATGACGATGCGGTTGTCGAAGAGCAGCTTCACCGGGACCGCGCGGACGGATGTGGCCGTCGGCAGCTCCAGCGAGGCGTTCATGTTCTTCGCGACGGCGGCCGAGGGGCCGCGCAGCGTCACGTACTCCGGGCCGGCCGGGGCCTCGGTGGAATCGTCCGCCTTGGCCTTGGCGGGCGCGGCGGCGGGCTTCGCCGCCGCGGGCTTCGCCGGGGCCGGAGCGGCCGCCGGGGCGGCCGCCTTGGCGGGGGCCGGCTGCGCGGGAGCCGCCGGAGCGGCTGCGGGCGCGGCCTTCGCCGGAGCCGGGGCGGCCGCCGGGGCGGGCGCGGCCGCGGCCGGGGCGGCGGGCGCCCCGGTCACCGGTGCGACGCCGGGAACGGGCTTGTCCGCCGTGCCGGAGGCACCCGGCTTGTAGTCGGCGAAGAAGTCCCACCAGGCGCGATCGACCGAACTGGGATCCTGGAGGTACTGCTGGTAGATCTCGTCGACGAGCCATTCATTGGCGCCGAACGCGGCGGCCGGGTTCGTACCCGGGCCGGCTTGATCGGTCGAGATGCTCGAGTTACTGGGGGACTGAGACGACACGGCGGCAACCGCCCTCTTCCGCTTCACAAGGTGATGGACAGCGGAAATCAAGGCTACGCCCCCCGAACCGTTCCTTGCAGGCCGGGCCGGTGCTTCGTCGTGCACATCACATCGGAAGGCGGGTTTCGGCGCAGGAAATGGCGGGAAACAAGCGAGGTTCCACTGCACTTCGGGTACGCAGGACCGAGGATACGGCCATCCGGCCGCACCCCTTCGAGGCCCCTGCTGGCAGGCCACGGGTGAACGTGCCCTTCCGGTTCGACCCTATGTCAACCGCGCCGTCAACCGCGCGGCTCGGGGATTCCCGGGAGGGTGACCTGGATGCGGCAGCCCCTCGCGGATTCGGCCACCCCGATCCGACCGCCGTGCAGATCGACCGCCCAACGGGCGATGGCCAGCCCCAGCCCCGTACCGCCGTCGCTTCCCGGACCGTGCGGGGAGGGCACCTGGCCCCGGTTGAAGCGCTCGAACACCCGGTGGCGCTCCGCCTCCGGGATACCGGGCCCCTCGTCGACGACCTCCAGCTCCAGCGACTCGGGACGGTCCCCGCGCCGCGCGAGCACCGTCACCCGGCCGTGCGGCGGGCTGTGCTTGACCGCGTTGTCGATGAGGTTGGCGACCACCTGGTGCAGCCGCTCGGCGTCCGCGTGCGCCGTGAGCTCCGGCGGCGAGACGTCCAGATGCAGGTGGACGTCCGTACGGGAGTGATTGCCCGAACCCGACGACAGGCGTCGGTGGGAGGCGGCGAGATTGGCCTCTTTCAGTACGCCCGACAGATAGGGCCAGACCTCGAAACGGCGGGCCTTGAGCGCCACCACCCCGTTGTCCAGCCGCGACAGGTCCAGCAGCGTCTCGACCAGCCGGCCCAGCCGCTCCGTCTGTTGCAGCGCCGTGCGCATCGTCTCCGGATCGGCGGCGGACACCCCGTCCACCACGTTCTCCAGCACGGCTCTCAGCGCCGCGATGGGGGTGCGCAGCTCATGGCTGACATTGGCGACCAGCTCTTTGCGATGCCGGTCCTCCGCCTCCAGATCGTCCGCCATGCGGTTGATCGTCTGCGCCAGGTCCCCCAGCTCGTCCCGCCGCCCGGCGCCGCTCACCCGGCGGGTGTAGTCGCCGTGCGAGATGGACCGGGCCACCGCTCTCATCTCGTCCAGCGGCGCGGTCAGACCGTGCGCCACGAACTGGGTGATCAGCAGCGTGGCGATCACCGAGAACACCGTGATGAAGCGGAACTCCGTACGGGTCCGCAACGCGACGATCAGCAGCCCCGTGGTGATGAACACCGAGACCACGACGAGTGTGCCGAGCTTGGCCTTGATCGAGAAGGGCCGCAGTCCGGACCCTGGCCGCGTCATGGCGCGGGGGTCTCCAGGGCGTAGCCCACACCGTGCACGGTACGGATCCGCTCCGCGCCGATCTTCCGGCGCAGCGCCTTGATGTGACTGTCGACCGTGCGCGTGCCCGAGGCGTCCGCCCAGTCCCACACCTCGGCCAGCAACTGCTCCCGGGAGAGCACCGCGCGCGGGGTGTTCGCGAGACAGACCAACAGGTCGAACTCGGTCGGCGTGAGGTGGACGTCCTCGGCGCGCACCCGGACCCGGCGCTGCGCGTGGTCGATCTCCAGCTCACCCAGACGCAGTATTCCGCTCCGCGGGGTGACGGCGGCCAGCGCGGCCCGCTCCACCCGGCGCAGCAGCACGTGCACCCGGGCGGCCAGCTCCCGCATGGAGAACGGCTTGGTCATGTAGTCGTCGGCGCCGACCCCGAGCCCGACCAGCATGTCGGTCTCGTCGTCGCGCGCGGTGAGCATCATCACCGGTACCGGACGCTGCGCCTGCACGCGGCGGCAGACCTCCAGGCCGTCGAAGCCGGGAAGCATGATGTCGAGCACCATCAGGTCGGGTTGCCAGGCCTCGGCCGCGTCCACGGCCGCAGGGCCGTCCAGCGCGGTCTGGACCAGGAAGCCCTCCGCCCGCAGCCGGGCGGAGATGGCGTCGACGATCGTCGGGTCGTCCTCGACGACCAGCACCCGGCGCTGAGCCCCCGGGGTGGCCGCGACGCCGTTGTGGGTGGTGTGTGTCTGTTCCATCGCCCCGCCCCTGCCCGTTCTCGCGGGAGCCATTCCCCCGGAGGCACGGTTTTCGCTCGTGGATTTCGGTGAGTGATTCCGTGTACCGGTCAGCAGCGTAAAGGCAGCGGAGGGCTCCCGGCTACGCAGGGTGTTGCCCCGGACGTGCACGTCCACGCCGACCGGGCGGCCGGATCGTTGACCTTGTGCCGGTTGACCCGTGCCACGGCCGGTCCGCGCATACCGGGAGGGGGGTTCAGGCCGTCCGCTCAGACCGCCCGAAGTGCGAGATGGACCACGTCGGGCACACCTCGGGCAACGGCCACCTCTTCCGTCCGAACCCTGCTGAACCCGGCATTCCGCAAGGCCTGTTCGAAGGCCGGCGACGGCTGCGCGGACCAGACGGCGAGCACTCCGCCCGGCGCCAGCCGGTCGTGGCAGTGCGCCAGGCCGGCGGGGGAGTAGAGGCTTCCGTTGTCCTCCGTGACGGTCCAGTCCGGCCCGTTGTCGATGTCCAGGCACAGGGCGTCGTAACGCTCCGTGGTGGTACGGAGGTGGGCGACGAGATCCGTGTGGAGGATCCCGGTCCGGGGGTCGGCCAGCGCCGGCCCGGAGATCCGGTCCAGCGGCCCGGTCAGGTGCCAGTCCACGATCGCCTGCTCCCGCTCCACGACCACGATCCGGCCCCAGCGCTCCTCCTCGGCGGCCCGCACCAGCGAGAACCCGACGCCCAGGCCGCCGATCAGCACCGAGGGGCCGGTGCGCTCGGCGGGCAGGGCGGCCAGCGCGGCGTCGATCAGCAGCCGCTCGGAGCGCCCGTCGGAGGTGTCCATCAGGAAGCAGCCGTTGGCGATGATCTCGAAGTGCTCCCCGCGCTCCCGCAGCACGACTTCGCCGAAGGGCCCCTCGCGGCGGTCGAGGACGACGGGGGTGCCGACGGAACGCGTCGGCAACGGGTCGCGTGCGGGCATGGCGCGCATCGGGTGCATCGCGGGCATCGTCTGGCTCTCCGGTCTCCGGTTGTAGCGGTCGGTATCCGTCATCCTGGCCCGCCGCCCGGACCGAGGGCCAGCGAGTTCCCTCTTCCGGGGTGGGGAACAACGGCCCGCCCGGTGGCGCTCCACAGACGGAGGACCGCCCCGGGGCCCGCCCGTCGGGAAAGCGTGAAGGGTGGTGCGGAGCCGCCTCGGGAGCGTCTGATCGCTCAGAGCGAACAAGCGGTGGGGAACATTCGGCGGCTCAGGAGCATTGAGTCCACATAGCTCAACTTGCCTGCCGAAGGGGAGATCATGACTCACGAGTCCGAGGCGTTCACACCGATCGACCTGCCCGTGCTGCCGCTCGACGACGAGGTCGTCCTGCCCGGCATGGTGGTGCCGCTCGACCTGTCCGACACCGAGGTGCGCGCCGCCGTCGAGGCCGCGCAGGCCGCCGCCCGTCCCGGCGGGGGCAAGCCCCAGGTGCTGCTGGTCCCGCGGGTCGACGGGACGTACACGGGGACCGGTGTCCTCGGCACCGTCGAGCAGGTCGGACGTCTGTCGGACGGCGACCCGGGCGCACTGATCCGGGCCCGCGACCGGGTCCGCATCGGCGCCGGGACCAGTGGGCCCGGCCGGGCGCTCTGGGTCGAGGGGACCGTGCTCGAAACCGCCGCCCCCGACCCCCTGCCCGGATCCGCCGCCGAGCTGGTCAAGGAGTACAAGGCGCTCGCCACCAGCTGGCTGAAGAAGCGCGGCGCCTGGCAGGTCGTGGACCGGGTCCAGCAGATCGACGACCTCTCCGCGCTCGCCGACAACTCCGGATACTCGCCGTTCCTCACCACCGCCCAGAAGGTCCAGCTCCTGGAGACCGTGGACCCGATCGCCCGGCTGAAGCTCGCCATCCAGTGGCTGAGCGAGCACCTCGCCGAGCAGGACGTGGCCGAATCCATCGCCAAGGACGTGCAGGACGGCGTCGACAAGCAGCAGCGCGAATTCCTGCTGCGCCGCCAGCTGGACGCCGTGCGCAAGGAACTCTCCGAGCTCAACGGCGACCCGGAGGACGAGTCCGACGACTACCGGGCCCGGGTCGAGGCCGCCGACCTCCCCGAGCACGTCCGCGAGGCCGCGCTCAAGGAGGTCGAGAAGCTGGAGCGGTCCAGCGACCAGTCGCCCGAGGGCTCCTGGATCCGCACCTGGCTGGATACCGTCCTCGAACTGCCCTGGACCGAGCGGACCGAGGACGCCTATGACATCCGCGGCGCCCAGCAGATCCTGGACGCCGAGCACGCCGGCCTCGCCGACGTGAAGGAGCGCATCACCGAGTACCTCGCGGTGCGCAAGCGCCGTGCCGACCGGGGGCTGGGCGTGGTGGGCGGTCGCCGCGGCGGCGCGGTGCTGGCCCTCGTCGGCCCGCCCGGCGTCGGCAAGACCTCCCTCGGCGAGTCCGTCGCACACGCCATGGGCCGCAAGTTCGTCCGGGTCGCGCTCGGCGGTGTCCGGGACGAGGCGGAGATCCGCGGCCACCGGCGTACGTACGTGGGCGCGCTCCCCGGCCGTATCGTGCGGGCCATCAAGGAGGCCGGTTCGATGAACCCGGTCGTCCTGCTCGACGAGATCGACAAGGTCGGCTCCGACTTCCGGGGCGACCCGGCCGCCGCTCTCCTGGAAGTCCTCGACCCGGCCCAGAACCACACCTTCCGCGACCACTACCTGGAGGTCGAGCTCGACCTCAGCGACGTGGTCTTCCTCGCCACCGCCAACGTGCTCGACGCTATCCCGGAGGCCCTGCTCGACCGCATGGAGCTGGTCCGCCTCGACGGCTACACCGAGGACGAGAAGGTCGTCATCGCCCGGGACCACCTGCTCCCGCGCCAGCTGGAGCGGGCGGGCCTGGAGAAGGACGAGGTCGCCTTGGAGGAGTCGGCGCTGCGCAAGCTGGCCGGCGAGTACACCCGCGAGGCGGGCGTACGGAATCTGGAGCGGGCGGTGGCCCGGCTGCTCCGCAAGGTCGCGGCCCAGCACGAACTGGGCGACCGCGAGCTGCCGTTCGCGGTGACCGACGCGGATCTGCGCGGCCTCATCGGCCGCCCGCACCACGTGCCCGAGTCCGCCCAGGACCCGGCCGAGCGCCGCACCGCGGTGCCGGGCGTGGCCACCGGGCTCGCGGTGACCGGGGCGGGCGGTGACGTCCTCTTCGTCGAGGCGTCGCTCGCCGACCCGGAGACCGGGGCGTCCGGACTGACCCTGACCGGTCAGCTCGGGGACGTCATGAAGGAGTCGGCGCAGATCGCGCTGAGCTTCCTGCGGTCGCACGGCGCGGAGCTGGAGCTGCCGGTCGCGGACCTCAAGGACCGGGGCGTGCACATCCACTTCCCGGCGGGCGGCATCCCCAAGGACGGCCCGAGCGCCGGCATCACGCTGACGACCGCGCTGGCCTCGCTGCTCTCCGGACGCCTCGTCCGTACGGATGTGGCGATGACCGGTGAGGTGTCGCTGACCGGACGGGTGCTGCCGATCGGTGGCCTCAAGCAGAAGCTGCTGGCCGCCCACCGGGCGGGCATCACCACCGTGGTGATCCCCCAGCGCAACGAGGCCGACCTGGACGACGTCCCGGCCGAGGTGCTGGAGAAGCTGGACGTCCACCCGGTCACCGACGTCCGCCAGGTGCTGGAGATCGCCCTCGCCCCGGCGTCGGCCCGGGTGGAGGACAGGATCCCGGCCGCGGCCTGACCGCCACGCTGTGACGGACCGCGCGAGCCCGGCCTGATCCGAACGAGAGGCCCCGGGTGCCCGACCGGTACGGACGGCCCGCTTCCCAACGGGGGCGGGCCGTTCCGCGTGCCGCGCGTGCCGGTCAGGGGCGGTAGATCGTGCCCGGCTCCGGCACGGCCGGGGCCATCAGCTCGGGGACGGTCACCAAGGTGTAGCCGTCCTTCTGGAGCGCGTCGATGATCCCGGGCACGGCGGGGACGGTGCCCTTGTAGATGTCGTGCAGCAGGATGACGCCGTCCTTGCTCGCCTGGTCCAGGATCCGCTTCTTGATCAGCGCGGAGTCGTTCGTCGAGTAGTCCTTGGCGGTGGCGCTCCACAGGACCTGGGAGAGCCCCAGGTCCTTGCTGATGTCCGAGACCGTGTCGTCGGTGCGGCCCTGCGGCGGGCGCATCAGCCGGGGCTTCTTGCCGGTGATCTTCTCGATGGCCAGCTGTGTCTTCTCCAGCTCGGCGCGTATCTCGTCCGGCTTCTGGTCGGTCAGCACCTTGTGCGTCCAGGTGTGGTTGGCGACCTCATGGCCCTCGTCCTCGATGCGCTGCACCACGTCGGGGTGCTTGATGACGTGGTGCTTGCCCAGCAGGAAGAAGGTGGCGTGCACCTTCTTCTCCTTCAGGATGTCCAGCAGCCTCGGGGTGTCCTTGCCCGGGCCCGCGTCGAAGGTCAGGGCGATGCACTTGGCCTTGCGGCAGTTCACCGGCCCGAAGGAGCCCTTGGCGTCGGGGGCCGCCTCGCCGCGTGCCGAGCCCGGCGCCGTGGTGTCCATGGAGCAGCCGCTCACCGCCAGTGTGAGCGCCGTCACCAGCGCCGCGGTCAACCCCATCTTGGACAACGGCATCTTTCTGGGCACGACACATCACTCCTCTGCGCGGGAAATTCCGCACAGGTGTGCGGTACGCCGAGGACTATACATAGAGCGTATACACGGCGTGTATAGAGGGGGCCGGGTTGGCTGCCCGATATGGTGTGCCCATGTCATTAGCTGTCGTCGGTGACGCTACGCACGTAGACCCGGGGTGCGGAGGGGGACCAGGCCGCCGCCGTTGGTCTACTCCTGCGAAATACTGGCCGAACTGCGGCATTGACCGGCCGCGGAAGAAGCTTTCATCGGCAGGAAACCGTACGAGGGGTACTGACGTGCGCGGGAACGACAGCGAGCCGGAGCCGGGCGCGACGGACGGAAGTGGTGTGGACCACGAATTTCTGGCACTGGAGCGAGAATTGGCGGTGTTTCTGCGCCGGGCGCGCGCCACCTCGGGCGACATGGCCCGGGAGGTCCACCCCGAACTGGAGCCCGCCGCCTACGGCCTGCTCGTCCGCCTGGAGGCGGCCGGCCGGCAGCGGGCCACCGAGCTGGCCGCCTACTTCGGCGTCGGCAAGGCCACCATGAGCCGCCAGCTGCACTCCCTGGAGAAGCTCGGGCTCGTGGCCCGCGAACCCGACCCGGCCGACGGGCGGGCCTGGCTCGTCCACCTCACCGACGACGGCCTGGCCCGCTTCCGCAGTGTCCGGGACGCCCGCCGGGGGCGCTACGTGCGCAAACTGGCCGACTGGGACCGGGCCGAGGTCGCCGAGCTGGCCCGGCTCCTGCACCAGCTGAACGCCCGCGCCGAGAGCTGAGCCGCCCGCCGCCTTCCGCCCGCCGTCCGTCGTGCTCAGTCCAGCTCCACCAGGAGCGCGGTGGCGTCGTCGTGCGTCTTGCCGTGCCTCAGCCGTACGCGCCCGGCCGCCGCGTCGGCGGTCTCCAGCTCCCGCACCCGGTCGATCAGGCTCTGCGGCCCGGCCTTCCGCAGCAGCCCCATCGTGTCCGTCCAGTCGCCCTCGCCGAACACCTCGGTCCACCGGGTCGCGCCGTCCGTGAGCGCGGCGAGGGCCCGGACGCCGGCCGCCGGGGTGCTGCCCGTCACCGCGCGCGCCGCCACCGCGGGATCGGCCGCCGCGGTGAAGAAGCCGCCCTCCTTGTTGCGCACCGTGGCATCGGCGATCTCGTTCGAGGCGAGCGAGCCCGGCGGCAGCCGGTCCAGCCGGTCGTCGAGGACGGCCCGGACCGTGCCGTCGGGGGACTCCAGCAGCAGGGCCGAGTCGGAGAGCACCAGGTGTTCGATCACGCGTTCGTCCCAGCGGGCCAGCACCACGGTCGCCTGAGGCGTCCGTACGTGAGAAAGGTCACAGGTGGTTCGGTGCGTGTCGGCTGTACGGGAGATGGCCTCGGCCAGGACCTCGGTCAGGGGCAGGTCGGGGCGGGAACCGGACAGTTCCACCAGCGCGCCGCCGAGCCGTGCGGTGAACCACGGGACCGAGTGCACACAACCGTCGTCCCCCGGTGGCGGGGTGACGCCGTCGAGCAGGACCAGTACGCCGCCCTGGCCGGACGCGGGAAGGGCCCCGGAGGTCCAGTCCTCGTTGGGGCGTTCGGGGCTTCCGGGCGCGGTGGCGAGTTCGATGCGCATACCGTCAGTCTGCACGAGCCCTTCACCTTCTCCCCACGCGACCGGAAATGGCCTGTACCAGCAGGTCAAACGCGGGCGCAGGGCGGAAGGGACGGCTCCGGAGCGATGCGGGCGGGCATCCTGCCAAAGGCGGAGCGGAAGTTCCACCCCAAGGTCCACGCATGGTCAGGGGCGCACCAGGGGAGACTTGTTCGCCAACTCAAGAGTGATGTTCACTCCTTCGAGTGGCGGAGCGGTTGATGCGCGCCCCCCTCTCAAAAGCGCTGGAATGGTCAGAAGCCGTACCAGGAGCGGGGCGCCCTTCCATGTGACCGTGCGTCACCTCTGCTTCAAGGGTGGACGAGTCAAGATTGCGAGCACCGGTGCAGAAGAAGCGGCCGCGGAGCAAGGGCACGACGCGCGACGGTTCCGGGGCGACGCCTCCGGCACCCGGCGCGGACAAGCGGACCGTGCGGGTACGCAGCCGACTGGTCGCCGGAGTCGCGGTCGTCGGCGTCATCGTCATAGCGGCGGGCGCCCCCGCCGTGCTCGGGGCCTCCGCTGATCTGACCGAGTCCCAGCGGCTGGTCACCCTCGCCGAGCTGAACCAGCAGGCGGTCACCCTCGGGCACTCCCTCGCCGACGAGCGCGACGCCATCACCGCGTACATCGCCGATGGCCGCGACGAGAAGGATGACGACGGCGCGAAGAACCGCACCGCCCGGACCACCCGCGTCGACCAGCAGATCGACGAGATCCACGAGGCGGCCTCCGCGGCCCTGCGCCGCGACCTCTCGACGGTTCCCTCGCTGCGCCGGGCAGCGCTGACCGGCAAGGGGTCGGCCCTGGAGGCGCACCAGGCGTACTCCGACGTCATCGCCAAGCTGCACGGCATCGCCGCCGAACTGGCGGAGAAGACCCCGCCGCGCGCCGCCGACGCCAGCCGGGCCCCGCTCACCCTCGGCGGCGCGTCCGAACAGGCCTCCGCCACCCGCGGGCTCCTCCTCGCAGCGCTCGCCGTGCCGAGCCCCGAGCCGCAGGCTCAGACGGACCCCTTCACCGGGCTCCCCGTGGCGCCCCAGGACGAGGGCGACACCCGGGCCGGCCGCGAACGCGACGAGCTGAGCGCCGCCGCCCAGCAGGCCCGCGTCCGGGAGCTGGCCGCGCTGGCCGACTTCGACCAGGCGGCCGACCCAGAGGCCCGCGACAAGCTCTCCGCCACCGTCACGGGAGCCGAGGTCAACAACGCGGAGAAGTACCTCACCCGCCTCACCGACCGACCCGAGCTGTCGGAGGCGGAGCGCAGGATCAGCCCCAGGAAGCTGGAGGCCGCGCTCTCCGCCCGCGTCGACCGGATGCGCAGCGTCGAGTCGGCCCTGACCACCGGCCAGGTCCAGCACCTGGAGGGCCTCCGCGACGACGACGTCACCGCCCTCGAACTGAGCATCGCCCTGCTCGGCGGCTGCTTCCTGCTCGCCGTCGGCGTCTCCACCGCCGTCGCCCGCACCCTCACCCAGCCGCTCGCCGTCCTGCGCATCGGCGCCGCGCGCCTCGCCGAGGACCCCGAGGGCGCCGAACCGGTCCGCTACACCGGCCGCAACGACGAGTTCGCCCAGGTCGTCCGGTCGATGAACTCCCTGCACGGCAGGCTCACCACCCTCCACCAGGACCTCGGCGGACGCGTCGAGAGCCTCACCGGCGAACGGTCCAAGCTGATCGCGGGCCGCGAGACCCTCGTCACCCAGCGGGCCGAACTCCAGACGCGGGCCACCGAGCTGGCCACCCAGCTGGAGCAGCTGAGGAACACGGTCAACCACACCTTCGTCAACCTCTCGCTGCGCACCCTCGGACTGGTCGAGCGGCAGCTCGGCGTCATCGAGGCCCTGGAGGAGCGCGAGCAGGACCCGGAGCGCCTGGCCACCCTGTTCAAGCTGGACCACATGGCCACGGTCATGCGCCGCCACAGCGAGAACATGCTCGTCCTCGCCGGCGCCGAGCACGGCCACGGCCACGCCGGGCCGATCCCGCTGGTCGACGTGGCGCGCGCGGCCGTCAGCGAGATCGAGCGGTACGAGCGGGTCACCATCCAGTCCCTGCCGCCGCACGCCCAGATCGCCGGGTTCGCCGCCGACGACCTCAGTCACCTCCTCGCCGAACTCCTGGAGAACGCGACCTCCTTCTCGCCGCCCGACTCCCAGGTCGAGCTGTCCGGCTGGCTGCTGGAGAGCGGCGAGGTGATGCTCTCCGTGTCGGACGCGGGCATCGGCATGTCGACGGTCCGGATGGGCGAACTCAATGCCAGGCTGGCCGACCCGGCCTCGTTCGAGCCGGGGGAGCGGCACATCGACATGACCGGGGCCGGACTCGGCCTCCAGGTCACGTCGTTGCTGGCCGCCCGGCACGGAGTGCGGGTCCAGTTGCGCGAGCAGAAGGGGAGTGGTGTGACGGCCGTCGTCGTGCTGCCGAGCGCCCTGCTGCCGAACTCCCTGCCCGCCTCCTCGCCGCCCGCCGTGCAGCTTCCCGGTGACGCGCCCACGCTCAACCTCCCGGGCTCGGTGGCGGAGGCCAACTCCAACGCCCTGCCCAGCCGTTCACCGCTGCCCTCCACGGCACCCACGCCCGGCACGCCCGCCGTAGCGGAGCCGGCGCCGGTCACGGCACCGACTCCGGAGCCCGGGGCGGCGTCGGGCCCGGAAGCGGAGAGCGCCCCCGAGGCGGTCGCCGAGCCCCTGCCCGCCGTCGACCCGCTGATCGTCGCCGCCGAGCGGACGATCCGCGAGAACGCGGCAGCTGAGGGCACGGGGCCCGACGAGGACCCCGAAGCCACCGCCGTAACGCCGCAGGAGCAGGAGCAGGAGCAGGCACAACAGGCACAGGCACAGGAGCAGGAGGAGCAGGAGCAGGACGCGCGGCAGCCGGTCGCGGAGTCCGGCACCGGCACCGGGACCGAAGCCGGAGTCGTGACCGAAGCCGGTACCGGCACGGAAGCCGGGGCGGGGACCGAAGACGGGTTCGGGGCCGAAGCAGGGGGCGGGACCGAAAACGGGTCCGGAGCCGACCCGGACTCCGAGGTCACCTTGCAGGTTCGCCTCCCGAAGCCTCCCCAGGACCCTGCCGACCAGGTGGCCCCCACGGCTCCGGGCATCCCGGCGGGAGTGGACACCCCGGCCGTGCCGGGTGCCGCCGACCCGTACGCGATCGGCCCAGACCGCCACGAGCGCCCGGCCGAGACCGGCCCCGGGGACCAGGGCCCGGACGGTCCCGCGGTCCGCCCCGCCCCCCACGCCGAAGCGGCCCCGGCCCCCGCCGACACCGTCCCCGGCCCCCGCCGCCCCGAGACGGCCCGGATCACCGACAAGGGGCTGCCGAAGCGCACCCCCAAGGTGGTCCGGCCCGACTCGACCCCCGCCCCCGGTCGCACCGGCAGCCTCGACCGGGACGCCCTGCGCCGTCGGCTGGGCAGCTTCCACCAGGCGGCGGAGGAGGGCCGGCGCGATGTCGAGGCGGAGATCGCCGAGACCGGCGGCGTCACCGTCACCGGCCCCGGGGGCGTACCCACCGGGCGTACGGGGCACGAGACGACCACCGCGCACGCCACAGGCGCCGCACAGGACGCAAGGACCGCACGGACCGCCGAGACCGGCGGCCGGGCGGACGGCCGGAACGAAGAGACGGGGGACACAGTCGAGGAGGCACGCAGTTGACTGCGCCCAGCACATTCGGGCTGAGTACCGAAGCCCGGAACCTTCACTGGTTGCTGAGCAATCTCGTGGAGGAGGTGCCAGGGGTCCACTCGGTCACCGTCGTCTCGTCCGACGGCCTGATGCTGCTCTCCTCCGACCCCGGCCATCTGACCGCGAAGGCGGCCGGACCGGCCGCCGGGAAGTCGGACGGGCCCAGGGGCTCCAGCGCCGACCTGGCCACGATCGTCTCCGGCATCGGTTCGCTGACCGTCGGAGCCGCGAAGCTGATGGACGGCGGCGGCGTCAAACAGACCATGGTCGCCATGGACGATGGCAGCGTCTTCGTCATGTCGATCAGCGACGGCTCCCTCCTCGGCGTCCACGCCGCCCCGGACTGCGACATGAGCGTCGTCGCCTACCACATGGCCCTCTTCGTCGGCCGGGCCGGACACGTACTCACCCCCGAACTCCGCAGTGAGCTGCGCACATCGATGGAGAGCGCCCTGTGACCACCGCCGCCGCAGAACCCGCCCCCCGGCTCCCCGTCCGCGGGGCGGACAAACGCCCCGCCCGGGTCCGCCCGTACTCCCTCACCGGCGGTCGCACCCGGTTCGGGCACGTCCTGCTGGTCGAGACGTTCGTCGCGGCCCTCGAAGCACCCGACGAGCGCCGCGAACTCACCAACGGCAACCTCGCCTCGCGCGTGATGCCGGAGCTCCGGGCCATCGTCGAACTCTGCCGCCGGATGCGTACGGTCGCGGAGATCTCGGCCCTGTTGAAGATGCCGCTCGGAGTCGTCCGGGTGCTGCTCAGTGACTTGGCCGACCAGGGAAAGATCCGCGTGTACGGAACCGGCCACGGCGCCGGCCAGCCCGACCGCGCACTGCTCGAAAGGGTGCTCAATGGACTCCGCCGTCTCTGAGGCGCCGCTCTTCGCCCCGCGCCAGCCGGGGCCCCGGGAACAGGCCGAGGAGTCCCTCCAGGCCTGGCAGCTCGACCACACCCGCGCGCCCACCGCCACCAAGATCGTGGTGGCGGGCGGGTTCGGCGTCGGCAAGACGACGTTCGTCGGCTCGGTCTCCGAGATCACGCCGCTCCAGACCGAAGCGCTGATGACCCAGGCCAGCGAGGAGACCGACGACCTCTCCGCGACGCCCGAGAAGACCACCACCACCGTGGCCATGGACTTCGGCCGGCTCACGCTGGAGGACGACCTCGTCCTGTACGTCTTCGGCACCCCCGGTCAACAGCGCTTCTGGTTCATGTGGGACGACCTGGTGCGCGGGGCGATCGGCGCGGTCGTCCTCGCCGACACCCGGCGGCTGGAGGACTGCTTCCCCGCGCTCGACTACTTCGAGAGCTGCGGGTTGCCCTACATCGTGGCCGTCAACCACTTCGAGGGGACGCCCGGTTACGAGGCGGAGGACGTCAGGGAGGCCCTGACCGTACCCCCGCAGGTCCCGATAGTGATCATGGACGCTCGTAACAGGATCACGGTCGTCGAGTCGCTGCTCGCCCTGGTGGGCCACGCTCTCGACGCCACCCCCGTCTGAGGGCCGTCCCTCGGACCTCCTCCAGACCTCCTCGAACCAGAGACAACGGAGAGCCGCGATGCGGAAGATACTCATAGTCGGAGCCGGTCAGTCCGGGCTCCAGCTGGCCCTGGGGCTCCAGTCCAAGGGCTACGAAGTCACCCTGATGTCCAACCGCACCGCCGACGAGATCCGCACCGGCCGGGTCATGTCGACGCAGTGCATGTTCCACACCGCGCTCCAGCACGAGCGGGACTACCAGCTGAACTTCTGGGAGTCCCAGGCCCCGAAGATCGAGGGCCTCGGCGTCTCCGTCGCCGCCCCCGACTCCTCCCGCGCCATCGACTGGGTCGGCAAGCTGGACGGCTTCGCCCAGTCCGTCGACCAGCGCGTGAAGATGGCCGGCTGGATGGAGACCTTCGCCCAGCGCGGCGGCCAGCTCGTCATCCACGGGGCCGCCGTCTCCGACCTGGACTACTTCTCCCGCACCTACGACCTGGTGATGGTCTCGGCGGGCAAGGGCGAGCTGGTCTCCATGTTCGGCCGGGACGCGGCCCGTTCGCCGTTCGACGCCCCGCAGCGCGCGCTGGCCGTCGCCTACGTCCACGGCATGGGCCCGCGCCCCGAGCACCCCGAGTTCGACGCGGTCCGCTGCAACCTGGTCCCAGGCGTCGGCGAGCTGTTCGTCATGCCGACGCTCACCACCTCAGGCCGCGCCGACATCCTCTTCTGGGAGGGCGTCCCGGGCGGACCGCTCGACGCCTTCCAGGGCGTCAAGGACCCCTCCGAGCACCTGGCGAAGACGCTGGAGCTCATGGAGAAGTTCACGCCCTGGGAGTACGCCCGCGCCACCAAGGTCGAGCTGACCGACGCCAACGGCACCCTCGCCGGCCGCTACGCCCCCACGGTCCGCAAGCCGATCGGGCGGCTGCCCGGCGGCGGCCTGGTCCTCGGCGTCGCGGACGTCGTCGTGGCCAACGACCCGATCACCGGCCAGGGCTCCAACTCGGCCTCCAAGTGCGCGAACGCGTACCTGGACGCGATCGTCGAGCACGGGGAGAAGGAGTTCGACGCGGCGTGGATGCAGTCCACGTTCGACCGTTACTGGGAGACCGCGCAGCACGTCACGAAGTGGACCAACGCGATGCTCGGCGTCCCGCCGGAGCACGTGCTGAACCTGATCGGCGCCGCCGGCGAGCTCCAGCCCGCCGCGGACCGCTTCGCCAACGGGTTCAACAACCCGGCGGACTTCGAGAACTTCTTCTACGAGCCGGAGAAGACGAACGCGTACCTGGCCTCGCTCACCGGCGCCTGAGCCGACCGCCCACCGCTTCGGCGGCCGGACCCGCACCGCCGGTCCGGCCGCCGAGGCGGGTCGTAGGGCCCTATGAGTCCGGCGCCGCGTCCGTGCCGTACCCGGTGTCCGCGCCGTCGCGAGCGCCCTCGGGCAGCTCGGGGGGCCTGTACGTGGACAGCGGGGCGCCGCCGGGGTCGGGACGGACGGCGCCCAGCAGCGGGTTCGACGCGAGCGGGGAGACCTTGACCTTGGTGCCGGGGCGGGGCGCCTGCACCACCAGACCGTTGCCGATGTACAGCGCCACGTGGGTCGCCTTCGGGAAGTAGATCACCAGGTCGCCCGGGCGGAGCGCGGAGACCGGCACCTTCGGCAGCCGCTTCCACTGTTCCTGCGAGGTGCGCGGGATCGTCCGGCCCGCCGCCGACCAGGCCTGGGACGTGAGTCCGGAGCAGTCGAAGGAATCGGGGCCCTCGGCGCCCCACACGTACGGCTTGCCGATCTGCCGGACCGCGTACGCGACGGCGTCGCCGCCCTGCCGGGTGGGCGGCCGGGTGGAGCTGAGCGCCCCGGAGGCCACCAGGTCGCGCTGCGCCTCGTCCACTCCCCGCTGTTCGAGAGCGGCGAGCTGGGTCATCTGCTCGTCGGAGAGCGTGGCCAGCAGCCCCTCGACCTCCTTCAGCTTGCCGCGCACGGTGTCGCGCTGCTTCTTCTGCCGGTCGGCCAGCTCCTGCTGCCGGCCCAGCGCCTTGCGGGAGGCGGCGGCCAGTCTGTCGGCCCGCCGGGCGTCGTCGGTCAACCGGTCCACCGTCGCCGCGCGGTTCGCGGCCAGCCGCCCCACGACATGGGTCTGGTCCAGGGCCCGCAGGGGATCACGGGACAGCAGCAGCCGGAGGTAGGCGGAGAACTCGGTACGCCCCTGGTACTGCTCCCGGGCCAGCCGCCCGGCGTCCCCACGGCTGCGCTCCAGTGCGGCCCGCGCCTTCGCCAGGTCCGCGGTCACCTTCTTCACCTGCGCGGTCCGCTGCTTCAGCTTCTCGGCGGTGGCGTTGTAGGTTTCGCTCGCCTCCTCCGCCGCCTGGTAGCGGGTCTGAAGCTCGCGCAGCAGGGCGGCGACGCTCCTGGGCGCCTCGGGCGCGCCGAGAGCGGTCTCGGCGTCGACCTCCGCCGCGTCGGCTTCCTCCGGAGGGTCGGACGCTTCCGATTCCTCCGGCAGGTCGGACGCGTCGGCTTCCTCCGGCGGGTCGGACGCTTCGGATTCCTCCGGCGCGTCGGGCCCGGCCGTTCCGGAGGCATCCTCGGACGGTACGGGGCCCGGCTCGGCCGGCGTGGCGGTGGCGGGGGAGACCGTGAGGGCCGCGGCCAGCGCGGTCGTGCAGACCACGCGCAGGAGCCTGCCTGACACGACAACACCTCCGTGACGGAGACGTAGCCCGACTACGGGCTCGTCCATAAATGGGCGAATCCGATAATCCGGTCACGTGGTGTCAGGTGATGCAAGCACCGGGCGGCGTGCCGTCCGGGGGACCCCCCGGACGGCGGTGGTGCGAGTGAAAAGGGTCGGACGGCCCGGCGCGGGCCTCAGGCCACCGGGAAGGCGTAGAAGGCCCTGTCCCGCTGGACGACGACGGTCTCCCCGGCGGCGAGCGCCCGGTACGACGCCCTCACCGTCGCCCCCTTCGGATCGGCCGACCCGATGTCCTGGAACTTCCACAACCGCTCGCCGTCGGCCGCCGAGAACGCCGTGACCTGGACGGCGTCGGCGGCGATCAGGGTCTTCTCGCTGCCGCTGAGCGTGAGCGACGGGGCGTTCCCGATGCCCGGCACCTCCGTGGAGCGCCGCCACACGAGCCGGCCGCTCTCCCGTTCCACCGCGCCGACCAGCCGGCTGCGCTCGGTGGTGTGGATCAGGGACCCGGCGACCAGCGGGGTGCCGAACACCGAGCCGTCGCTGCCCTCGACGCGCCACAGCGGCTTCGCCGTGTCCGTCTCGAAGGCCTGGAGATCCCTGCCGACCGCCGTGTACAGCGACCCGTCCTCGTCGCCCGCCGTGGCCGCCTCGGGAGAGGCCGCGCCGTACTGCTTGGTCCACAGCAGCTTGCCGGTCTTCTGGTCGAACGAGCGGATGGAGCCCTTCTCCTTGGCCGCCCTGACCTCGGCCGCCGTCAGGCTGACCGCGTCCTGCCGTACGAGGACGTCGGCGGAGCGTTCCACGACCACCCGGTAGGCGGGGGTGCCCGGGGCGCGGCCCGCGGGCACGGGAGTGCGCCACAGCTCCTTGCGCTGCACGATGTCGTACGCGAAGAAGTGGGCCTGGACGACCTTCTTGTCCTTGCCCTTCTTCTTGCCCTTCTTCGGCTTCGGGGCCTTCACGGTGACCGTGTGCGAACCGGTGAACCAGATGACCGGCCCGGAACTCCCGGCCAGCCGCCCGACCGCGAGGCCCGGCAGGTCGCCGAAGGCGTCCGTATAGCGCTCACGGTGCGCGACCTTGCCGTTCTTCGGGGACAGCCACAGGAACTCCGTCGGGCTCGCCACGAAGACCAGATCGGCGCCCGCCGCCAGCGCGGCCTGCCCCTTCGCCGCGTCCGCGCGCTGCCACAGCCGTTTGCCGGTGCGCAGGTCCACGGCGCTCGCCTGGCTCTCGCTGGTCATCACGAGGAGCTTGTCCCGCCATACGGCGGTGGTGAGCGGGGGCGCCTCGGAGGCCGGGTGCGCGTAGATCCAGCGCGGCTCGGGAGGCTGCCCGGGGAGCGTGCGGCGGGGCTTCGGCGCGGGTTTGTCGTCCGTCGCCACCGCGGTGTCCCCGGACCCGAGAGCGGCGACCGAACCGCCGCCCACGATCAGCCCGCCGACGGCCGCCGCCGCGATGGTCAGCAGGGTCCGGCGGCTCGCGGCGGGGTCGGGCGCCGGGGCCGGCGCCGGAGGCAGCGGCAACGACACCATCGGGCCCCCGCCCGCGCCACCGGGACCGGCGGGCCCGGCCGGGAGCGCCGCCGCGGGATACGGGGCGGGTCCGCCGTGCGTGTGGCCCGGCTGCTGCGGGGCGGCGGGCGGCGCGGATCCGGCGGGCAGGGCGGGCGGCAGCGGGTGGGGCGTCGGGACGGGGGCGGCCACCGGGGGCGCGGTGAGTTCGCCGGGGAGCGCGAGCTGGGTCGTCGGGCGGTCGTTCCGCGCGGGCCGCGGCCCGGTGTTGAGGAAGCGGGTGGTGCCCCGGTCCTCCCCGATGTCCCCGCCGCCCGCGGAGACGGGCGCGGCGGGCCCGGCGGGCGCCTGTGACGCGGGCGCGTCGACCGCCGGGGCGGGCAGCGGCCGGGCGTCCTCCGGGGCGGGCAGCGGCCGGGCGTCCTCCGGTTCGGGCAGCGGCCGGGCGTCGTCCGGTTCCGGGCGCGCGTCGGCGCTCCCGGCCCGGGTGGCGTCCGTACGGGGGTCCTGCGGCCGGGCGTCCCCGGGTCCCGGGGCCACGGGGGCGGCCCCGGGCTCCTGGGGCGCGGGTGCGTCCACCGCGGCGGGCGTCTCCACCTCGGGCGCGGGCCGTGGCCGGGCGTCCTCCGGTTCCAGGGCACTCTCCGGCTGAGCGCCCTTCTCCGGTCCGGCCGCCCCGGCAGCCCCCTCCGGCCCGTGCTCCGGGCCCTCCTCCGGCACCTCAAGGGCCAGGACCCGCGCCTCCTGGTCCGCGACCGCCGCCGCGAGCCGTTCGGGGAGCCAGCCGCCCCGGGCGAGGCCCGCCGCCCCCTCCAGGGCCAGCTCGGCGGCGACCGTGCCGGCGGTGGGCCGCTCGGCCGGGTCCTTCGCCAGGCAGTTGGTGATCAGTGCGCGCAACGCCTCCGGGACGGCGTCGAGTTCGGGCTCGTCCCCGGCGATCCGGCGGGCGGCCTCCTCGGCCGGGCCCTCCGTGAACGGGGTCGTTCCGGTCGCCGCGTACGCCAGCAGCAGCCCCAGCACGAACAGGTCGGAGGCGGCGCAGACCTCCTTGCCCTCGATCTGCTCGGGCGTCAGATAGCCGAGCCGCACCGAAAGCTGGCCGCCCGGCCCGGCCTGGGCCGAGGCCGCCGCGCCCAGCGGGCCGAAGGCGGTGAGGCGGGGTCCGTCGGCGGCCAGCAGCACCGTGCCGGGGGCCAGCCCCTGGAGCACGGCCCCGGCGGCGTGCACCCGGGAGAGGATCTCGGCGATGCCCGCGCCCAGTATCCGCAGCGCCCGCTCGTCCAGCGGACCGGCGATCCCGATCGCCTCGGCCAGCGGCAGCGCGGGGACGTAACCCGCCGCCGTCCACAGGGGTTCCGGCCCCTCCGCCGGGGCCTCCGCTTCCTCGCCGGTGTCCAGGGGTGCGGCCACCCAGCCGCCCGCGAGGCGTTCGGCGGTGCGCGCCTCGGCCTGGAAGCGGCGGCGGTACGCCGGCAGGCCGGCCAGCTCCGGGCGCGCGGCGGTGATGAGGGCCACCTCGTCGGAGGCGGTGTCCCGCGCCACGTACCGCACCGCGCTCGCGCCTTCGTGGAAGCGGGCCAGTGCGGTGAAACGGCCGAAGCGGCGTGGATCGTCCTGACGCAGCGCCTCCATGGCGCACCCCCCTTGTGACCGTCCTACGGCGACCGGGTGACCCGTCCTCCGGCGCCTGACCGTCGATCTTAGGGCCTGGACCCCACGGGCGGTCGCCCGCCGCTCAGTCGCGGTCCGGGGTGCTCGGGGGAGTCCTGGACCAGGGCCACTTGAGGGTACGGTGCTCGCGGCCCCCGGGGGCGTACTCGTACACCCAGCCGCGCTGGAGCCCGAGCCGCCTGGTGTAGCCGGCCGGGACCCGCTGGTAGGCGTACACAGTGGCGGGGCCGCCGTCGGGCGAGGGCACAGGGACCTCGTACCACTTCGGCGGATGGCCGGTCGGGCCGAGCAGGATCGGCAGGACCCGGCCGTCCAGGGGGCCGCCTCGGAAAGGGGTGTTCTCGCTCTTCACCCGGTCAGTCTGACGCAGCGGCGGCGGGCAGCAGGTGCACCGCCTCCGCGACGATCGGAATCACTCGTTCCGCCAGCTGTCCGGCCGGGCCGTCCGAGGTCTCCAGGGCCAGCAGCTCGTTCACCACCGCCGCGGTCTCCGGGTCGGTGGCGGCGGTCGCGGCGAGCAGGGCGATCAAGTGGTCGACCAGCCAGCCGCGCAGCTCGGCCGCGGCCGGCCGCTTCCCGTCGTCCAGCCAGATCAGCGAGGCCGCCTCGACGGCGGCGATCCAACTGCGCACCATCATCCGCAGTCGCGGCCCGGCGGGCTGCTCCCCGGCCCCGCCCATCCGGCCCAGGTGGCGCAGGATCTCGTCGGCCGCCGCCCGCCGCACCCCGTCCACGATCGTCGTCGTGCGGGAGGTCTCCACGACGCTGCCGCCGCGCAGCAGGGCGCTGAACCCGGTGTCGTGCTCGTCGACGAAACGCAGATAGCGGTCGAGCACCCGGGCGACCCGCTCGGTGGGCGGGCCCACCGGCGGTTCGGTGAAGCACAGCGTCAGCTCGTCGGCCGCCGAGCCGAGCGCGGCCTCGTACAACTGCTGCCGCCCGCCCGGGAAGTAGCGGTAGACGAGCGGCCGGGACACCCCGGCCGCCACCGCCACCTCGTCGAGCGAGACCTCGTCGGGCGCCCGGTGGGCGAAGAGGCCGAGCGCGGCGAGCAGCAGCTGGGCGCGGCGCTCCTCGACGCTGAGCCTGCGGTACGTCGCCCGGGGCGGCGGGACTGCGGCGGTGGAGGTCATGCCACCGACCCTAAGGCCTCTCGTTCGGATGAGGCCGGGCCCGCGGGCCCGGCGCTCCCGCTGTGCACGGCTTTCGTTTCCGTCGGCACGGCTTTCAGACCAGCAGCCCGGAGCGTCGCCACAGCCGGCGGCCGACGCCGTTCAGCAGCCCGATGTCGTCGAAGAAGTCGGTGAGCCGCTTCGCGCCGGACTGCATCACCTCCGCGCGGTGGCCGCTGGCCTTCACCTGGGCGACGGCCTCGCGGCGGTCCAGGCCGACGTTCTCGTAAACCTGCGGGTTCACGAAGCAGATGGAGAAGACCCGGGCCGCCTCGCCGCAGCTGACCTTGGTGAGTTCCCGCTCCCAGCGCGGGGCGGTCACCATCTGGCGGCGCAGCTCCTCACGGGCGTACCGGACGTGCCGGGCCTCCTCGATCACATGGATCCGGGTCACACCCCGCACCAGGGTCTGCACACGGTCGTCCGGGAAGGTCAGGCGCTGCATCCAGTCGAGGATCTCCTCGCCGAGCAGGGTCGCGGCGAACGAACCGGGGGTGGTGGAGACGGTCTTCAGGACCCGCGCGAGGTTGTGGTAGACGCGCGGCACCGGATACGTCGGGGCGCCGCCCCAGTCGATCATGCGGCCGAACATCATCGAGTGCCGGCACTCGTCGGCTATCTCCGTGAGCGCGTAGCGGACGTGGTTGCTGGTCACCGGCTTGTCGTAGACGTGCCGGACCAGCAGCTGCATCAGGATGATCTCGAACCAGATGCCGAGCGAGGCGAGCGCGGCGCCCTCGTGCCGGGAGAGGTCCAGACGCTGCTCCTCGGACATCCGGTTCCACAGCGGGGTCCCGTACAGCGAGACCAGTTCCGGCGGCCAGAACCACTTGCCCTCCTCGACGGCCGCGTCCCAGTCGAGTTCGGTGTCGGGGTCGAAGGAGTGCTTGGCCGAGGATTCGAGCAGCCGCAGCGCGACCTGCTCGCGGTCGCGGAGCGGGCCGAGCGCGTCGCGGAGCACGGTGGCATCGCGAGCGGTGACGGGTGTATCGCGAGCGGTGACGGGTGTCATGGCGGGAGCACCTCACACGGGGGTTGCCGGGAACGGGCGTTACCGGCGGTCACCTCTTATGAGACTGTCTGTCAGCAAGGCCGTCAATCCCTTGGACGTGACTCCGTACGACTTGTTGACCCGCTGTCTACCAACGTGTGAACCTGCCGGGGAGGCGGCCGGTGCATCAGCTCGCGCGCACTCAACTGCCGTCGGTGTCACGGAACTTGTCCATCAGGTCGAGCCAGTCGAGGCGAAGGAGCCGTCCGTGTCCACCCATGACCTCTACATCACTCCGCCCGCCGAACCGGTCTGGCAGGTCCCGGCCACCGGAGCCGCCCGGTTCAGCTGGGACTACGACGACAGCCGCGAACGCCTCCTCGCCCTCTACCAGAAGGGCAAGGACAAGCAGTGGGACGGCAACAAGCGCATCGACTGGTCGCTGGAGGTCGACCCCGCCGACCCGCTCGGCACCCCCGACGAGGCGCTCACGCTGTACGGCACCCCGCACTGGGCGAAGATGACGGAGAAGGACCGGGGCGAGCTGCGCACGCACTACACCTCCTGGCAGTTCAGCCAGTTCCTGCACGGCGAGCAGGGGGCGATGGTGTGCGCGGCGCGCATCGTCGAGTCCGTCCCCGACCTGGACGCCAAGTTCTACTCCGCCACCCAGACCATGGACGAGGCCCGGCACGCCGAGATCTACGGCCGCTTCCTGCACGAGAAGATCGGCATGCTCTACCCGGTCAACGACAACCTCCAGGGGCTGCTGGGCGACACCCTGCGCGACTCCCGCTGGGACATGCCCTACCTCGGGATGCAGGTCCTGATAGAAGGCCTGGCGCTGGCCGCCTTCGGGATGATCCGCGACACCACGACCAAGCCGCTGCCCAAGCAGATCCTGGCGTACGTCATGCAGGACGAGGCCCGGCACGTCGCCTTCGGGCGGATGGCGCTGCGCGACTACTACAAGCAGCTGAGCGCCGCCGAGCTCCGCGAGCGCGAGGAGTTCGTCATCGAGGGCTGCTACCTGATGCGCGACCGGCTCAGCGGCGTCGAGGTCCTGGAGAACTTCGGTATCGGCAAGCAGGAGGCGAAGGACCTCTCGGAGCACTCCGAGTTCCTCCAGCTCTTCCGCAAGCTCCTGTTCAGCCGGATCGTCCCGTGCGTCAAGGACATCGGCCTGTGGGGCCCGCGGCTCCAGAAGGCGTACGTCGACATGGGCGTCCTCGAACTCGGCGACTCCAACCTCGACCTGCTGATGGCCCAGGACGAGGAGATAGCCGAGGAACTGGACCGCGAACGCTTCGCGGCCGAGGAGGGGGCCCGGGTGGCGGAGGTCGCGGAGGCGATCGAGGAGGGCGCGGCCGACGCCGCCTGAGACGGCGGGCGCGGTGGTGCGGTGCGAGGCCACGGGGGCCGGAGGCCGATTAATGGATGTACGTCACTGCGTCCCGGTGGTCACGATGCGGGCATGACGACGAATCCGCCCGCAGCCACCGCCGCCGGTCGCGCCGCCGCCCGCCGCAGCCTCGAATCTCTCGCGCTCGGCGACGCGTTCGGGGAGCGCTGGTTCCCGCTCTTCCGCGAGCCCCGGCAGGCCGCGAACGAGATCCGGGCCCGCCGCACCCCGCCGGAGCCCCGCTGGCACTGGACCGACGACACGGCCCTGGCGCTCGCGCTGAACCGCTCCCTCGACGAGCACGGGCACGTCGACCAGGACCACCTGGCTCTCTGCTACGCCCTGGCCTTCGACGCCGACCAGGCCCGCGGCTACGGCCACGGCATGCACCTCCTGCTGCCCCAACTGCTTCAGGCCCCGGCCGACTGGCGCACCCTGGCCCCCGGACTCTTCGACGGCGGCAGCCTCGGCAACGGCGCGGCCATGCGGGTCGCGCCGCTCGGGGCCCGGTTCCACGAGGACCTGGACCAGGTCGCGGCACAGGCGGTGCTCTCGGCGGAGGTCACCCACGCCCACCCGGACGGCATCGCGGGCGCGGTGGCCGTCGCGGTGGCGGCGGCGCTCTCGGCGCGCGGCGAACTGACGCTGGACGCGGTGGCGGAACGGACGCCCGAAGGGCCGGTACGCGACGGAGTGCGGCGAGCCGCGCGGACGCCGTTCACCACGGAACCGTGGAAGGCCGCGGACCTCCTCGGCAACGGACAGCGCATCCGGGCCGACGACACCGTGCCCTTCGCGCTGTGGACCGCCACCCGCCACGGGGACGACCTGGAGGCGGCGCTCTGGGCGACCGCGGAAGGCCTCGGCGACGTCGACACCACGTGCGCGATCACCGGGGGCGTCGTCGGGGCGGCGACGGGGACGGCCGGGGCGCCGGAGGAGTGGCTGCGCAGGCGCGAGCCGTTGGGCTGAGGGGGATCGGGCGAGGACGTGGGCTGAGGGGACGTGGGCTGAGGGATGGGCTGAGGGGATGTGAGGTGACCGGGTGAGGCGACGGGGCGAGGTGACCGGGTGAGGCGACGGGGCGAGGCGATGGGCGGCCGGCTGCTCGCGGCCGATGCTCTCGACCTGATACCGATACCGGGCGCATCGAAATTCCGTTCGCAAACGTGTCGTACGGTGAGCGCATGACCACGCCGCCGCACCCGCCGCAGGGCCCGTACGGGCCGCCGTCCCCGCAGAACCCCTACGGCCAGAACCCGTACGGCGCGCCGCCGGCCGCGCCCGGGTCCGTGCCGCCGCAGCAACCGTCCTACGGCTACCCGCAGCAGCCCCCGGCCCCGCCCCAGCAGGGCGGCTGGGGTCAGCCCGGCATGCCCGTCGGGGGCGGCGGCCCGGGCGCGGTCGGCGGCTGGCCGCCCCAGGGCCCGCCGCCGCGCGGGAAGCGGACCGGGCTCATCGTCGGGATCGCGGTCGGCGCGGTGGTGGTGGCGGGGGCGATCGTCTACGGCGTCACCCAGCTCGCCGACAAGGGGACCGACCTGGCGTACCCGAAGGCGGAGCACCGGCTCGTCGTGCAGCAGGAGCTCCTGGACGGCGAGTTCAGCCTGGGCCGGGACCTGTCGGAGACCGAGGGCAAGGAGATCGAGGACACTCCCGACCCCAGCATCCGGGACGGCGAGGCGGTCGTCGCGCACTACGCGTCGGACAAGGGCGGCGCCCTGGTGCTCTCGGGGATGTACGGGCGGCTGGCCAGCCCCGGCTTCATGCGCGGAAAGATCATGGAGGGGGCGGCGACGGCCGACGGCGCGAAGCTCGTCGTGCCCGCCAGGAAGTTCACGCCCGAGGGGTACGACATCACGATCGAGTGCCAGGTCGTGCAGTCGAACGAGGCCGGCGGTGTCGCGAACATCCCCATGTGCGCCTGGGGCGACGACAACACCGCCGCGATGATCGCGGTGATCCGCCCGGAGAGCGTGCTCGAGGGCGCCAAGTCCATCGACCTCGCCGCCGTCGCGGCGGAGACGGCCAAGGTCCGTGAGGAGGCCCGCAAGCCGATCGGCTGACCGGTGATCGGTGACCGGTGACGGGTGACTGGGTGACCGGTGACGGGTGATCGGGTCAGCCGATAGCCGGGGGGACCCGCGACCAGAACCGGGCCCGGCCGCCCCCTCCCCATCAGCGCCGCCCCCCATCAGCGCCACCCCCCCCGTCAGCGCCGCCCCCCGGCGGGAGGCATCGGGGCGACGGGCAGGGCGTCCTCCACCGCGCGGGCCGCGGCGAGCAGCCGGACGTCCGCGCCCCGCGCCGCCGCCAGTTGGAGCCCCACCGGGCAACCGTCCCCGGTGAACCCGGCGGGCAGGCTCGCCGCAGGATGCCCGCTCAGGTTGAACGCCCAGGTCAGCGCCGTGGAGTAGAGGTTCCCCGGGCCTTCGTGGCCGTGCGGCCGGTTCGGGGTGACCGGGGTCAGCAGCAGGGCCCCGCCGGCGAGAACGCCCGCCAGCCGCTCGTCGTTCGTCCGCCGCACCCGCACCGCGACGGGGTCGTCGGGCGAGCCGCCCCGTATCGCCGTCCAGGCCCCCACCGGGTCGAGCAGCACGGCCTCGCGCCTCAGCAGGCGTACGGTCCCCGCCGCGACGAGCCGGTCCACCGCCGCCCGGACGACGGCCGCCACCTCCGGGTCCACCTCCGCGTATCCGAGGTCCTCGCTGTACACGGCGGGCAGCGGCAGGGCGGGAGCCGCGACCGGTTCGTACCCGTCCAGCACCTGGCGCAGATACGGCTCCGCCGCGGCGGCCGAACGGGCCAGCACCCCGGCCGAGGCCAGCCCCGACCGGTCGGGGGAGGGGAGCAGCCCGTTCGTCGTCTTCAGCCCGAACACCCCGCACCAGGCGGCCGGGATGCGGACCGACCCGGCCCCGTCGCTGCCCGTCGCCAGCTCCGCCATCCCCGTCGCCACCGCGACCGCCGACCCGGCCGACGAGCCGCCCGGAGTACGGTCCGCCCGCCACGGGTTGACCGTCCGGCCGTGCGCGCCCCGGCCCCAGGTCTGCCAGTGGGTGCCGGGCCCGGGCACCGAGGTCGAGCCGACAGGGGAGCCGCCCGCCGCGATCAGCCGACGGGCGGCGAAGGACCGGATCCCGGAAGGGCCCTTCACCGCGAACGGCAGCCCGCCCAGGGGGAGCCGGTGCGCCACGGCCTCCCGCTCCCGGGCGAGCGCCTCCTCCGGCCAGATCTCGATGAACGCGTGCAGCGCCGGGTCCAGTCGGCCGATCCGCTCCAGGGCCCGCGCCACCGCGGAGTTCGTCCGTGTCATGGGCCCAGTCTGCCGGTGCGCCCCCGTGCCCCGGCTACTCCTCCAACGCCGCCTCCATCACGGCCCGGGCGATCGGGGCCGCGCTGCCGCCGCCGCTGATGTCGTCCCGGTCGGCGGCGGCGTCCTCCACGACCACCGCCACCGCGACGGCGGGGCGGCCGGAGTCGGGGGCCTGGGCCCAGGAGATGAACCAGGCGTACGGCAGCCCGGAGTTGTCGACGCCGTGCTGGGCGGTACCGGTCTTGCCGCCGACCTTCACCCCGTCGATCGCCGCGTTCGCCCCGGTGCCGTTCTCCACCACGTCGACCATCATCCGCTGGAGCTGCACGGCCGTCGACGGGCTCATCGGCCGCTCGTACGGGTCGGACCCCTCCTGCCGAACGGTGTCCCCGTCGTTCGTGGTCACCCGGTCCACCAGACGGGGGCGGCGCAGATCCCCGCCGTTGGCCACCGCCGAGGCGACCATCGCCATCTGGAGCGGGGTCGCCGTCGTGTTGAACTGCCCGATCGAGGAGAGCGCGAGCTGGTCGTCGCTCATGTCCGTGTCGAAGTTGCTCCTCGCCACCCCGGACGGGATGCGCAGCCCGGTGTCGTTGAAGCCGAACCTCTCCGCCGCCTCCGCCATCCCCTCCAGCCCGACCTCCACCCCGAGATGGGCCATCACGGTGTTGCAGGAGACCCGGATCGCGTCCGCCAGGGACGCCTGGTAGCAGCCCCTCGCCTCGTTCGGCAGGGTCGTGCTCGTGCCGGGCAGGACGTACGGCGACGGGGTGTCCGTGGGCGCGTCGGCGTCCTTCACCACCCGGGCGTCCAGGGCCGCCGCCGCCGTCACGATCTTGAAGGTGGAGCCCGGCGGATAGGTCTGCCGGATGGCCCGGTTGAGCATCGGCAGACTCTTGGCCGCGTTCAGCCGGGCCCACGCGTCGGTCACCGCGGAACCGGTCCCCGACAGCCGCTCGGGGTCGTACGACGGGGTCGAGACCAGCGCCAGGATCGCGCCCGTGGACGGATCCAGCGCCGCGACCGCCCCCCGCCGCCCGCCCAGCCCGTCGTACGCGGCCTGCTGCATCGACGCCCTGATCGTGGTGACGACGTCGCCGCCCGGCTGCCGGCCCCGGGTGAACTCGTTCCAGAAGGGCAGCGGCGCCAGCAGGGAGTCCGTACCGGACAGGACGGAGTCCTCGGCGTTCTCGATGAGCGTCGTGCCGTACGTCTGCGAGGCGTATCCGGTCACCGGGGCGTACAGCGGGCCGTGCAGATAGGTGCGCTCGAAGCTGAGCTGTTCGCCGGTCTCCTTGCTGCCGGTCACGGGCCGGTCGCCGACCAGGATGTTGCCGCGCGGCTGGTCGTAACGGGCGATGGTGTTACGGCGGTTGGCCGGGTTGCCGTCCAGCTCGTCGGCCTCGAAGACCTGGATCCGGGCCGCGTTGACGAGCAGCGCCACCAGCAGCAGCAGACAGAAGGCGGCGGCCCGCCGGATGTAGCGGATCACCGGTCCTCCTCCGCGGCCGGGGCGATGGGCCCGGTCTCGGCCTGTTCGGGGTGGGGTCTGCGCGCGACGTCGCTGACCCGGATCAGCAGCGCCACGATGATCCAGTTGGTGACGACCGACGAGCCGCCCTGCGCGAGGAACGGCATCGCCATCCCGGTCAGCGGGATCAGCCCCATCACCCCGCCCGCGATCACGAACACCTGGAGCGCCAGGATCGACGCCAGGCCGATGGCGAGCAGCCGCCCGAACGGGTCGCGCAGGGCGAGCCCGGCCCGGTAACCGCGCGCCACGAGCAGCGCGTAGAGCAGGAAGATCGCGGTCAGCCCGCTCAGGCCCAGCTCCTCGCCCGCGGTCGCCAGGATGAAGTCGGACTTGGCGGCGAAGCCGATCAGGATGGAGTGGCCCGCGCCGAGCCCGGTCCCGAGCATCCCGCCCGCCGCGAAGGCGAAGAGCGACTGGGCGAGCTGGCCGGGCCCCCGCCCCGCGTCGATCGAGGCGAACGGGTCCAGCCAGTCCTGGACCCGGCTGTGGACGTGCGGTTCGAAGGAGCCGACGACGAAGGCGCCGACGCCGGCCAGGAGCAGCCCGACCGCGATCCAGCCGGTCCGGCCGGTCGCCACGTACAGCATGATGACGAAGAGCCCGAAGAACAGCAGCGAGGTGCCCAGATCGCGCTCCAGCACCAGCACCCCGACGCTCAGCAGCCAGATCGCCACGATCGGCCCGAGCACCCGTCCGGAGGGCAGTTGCAGCTTCCTATACGTGCGGCCGGTGTACGCGAGGGCGTTGCGGTTGGCGGCCAGATAGGCGGCGAAGAACACCGCGAGCAGGATCTTGGCGAACTCGCCGGGCTGGAAGGAGAGTCCGCCGATCCGGATCCAGATCTTCGCCCCGTTCACCGCCGGGAAGAAGATCGGCACGGTCAGGAGGACGAGCGCCGTGGCCACCGAGAGATACGCGTACCGCTGGAGCACGCGGTGGTCGCGCAGCAGCACCACCACGGCCGCGAACAGGGCGACGCCGAGCGTGGACCAGACGAGCTGGGTGGGCGCGGCCTGGTCCCTCGGGGTCTCCAGGTCGAGCCGGTAGATCAGCACCAGACCGAGCCCGTTGAGCAGGACGGCGATCGGCAGCAGCAGCGGATCGGCGTACGGGGCCCGGAAGCGGACCGCGACATGGGCGAGCAGCGCGAGCGTGCCGAGCCCGGCGCCGTACCCGGCGACGTCGGGAGGCACGGTGCCGTCGTGGGCGAGGCCGACCGCCGCATAGCCGAGGACGGAGATCAGGACGCCCCCGACGAGGAGGGTGAGCTCCATCCCGCGCCGCTTGGGCAGGCGTAGCTCGGGCGGGGGAGCGTCCGCCGTCGTTGCGGTCATGCCCCGCAACGTAGCAAGAGGTACGCGGTATTTCCCTTATGTCACACCTTTCGCCACCCTGCCGCGCCGGTGTCCTCGGCACCTCTGCCCGGCCCGGTGTCCGCCGTGCCTCCGCCCGGGCCGGCGCCCGACGGACATGCGCCCGCCCGTGGAGCCGACGGCTCCACGGCCGGGCTCCACGGGCGGGCGGATGTGCGGGTGACGCGAGGTCAGCACCACTTCGGCGCGGCGCCGATGTTCTCGATGTAGCGGGCCGAACCCCAGGCCCAGGTGCCGTCGGTCAGCAGGTACCAGCGGTTGTTGCTGTCGACGTTGTCGCCCTTGGTCTTGCAGAAGATGTTGACGATCTCGCCGTACTCGACCGAGCCGACGACGCGGCTGCTGCGGGTCGGCTTGTCACGGAGCAGCAGGTACGGCTTGGCGATGACGCGTCCCTTGTAGGTCCGCTTCGGCGCCGGGGGCTTCGCCTGCCCCTGCTGCCGCGCCTCCTCGCGGGCCTGCTGCTGCCGCGCCTCGTGCTCGCGCTGGAGCGCCGAGGCGGAGAGCTCGTCGGACGTCGGGTCCGGAGCGGCGGCCTCCGCGCGCTGTCCGACGGGCTGGGGGTCGGCCGCCAGTGCGGCGGGAGCGGCGGCGGTGAGCGCCGCGAGCGTGCCGGTGGCGACGCAGAGGCCGAGCCGGCGGAGCCGCGAGGGGCGGGACAGGGGGGACATGCTGCCTCCATGCGATGAGGAAGGGGCCGTGGGGGACACGAGCTGGGCTCGTGCTCGCCACGCTAGATTCGCCACACACGGTCCGCAACGCGTCACGTTGCGTGAGGCCTCTTGCGCGTTGAGCCGTCCGGGTCGTCCGTGGCGCCCCGGCCCCCGCCGTCACCGGGATTTCCATCGGCGTCACCGTCGCCGAGGCGCACGTACTCCGGCAGGGTCAACCGGACGAGCGCCCCGCCGTCCGGCGGATTTCCGAAGTCCAGCCGGGCGCCGATGACCCGGGCCTGGCCGAGGGCGATGGTCAGCCCGAGACCGTGCCCCTTGCCCGCGCCGCCGTCCGTGCGGAACCGCTGCGGCCCGTCCTCCAGCAGATACGCCGGGAACCCCGGGCCGTGGTCGCGGACGGAGACCACCGCGCCGTCCACGCTCAGCACCACCGGAGGCCGCCCGTGCCGGTGGGCGTTGGCCACCAGATTGCCGATCACCCGCTCCAGGCGCCGCCGGTCCGTCTCCACCCGGGCCGCGCCCGTCACCCGCACCTCGGTGTCGGTGCCCGACGCCCGGACGACCCGCTCCGCCAGCGGTGCGAGTTCGTGCACGGCGAGGTCGACCTCCTCGGTACGGGCGTCGAGCCGGGAGATCTCCAGCAGGTCCTCCGTCAGCGCCCGCATCGCCCGCACCCGGTCGCGCACCAGTTCCGCCGGGCGGCCCGGCGGCAGCAGTTCGGCGGCGGCCGACAGACCGGTCAGGGGGGTGCGCAGCTCGTGCGCCACGTCGGCGGTGAACCGCTGCTCGGTCTGGAGCTTGCGCTGGAGGGTCGAGGCCATGGTGTCGAGCGCGCCCGCCACGATCGCCACCTCGTCCTGGGCGCGGACCGGGCGCGCGGTCCGGGGATCGTGCACCCGGGCGTCGAGATCGCCCGCGCTGATCCGGCGGGCCACCCGGGCGCTCTGGTGGAGTCTGCGGGTCACCCGGCCGACGGCGAACAGGCCGACGAGCAGGGTCGCGGCGATGGCCAGCAGCGAGGAGCCGATGATCGCCCGGTCGAGGCCGCCGATGGTGCGGGCGCTGTGGCTGTAGTCCGTCCAGGTGGCGAGCGCCCGCCCGTCCGCCGGACCCGCCGCCCACATGGCGGGGCGGCGCCGCCCGTCCGGTTCGCCCGGCCGGCGCGGTCCGTCCGCGACGACGGTGCCCCGCTCGCCGTCCGCGGCCAGGGCCCGCAGCGAGGCGGGCAGGCCCGGCGGGTCGATGCCGGACCTCGGGGGCAGCGGCTCCCCGGCCTCGTACGCGTCGGTGACCACCTCCAGCCGGCTCAGCGTCTTCTCCCGGGCCTGCTCGACCGTCTGCCGGGTGACCGCCGTGTGCACCAGGAAGCCGAGGAGGGCCGCCAGGGTGCAGCACATGACGGTCAGGAAGACCGCGGACTTCCAGGTGAGGCTCGCGGTCCAGGAGGGCGAGCGGAACCCGCGCCGTCTCATCGCGTACCCGTGGAGGGCGGGGAGGATTCCGGGGTGGGCCTCGGGGCCTTCCGGTGCTCGGGCGTACGCAGGATCTCGTCCCGGGTGGGCAGCATCGCGCGCTGCCGGTCGTCCCAGGACCACGCGGTGCGGTACTCGTACCCCGGGATCACCGAGGGGGCCCGCATGATCAGGTCCCGGCCCGCCAGCTCCACGCTGATGACGGCGTCGTAGGTGGACATGATCCGGGTCAGCCGCCCCTCGTCCGGCATGTAGACGCGCACGGCGAGCTGCCGGTCGGGCATCCGGATGCCGAGCACCAGTTCGTCCCTGCCGTCGCCGGTCAGGTCCCGGTAGTACGGCGGGAGGACCGGGCAGTCGTCCGGGGCGGTCCGGCACTCCTCGATGTGCCGGACCGTCCCGTCCGGCAGCTCGTCCAGACCGCTGCTCCGGTCGGTCTTCGCCTTCAGCCCGGCCTGTGCCACGGCCACCGGGTCCAGCCGCCGCACATCGCCGCCGGTCACCCGGATCCCCGGGATGCGCGCGGTCTCGCCCTCGCCGTAGTCGTACGGGGCGGCGGAGGCGGGCGGCAGGTCCGGCCAGAGGCTCCTGGGCTCCACGGCCGACGGCGCGTCCCCCGCGCTCTTCAGTCCGCCGGCCGCGCCACAGCCGGACAGCAGGGCCAGCGCGGCGAGGGCGAACGCGGCGGTACGGGTCGCCGCCGGGGCGCGGTGCGGGCGCAAGGCTCGCCTCCTCTACGACGACGGACGGCGGACGACACAGCGGTCTCACACCCTAATCGGACGACCGTGCGCAATGCCGACTTCGTGCCCCTGTGCGTCGTACGCGGCCCCGCGGCCATGGGGCCACGGGGCCGGAGCGGTCAGGAGGGCCGCGGATTCAGTGCGCGTACGGGATCAGTGCCCGTACGGGTCCAGTTCTCCGGTGCGGCTCAGCGCTGGTACGGGTTCTGCCCGGGAGGCGTGAAACCGGGCTGCTGCGGGGCCTGGCCGTGGGCGTTGCCGTCCTGCCCGGCCGCGGCCTGGGCGAGCAGCTGGTCCGCCTCCTCCTTGGGTATCTGCCGCTCCCCGCCGCAGAACGTGCACTGCGTGGCGTACTTCGTCGAGAACGGGAACAGCGGCACGAAGAACAGCGTGAACTTCGTGACCCGCTTGCGCAGCGTGTGCGCCGCCGGATTGCCGCACCAGCCGCACACCATCGTCAGGATGGCCAGCTGGTGGAGGTAGCCCTTGGTGCCGAAAATGATCATGCCGTGGTTCCTTTCCCCGTCCCCCGGAGTGCCTGTCGGCACAGCGCCAGGAGCTTCTCGTCCTCGTGGATGTCATGACTGCCGTACCCGCCGTCCATCGCGTTGTGACGGCGTACGGAGGCGAGTTCGCTCCGCAGGACGTGTGCCGCGGCCGACCCCTCCGGGACCGGTCCCATCCGTGCCACGCATTCTGCCACCCGGACCCGCACATGGCGGCTCCGCTCCCAGCCGGCGAGCAGCGCCTCGACGGTCTCCTGCGACCGGCCCGACACCTCCCACAGGGCGATCGCCGCGTCGACCCGCAGCCACAGCTCCTCGTGCGCCAGCAGCCCGCGCAGCCGGGGCGCGACCACCGCGGCGCGCGGCCCGAGGGACCCCAGCGCCACCGCCGCCGCCCGCCGCTCGTGCACCTGGTGCGACTGGAGGCCCTCGATCAGGGCAGGCAGCACCGCCTCGGCGTCGCCGGAGATCGCCCACAACGCCTCGGCCGCCTCCGTCGCGGCGGCCGTCCCCGGTCGGCTGATCAGCGCCCGCAGCTCCGGGACGGCCTCCCGCGCCGCCGGCCCGAACGAACCCAGCGCCCGCAGCGCCGCCGTACGCAGCCACTCGCCCCGGTACTGCGGCGCCCCCCGCAGCACCCGCAGCACCTCGGGCGTCGCCTCGCCCGCCCGCAGCCCGGTCAGCCCGGCCAGCAGCGGGCTCGCCCGGTCGTAGGCCCCCTCGTCCAGCTCCACCTCCCCGAGTCTGGTCCGCAGCGCCCCGGCGAGCGGCTGGGCCGCCGCCCCCAGATGACCCACGGCGAACCCCACATCGTGCGCCACCTGCGGCAGCTCCAACGCCGCCGCGAGCGCGGGCACCGCCCGGGCGTCGCCGAGGCGCGCCAGGGCCTTCACGGTGGAGCCGAGGCCGGGCGGACCGCTGGCCCAGCACTTCACCCAGTCCCCGGGACGGTCGGCCAGCCGGGCGGCCAGGGCGTCCGCGGCGGGCGCGGCGAGGCCGAACAGCTCCTCCAGCACATGGGACGCGGCCTCCGCCAGCCGGGGCTCGGGGTCGGACAGCTGATCGCCGACGAGCGCCACCAGCTCCTCGTAGGGGCCGCGCCAGGCCCGTATCAGCCCGCCGCTCATCCGCACGGCGTCGATGCGCTGCCGGCGGTCGGGGCTGCGCAACTGGTCGGCGAGCAGCGCCGTGCGGTCACCCACCCGGTCGTCGAGGCCGACGTGCAGGGTGCGCAGCAGATCCGCGGCCCAGGGGGCGCCGCATTCGGCGCTCTCCTGCGCGGACAGCGACCTCAACTGCCCCACGAGCGTCGGCGTCGCGACCTGCTCGCCCCGAGAGGCCTCCGCGGCGGCCACCGGCTCCGCGTCCACCGGCTCGGCGTCCGGGTCCACCGGCTCGGCGCCCGGGTCCTGGTCGGAATCCGTCCCGTCCCCCTCCGCCGCGTCCACCTCCGGCGGGGAACGCATCTCGCGCAGCAGCCCCGAGACCACCGGCACCACATCGCCGGGCAGCCTGTCCGGCGAACAGCGCGCCAGCTGGGCCAGGGCCGCGAGCCGCAGCCCCGGGGAGTGCGCCCGCGACGCCAGCCGGCCCAGCCACTCCGCGACCCGCCCCGCCAGCGGCCGGTGCCGCAGCGCGACCCGCCCGGCCGCCTCCACGAGAGCGAGCCGTACCTCCTCGTCGGGCTCCACCGGCAGCCGCTCCCGCAGCAGCGCGAGCACCCGCACGGGGTGCCGGTGCAGCGTGGCGAGCGCCAGCGGGGCCGCGAGCCGCACCCCGGGGTCCTCGTCGGCGACCAGCTCGAAGAACACCCCGGCGCCCGCGGTGACCGCCGCCGCCGCCATCGCGTAGTTCGCGGCGCCCTCGATCTCGTCCTCGTCGATCTCCGCCTCGTCGTCCTCGTCGAGGTCGAAGCCGCCGATGCTGGTGAGCAGTTCGACCACGCCGCCGCGGTCCTGCACCTTCGGTTCCACGGCCAGCTCGAACAGGAACGGGATGCAGGCGAGCGTGCACGCGTACACATCGCCCTGGTGGTGCACCGCGCCGTACATACCGTCGAGCGCCGCCTCGCGCTCCGCCGGATCCTCGGACGCGAGCCCCCGCAGCAGCTCCGGCACATCGTCGGCAGGCCCGTAGGCATGCTCCATCGAGGCCCAGTCGACCTCGTCGATCCCCGAGAACACGCCATCCCCTCCCCACGATCACGACAGCGCCCGGACCGGCGCGCCCCGTGGCGCGCCCTGTCCGCCACACCCCTCCCGGCGCGCCCTGGAGAAAGCGCCTGCGCAGAGTGTGCACCACGGGTCCGACAATCCACCCGCCACTTGTGGCCTTTCCTCGCGCCGTAACGAGGTCATGACCCGGTCAAGACGATTCGGCTGTGGATTCCTGTGCACCGGGGGCCTGTCATGCGGGCAGGGGACGCGCTTGTTCGGGGTCGTTCAAGGGCGCGAGCAGATCGCCGTGCAGGTCCAGCCGGGCGGCCATGTCACCGGCCCGGAACACCAGGGCGCCCTCCTCCCGGCACTCCGCGATCTCGTCCCAGGTCACCGGCGCCGACACGGTGGGTTCGGGCCGGGCACGCAGGGTGTAGGGCGTGGCCGTCGTCTTGGCCGCCGCGTTCTGGCTGAAGTCGACGAAGACCTTGCCCGGCCGCAGGGCGCGCTTCATCCGGTGCAGGGCCAGCCCCGGCAGGGCGGCCTCCGCCTCCACGGCGAGCCGCTTCGCGTACGCGGACACCTCCCCGGACGGGGTCGGCTCCAGCGGGACCAGCAGATGCATCCCCTTGGACCCGGACGTCTTCCCGTACGCGGTCAGCCCGTCGGCCGCGAGGCGCTCCCGCAGCCAGAGCGCCACCGTGCAGCACTCCACGACGGTCGCGGGGGAGCCGGGGTCCAGGTCGAAGACCATCCGGTCGGCGATCTCCGGCGCGTCCACACGCCACTGCGGGGTGTGGAACTCCACCACCAGGTTGGCCGCCCACATCAGGGAGGCCAGATCCCGCACGACCACCTGCCGGGCACCCGGGTCCTCGCTCCGCGGAACGGCGGTGGTCCCCACCCAGGCGGGCGTACCGGGCGGCGGATTCTTGGTGAAGAAGACCTGGCCGTCCGGCCCGTCCGGGTAGCGCAGGAAGGACACGGGGCGATCGCGCAGATGAGGCAGGATCACGCCGCCCGCGGTGGCCGCGTAGTAGTGCAGCACCTCGCCCTTGGTCGTCCCGGTGGCCGGATACAGGACCTTGTCGAGATTGCTGAGCGAGACCCGTCGCCCCTCCACCTCGGTGATCGGCGTCATACGATAAGAATCACACGAAACCCTGCCAAAGCGTCTCCGGCGCCTCCAGGGTGCTCAACGGTCGGCAAGGGGTGAACGGTGAGGTCCATCTGGAACGGCGCGATCTCCTTCGGGCTGGTCAGCATCCCGATCAAACTGATCAACGCCACCGAGAACCACTCGATCAGCTTCCGGCAGATCCACCTCGCCGACGGTGGCCGGATCCGGTACCGCAAGGTCTGCGAACTGGATGAGGAGGAGGTCTCCGGCGGCGAGATAGGCAAGGCGTACGAGGACGCCGACGGCACGATGATCCCGATCACCGACGAGGATCTCGCCCAGCTCCCGCTGCCGACGGCGAAGACGATCGAGATCGTCGCCTTCGTGCCCGCCGACCGGATCGACCCCCTCCAGATGGACGCGGCGTACTACCTCTCCGCCAACGGGGTCCCGGCCGCCAAGCCGTACACCCTGCTCCGCGAGGCCCTCAAGCACAGCAACAGGGTCGCCGTCGCCAAGTACGCCCTGCGGGGCCGCGAACGGCTCGGCATGCTCCGCGTCGTGGACGACGTGATCGCCATGCACGGCCTCCTGTGGCCCGACGAGATCCGGCCCCCCGAGGACGCGGCCCCGGACGGCGACGTCACGGTCCGCGACGCCGAACTCGACCTGGCGGACGCCCTGATGGACACCCTCGGTGAAGTCGACATGGACAGCCTCCACGACGACTACCGGGAGGCGGTGGAGGAGCTCGTCGCCGCGAAGGCCTCCGGCGAGAGCGTGCTCCCGGCCGAACCCGAGGACACCGGCGGCGGCAAGGTCATCGACCTGATCGCGGCCCTGGAGAACAGCGTGCGGGCGGCCAGGAGATCCCAGAACGACGAGGGTGCGGGCGACGGCGGCAGCGGCGGCGACATGGCCGACGTCCACCCCATCAAGAAGACGTCGTCGAAGGCGTCCGGGAAGACCGCGCAGACCACCGAAGCCGAGCAGACCACCGAAGCCGGGCAGACCACCGAAGCCGCGCAGAGGACCACCCACCGCACCCCGACCGGCAAGACGGTCTCCCGCTCCGGAAGCTCCCCGGCGAAGAAGTCCGCCCCCAAGTCCACCGGCGCGAAGAAGTCCACAGCGAAGACGACCGGTGCGAAGAAGGCCGCGGCGAAGAAGTCCACGGCGAAAACGACCGCGGCGAAGAAGTCCACGGCGAAGACGACCGCGACGAAGAAGACCGCGGCGAAGAAGCGGACGTCGTCGAGCGGCGGCACGGCGGCGAAGAAGACCGCGTCCTCCCGCAAACGCACCTCGGCCTGACGGGGACGCGGCCTGACCGGGACGCGGTCTGACGGGGACGCGGCCTGAAGGGGACGCGGCCCGACGCCGCCCCGCGAACGGATCACGGCCGGTGGCCGGTCTCGCCGCCCGGCAGCCCGTACCGCCCCGCTGTCGTACGCCCCCCCGTACGCTACGGCCATGAGCGCAGAGGCCCCCTCGGGACGGGTGATCGACGGCCGCTTCACGCTGATGGAGCGGCTCGGCAGCGGTGGCATGGGCATGGTCTGGCGGGCCCGCGACGAGGCGCTCCACCGCGATGTCGCCCTCAAGGAGGTACGGCCCCCGGACCCGGCGCTGGCGGAGTACGACCCCGAGGGCGCCCGCACCCTGCGCGCCCGGGTGCTGCGCGAGGCCCGTGCCCTGGCCCGGGTCGACCATCCGAACGTGGTCACCGTCCACCACATCGTCGACCCCGGCGAGGACGGCTACCCGTGGATCGTGATGGAGCTGGTGGCCGGCTCCTCCCTGCACGACCGGCTCGCCCACGGGCCCATGGAACCCGCCGACGCCGCCGAGCTGGGACGCGGCATCCTCTCCGCCCTCCGCGCCGCCCACGCCACCGGCATCCAGCACCGCGACGTCAAGCCCGCCAACGTGCTGCTGCGCCCCGACGGCCGCCCCGTCCTCACGGACTTCGGCATCGCCGCCATCCGCGAGTCGACCAGCCTCACCATGACGGGCGCCCTCATCGGCTCGCCCGACTACATAGCCCCCGAGCGGATCCGGGGCACCGAGGGCGACCCGTCCTCCGACCTCTGGTCCCTCGGCATGATGCTGTACGTGGCCGTCGAGGGCCGCCACCCGCTGCGCCGGGCCACCACTCTGGCCACCCTGGCCGCCGTGCTCGACGAGGAGATCCCGCCGCCGGCGCGGGCCGGTTCCCTCGCCCCGGTGCTCGACGCACTCCTCACCAGGGACATCCAGGCCCGCCCGGACGCCGAGGCCCTCGACCGTCTGCTGGCCGAGGCCGCGCGCACGGGCGGGAGCCCCGCCCCGACGCCCACGGAGCCAGTACGGGAGCGGCCGGTGTCCGCGTGGCCCGGGTCCGGGCACGGCACGCCCACGCAGACGGCCGCCACGCCGCCGCCCAGGCCGGGGCAGGCGTCCGGGTCCGTGCCGCCCCCGTCACCCGTGCCCGACCGCAAGCCTCCGGCGTCCGCCCGGCCCGGCGGGTCCTTCGCCCCGCACGAGCGCGGCCGCCGCGTCGAGCGCCGGGTCTGGCGGATCAGCGCCGCGTCGTCCGTCGTCTCGGCCGTGGTGATCGCGGGCGCCATCCTCTGGACGGCCGACCCGTTCTCCTCCCGGGGCTCCGACAGCGACGACCGCCCCCGCGACCGGGCGAGCGCCCCTCGGATCTCCGCTCCGGCGCCGGACCCGGTGGCCGACGACGACGGGGGGTCCGGTGACACCGGTGGTACCGGGGAGGAGGCGCCGGAGACCGTGGACCTGCTGACCCCGGACGGCGCACGGGCCGCTATCAAGGCGATGAAGCCCCTCATGGGCGGGACGAAGGTCACCGACTTCACCCTCTACGGCGAGCACGCCTCCGCCGACGCGCCGCTGAAGTCCAACGCCGCGCTGTACGACCGCTTCAGCTATCGCGACGGTCGGGCGAAGAACGACGACATGGGCGGCACCCTGATGTCCGGGTCCACGACGATCGACCTGAACTCCGTCGACTGGGACGCGCTGCCCGCCCTGCTGAAGACGGCGGAGAAGACGCTCAACATCGACGAGCCGGAGAGCCGTTACGTGATCGTGGACCCCTCGTCGCCCTTCCACGAGGACCGCCCGGTGCTGCGCGTCTACGTCTCCGACGCGCACGGCGGCGCCTACCTCACCGCCGAACTGGACGGCCGGGTCATCGAGAAGAGCCCGCGCCCCAAGGGCTGAGCACCGGCTGGATCGGATCCGGAAGCTGCGGCAGGTCCAGGTCGAACGGGCTCCGCTCGATGACGTACGTGCAGCTGGTGTAGGTGTAGCCCGGCTGGACCTTCGTCCCGGAGGAGTAGCTGTCCACACTGGCGGTCGCGCCCGTGCCGTGCTTGTAGAGGAAGTGGTACTCCCCGGCGGGAAGCCGGAGCCGGGCCTTCGGGTAGTTCCTGCCGCTCGCCCCGCAGGCCCGCCGCGATCCCTCGGAGGCGCTGTACCGCTCACAGCCGGCGCAGGCCTTCAGCGTGACGGTGCCGGTGACCGGACCGGTGTAGAGCACCTCGACCGCGTTCGGCGCGTCGTTGCTGATGACCAGCTCCATCCGTGAGCCGCCGGGCCGCTTCGACGGCGGCAGCCGCTTGCCCGCCGCCGGCCGGTCGTCGGCGATCTCCGCGGCTATGGCGATGTTCCGTGCCTGCCGCACCCGCCCGTCGCTCTTGTACGTCCGCGCGAAATCGGTCAGCGTCGTGCGCGCGTCGTCGAACTTCTCGTCCTTGAACTGGTCGACCCCACAGGCGTAGACCCCGTCGACGACACCCTTGTCGGCATCGCCGCGCAGCGCCTTCACCCCCTCGGCGGGGAGGCCGGACGCGGTGGCGCCGAGGCCCCGCAGCACCTCGGTGGCCGTACACGGCTCGGCCCCCTCCAACGCCGCGACCTGCTCCTTGATCCGCTTCCCGATCGCGGGCCCCACCTGCCGCGCGGAGGCGGAATCGGGGAACGTGCGCAACAGCTCTCCCAGCTCCGTGCCGCCGCCGCCCGGCCCGCCCAGACGCGACACACCGCACCCGTACAACGACTCGGCGAGCGGTTCGTCGGGCCACGCGGCGAGCGCGCCCAGCAGCTTCTCGTCCACCGAGTCCGGAAGCGTCCGCAGATAGGTCAGCGGTGCGACGGCCTCACAGAGCCGCTTCTCCGCGTACGGCGCGGAGACGGCGTCGTAGTACGTCTTCAGCCGGTCCGGGACGAGCTTCGCGGCCCGGGAGCCGGGATGGTCCTCGCCGAGCGCGCGATAGGCGTCGAGCGCCCGCTCGTACTCGCCCCTCGCCGAGCCGAACGGCTGCCGCGAAGCCGCCGCGACCCGCTCGTCCCCGGCCGCCAGCCGGTCCAGCAGCATCTGCTCCCGCGCCTCGTCCCGCGCGGAGCCGTACACCACGGCTCCGCCCGTCGGCACGGCGAGCAGCCCCACGCCGAGCCCGACCGCCAGAACGGGCCGCCACGCCCCGCCCAGCGCCGAACGCCGGGCGATCCGCGCCCCGTCGGCGGCGGCGAGCACCAGCACGAGCAGATACCCGACGAGGACACCCCCGGGCACTCCGTCCGGATCGGCCGGCAACGCCGCCCACAGCAGCACCGCCGTGGCCGCCCAGCACCCGGCGGCCCGCGCCCAGCGCCCCAACAGGGCGTGACCGAGCCCGAGTCCGGTCAGATTGAGCAGCGCGGCGCCGACCGCCCGCAGGGGCGCTCCGGGCGGCGGCGGCCCGACGGCCGGCGCGTGGGAGGGCGGCGGTGGTGGCACCGGCCCGCCGGACCCGGATCCACCCGCACCCTGTCCCACCGTCCCGTACTGGTCATCGGACTCCATAACGGTCCCCCCACCGTCGAGCCGCGAAAGTCACCCTGAATCTGCCCGGGGGCGCCCTGGTCCACACGCGGCCGGAGGGTCTCGTGCCGACCGGTCGGGGCGCGAGCCCGGTGCCGGACATCATCGACCCCAGGAGCTTCCGAGGTTACGAAAAATCGTTAAACCACACCTGAATTGATGACTAGTTCGACACGAGAGCGAAGAACGTGCAAGATCGCTCCTGCCGCTCTCCTCGTGGGGCGGCGCACCCTCATTGCAACGGCCCGAGCCCGTAACTCGGCTTGAGAAGAGAGCAGTTAGACACCCATGTACTACAAGCTCCTCCAGTGGATGTGGGGCGCGCCCAGCGCCTGATCAGCCCTCGACGGCAGCGCATGATGCCTGCCTTCGAACGGAAGGACCGGCGCCCGGGCGTGTTTCAGGAGCCGGTCCTCCCCGTTCTCCCCGGCAGTAGCTGCCGCAGGCTCTCCGCCTCGGCCTCGCGGCCCAGGCTCCGGTACACCTCCGCCCCCTTCTCCGCGTACCCCAGGGCCAGTTCGTCGCGATGCGTGGCCAGGGCCGTACGCGCGAGTCCCTCCAGTGCCCGCGCCGCAGCGGGGCGGGAGCCCGTGCGCTCGGACAGCAGGCGCGCCTGCTCGTACACCTCCATGGCCGGGGCCGCCCGGCCCGCCGACCGGTGGACGTCGGCCACGCCGAGCAGGGCTCTGGTGCGCTCATAGGCGCTGTCGATCCGCCGCGCGACCTCCTCCGCCAGGGTGAAGTGCCGCAGCGCCCCTTCGTCGTCGCCGTTCGCGGCCTGGGCGGCGCCGAGGCTGATCAGGGCGTTCGCCTCGCCCAGCGCGTCACCCCGGGCGCGGTGGCTTTCCAGCGACCTCCGGAACCCCTCCAGCGCCCGCGAGGTGTCACCCATGGCCTGGTACACGGTGCCCAGATTCGTATCCAATATGGCGATTTCGCGTGCTCCGCTGTGCAGGCGGGCCAGCACTCTCGACCGTTCGAGGTGGTCGCGGGCGTGCTCGATGTGGCCATGGATCTGGTGGATCTCCCCGATGTTGTTGTGGGCGCGGATCTGCCCCAGCAGATCCCCCGTGCCCTCGTGGATGTGCAGCGTGCGGCGCGCTCGGCCGAGCGCCTCGTCGTAACGGCCCTCGTGGTAAAGCGCCGCCCCCTCGACGTTGAGGCAGTCCGCCTCGCCGTGCAGGTCGTCCAGGTCCCGGTAGAGCGCCAGCGCCCGCGCCACCATGCGCAGCGCCGGGCCGGTGTGCCCGGCGGCCAGATGCGCGCGGCTCGCCTGGAGCGAGCTGTCGGCGCACCCCGCGGGGTCCCTCAGGTCCTGGAACAGAGTCAGCGCCTCGCCCGCGCAGCTCAGGGCCTCCCCGGGCCCCGTCTGCGCCAGCACCTCCGCCGCCTCCACCAGCGTCTGCGCCAGCAGCAGCGGGTTGCCCCGGGAGCGCAGCGCCTCCACGGCCGCGCCGTACAGCTCGTTGGTCACCGCCCAACTGCCCCAGATCCTGAGCGAGGGGGCGAGCGCGTGCGGGAAGAGCGCCGCGCTGGACTGGTCCTCCGCGGCCGCCGTGCGGGCGGCGGCCAGCAGGTTGGCCCGCTCGGCGTCCAGCCAGGCCGCCGCCTCCTGGGCGTCACCGAACTCGGCCGCGTACACCGACAGCCGCTCGGGCTCCAGGGCCCTGCGACGCGGGTGCGTGAGGCGGTGGGCCCGGTGCGCGGAGGTGAGGCAGTATCCGAGGAGCCTGCCGACGGCGTCGCCGCGTGCTTCCTCCGGCTCCTCGGCGATGGACATGCGCAGCGCGAACGCCCGGGTGAGGTCGTGCAGTTGATAGCGGCCGAGCACCGGCTCCGCCAGCAGATGGCAGTCCAGCAGCTCCTCGATGCTGCGCCGCACGCCCTCGGCCCCGCCACCCGGTCCGAGCCCGTCGCCCCGCCCCGACAGGGCGGCGGCCGCCGCAGCCGTGATGTCGGGCCCGGGGTGCAGCGCGAGCAGGCGCAGTAATCGGCGTGTGCCGGACGTCAGCTCCGCGTACGAGAAGCGGAACGCCGAGACGAACACCTCCTCGTCGAGTTCGTCCAGCGGATCGCTCGTCTGGGCCAGGCGCTCCAGGAGATGGCGCAGATCCCAGATCTCCCGGTGCCGGAAGCGGCCCGCGAGCAGCGTCGTGGCGAGCGGATGGCGGCCGCAGGCGTCCACCAGCAGCTCGAGCGCCTCCGGATCGCGCGAGGTGCGGGCCGTGCCGGCGATCCGGGTGAACAGGGCCGCCGCCTCCCGCGCCGACAGCGCGTCCACCGCCAGGGAGCTGGCCCCGTCCAGTGCGGAGAGCCGGTTGCGGCTCGTCACGATCGCCAGGCACCCGGCCGAACCGGGCAGCAGCGGGCGCACCTGGGCGGCGTCCCGGGCGTTGTCGAGCACGACCAGCACCCGGTGGTGCGCGGTCCACTCCCGCCACGCGGCCGCCCGCTCGTCGAGGGTGTCCGGCAGCGCCTGGCCGGTCCCGGCGGCCTGGAGCAGGAAGGCCAGCGCCTCGGCCGGGTCGACGGGCCGCCGTCCGCTGAACCCGTGCAGATCGACGTACAGTTGACCGGCCGGATAGTCCTCGGCCAGCCGGTGCGCGGCGTGCACCGCCAGCGCGGTCTTGCCGATACCGGGCATTCCGTGCAGAACGGCGAGCGGCAGCGCGTACCCGTCGGCGTCGGCGATCCCCTCGCGCAGAAGCGCCAACTCCTCGGCCCGGCCGGTGAAGTCCCGGGTGTCGCGGGGGAGGTTGTTGCGACCCGGGTGGCACGACGGGGGCTGCGCGGCCGGGGCGGCGGTGGGCGTGGGGGGAGTGGGCGAGGCCGGGGCGGCGCCGGGCGCCGGGCGGCGGGGGAGTGGGGACGGCCGGGACAGGGGCCCCGATGGTGACGGTCTCGGCACGGGGCCCCGCCAGACCCCGGTCCTGTTCCAGGATCCGCTGGTGCAGCGCCCGCAGATCGGCCCCCGGCTCCATGCCCAGCCCCTCCCGCAGGCGGGCGTGCGTCATGCGATAGAGCTCCAGCGCCTCGCTGTGCCGTCCGCTGCGGGTCAGTGCCAGCATGAGGGAGCCGACCACCCCTTCCGCCAGCGGGCTCTCCGCCGCCAACTCGCGCAGCTCGCCGATGAGATCGGCATGCCGCCCCAGCTCCAGCTCCAGCCGGATGCGCTCCTCCCGGACATGGCGGTGGTCCTCCACGAGCCGCGTGCGCACCGAGGCCGCCCACTCGCCGGAGCTCTCGGTCAGCGGCTCGCCCCGCCACATGCTCTCGGCGGTCCGCAGCAGCCCGATCGCCCAGTCCGTGCGGCCCTGCTCCGCCGCCACCGCGGCCTCGGCTCGGAACCGCTGGAAGCGGACCAGATCCAGATCGTTCTGGTCGCTCATCCGGAGCCGGTACCGCCGGGGCGGCAAGTGGTCCAGCCGCACGAGCGGCCCCACCGCGTCCCGAAGGTTCTTCCGCAGTTTGGAGAGGTACGTCTGGAGCGTGGCCGGACCCTTGGGCGGGGGCTCGTCGCCCCAGACCCGCTCCATCAGCGTGTCCACGGCAACGGGTTCCCCGCGCGCGTGTACCAGAACGGCGAGCACGCAGCGGTGTTTCACCGAACCGAGCAGGTGCTGCTGGTCCCCGTGCCATAGTTCCAGAGGTCCCAGAGCAAGAAGGTCCATATCGCCCCCCGATGGGTGCGCCACTTCCTGCCGCCACCGGCAGCGTCCGCACGTCTGTGCGGAACAGTCCACTGTTCCCTGCGCCACCGGCCCGGACCAGAGCGCACGGGGGCGTGAGCGGGGCGCATGGCGCGGCGCCTTTCCGCGTACAGCTGGAACGCAGGATTCCTGCAAGCCGCCTGTCCACGTCGGTGGGCAGATGCGTCCCGGGCCGCCATCAACCGCGGCCTCCGCGGGCCTCCCGTCCGCGGCGACGGAAACGGGGACTGATCAGATGAGCCTGACCATGCCGGACGCGTACCGGCCCCTTGTACCGGTGCGCCTGGACGTCGAACGCTGGGCCACCCGGCGTACCCGCAGGAAGATCCTGGCCGTGGTGCACACCGTCACGGCCGGACAGCGGCTGCTCGAAGCCGTACGGCTACTGGAGGGCGACGCCCGGGTGCAGGTCTTCTTCACCCAGGCGCCCGACGTGTTCAGCCACGGCGTGGACCACTTCCTGGAACGGCTGGGCGGCCTGGTCCTGCCCTGGCACCAGGCCATCCAGCTGCCGTTCGACCTGGCGGTGGCGGCCGCCCACGGCGGACTCCAGGAACTGCACGCCCCGGTGATCGTGCTGCCGCACGGCGTCGGGCACAACAAACTGATCCCCGCCGGGCAGCGCGGCCGCCCGGTCGCCGGGCGCGGGATCTACGGACTCGACCGGCAATGGCTCATCCAGGACGGCCGGTTGGTGCCCGAATCGCTCGTGCTGGCCCACCACGAGGACCTGACCCGGCTCGGCCGCGCGTGCCCCGAGGCGCTGCCCGCCGCCGAGGTGGTCGGCGACCCCTGCTCCGACCGGATCACGGCGAGCCTGCCGCAACGGGCCCTCTACCGCGACGCCCTGGGGGCCGGAGCACGCCAGCGACTGGTCACCGTCTGCTCCACCTGGGGGCCGGGCTCCCTCCTGGGCCGCCAGTGGGAGCTGCTGGAACGACTGGTCGACGAGCTGCCCCGGGAGGATTTCCGGGTCGCGCTCCTGCTCCACCCGCACGTCTGGAACGCCCACGGCGAATGGCAGATCCGCAGCTGGCTCGCGGGACTCGTGCGCTCCGGGCTCCTGGTGATCAGCCAGCACTCCGACTGGGTCGGGGCGCTGGTCGCCGCCGACCACATCGTGGGGGACCACGGCTCCGTCTCGCTCTACGGGGCGATGACCGGCGTCCCGGTCCTCATGGGCAACGTCCCCGACAGCGACCTGGACCCCGGCTCGCCCGCCGCCGAACTGGCCTCCTTCGCCCCGCGGCTGCACGCCGACCGCCCCCTGGACCGCCAGCTCGCCCGCGCCGCCGCGGGCTACCGCGCGGAGCGGTACGAGCAGGTGACGGCCCGGATCACCTCGGAGCCGGGACGGTTCGCCGTCAGGATGCGGGCCCTGCTCTACCGCAAGCTCCGGCTGCGTGCCCCCGCCGTCCGGCCGCGTACCGACCACGCGCCGCTGCCGGTGACGGCACGCCACGACGCCTGGGGGTACGCCCGATGACCGCGACGACCGTACGGATCACCGAGGACGCTCCGCAGCGCGGGGGCCGCCGGACAGGAGCCGCCCTGCTGCACCCCGACCGCCCGCTGCGGGTCCTCGACGAGCACCTGCGCGTCCGGCTCCCGGCCGCGCACCCGATGCCGCTGCTGGCGGACGTCCTGGTGGCGGAGCACCCGTCCGGGACGCGGTCGCCGTACGGGGGCCCCGTCCGGTACGTCGCCGAACTCGCCGACGGCCACCCAGGCGCCCTGGTGGTGGCCGTGTACCGGGGCCCGCGCTGCTGGCTGTGGCTCGGCGGCCGGCCGCGGCTGCTGGTCCGCGGACCGGGAGGGCCGGCGCAGCCCTGGGCGGTCTGGGCCTCGGTCGCACACGTCTGGCTGGTGGCCGGCCTGGACCCGGCCGCGTTCGACCCGGCCGCCGTACGGGTCGTCAGGACCGTACGCGACTACGTCCCGGCCTCGCCCCGGACGTCCCCGGACGGGACCGGCCCCAGCGATGGGGAGTCCTCCGCTTCCGGCGGCTCCAGCACATCGAGCCGGGCCTGCGCCACGACCGCCTCCGCCGACCCGGACCGGCCGACGGAGGCGTACAGGGACACCGCCTCCCGGTAGAACCGCCCGGCCCGCCGAGGCTGCCCGCGCCGCTCGGAGAGCCGGGCCAGCCCGCCGAGCACGTGGGCCGCCTCGAACCCGGCGGCTTCCGCCCGTAACGCGGACAAGGCCGCCGACAGCTCCGCCTCCGCCCGGTCGAGCCTGCCCAGACCCACGTAGGCCCGGCCGGTCAGGCCGGCGGCGCGCGCCGCGTTGTACGTGTCGCCGGCCGCCTCCAGGGTGAGGCGGGCGGCTTCGGCCTCGACGACGGCGATCTCGTACCGCTCCTGGGCCAGGGCGATGCCGGCCAGATTGAACCGGGCCAGCGCACCGGCCCGGAGATCGCCGTGGGCGGGCAGCTCGGCGGCCGCCCGGGCGAAGTACTCGGCCGCGCGGTCCTGGTGCCCGAGCCGCTGATGGGCCAGCCCCCGGTAGTTCAGCGTCCGGGCGTGCCCGAGGGCGTCGCCGCGCTCCAGGAAGGAGGCGGCGGCCCGCTCGAACATGGCCAGCCCCTCGGCGTGGTCACCGGTGGCGAGCCTCCCCAGGGCGCCGGAGGTCAGCATCCGGCAGGCCGCCTCACCGTTCCCCGCCTCCTCGGCGGCCAGCAGTCCCTCCCGGTGCGCCTCGGTCCACTCGCGGTACAGCTTGCGACGCGGGAACAGCGGCCACAGTGCGTCGGTCAGCTGCCAGGCGAGCTCCGGGGCGCCCATCGGGCGCGCGAGACGGACCACCGCCATCAGATTGGGCAGCTCCCGCTCCAGCCAGTCCAGCGCCGCTTCCGCCGCCGTCTGTCCGGCGACGGGACCGAGGTCCTCCTCCGCGACGGACTCCGGCTCCACGCCCCGCCCGAACTCCCGCTCCGGACCGGCACGCCCGGGCTCGATGATCTCCTCGGCCCGGCCGGCGGCGGCGAGATAGTGGTGGCCGATGCGCAGCAACGCGGCGGCCCGTTCGTCGCCGCTCTCGTCCTGAGCGGCCCGCGCGGCCGCGTGCAGCCGCACCAGATCGTGGAACCGGTAGCGCTCGCCGCCCGACGCCTCGGCGACATCGACGAGCAGATTCGCGTCGTGCAACGCGTCGAGCGCCTCGACGGCGTCCCCGCCCAGCAGCGTCCGCGCCACCGGGGCGCCGAACTCCCTGCCAGGGTGGAGCCCCAGCAGCCGGTAGAGGCGGGCCGCCGTGGGCGGCAGGCCCTGGTACGAGAGGTCCAGCGTCGCCCGCACGTCGCGGTCGCCCTCTATCGCCAGTGCCTCCAGCCGTTCGTGCTCCTCGGACAGGGCCCGGACCATCGCGGTGATGCCCTGCCGGGGGCGCGCCGCCAGCCGCGCCCCGGCGATGCGCACCGCGAGCGGCAGCCCCGCGCAGAGCAGGACGAGAGCCCGCGCCTCCTCGGGCTGGGCGGCGACCCGGCCGTCGGCGAGGGTCGCGTCGAGGAGTTCGACCCCCGCCTCGGGGGAGAGGGGCTCCAGATGGATCACATGGCCCCCGTCGAGGCTCAGCCCCGGCATCCTCCGACGGCTGGTCACCGCCGTCACACACGGTCCCGCCGGCAACAGGGGCCGCACCTGGGCCGCCGTCGCCGCGTCGTCCAGCAGCACCACGAGCTGCCGGCCGGCCGTCAACGACCGGTAGAGCGCGACCCGTTCACCCAGCGCCGGAGGCACCTGACCGCTCGGGACGCCCAGTGCCCGCAGGAACCTGGCCACCACCTCACCGGGGTCGGCGGGACCGTCCGGCGCCTGCGCGCCCAGATCGGCGTACAGCTGACCGCCGGGGAAGTGGGGGCGCAACGTGTGCAGCCAGGCCAGCGCGACCGCGGTCTTCCCCACCCCGCCCAGCCCGCTCACCGCCGCCAGCGTGGGATGCCCGTCCTCCGTGGCCCGGTCCCGGTGCGCCTCCAGGGCGCGGAGCTCGTCCGTGCGGTCGGTGATCCGGACCGGGGGCGGTAACTGCCAGGGTGGCGGTACCTCCTCCCGCGCCCCGGCCCCGGACACATGGATTCCGCCGTACACGCTTCCCGTCTGCACCACGAAGCCGTGCACCGTGCCGCTCAGGTCGTTGGCGTTCGTGCTGTGCTCGTGCCCCCGCATGCTTCCCCCTCCGGACAGCCGAGTACCAGCTTTCACCAGACATCCTTTCCGTACAGGCGCTCGATACCCGGGCCCACGGCGATCGGCCGCGGCGGCCGCCTCCTCATCCGGGGAACGCAGGGCAGTTCGGCATATGCCAATCAGATATGCGCTGCGTGATGGCGACCCTACGCGCCGCGCACACCGGCTCCGCCTTTTCACGCGTTCTCCGCCCCCGGCGCCGCGCGCTGTGGCACCGTGGATCAACTGACGACCCGGATGTGCGGGGTGTCCGCGTAGGGGGATCCTCATGCGATTTCGCACTGTCGCGGTCTCGGCCGCACTCGTCCTGTGCGCCACGGCGGGCACGGCCGCCTGTTCGTCCCCGTCGGACGCCGCCGACGGCACCCGCCCCGCCGGCCCCGCCACCTCCGCGACGCCTGTTCCCGGGGACGGCATGGCGGGCAACATCGAGACGGGCGAGCGTCGGGCCGGTCCGCCCGAGACGGACGGCCGGGTCGGGGCGGGCCCCGCGATGTGCGAGACCTCCGCCGCCGCGATCCCGGCGGAGTGCGCCCTCGATCTCTCGTTCCACGACATCGCCGAGGGGGAGCAGGCCGCGGGGCCACCCGTGCGGTGACACCGGCTACCCAGGAGGGGCGGGCGCACACAGGTGCGCCCGCCCCTCTCCCTGTGCCCGCGGCGTGCCTGCCGGGTGTACATCGTTCGCACCATGGGGCCCCTGCGTCACGGAAGCCCCTTCCATCCGTCACGGCGATCTCTTAGTCTCACACTCTGTTCACATACTGGTATTTGATGATCTCGCAACAGAGGTCAGGCGCGGGGGTAGTGAAGCATGCGTGAAAAGTGGCGCTCGAAGTTGAGCGTTCTCGCCGGCGCGTCAGCACTCGCGGTCTCGGTGGTCACCGTGACACCGGCGCTGGCCGACGACGCACCGGTGGGCCCCCAGGAAGTGCGGATGCCGGCGGACGTGCGGATCGTCGAAGGCGGGGCCACGGCTCCCGGGGAGACCGTTCCCTTCCCGGCGGAACAGGCGGGACCGGTGGGACCGGCGGGACCGGCGGGACCGGTGGAAAGCGCGGCATCGGGCGGACAGGCGGAAGCCGTGGCCGCGGCCGCTCCGTCGTCGAGCGCGTGCCTGGGTTCGACCGCCGCCTACGGCGCCAGTGGGTGCTTCCAGCACAGCGGCGACATCGTCTGGGCGGGCGACACGAAGAAGGACGGCATGTCCGCGGCGGTCGGTGTCTACACCGACTACGGGCGCGCCGAGGAGGTCTGCGTCAACAAGCTGGGCGTGGACACCTGGGCGACCTGCAACAAGAACTACCGCGAGGACGGGAACGTACGTCTGCGGGTCCTGCGCTACGACGGCGACACGGGCAAGTTCTACCAGCCCGAGACCTGGTCCGGCTGGATCCCGGTCGACGGGAAGTTCTGACCGCCACCTCGCGGGGGCGAGCCGGACCGCGCTGCGCTCGTCCCCGCGAGGGCGCGACGCACCCGCGACGCACCCGCGACGCACCCGCTCGTCCTCACGCTCCGAGCAGACTCGCGACCTCCTGCTCACCGGACATCGTCGACTCCCCTCTGCGGCGACGGCCGCGTGCTGCTCGAAGTGACGTGAGCGTGGCCGCCGATGGCGAAATTGCTGTCCACGACCGTACCGATGTTGACACCACCGTCGCTGATGTGGACGACCTTCTGCGCGAACTCACCGGTCTGGTAACCGGCTTCAGCCAGTGCCTCCTTCACGCCGTAGGCGATGCGGTCCTGGATGCTCTTCAGGTAACGGTCGACGTCCATGCGGTGGAAGAGCGACCCGACGGGCTCGGCGGCGAGTTCGCGTACCGACAGGGCGGGCCCGTCGGGCCGGGCGCCGTCGGCCTCGCCGGTGAGCCGGCGCCAGCCGCGCACGACGTGGCGGCCGAGCGTCATCAGGGCCTGCCCGGGCGCCCCGGCCACCAGGGTGAAGATGTGCACGGCCTTGCCGAAGACGTTCATGTCGGCGAAGCGGTAGGCGAGATGATCGGCGTCCTTGAAGTCCGCGCGGACCGGCAGGAGCGCGTGCGGAGCGATCTCCAGCATCAGCATCCGGCCCTGCGTGTGGATGCGTACGAAGACCGTGACGACCAGGCCCTCCTTCAGCCGTCGACCCTGACACGCAAGAAGTGCCGGCGCCTCTCACCGCCCTCCTCCACGGCTCGCGCCCGGTGCGCCTCGAAGGAAGCCTGGTCGTAGGGAGCCTCCTCACGGTGATCCACGCCCTCCATCGGCAGCAACACGCACTCGTCGATCCGCAGATGACGCAGTCGGTCCCGTACGGCCTGGGCGCCCCCCTCGACGGACGCCGGCACTTCCCGCAACTGCTCGAGGAAGGGGCGCACCGCGGCGAGGACCGTCGCGTTTCCGAGGGGCCGTCTCTCCCCCGTTCCGTTCGGCCGCAGTTCGACCGCGAGGACCCAGGGGTCCTGGGCGGCGCCGGCGCCGCAGAAGGGGTGTGCCTCGTGGTACATCACCAGCGGCGAGTGCTGTTCGAGCCGGATGCGGCGTGTGACCCACAGAAAACGACGTCTCCGGAACCGCTCGGCCCGGTCCACGGCCGCGCTCGCGAAGCCTCGCCGGGACAACTCGCCGCGCAGTACGTGTACGAAGTGCAGCTCCTGCCCGGCGACGCACGCACCGAGCGCCAGCAGCACCGCCAGCGAGGCCCAGGCCTCCCACGGCCCGACGCCGGCGCTCATGGAACTCAGGACGGTGAGCAGGACGGAGTCCTTGCCCTGCTTCCCGGGCCCGGCCTCCTGTTCGGCGACCCCGCTCAGCCCCCGGACCACGCTGTAGCCCACCAGCTTCCCGGCCCCGGTCTCCTCTTCGGCGGCCACGCCCAGCCCCCGGACCACGCTGTAGCCCACCAGGCAGACGAGGAGCAGCCGCCCGATCCAGCGCATGACGAAGGACGGCAGGCGCCGGTAGGCCGACGGGGCGCCGGCGGTGCCCTTGATCGCCTTTCCGAACGTGATCAGCAGCCCGGGAACCACGAGTGCCAGCAACCAGAGGGAGATCACCGCCCCCACCGCCACGAGCAGGACGACCATGACCGCCCAGGCCAGCTCGACCCGCCGGGCGCGCAGCGCGTGAGCGAGGACGCGGGCGGCGTCGAACCCGGACGAAGGTGCCACGACCCGCTGTTCGCTCCGGTACAGCTCGTCGATCACCTGATCGCGGTACTCGGTGTCCAGATAGGTTCCCGCGCAGAGCAGGCGGCTCGCCTCGCTCACCCGTGCGGCGGCAGCTGGTGACCGTACGGTGTCTCTCGGCGTCCGCTGCGGAGGCCGGGGCTGCCATGGCACATGGTTGACGCTCACTGCGCTCCTCGTCGAAAAGCCGTGCACGGTAAGCCAGTTCAGCGCTTTTAGTGTAGGGCGGCGGCAGTGGGAGACCCATGGAACGCGGTTGCCCGTCGTGTCGCCCGGCACGGCGGTCAGCGGGGCGCCCCGCCCCATGGCTCAGCGTGCTGCCTGGATGAGGTGGTGGGGTGCGCGAGCCGCGCCCAGGGCGTGTCCGGGGCCCCGCCCACTGGCGTCTGCCCACCTATGGAAACAGACCCCCTGATCTGGCTGAATGCCTGATCAGAGGGCCTGTATGGCACCTGAACTGTGGTGCCCCCGGCAGGATTCGAACCTGCGCACCCGGCTCCGGAGGCCGATGCTCTATCCCCTGAGCTACGGGGGCGTATCGCTGTGCTGCTCTGCGACGGGTGAAACACTACCAGCTTCCGCAGGGTGTCCGTGAACAGGTATTCCGCCGTGCCTCCGCGCCTCTTCCTCCCGGTCGGGCGGTCCGTGGGAGCCGTGGCCACCCCACGGGGGCGGAAGTGGACAAAACCCGGACGCCGCACCTCCGGCCGACCTACTCTCGAAGGGTGCCAGGGGCTTACGGCCGCGTGCTTGTTGTCGACGACAACAAGGTCATCCGGCAGCTGATCAGGGTCAATCTCGAGCTGGAGGGCTTCGAGGTCGTGACCGCGGCCGATGGTGTCGAGTGCCTGGACCTGGTCGAGCGGGTCCGCCCCGACGCGATCACCCTCGATGTCGTGATGCCCCGGCTGGACGGCCTGGAGACCGCCACCCGCCTGCGCTCCGACCCCCGGACCCGTCGCCTGCCCATCGCCGTCATCAGCGCCTGTACGCCCAACGAGGTCGACGCGGGTGTGGCGGCCGGGGTCGACGCGTTCCTGGCGAAGCCGTTCGAGCCCAGCGAGCTGGTGCGGATCATGCGCCGGCTGGTGACGGGGGAGGAAGATCCCTCGGTGGACGGCCGGCGCGGTGCCGGGCGGGCGGGGAGCGCCACCGGCTGACCTGCGCGGCGAACCGCCCCGGGCCCACCGGTGCGGTGCCGCCGGGCCCGGCCGACCCGGGCGTCGGGCGGGGTCCGGCCGACCGGATGGCGAAACCGGGTCGCGGAGTGCCCCCCTCTCTCACCTACGCTTGACCCGTGACCCCCGCCGACCTCTCCCGGACCGTGCTGCACGCCGTGCGCCGCGCGGTCGACGAGGATGCCCTGCGCGCACCCGTGCCCGCGCGCGTGCGGGTGGAGAGAACCCGGCCCGGCGGCAGCGGGGACTACGCCTGCGCCGTCGCGCTCCAGCTCGCCGGGCCCGCCGCGCTGCCCGCCCTGGAGGTCGCCCGCATCCTGCGGGAACGCGTCGCCGCCGCACCCGGCGTCGGACGGGTCGAGATCACCGGACCGGGGTTCCTGAGCTTCACCCTCGACGCCCCGGCCGCGGGCGACCGGGCCGTGCTCGACGCCGTACGGGAACAGGGCCTCGCGTACGGACACGGGGACGCGCTCCGGGACGAGATCCTCCAGTTCCACCACGCCCGGGAGGTCCGCGCCGCCGTCACCGCCCACGCCGTCCGCCGGCTCCTCGTCGCCCAGGGCGCCCGGGTCCGGGTCAGCTGCGAGGAGGCGTCCGACCCGGACTGGGCCCGCCTCGGCGTCACCGTGGACGCGCACGGGACGCCCCCCGTACCGCTCACCGGGATCCGGCCCGTCCCCGCCGGGGCCACCGCGGGGGAGTTGCTGGAGCGGCTCGGGTCCGGCGCGGCCCGCTGGGGGCTTTTGCGGCCCGCCGGGCACGACCGTGCCGCCCTCGGCCCCGGACTGCTCGTCCAGGGCGAGGCGAACCCGCTCTTCCGGGTCCGTCACGCCCACGCCAGGACCCGTGCGCTCACCCGCGGGGCCGCCCTCCTCGGCTTCACCGCCGAGGCCGTCGCGTACGGCGCAAGCCTTGCCGGGTCCGCCCCGTACGCCGGGTCCGCCCCGTACCACCGGCATGCCGAGCCCACCCCGGGCGCCGAAGGCCCCGTCCCGCACGACGGTGCGGCCCGCCCCCTCCTCGACCTCATCGCCGACCACCCCGGCGTCCTGCTCGCAGCAGCCCGTCACCGCGCGCCCGACCGGGTCGCCCGGCAGCTGGAAGCCGTCGCCCACGCGTTCTTCGACTTCCACGACTCCTGCCCGTCCCTGCCCGTCGGTGACGAGAAACCCTCGGCCGCCCACCGTGCCCGGCTGGCTCTCGCCGAAGCCGCCGGGACGGTGCTGGCAGGCGGCCTGTCCCTGCTCGGCATCCGCGCGCCCGAACACCTCTGACGCGATCAGAAGAGACCCGAAAGAACCATCACGATGAGCCGCTCCGCACACCCCGCAGGACCCCGTCACGCCGACGTCCTCACCGAGGGGCACTACTCCGCGCCCGCCGCCGACCTCAACGCCCTCGACGAGAAGGTCTGGTCACGCACCGTCACCCGCGACGCGGACGGCGCCCTCACCGTCGGCGGGATGACCGTCGCCCGGCTCGCGGAGGAGTTCGGCACCCCCGCCTACTTCCTCGACGAGAGCGACTTCCGGGCCCGCTGCCGCGCCTGGTCCGACGCCTTCGGCCCGGACGCCGACGTCTTCTACGCCGGGAAGGCCTTCCTCTCCCGCGCCGTCGTGCGCTGGCTGAAGGAAGAGGGGCTGAACCTCGACGTGTGCTCCGGCGGGGAGCTGACCACCGCGCTCGACGCCGGTATGCCCGCCGAACGCATCGCCTTCCACGGCAACAACAAGACCGTCGCCGAGATCGAGCGGGCCGTCGAGGCGGGCGTCGGGCGGATCGTGCTCGACTCCTTCCAGGAGATCGCCCGCGTCGCCCACATCGCCCGGCGCCACGGCGTCCGCCAGCGGGTGCAGATCCGCGTCACCGTCGGAGTCGAGGCCCACACCCACGAGTTCATCGCCACCGCGCACGAGGACCAGAAGTTCGGCATCGCGCTCGCCGACGGGCAGGCCGCCGAGGCGGTGCGCCGCGCCCTCGCCCTCGACGGCCTCGAACTCATCGGCGTCCACTCGCACATCGGCTCGCAGATCTTCGACATGGCCGGCTTCGAGGTCTCCGCCCGCCGCGTGGTGCAGCTGCTCGCCGAGATCCGCGACGAGCACGGCGTCGAACTGCCCGAGATCGACCTCGGCGGCGGCCTCGGCATCGCGTACACCTCCGAGGACGACCCCCGTGAGCCGCACGAGATCGCCAAGGCGCTCAGCGACATCGTCACCCGCGAGTGCGAGGCCGCGAAGCTGCGCACCCCCCGGATCTCCGTCGAGCCGGGGCGCGCCATCGTCGGCCCCACCGCGTTCACGCTGTACGAGGTCGGCACGATCAAGCCCCTGGAGGGGCTGCGGACGTACGTCAGCGTCGACGGCGGCATGTCGGACAACATCCGCACCGCGCTGTACGACGCCGAGTACAGCGTCGCGCTCGTCTCCCGCACCTCGGACGCCGAACCGATGCTGGTCCGGGTCGTCGGCAAGCACTGCGAGAGCGGTGACATCGTGGTCAAGGACGCGTTCCTCCCCGCCGACCTGGCCCCCGGCGACCTGATCGCCGTCCCCGCCACCGGCGCGTACTGCCGTTCCATGGCCAGCAACTACAACCACGCACTGCGCCCGCCGGTCGTCGCGGTCCGCGACGGAGAGGCCCGCGTGATCGTCCGGCGCGAGACGGAGGAAGATCTCCTGCGTCTCGATGTCGGCTGATGAAATAGTCATCTCAGGATCCGGACGTGGGTCAGAAACTCCCGTCCGGTGAGTGAGACTGGTCCCCAATGAGCATGGCCCTCCGGCGGCTGGGGGTGCGACGCCGCCCCCATCTCCGGAGGGTCCAGGTATGAGAAACGAGGTCGGATGATGCGTACGCGTCCGCTGAAGGTGGCGCTGCTGGGCTGTGGTGTGGTCGGCTCAGAGGTGGCGCGCATCATGACGACGCACGCCGACGACCTCGCGGCGCGCATCGGCGCGCCCGTCGAGCTCGCCGGCGTGGCCGTCCGCCGGCCCGCGAAGGTGCGTGAGGGCATCGACCCCGCACTGATCACCACCGACGCCACCGCGCTCGTGGAGCGCGGCGACATCGACGTCGTCATCGAGGTCATCGGGGGCATCGAACCGGCCCGGGCGCTCATCACCACCGCCTTCGAGAACGGCGCGAGCGTCGTCTCCGCCAACAAGGCGCTGCTCGCCGAGGACGGCGCGGCCCTGCACGCCGCCGCCGAGAAGTACGGCCGCGACCTGTACTACGAGGCCGCCGTCGCCGGGGCCATCCCGCTGGTGCGGCCGCTGCGCGAGTCGCTCGCCGGGGACAAGGTCAACCGGGTGCTCGGCATCGTGAACGGCACGACCAACTTCATCCTCGACAAGATGGACACCAGCGGGGCCGGCTACTCCGAGGCGCTCGACGAGGCCACCGCCCTCGGGTACGCCGAGGCCGACCCGACGGCCGACGTCGAGGGCTTCGACGCCGCGGCGAAGGCCGCGATCCTCGCCGGGATCGCCTTCCACACCCGCGTGAAGATCGGCGACGTGCACCGCGAGGGCATCACCGAGGTCACCGCCGCCGACATCGCCTCGGCCCGCCGGATGGGCTGCACGGTCAAACTGCTGGCCATCTGCGAGCGCGCCGCCGACGGGGCCTCCGTCACCGCCCGCGTCCACCCCGCGATGATCCCGCTCAGCCACCCGCTGGCGTCGGTCCGCGAGGCGTACAACGCGGTCTTCATCGAGGCCGACGCGGCCGGGCAGCTCATGTTCTACGGGCCCGGCGCCGGCGGCTCGCCGACCGCCTCCGCGGTCCTCGGCGACCTCGTCGCGGTCTGCCGCAACAAACTGGGCGAGGCCACCGGCCCCGGTGAGTCCGCCTACACCCGCCTGCCGGTCAGCCCCATGGGCGAGGTCGTCACGCGGTACCACATCAGCCTCGACGTGGCCGACAAGCCGGGCGTGCTCGCCCAGGTCGCGACGGTCTTCGCCGAGCAGGGGGTATCCATCGATACCGTCCGCCAGCAAGGACGAGGTTCAGGCAGCGGCGACGAAGGAGCCATCGAGCAGGGTGGCGGCGGGCGACGGGCGGGCGGAGGCGGCGAGGCGTCCCTCGTCGTCGTCACCCACCGCGCGCCCGACGCCGCCCTCTCCGGGACCGTCGAAGCGCTGCGCAAGCTCGACACCGTGCGCGGTGTCGCCAGCATCATGCGTGTTGAAGGGGAGTAAAGGACCCATGACCAGCAAGGGCACCCACCAGTGGCGCGGCATCATCGAGGAGTACCGGGACCGGCTTCCGGTCACGAGCACGACGCCGGTCGTCACGCTTCGCGAGGGCGGTACGCCGCTCGTTCCGGCGCAGGTCCTCTCCGAGCGCACGGGCTGCGAGGTGCACCTCAAGGTCGAGGGCGCCAACCCCACCGGTTCGTTCAAGGACCGCGGCATGACCATGGCCATCACCCGGGCCAAGGAGGAGGGGGCGAAGGCCGTCATCTGCGCCTCCACCGGCAACACCTCGGCCTCCGCCGCGGCGTACGCCGTGCGCGCTGGGATGGTCTGCGCCGTCCTCGTACCGCAGGGCAAGATCGCGCTCGGCAAGATGGGCCAGGCGCTCGTGCACGGCGCCAAGATCCTCCAGGTCGACGGCAACTTCGACGACTGCCTGACCCTGGCCCGCTCGCTCTCGGACAACTACCCGGTGGCGCTGGTCAATTCGGTCAATCCGGTCCGTATCGAAGGCCAGAAGACCGCCGCGTTCGAGATCGTCGACGCGCTCGGGGACGCCCCCGACATCCACGTCCTGCCGGTCGGAAACGCGGGCAACATCACCGCGTACTGGAAGGGATACACCGAGTACGCCGGTGACGCGGTCTCGACCCGCTCCCCGCGCATGTGGGGCTTCCAGGCCTCCGGCTCCGCGCCCATCGTGCGCGGCGAGGTCGTCAAGGACCCCTCCACCATCGCCACCGCGATCCGTATCGGCAACCCGGCCTCCTGGGACTACGCACTGGCCGCACGCGACGAGTCGGGCGGCTTCATCGACGAGGTGACGGACCGGCAGATCCTCTCCGCCTACCGGCTGTTGGCCTCCCAGGAGGGCGTCTTCGTGGAGCCCGCGTCGGCCGCCTCCGTCGCCGGCCTGCTCAAGGCGGCCGAGGAGGGCAAGGTCGACCCCGGCCAGCGCATCGTCTGCACGGTCACCGGCAACGGCCTCAAGGACCCCGACTGGGCCGTCGCGGGCGCACCGCAGCCGGTCACCGTCCCGGTCGACGCGGCCACCGCCGCCGAGAAGCTCGGCCTCGTCTGATCCGGTCCCGGGCCGGCCGTCGGCACGCGCCACGGCCGGTCCGGGAAACCGCGACAACCCGCCCAACCAGCCCCTTTCCGGGGCGAGAGCGCATGGGAGGCGGGCGACACGCATCGTGCGCCTCCTGTGCGCCCTATGTCGCCACAGAACCTTCCTTCGATAAGCTGTACCCCATCCGCCCGGCATCCGCCCGCCGGACCGCCACGCCTGCGGTCCCCGTCGCGGCCGTCGGGCCGGTCGCCGGATTCCCGCATCGATTCGGAGCCCTCCGCACAGCCGCGACCCCCACCGCCATGACCCCCGCCGATCGCCCCCACCCTGAACACCACCCCTCAGCACCGCCTCACGCCCCGCCGCCGCAGAGCCACCCGCACTGCATCCCCGCCGCCTTACAAGGAGTGGTCCGACCGATGGCCGGTCCCGCGTTCCGAGCCGCCGCCGTCAGGGTGCGCGTCCCCGCAACCAGCGCCAACCTGGGGCCGGGTTTCGACGCCCTGGGCCTCTCGCTGGGGCTGTACGACGACGTCGTCGTCCGGGTCGCCGACTCCGGGCTGCACATCGACATCGCAGGTGAGGGCAGCGACACGCTGCCCCGCGACGAGAGCCACCTGCTCGTGCGCTCCCTGCGCACCGCGTTCGACCTGCTCGGCGGCCAGCCCCGCGGGCTGGAGATCGTCTGTGCCAACCGCATCCCGCACGGCCGCGGCCTCGGCTCCTCCTCCGCCGCCATCTGCGCCGGAATCGTCGCCGCCCGCGCCGTGACGACGGGCGGCGACGCCCGCCTCGACGACGCGGCCCTGCTGGAGCTGGCGACCGAGATCGAGGGACACCCCGACAACGTCGCGGCCTGTCTGCTCGGCGGCTTCACGCTCGCCTGGATGGACGGCGGCGCTGCCCGGGCGATCCGGATGGACCCCGCCGAGTCCGTCGTCCCGGTGGTCTTCGTACCGGGGCGCCCGGTGCTCACCGAGACGGCGCGCGGCCTGCTCCCGCGCACCGTCCCGCACGTCGACGCGGCCCTCAACGCCGGCCGGGCGGCCCTGCTCGTCGAGGCCCTGACCCGCCGCCCGGAGCTGCTGCTCGCCGCCACCGAGGACCGGATCCACCAGGAGTACCGGGGCCCCGCCATGCCGGAGAGCGTGGAACTGGTCAACCGCCTGCGCGCCGACGGCGTGCCCGCGGTCATCTCCGGCGCGGGACCCACGGTCCTCGCGCTGACGGAGGAGGGCTCGGCCGACAAGGTGGCCCGACTGGCGGGGGAGGGCTGGGCGGCGAACCGGCTGGCCCTCGACGCGACGGGCGCCAGTGTGCTGCCGCTGGCCGCGTAACCGCATGTGATTACCGGTGAGCGAGAGGGGGAATGTTTGTTGGAGCCGGTAGTGTTAACCTCAAGTCTGCAACCGACGTCTTTGAGGCGCGTTGCTTCGTGTCCCCCTCCGGGACCACCATTCTTCCGGGAGCCTCCCCAACTGCCTGAGCAGCCTGCCTGAGCAGTTTCGAGCACGCTCCGGAACCGGCACGACACCCCTCGCTCGTCCAGGAGTGGGCCGAGCAGGGGGATCTCGCGCCGGACCCCGCACGTTCATCTCTCCGCCGTACACCCGGCGGACCACCGCCCCGGCAAGGTCCGCGATCCAGCAAGATCAACAGACCGCAGTCGGACAGCACAACCGGTCGCCGAGCCAGAAGGCCGACGTCCGCTCCAGGGAAGGACCCTTCGTGAGCGACACCACCGATCTGATGGGCGTGACTGCCGACAAGAGCGTCGACAGCGCCGCGCCCGCCGAAGGTGCTGCCACTGGCACCACCGCACGGCGCCGCCGCTCCGGCACCGGCCTCGAGGGCATGGTCCTGGCCGAGCTGCAGCAGGTCGCGTCCGGCCTCGGCATCAGGGGCACTGCGCGGATGCGCAAGAGCCAGCTGATCGAGGTCATCAAGGAGGCGCAGGCCGGCGGCGGATCCGCCGCCCCCAAGGCCTCCTCCAAGGCCGCAGAGGCCCCCGCCGAGGCGGAGAGCAAGCCGAAGCGCCGCGCGACCTCGAAGGCGCGCACCGGGGACGAGGCCGCCGCTGCCACCGCCGAGAAGGACACGGCCCAGCAGCAGATCGACATCCCCGGTCAGCCGGCCAGCGACGACCAGCCCGCGGGCGAGCGTCGTCGCCGTCGTGCGACCGCGCAGGCGGGCAGCCCCGACACCAAGACCGAGGCGAAGACCGAGGTCAAGGCCAAGGCGGAGCCCCAGGCCGAGCAGAAGACCGAGGAGCGGGGCGAGCCGAAGGGCGACGCCAGGGCCGAGGCGGCGGCCGACACGGCCGAGGGCCGTCGCGGCGACCGTCAGGGCCGCGGTGAGCGGGGCGACCGCGGTGAGCGCGGTGAGCGTCGTGAGCGTCAGCGCGACCGCCGCGGCAAGGGCGACGACCAGGGCCAGCAGGGCGGCGGCGGGCAGCGCCCGCAGCGCCAGGGCCAGGGCGGCGGCGGTCAGGGGCAGGGCCAGCAGAACCGTGACAACGGTCCGCAGGACGACTTCGACGACGAGGCGGGCGGCCGTCGCGGCCGTCGCGGCCGCTACCGCGACCGCCGTGGCCGTCGCGGACGCGACGACTTCGCCAGCGATGTGCAGGTGGCCGACGACGACGTCCTGATCCCCGTCGCGGGCATCCTGGACATCCTCGACAACTACGCGTTCATCCGGACCTCCGGCTACCTGCCGGGCCCGAACGACGTGTACGTCTCGCTCGCCCAGGTCCGCAAGAACGGCCTGCGCAAGGGCGACCACGTCACCGGCGCGGTGCGCCAGCCCAAGGACGGCGAGCGGCGCGAGAAGTTCAACGCGCTGGTCCGCCTCGACTCGGTCAACGGCATGGCCCCGGAGTCGGGCCGCGGCCGCCCCGAGTTCCAGAAGCTGACCCCGCTCTACCCGCAGGACCGGCTCCGTCTGGAGACCGACTCCAACATCCTGACGACGCGGATCATCGACCTGGTGGCCCCGATCGGCAAGGGGCAGCGCGGGCTCATCGTGGCCCCGCCGAAGACCGGCAAGACCATGATCCTCCAGGCCATCGCCAACGCGATCACGGTCAACAGCCCCGAGTGCCACCTGATGGTCGTCCTGGTCGACGAGCGTCCGGAAGAGGTCACCGACATGCAGCGGTCGGTGAAGGGCGAGGTCATCTCCTCGACCTTCGACCGTCCCGCCGAGGACCACACCACCGTCGCCGAGCTGGCCATCGAGCGCGCCAAGCGTCTCGTCGAGCTGGGTCACGACGTGGTCGTCCTGCTCGACTCGATCACCCGTCTGGGCCGCGCGTACAACCTCGCGGCGCCGGCCTCCGGCCGCATCCTGTCCGGTGGTGTCGACTCGACCGCGCTCTACCCCCCGAAGCGCTTCTTCGGCGCCGCGCGCAACATCGAGGACGGCGGCTCGCTGACCATCCTCGCCACCGCGCTCGTCGAGACCGGCTCGCGCATGGACGAGGTGATCTTCGAGGAGTTCAAGGGCACCGGCAACATGGAGCTCAAGCTCGACCGGAAGCTCTCGGACAAGCGTATCTTCCCGGCGGTGGACGTCGACGCGTCCTCCACCCGCAAGGAAGAGATCCTGCTCGGCACCGACGAGCTGGCGGTCGTCTGGAAGCTGCGCCGGGTGCTGCACGCGCTCGACCAGCAGCAGGCGATCGAGCTCCTCCTGGACCGGATGAAGAAGACCCAGTCCAACGCGGAGTTCCTGCTCCAGATCCAGAAGACGACGCCGGGCAGCGGAAACGGCAACGACTGACGTTCTTCCGCTGTTCCGCTGTTCCGTTGTTCCGCGAAAGCGCCCCGTTACCCCGGTGACGAGGGCGTTTTCGCGTTATACGATCAGCGGCAGTAGGTGGGGGGGAACGTATTTTCTATACGCCCACTGTGATGTCTCCAGTGGGGAGAACTCTCTCCTTCGCATGCACGTACACGGCGCCGCCACCGAGGTGCGCCGTGTTCATCGAGGGGAGTCCTGTGACATCTGGCAGACGGAGGGCGTTCATGACCCTCCCCGTGGCGACTGCCGTGCTCGCTCTGGGAGCCGGGGCGCTCGCCTCCGTTCCCGCGCAGGCCGCGGACACGGTCCCGCTTCCGGGCAAGCAGAACACCCAGGCGCGGTCCGACGTACCGCAGGCCGAACTGCTCGACACCGTCAAGGGATCGGCCGCCAAGCTGGCGGAGGGCGAGTCGGGTGCGCCCGCGCCCGGCGGAACGACGGAACCGGCGCCGGAGCGCACCGCCGATCCGAAGATCATCGGGGGGTCCGAAGCCCTGATCTCCGAGGCGCCGTGGATGGTGCAGCTGCACTACTACGACGACAAGGGAACCTCCGGCACCGCGGACGACGAGAGCTACTTCTGCGGTGGCACGCTCGTCGCGCCCGCCAAGGTCCTGACCGCCGCGCACTGCGTGGACGGACTGGACTGGAACAAGAACGGTGCTGTCCTGGGGGGCACCGCCAAGCTCCCGGTCGGCAATGACCTGAACGGCGGCCAGGCCGTCGGAGTCTGGCGTCAGTGGGTCCACCCCGCTTACGACGACGTCGCGTTGAGCAGCGACGTCGCCGTGCTGACGCTGGGCGCGGCCCTCCCGTACAAGACGCTCCAGCCGGCCTCCGGCGCCGAGACGGCGCTGTACAAGCAAGGCACCCGCGCCACCGTCTACGGCTGGGGCCGCACCAGCTCCACCAGCGAGGCCATCTCGCCGACGCTGCGCAAGGCCACGGTGCCCATCAACGCCGACTCCACCTGCGCCTCCTTCTACGGCTCCGAGTTCACGGCCGGGAAGATGACGTGTGCCGGAGTACCCGCGGCGGGCCAGGACGAGGGCACCGTATCGCCGTGCAACGGCGACTCCGGTGGTCCGCTCGTGGTCAACGGCCGTATCGCGGGCGTCGTTTCGTGGGGCGTCAGGGACTGCGTCGCCACCGGCGCGTACAGCGTCTACTCCAAGGTCAGCTCGTTCTTCGGGCAGATCAACCCCCGGATCGACGACGCCAACCTCAACTTCGACACCACGGCGGACCTGTTCGCCCGGCAGTCGAAGGGCGAGGCCTTCGAGTACTACTCGAACGGCAAGGCGTTCACGGCGCCGGCGGCCCTCGGCAACTGGGGCGCGGCCAACCTGGTGCGTCAGGTCGACTGGGACCGCGACTTCTACCAGGACTACATCTACCGCGTCGGCAACGACCTGTACTGGTCCTACTTCGACGGCTCGGACTGGGCCGAGAAGAGGATCGGCACCGGCTGGTCGTCGTTCAAGAACATCCTCTTCCCCGGCGACGTCACCGGGGACGGCAACCCCGACCTCGTCGGCATCGACAGCACGGGCACCCTCGTCACCTACCCGGGCCGCGGCGACGGCACCTTCGCCGCCAAGGTCACGGCGGGCTCCGGATGGGGATCGCTGAAGCTGTTCGGCAAGGGCGACTACAGCGGTGACGGCATCCCGGACCTGCTGGCCCGTGACGGACAGGGCCAGCTGTGGCTCTACGCCGGCCGTCACAACGTCGCCTCGCCGTTCGCCAACAAGGTCCTGGTCGGCACCGGCTGGTATTTCTCGGCCTACGTCGCCACCGGGGACAACACCGGTGACGGCAAGGCGGACCTCACCGTCCGCGACAGCGCCGGCGTGATGTGGTTCTACCCGACCAGCGGTTCGGCCACCAAGCCCTTCGGGCCGAAGCTGAAGGCCGGCACCGGCTGGAACGGATTCAACCTCTTCGGCTGATCCCGGCCGACGTCGGCCGGCCCGAGACCTTGGCCACACCGGCCCCGGTCGGCGGGCCGCCCGGCGCATCGCTGTACCGAGCACGAAACCCCAGGTGAACGCCGCCTCACGGCCCGTTCGCCCGAGCGTCCTGTGGCCCCCGTCCCCCGACGGGGGCCACAGGCGCGTATGCAACCCTTCTTGCTGCTTCGGCCGTCCCACCAGGAGAGGCCGACCGCGCGTGGAACACCACGGCAGGGGGCAGACGGGCAACAGGAGTGACGAGGAGACGCGTGAGCGAGCAGAGCAGGAGCACCGGCCGCATACGCGGCACCGGCAGCCGACGGAGGAAGCCGTCCCGCCGGCACCGTGCCAAGGTCGTCGCGGCCTGGACGGCGGCGGGTGTCGTGGTCGTCGGCGGAGCCGGACTCGGATACGCCTACCTGGCGCTCGACGGCAACCTCTCCAGCATCGACATCGACGCCAAGCTCGGCACCGACCGTCCCGACGACGTGGACGACGGCTCGCAGGACATCCTGGTGCTGGGCTCCGACTCGCGCTCCGGCGACAACGGGAAGTACGGCGAGGACGAGGGCGCGGCCCGCTCCGACACGGCGATGGTCATGCACATCGACAAGGGCCACAAGTCCGCGAGCGTCGTCTCGATACCCCGCGACACCCTGATCGAGCGCCCCGCCTGCGAGAGCGACACCACCGGCGACGAGGTCCCCGCCGAGCACCGGACGATGTTCAACACCGCCTACGAGGTCGGCGGGCCCGCCTGCGCGGTGAAGACCGTCGAGTCGATGTCCGGCATCCGCATGGACCACTACCTGGAAGTCGACTTCACCGGCTTCAAGGAGCTCATCGACGAGCTCGGCGGCGTGGAGATCACCACGAAGACCGCGATCGACGACTCCAAGAGCCACCTGGACCTGGAGCCGGGCACCCACACGCTGAACGGCGAGGAGTCCCTCGGCCTCGTCCGTACGCGCAAGAGCGTCGGCGACGGCAGCGACCTCGGGCGCATCCAGCTCCAGCAGGCGTTCGTCAAGGCGCTGATGGAGCAGGCGAAGAGCGTCGGGGTGCTCACCAGCCCCACCAAGCTCTACGGCCTCGCGGATGCCGCCACCAAGGCCGTCACCACCGACTCCGGGCTCGGCTCCGTCAAGAAGCTCACCGGTTTCGCGGGCGGCCTCAAGGGGCTGAACGCCAAGAACGTCCACATGGTGACCCTGCCCGTGGAATACGACCCGGCCGACCCGAACCGGGTCCTGCCGCAGGAGAAGGCCGGCCGGCAGGTCTGGGCCGCCCTCAAGCACGACCGGCCGATTCCCGCCTCCGCCACCGAGAAGTCGGCCGGCGACAAGGGCGACGCCGCCGAGGTCGTCGAGTAGCCACGCACCCGTCACGCTCCGTCGGGGAATACCTGCGCCCCGCCCCCGGTTTTGGGAGATACGGCCGGTCCTGGCAGACTGGTACGTCGGCCCCGGTTCACGGCCGCGCAATCCGCGCGGACGACCCGGCGCCCTCCCGAAACTAGGAGACACCTTGAAGCGCGACATCCACCCCGAGTACGTCGAGACGCAGGTCAGCTGCACCTGCGGTGCGTCGTTCACCACCCGGAGCACCATCGACAGCGGCGCCATCCGCGCCGACGTCTGCTCCGAGTGCCACCCGTTCTACACGGGCAAGCAGAAGATCCTCGACACCGGCGGCCGCGTGGCCCGCTTCGAGGCCCGCTTCGGCAAGGCTGCCGGCTCCGCCAGCAAGTAGCGAGCCACTGCGCCGGTTCTCGGCGTCCTCTTCCCGGGGGCGTCGGAACCGGCGTTTTTTCCGATCGGGCGCCCGGGGGAACCCCCGCCGGACGCCCCACCGGGCAGTACGCCCTCCAGCAGGCCCGCAGACGCACAACCAACCAGGAGCCCCCGAATGTTCGAGGCGGTCGAGGAACTGATCGGTGAACACACCGGTCTCGAGAAGAAGCTCGCCGACCCGTCGGTCCACGCCGACCAGGCCAACGCGCGCAAGCTGAACAAGCGCTACGCGGAGCTGACCCCGATCGTCTCCACGTACCGGACCTGGAAGCAGACCGGCGAGGACATCGAGACCGCGCGCGAGTACGCCGCGGACGACCCCGACTTCGCCGCCGAGGTCAAGGACCTGGAGAAGCAGCGCGAAGAGCTCACCGAGAAGCTCCGCCTCCTCCTCGTCCCGCGCGACCCCAGCGACGACAAGGACGTGCTCCTGGAGATCAAGGCGGGCGCCGGCGGCGACGAGTCCGCCCTGTTCGCGGGCGACCTGCTGCGCATGTACCTGCGCTACGCCGAGCGCGTCGGCTGGAAGACCGAGATCATCGACTCCACCGAGTCCGAGCTCGGCGGCTACAAGGACGTGCAGGTCGCCGTGAAGACCAAGGGCGGCAACGGCGCCACCGAGCCCGGCCAGGGCGTCTGGGCCCGGATGAAGTACGAGGGCGGCGTGCACCGCGTGCAGCGCGTGCCCTCCACCGAGTCCCAGGGCCGCATCCACACCTCCGCCGCGGGCGTGCTCGTCACCCCCGAGGCCGAGGAGGTCGACGTCGAGATCCACGCCAACGACCTGCGCATCGACGTCTACCGCTCCTCGGGCCCCGGCGGCCAGTCCGTCAACACGACCGACTCCGCCGTCCGCATCACGCACCTGCCCACCGGCGTCGTCGCCTCCTGCCAGAACGAGAAGAGCCAGCTCCAGAACAAGGAGCAGGCCATGCGCATCCTGCGCTCCCGGCTGCTGGCCGCCGCCCAGGAGGCCGCCGAGCAGGAGGCCTCCGACGTACGCCGCAGCCAGGTCCGCACCGTCGACCGCTCCGAGAAGATCCGGACGTACAACTTCCCGGAAAACCGCATCTCGGACCACCGCGTCGGCTTCAAGGCGTACAACTTGGACCAGGTGCTCGACGGAGAGCTGGACGCCGTCATCCAGGCGTGCGTCGACGCCGACTCCGCCGCCAAGCTCGCCAACGCGTAAGCGACCCGCCCGCCCCGCACACCCGTAACCCCTACGGAGATCCGCGATGAACCTGCTGCTCGCCGAGGTGGCCCAGGCCACCCAGCGGCTGGCCGACGCCGGTGTCCCCTCACCGCGATTCGACGCCGAGGAACTCGCGGCCTTCGTCCACGGGGTGAAGCGGGGCGCGCTGCACACGGTGCCCGACACCGACTTCGACGCCCGGTACTGGGAGACGATCGCCCGCCGCGAGGCCCGCGAACCGCTCCAGCACATCACCGGCCGCGCCTTCTTCCGCTACCTGGAGCTCCAGGTCGGACCCGGCGTCTTCGTGCCCCGCCCGGAGACCGAGTCCGTCGTCGGCTGGGCCATAGACGCGGTGCGCGCGATGGACGTCGTCGAGCCCGTCGTCGTCGACCTCTGCACCGGATCGGGCGCCATCGCGCTCGCCATGGCGCAGGAGGTCCCCCGCTCGCGGGTCCACGCCGTGGAGCTGTCCGAGGACGCGCTCAGGTGGACGCGGAAGAACGCCGAGGGGTCCAGGGTCACCGTGCACAAGGGAGACGCCCTGAGCGCCCTTCCCGAGCTCGACGGCCAGGTCGACCTGGTCATCTCCAACCCGCCGTACATCCCGCTCACCGAATGGGAGTACGTCGCCCCCGAGGCCCGCGACCACGACCCGGAGATGGCCCTGTTCTCCGGCGAGGACGGCCTCGACACCATCCGCGGCATCGAACGCACCGCCCACCGCCTGCTGCGCCCCGGCGGCCTCGTCGTCATCGAGCACGCCGACACCCAGGGCGGCCAGGTGCCGTGGATCTTCACCGAGGAGCGGGGCTGGGCGGACGCCGCCGACCACCCCGACCTGAACAAGCGCCCCCGGTTCGCCACCGCCCGCAAGGCCATGCCGTGACCGGCCCCCAACACCACCACCCGTACCCGTACCCGCTCCAGGAGGCCGGCTGATGGCTCGGCGATACGACTGCAACGACGCCACCGACCGGACCACGGGCCTGCGCGAGGCCGCATCGGCCGTCCGCCGGGGCGAACTGGTCGTGCTGCCCACCGACACCGTGTACGGGATCGGTGCGGACGCCTTCACCTCGGAGGCCGTCGCGGACCTGCTGGACGCCAAGGGCCGGGGCCGCAACATGCCCACCCCCGTCCTCATCGGCTCACCGAACACGCTGCACGGCCTGGTCACCGACTTCTCCGAGGAGGCCTGGGAGCTCGTCGACGCCTTCTGGCCCGGCGCCCTCACCCTCGTCGCCAAGCACCAGCCCTCCCTCCAGTGGGACCTCGGCGACACCCGCGGCACCGTCGCCATCCGGATGCCCCTGCACCCGGTCGCCATCGAGCTGCTCACCGAGGTCGGCCCGATGGCCGTCTCCAGCGCCAACCTCACCGGACACCCCTCGCCCGAGGACTGCGACGCCGCCCAGGGGATGCTCGGGGACTCCGTCTCCGTCTACCTCGACGGCGGCCCGACGCCCGGCATCGTGCCGTCCTCGATCGTCGACGTCACCGGCGCCACCCCGGTCCTGCTGCGCGCCGGCGCCCTCTCCGCCGAGGAGCTGCGCAAGGTGGTCCCCGACCTCGAGGTGGCCAATTGACCGCCCCCGAGGGGCGTGGCATAGCGGGGCGGACCGACACCTTCCGCATCCTCCACGTCAGCACCGGCAACGTCTGCCGCTCACCGATCACCGAGCGACTGACCCGTCATGCCCTGGTGGACCGCCTCGGCGACCCGCTCAGCGGCGGCCTCGTCGTGGAGAGCGCGGGCACCTGGGGCCACGAGGGCGCGCCCATGGAGGCCAACGCCGAGATCGTCCTCGCCGACTTCGGCGCGGACGCCACCGGCTTCGTCGGCCGCGAACTGCTCGACGAGCACGTGATCCGCGCCGACCTGGTCCTCACCGCCACCCGCGACCACCGCGCCCAGGTCATCTCCATGGGCCACTCCGCGGGCCTGCGCACCTTCACGCTCAAGGAGTTCACCCGGCTGGTGCGGGCCATAGACCCGGCCACCCTGCCCGACCCGCGCGACGAGGGCGTCGTCGAGCGCGCCCGCGCCCTGGTGCGCGCCGCCGCCGCGCTGCGCGGCTGGCTGCTGGCCCCGACCGCCGAGGCGGACGAGGTCTTCGACCCCTACGGCGCCCCCATCACCTTCTTCCGCTCCATCGGAGACGAGATCAACCAGGCGCTCGACCCCGTCGTCACCGCCCTCACCGGCGTACCCGCCCCGCACTGAAGGGGAGCTGCCCCCGCCGTACCGGGGCGGGTGCGCCGACCGGCGTACGGCACGCCGCGACAGCGGGCACGGCGCCCGGTCCCGGCCTACATTGGAGCTGACACCGGCACCCCTCGCCGGCGTACCCACCTCCAGGCCCGGAGCCGTCCCATGCCGGTCACCTCTCCCGCCGTACCCGCAGCCGTGTCGCCCGCGCCCGACGCGCTGCCCCAGGACTTCGGCGCCCTGCTCCGCCAGGACCCGGAGCTCGCCGGGGTCCTGCTCGCCGAGAGCGGCCGGCAGGCCACCACCCTCCAGCTGATCGCCGCCGAGAACTTCCAGTCGCCCGCGGTCCTCGCCGCCCTCGGCTCCCCGCTCGCCAACAAGTACGCCGAGGGGTACCCGGGCGCCCGCCACCACGGCGGCTGCGAGCACGCGGACGCCGCCGAACGCGTCGCGGTCCGCCGGGCCACCGCCCTCTTCGGCGCCGAACACGCCAACGTCCAGCCGCACTCCGGCTCCTCGGCCGTCCTCGCCGCCTACGCCGCGCTGCTGCGCCCCGGCGACACGGTCCTCGCGATGGGACTCCCGTACGGGGGACACCTCACCCACGGGGCGCCGGGCAACTTCTCCGGCCGCTGGTTCGACTTCGTCGGCTACGGGGTCGACCCTACGAGCGGGCTGATCGACTACACCCGGCTCCGCGCCCTGGCGCGCGCCCGCCGCCCCAGGGCGATCGTCTGCGGCTCGACCACCTACCCCCGCCACCCCGACTACCAGCTGTTCCGTGAGATCGCCGACGAGGTGGGCGCGTACCTGATCGTGGACGCCGCCCATCCGATGGGGCTGATCGCCGGGGGAGCGGCGCCGAGCCCGGTCCCGTACGCCGACGTGGTCTGCGCCACCACGCACAAGGTGCTGCGCGGTCCCCGCGGCGGCATGATCCTCTGTGGCGCGGAGCTGGCCGAGCGGATCGACCGGGCGGTGTTTCCGTTCACCCAGGGTGGCGCGCAGATGCACACGGTCGCGGCGAAGGCCGTCGCGTTCGGGGAGGCGGCGACCCCCGCGTACACCCGCTACGCCCACCAGGTCGTCGACCGTGCCCGGGTGCTCGCCGCCGGCCTGGAGGCGGAGGGCTTCGAGGTCACCACGGGCGGCACGGACACCCACATCGTCGTCGCGGACCCGGCCCCGCTCGGCGTCGACGGCCGCACCGCCCGTGAGCGGCTGGCGGCGGCCGGTGTGGTCCTGGACACCTGCGCACTGCCGTACGGGGACGCCCGGGGCATCCGCCTGGGCACGGCCGCCGTCACCACCCAGGGGTTGGACGACGGGGACATGGCCCGGATCGCGGCCCTGTTCGGAGCGGCCGTACGGGAGCCGGGCGACGTGAGCCCGATCGCGGCGGAGGTCCGTGAGATGGCCGCGCGCCATCCGCCGTATCCGGGGTAGCGGAGTCCGCGGTACGCGGAGCGGAGGAGTCCGCCGTATCCGGGGCACACGAACCCTGTGCAACCATCACCCGTACCGTGGAGTCCTCGTTCTAGAGACTAGGGTGTGGTTTTTGGATGGCCGGCGAGTTCTGTGGGGCAGCCCGTGCGTGATTACCTGCTGACGCTCTGTGTCACGGCAGCGGTGACCTATCTGCTGACGGGACCGGTGCGTAAGTTCGCCATCGCGGTCGGGGCGATGCCCGCGATCCGTGCGCGCGACGTCCACCGTGAGCCGACACCCCGGCTCGGTGGGATCGCCATGTTCGGCGGACTCTGCGCGGGGCTGATCGTCGCGGACCACCTCTTCAATCTCCAGGGTGTCTTCGAACTCTCCAACGAGCCCAGGGCGTTGCTCTCCGGAGCCGCCCTGATCTGGCTGATCGGCGTCCTCGACGACAAGTTCGAGATCGACGCCCTGATCAAGCTCGGCGGCCAGATGATCGCCGCCGCCGTCATGGTCATCCAGGGGCTCACGATCCTGTGGCTGCCGATCCCCGGCGTCGGCACGGTGGCCCTCACCCAGTGGCAGGGCACGCTGCTCACGGTGGCGCTGGTCGTGATCACGATCAACGCGGTCAACTTCGTCGACGGCCTGGACGGGCTCGCGGCGGGCATGGTGTGCATCGCGTCGGCGGCGTTCTTCCTGTACGCGTACCGCCTCTGGATGGGGTACGGCATCGAGGCGGCGGCCCCCGCGACCCTGTTCGCGGCGATCCTGATGGGGATGTGCCTCGGCTTCATGCCGCACAACATGCATCCGGCGCGGATCTTCATGGGCGACTCGGGCTCGATGCTGATCGGGCTGGTGCTGGCGGCGGGCGCGATCTCGATCACCGGCCAGGTCGACCCGGACCTCATGAAGATCTTCGAGGGCAGTGAGCGCGAGGCCACCCACGCGCTGCTCCCGGTCTTCATCCCGCTGGTGCTGCCGCTGACGATCATCGCGATCCCGGCCGCCGACCTGGTCCTCGCCATCGTCCGTCGCACCTGGAACGGCCAGTCGCCGTTCGCCGCCGACCGGGGCCACCTGCACCACCGGCTGCTGGAGATCGGCCACTCGCACAGCCGGGCCGTGCTGATCATGTACTTCTGGTCGGCCCTCATCGCCTTCGGCGCCGTCGGCTACTCGGTGCACTCGGCGTCCTCGTGGATCGTGTTCGTCATCATCGCGGCGAGCGCGGTGGGCCTCGTCCTGCTGCTGATGCCGCGCTTCACCCCGCGTGCCCCGCACTGGGCCAACCGCTTCGTGCCGCCGCGCTACCGCCACCGCGGAGCGGAGGAGGATCCGGCCGTCCCGTACGAGGAGAAGCCGGTGCCCGTGGCCTCCGGGGCCCAACAGGGCTCGGCGGACGCGCGGATGGGCGAGGAGGCCGACGAACGCGCTCCCGTGGCGGTCGGAGTGTCCGGCGTCAACGGCGCTACCGCGATCGGCGCTCGTTCGCGGTTCGCGGATCGCCGCTCGGTCGACTCCTCGCGCTGACGATTCGGAACCCGCGGTGCATTACCAGACATTGCGCCGTCTTGTCGTGCACACACGCGCGGGTTAACTCTCATGTGTGACAGTTGGCACACCTTTGAGGTAAAGACCTCATCAAATAGTTTGTGATACCGTTCACGAGACCCGGTGACGGAGCCGAAGGACCCTTGCAGGACGGTCCATTGGCCCGAAAATCCGCCTCGCGGACCGGGCCTACGCTCGTCCATGACGACGCCCCATTCCTCCCCTCAGACCAGTGGAGCTGCCGCCATGCAGTCCGACATGCGCGAACTACTGCGCATCGCCACCCCCACCGCCGCGGTGGGAGCCGTCGCCACGCTTGTCGGCGGTCTGCTCGCCGGCGGCGAGGGGGCGATCGGTGCCGTAGTGGGCTGCGTGGTGGTCATTCTCTTCATGGCCCTCGGACAGCTTGCGCTGCAGTGGGTCGCCAAGGCCATGCCACACCTCTTCCAGGGAATGGGGCTGCTGGTCTACTCGGTCCAGCTCGTGCTCCTGCTCGTGCTCATCATGGGCATCAGGAACACGTCGCTCTTCGATCTCCAGGTCTTCGCCCTCACGCTGGTCGCCTCGGTGATCGCGTGGATCATCACGCAGACCGTGCTGCACGCCAGGAGCAAGACCCTGTACGTCGATCCGGAGGCGGAGAGCCGGAGGACCCCGGGTGGAACCGAGGGGAAGCATGACCAGTAGGGCCGGGATAAAGCCCTGTTCGACATGCTGCTATCGTCCGGTCTCGGTTGCGGTACTGCGGGCGCGGACAACACGGCTGTCGCCTGATTCATCGCGAGGCTTCGGGCCCGGCCGCCGCCTCCTCACCGTAAGAACCAGTCCGGTGCCGACCTGCGGCTGCCAGCCGCTCCGATACAACGAGGTAGCCGTATCCATGCGCCATGCAGAAGGAGCTCCTGGTGACTGCTGACGCCCAGACGCTCGCCTTCGAGGTTGACTGCCACCTGTTCCAGGGCTCGTGCGGATTCCCAGCCCCGAGCGCGTGGTCGTTCATCTTCGACCCGATCTTCACCATCGGTCCGGTCGAGTTCAACAAGCCGATGCTGCTGGCGATCATCGGAACGATTGCGATCCTGACCCTGTTCTGGATGGGCTTCTCCAAGCCCAAGGTCGTTCCGGGCAAGCTGCAGATGGTCGCCGAAGCGCTCTACGACTTCGTGCACCGGGGCATCGCCAAGGAGATCATCGGTAAGAAGGGCGAGCCGTTCGTCCCGCTGCTGGTGTCGCTGTTCTTCTTCGTCTGGATGATGAACCTCTGGGCGATCATCCCGCTCGCGCAGTTCCCCGTGAGCTCGCTCATCGCCTACCCGGTCGGACTGGCGCTGCTGGTCTGGGTCGTCTACATGTCGGTGACGTTCCGGAACAACGGTTTCGTTGGCGGTATCCGTAACCTGTGCGTACCGAGCGGCCTGCCCAAGCCGATCTACGTGATCCTGACGCCGATCGAGTTCGTCTCGAACATCTTCGTGCGACCCTTCACGCTGGCGGTCCGACTCTTCGCGAACATGTTCGCGGGTCACATCCTCATTCTGGTCTTCACGATCGCGACGTGGTACATGCTCGGCACCGTGCTCGGCACGGTGTACGCCACCGCGTCGTTCGCTGTGACGCTCGCCCTGACCGTCTTCGAGATGTTCATCCAGGCGCTCCAGGCGTACGTGTTCACCGTGTTGACCGCCACGTACTTGTCCCAGGCACTCGAAGAAGCGCACTGAGGACTCCCGGGCCACCGCCCGGACACCCCCTAGACGTCCGGTGGATGCAATCTCCACCGGCCACTCAAGAGAAGGAATCACAGATCCATGTCTGAGACTCTCGCAGCCGTCACGGGCAACATCGGCACCATCGGTTACGGCCTCGCGGCGATCGGCCCCGGCGTCGGCATCGGCATCATCTTCGGTAACGGTGTGCAGGCCATCGCCCGTCAGCCCGAGGCGGCCGGCCTGATCCGCCAGAACATGCTGCTCGGCTTCGCGGTCATCGAGGCCCTGGCCCTGATCGGCTTCGTCGCCCCCTTCATCTACCCGAAGTAGTCCAGGCGACCTGCCGATACGTTTCCGACGAAAGGTCCACCATGATGTACCTGGCAGCCGAGGAGGCGCAGAGCCCTCTGTTCCCGGTGTGGCCCGAGATCGTCATCGGCCTGATCTGCTTCAGCATCGTCTTCTTCGCCTTCTACAAGAAGCTCCTTCCGGCCATCAACAAGGTCCTGGACGAGCGTCGCGAGGCGATCGAAGGTGGTATCGAGAAGGCCGAATCGGCTCAGATCGAGGCCCAGAGCGTTCTTGAGCAGTACAAGGCTCAGCTCGCCGAAGCCCGCCACGAGGCCGCCCGTCTGCGCCAGGAGGCGCAGGAGCAGGGTGCCGTCATCATCCAGGAGATGAAGGCGGAAGGTCAGCGGCAGCGCGAAGAGATCATCGCCGCCGGCCACACCCAGATCGAGGCCGACCGCAAGGCCGCTGCCTCGGCGCTGCGTCAGGACGTGGGCAAGCTCGCCACCGACCTGGCCGGCAAGCTCGTCGGCGAGTCCCTCCAGGACCACGCCCGGCAGAGCGGCACCGTCGACCGTTTCCTCGACGAGCTCGAGGCGAAGGCCGAGGCAGCCCGATGAACAGCGCGAGCCGCGAAGCACTGGCTGCCGCACGCGAGCGTCTCGACGCGCTGACCGACAACACGTCGGTCGACGCGGCGAAGCTCGCCGAGGAGCTGGCATCGGTCACGGCGCTGCTCCACCGCGAAGTGTCCCTGCGCCGGGTCCTCACCGACCCGGCCCAGAGCGGCGAGAGCAAGGCCGAGCTGGCCGCGCGCCTGCTCGGCGGGCAGGTCGGCGGCGAGACCGTCGACCTGGTCTCCGGACTGGTCCGGTCCCGCTGGTCGCAGTCGCGTGACCTGGTGGACTCGGTCGAGGAGCTGGCGAACACCGCAGACCTCACCGCGGCCCAGCGCGGCGGCCGCCTCGACGACGTCGAGGACGAGCTGTTCCGGTTCGGCCGGATCGTCGGCTCCGACAAGGAGCTGCGCTCCGCGCTCACCAGCCGTACGGCCACGGCGTCTGCCAAGGGCGAGCTGCTCCGCAGCCTGCTCGGCGGCAAGGCGCAGCCGGTCACCGAGCGGATCATCGTCCGCCTGGTCACCCAGCCCCGTGGACGTAGCCTGGAAGCAGGGCTGGACTCGCTGTCCAGGCTCGCCGCGGAGCGCCGGGACCGCATGGTCGCCGTCGTCACCTCGGCGGTGCCGCTCAGCGACCGGCAGAAGCAGCGCCTGGGCGACGCCCTGGCGAAGCTCTACGGCCGGCCGATGCACCTGAACCTGGACGTGGACCCCGCGGTCCTCGGCGGGATCTCGGTGCGCGTCGGTGACGAGATCATCAACGGCACCGTCGCGGAGCGCCTCGAAGAGGCGACCCGGCGCATGGCCGGCTGACACAGCGCAGCGCAGAAGAACAAGCAAGACCAGCGGCCCGGTTGGGCCGTGCAGAAATTGCAGAAGATTCCTGGGGGTCGGCCCCCAGACCCCCTTAAGAAACTTCGGGCCCAACAAGGAGAGCAGGGAACCCAGATGGCGGAGCTCACGATCCGGCCGGAGGAGATCCGGGACGCACTGGATAACTTTGTCCAGTCGTACCAGCCGGACGCGGCCTCGCGCGAGGAGGTCGGTACGGTCAGCGTTGCCGGCGACGGCATCGCGAAGGTGGAGGGTCTTCCCTCCGCCATGGCGAACGAGCTGCTGAAGTTCGAGGACGGCACCCTCGGTCTCGCCCTCAACCTCGAGGAGCGCGAGATCGGTGCGATCGTCCTCGGCGAGTTCAGCGGTATCGAGGAGGGCCAGCCGGTGCAGCGCACCGGTGAGGTGCTCTCCGTCGGCGTCGGCGAGGGTTACCTCGGCCGCGTCGTCGACCCGCTCGGCAACCCGATCGACGGTCTCGGCGAGATCGAGACCGACAGCCGCCGCGCCCTCGAGCTGCAGGCCCCTGGCGTCATGGTCCGCAAGTCGGTGCACGAGCCGATGCAGACCGGCTACAAGGCCGTCGACGCCATGGTGCCGATCGGCCGCGGCCAGCGTCAGCTGATCATCGGCGACCGTCAGACGGGTAAGACCGCGCTGGCCGTCGACACGATCATCAACCAGCGCGACAACTGGCGCTCGGGCGACGTGAACAAGCAGGTGCGCTGCATCTACGTCGCCATCGGTCAGAAGGGTTCCACCATCGCCTCCGTGCGTGGTGCGCTCGAAGAGGCCGGTGCGCTGGAGTACACGACCATCGTCGCCGCCCCGGCGTCCGACCCGGCCGGCTTCAAGTACCTGGCCCCGTACACCGGTTCGGCCATCGGCCAGCACTGGATGTACGCCGGCAAGCACGTCCTGATCATCTTCGACGACCTCTCGAAGCAGGCCGACGCCTACCGCGCCGTGTCCCTGCTGCTGCGCCGCCCGCCGGGCCGCGAGGCCTACCCGGGTGACGTCTTCTACCTGCACTCGCGTCTGCTGGAGCGCTGCGCCAAGCTCTCCGACGAGATGGGCGCCGGTTCGATGACGGGCCTCCCGATCGTCGAGACCAAGGCGAACGACGTGTCGGCGTTCATTCCGACCAACGTCATCTCCATCACCGACGGCCAGTGCTTCCTGGAGTCCGACCTGTTCAACGCGGGTCAGCGTCCGGCGCTCAACGTCGGTATCTCGGTCTCCCGAGTCGGTGGCTCCGCCCAGCACAAGGCCATGAAGCAGGTCTCCGGCCGGCTTCGCGTGGACCTCGCCCAGTACCGCGAGCTGGAGGCGTTCGCCGCCTTCGGTTCCGACCTGGACGCGGCCTCGAAGGCCTCGCTGGAGCGCGGTAAGCGCATGGTCGAGCTGCTGAAGCAGCCGCAGTACGCCCCGTTCCCGATGGAGGAGCAGGTCGTCTCGGTCTGGGCCGGTACCACGGGCAAGATGGACGAGGTCCCGGTCGAGGACATCCGTCGCTTCGAGAGCGAGCTGCTGGAGTTCCTGCGCCGTGAGCGCAAGGACCTCCTGACCAGCATCGCCGAGGGCGGCAAGATGTCCGACGACACGCTGCAGTCGATCGCCGACGCGATCGCCGCCTTCAAGCAGCAGTTCGAGACCTCGGACGGCAAGCTCCTGGGCGAGGGCTGATCGATGGGCGCTCAGCTTCGCGTTTACAAGCGCCGCATCCAAGCCGTCACCGCGACCAAGAAGATCACCAAGGCGATGGAGATGATCGCCGCCTCGCGCATCGTCAAGGCACAGCGCAAGGTGGCGGCGTCCAAGCCGTACGCGACCGAGCTCACCCGTGCGGTGACCGCGGTGGCGACCGGCTCCAACGCCAAGCACCCGCTCACCACCGAGGTCGAAACCCCGACCCGGGCCGCGGTCCTGCTCGTCACGAGCGACCGCGGTCTGGCCGGCGGCTACTCCTCCAACGCCATCAAGGCCGCGGAGCGACTGCGGGAGCGCCTTGCCTCCGAGGGCAAGGAGGTCGACACCTACATCGTCGGCCGCAAGGGTGTCGCGTACTACGGCTTCCGCGAGCGCAAGGTCGAGGACTCCTGGACCGGCTTCACCGACAACCCGGCGTACAGCGATGCCAAGAGCATCGCCGCCCCGTTGATCGAGGCCATCCAGAAGGACACGGCCGAGGGCGGCGTCGACGAGCTGCACATCGTCTTCACGGAATTCGTGTCGATGATGACGCAGAACGCGGTCGACGACCGGATGCTGCCGCTTTCGCTCGACGAGGTGGCGGAGGAGAGCACCCGCAAGGGTGAGATCCTCCCGCTGTTCGACTTCGAGCCGTCGGCCGAGGACGTCCTCGACGCCCTTCTGCCGCGCTACGTCGAGAGCCGCATCTACAACGCACTGCTGCAGGCGGCCGCTTCCGAGCACGCTGCCCGCCGCCGCGCGATGAAGTCGGCGACCGACAACGCCGGGGACCTCATCAAGAGCCTGTCCCGGCTTGCCAACGCGGCCCGACAGGCCGAAATCACCCAGGAAATCAGCGAGATCGTCGGCGGTGCCAGTGCTCTGGCCGACGCGACCGCGGGGAGTGACAAGTAATGACGACGACAGTTGAGACGGCCGCTGCCACGGGCCGCGTCGCCCGGGTCATCGGCCCGGTCGTCGACGTGGAGTTCCCCGTCGACGCGATGCCGGAGATCTACAACGCCCTCCACGTCGAGGTCGCGGACCCCGCCGAGGACGGCGCCCGCAAGACGCTGACCCTGGAAGTCGCCCAGCACCTGGGTGACGGCGTGGTCCGTGCGATCTCGATGCAGCCCACCGACGGCCTGGTCCGCCAGGCCGCGGTGACCGACACGGGCAAGGGCATCACCGTGCCCGTCGGTGACATCACCAAGGGCAAGGTGTTCAACACCCTCGGTCAGATCCTGAACGAGCCGGAGGCCGAGGCGCAGATCACCGAGCGCTGGCCGATCCACCGCAAGGCCCCGGCCTTCGACCAGCTCGAGTCGAAGACCGAGATGTTCGAGACCGGCCTGAAGGTCGTCGACCTGCTGACCCCGTACGTCAAGGGCGGCAAGATCGGTCTGTTCGGTGGTGCGGGCGTCGGCAAGACGGTCCTCATCCAGGAAATGATCATGCGTGTGGCGAAGCTGCACGACGGTGTGTCGGTGTTCGCCGGTGTCGGTGAGCGCACCCGTGAGGGCAACGACCTCATCGACGAGATGACCGAGTCGGGCGTTCTGGAGAAGACCGCGCTCGTCTTCGGCCAGATGGACGAGCCGCCGGGGACGCGTCTGCGCGTGGCCCTGTCCGCCCTGACCATGGCGGAGTACTTCCGCGATGTGCAGAAGCAGGACGTGCTGCTCTTCATCGACAACATCTTCCGCTTCACGCAGGCCGGCTCCGAGGTCTCCACGCTGCTCGGCCGCATGCCGTCCGCGGTGGGTTACCAGCCGACCCTGGCCGACGAGATGGGTGTGCTCCAGGAGCGCATCACCTCGACGCGTGGTCACTCGATCACCTCGATGCAGGCGATCTACGTCCCCGCGGACGACCTGACCGACCCGGCCCCGGCCACCACGTTCGCCCACCTCGACGCGACGACGGTTCTCTCCCGTCCGATCTCCGAGAAGGGCATCTACCCGGCCGTGGACCCGCTGGACTCCACGTCCCGCATCCTGGACCCGCGTTACATCTCGCAGGACCACTACGCCGCGGCCAGCCGTGTCAAGGGGATCCTCCAGAAGTACAAGGACCTCCAGGACATCATCGCGATCCTCGGTATCGACGAGCTGGGCGAGGAGGACAAGCTCGTTGTCCACCGTGCCCGTCGCGTCGAGCGCTTCCTGTCGCAGAACACCCACGCCGCCAAGCAGTTCACCGGCCTGGACGGTTCGGACGTTCCGCTCGACGAGTCGATCTCCGCGTTCAACGCGATCTGCGACGGGGACTACGACCACTTCCCCGAGCAGGCGTTCTTCATGTGCGGTGGCCTGGACGACCTCAAGGCCAAGGCCAAGGAGCTCGGCGTCTCCTGAGCCTCCGGCTCACCGAGGGGGGTGGGTGTGTCCCGCCCCCCTCACCACGCCCCGTAGAATTGAACCGACACCCGGCCGGGCGGCCGGGTGGTGACCCGAGGAGCCACCCTTGGCTGCTGAGCTGCATGTCGAGCTGGTCGCCGCCGACCGAAGTGTCTGGTCCGGCGAGGCCACCCTGGTCGTCGCGCGCACCACGACCGGCGACATCGGCGTCATGCCCGGTCACCAGCCGCTTCTCGGTGTGCTGGAATCGGGCCCGGTGACGATCCGCACGAGTGAGGGCGGCACCGTCATCGCCGCCGTGCACGGTGGATTCATCTCGTTCGCGGACGACAAGCTGTCGCTGCTGGCCGAGATCGCCGAGCTGGCCGACGAGATCGATGTCGAGCGCGCCGAGCGGGCGCTGGAACTCGCGAAGTCGGACGCGGACGCCGCTGCCCAGCGGCGCGCCGACGTACGACTGCGCGCGGTGGCGGTGCGCTAGCACCCCCACTGACAGATGTCTTTACTCAGCCGCGGCCCGAGCTGGAGCGATCCAGCCGTGTCGCGGCTGAGGCGATGCAGGTGCAATACGGTTTCGGTGTTCGTTACTCGACGATGCGAGGAGGTCGGTGGAGATGGTCCTCGCGTTGTGGGTGGGCGCGTCCGTCATCGTCACGGTCCTGTTGGGACTGTTCGTCTTCGGCCTGCGCCGGAGGCTGATCCAGCGGTCCGGAGGGACCTTCGACTGCAGCCTGCGCTGGGACGTGTCGGAGGAACCCGATGCGCTCGGCAAGGGCTGGGTCTACGGGGTCGCCCGCTACAGCGGTGACCGCGTCGACTGGTTCCGGGTCTTCTCCTACGCTCCTCGCCCCCGCCGGGGCCTGGAGCGTTCTGCGATCGAGGTGATCGCCCGCCGGCTTCCGGAGGGCGAGGAGGAGCTCGCGCTCCTGTCCGACTCCGTCGTGCTCGGCTGTCTCCACCGCGGGACACGCCTGGAGCTGGCGATGAGCGAGGACGCCCTGACCGGCTTCCTCGCCTGGCTGGAGGCGGCACCGCCCGGCCAGCGGGTGAACGTGGCGTAGCGGGGCGCGTACAGGGCCGTACACAGCGGAAAACCGGGGAGACGGGGGGCGGACCCGTCTCCCCGGTGCTTTTCCGGGGTGCTACGTGCTTCGTGCTACGGCGTGGGGATTACTTCAGGCCGTTGGCCATCGCGCTCACGAGTTCGCCGTTGGTGGTGTCACCGGAGAACTCCCAGGAGAAGGCGCCTCCCAGGCCCTGGTTCTTCGCCCAGGTCATCTTCGAGCCGACGGTGGCCGGGGTGTCGTAGCTCCACCAGTTGGTGCCGCAGTGGGCGTACGCGGTGCCGGCGACGGTGCCGGTCGACGGGCAGGAGCTCTTGAGGACCTTGTAGTCCTCGATGCCCGCCTCGTACGTGCCCGGGGCCGCGCCGGTCGCCGTGCCGCCGGGGGCGGCCTGGGTGACGCCGGTCCAGCCGCGGCCGTAGAAGCCGATGCCGAGGAGCAGCTTCTTGGCCGGGACGCCCTTCGCCTTCAGCTTGGCGATGGCGTCGGCGGAGGTGAAGCCCTGCTGGGGGATGCCGGCGTACGAGGTCAGCGGGGAGTGCGGGGCAGTGGGGCCCTGCTTCGCCCAGGCGCCGAAGAAGTCGTACGTCATCACGTTGTACCAGTCGAAGGACTTGGCAGCGCCCGCGTAGTCCGCGGCATCGATCTTGCCGCCGTCGGAGGCGTCCGCGGTGATGGCGGCGGTGACCAGGTAGTTCGCGCCGAACTTCGCGCGCATCGCGTCGGCCATGGTCTTGATGGCGGCCGGGCCGCTGGTGTCACAGCTCAGACCACAGGCGTTGGGGTACTCCCAGTCCAGGTCGATGCCGTCGAAGACATCGGCCCAGCGCGGGTCCTCGACCAGGTCGTGGCAGGACTGGGCGAAGGCCGCGGGGTTCTGGACGGCCTGGCCGAAGCCGCCGGACCAGGTCCAGCCGCCGAAGGACCAGAGGACCTTGATGTGCGGGTACTTGGCCTTCAGCTTGCGCAGCTGGTTGAAGTTGCCGCGCAGCGGCTGGTCCCAGGTGTCGGCGACGCCGTCGACCGACTGGTCGGCGGTGTACGCCTTGTCGTAGTCGGCGTACGCGTCGCCGATGGTGCACTTGCCGTTCTGCACGTTGCCGAAGGCGTAGTTGATGTGCGTGATCTTCGCGGCAGTGCCGGACGTCACCAGGTTCTTCACGTGGTAGTTGCGCCCGTAGACGCCCCAGTTGGTGAAGTAACCCATGTTGACCTTGTCGCCGCCGGGCTGCTCGCCGCCGCCGCCGCCGGTGGTGCGCACGGAGACGGCGCCGGAGACCGGGCCGGTCTGGTCGGCGGTGTCCCGGGCCTGCACGGTGTAGGAGTAGTCGGTGCCCGCGGTCAGTCCGGTGTTGGTGTACGTGGTGCCGGTGACCGTGGCGACCTTCGCGCCGTCGCGCAGCACGTCGTAGTTCTTGACGCCCTTGTCGTCGGTCGCCGCGCTCCAGCTGAGCTTGACCGAGGTGTCGGTGACGTCGCTGGTGGTCGGGGTGCCGGGCGCCGAGGGGGCGTTGTCGCCGGGGACGCTGCCGCCGTCACAGGAGGCGCCGTTCAGCTTGCAGCCCGTGGGGGAGCCGGAGCCGGTGCCGTTGAAACCGAAGCTGATGCTGGCGCCGGGCGCGACGGTCCCGTTCCAGGAGAGGTTCTTGGCGGTGTAGTGGTTGCCGCTCTTTGTGAGGTTGGCGTCCCAGGCGGAGCCCGCCGAGGTGCCCGAGGGGAAGTCCCACTCGATGGTCCAGGAGGAGAGCGCGGTGGTGCCGGTGTTCTTCACCGTCCACTGGCCCTCGAAGCCGCTGCCCCAGTCCGACTTCTTGGTGTACGTGGCGGTGGCCGACGTGGCCGCCGAGGCGGGGGCGGCGAGCCCCACCATCGCGGCCAGCGGCACGACCAGCGCGGTGAGGCCCGCGACGACCTTGGAGCGGCCGCTCCGGACAGGGATCCATCGGAATCTGGATCGGCGTTGGGGGGAATCAGTGCTCAACGGTGCTCCTCGGGTGAGGTCCAACAAACGGGGGTGATTCGTGGACTGCAAACCCTGCGCCGCCCTGAGTACGGGTGCTCTCGTACTCACCGCAGTGTGTGACGGTGACAGTAGGAAGGTCTGGACCAATCGTCAAGAGGTCTGGACCAAAGATCAGGTTGTGGCTCTCATCCCCAACTCCTGCGCCAGGACCGCCGCCTGAACCCGGCTGCGCAGCTCCAGTTTGCCCAGCACCCTGCTGACGTGCGTCTTCACCGTGGCCTCGGCCATCGAGAGACGCAGCGCGATCTCCGCGTTCGACAGGCCCTCGCCCAGGCACGCCAGCACCTCGCGCTCGCGCCGGGTGAGCGTGTCCAGCACCGCCGGATCGGCCGCCCCCCGGCCGCGTACGGGGGGCGTTCCGGCGAACTCCGCGATCAGCCGCCGGGTCACGGCCGGGGCGATCAGCCCCTCGCCGCGCGCCACCGTCCGTACCGCCTCCAGCAGATCGCGGGCGTCGGTGTTCTTCAGCAGAAAGCCGGAGGCCCCCGCGCGCAGCGCCCCGAAGACGTACTCGTCCAGATCGAACGTGGTCAGCACCAGGACGTCCGCGAGCTCCTCCTCGACCACCTGCCGCGTCGCCGCCACCCCGTCGAGGCGCGGCATCTGCACATCCATCAGCACCAGGTCCGGGCGGAGTTCACGCGCCAGGCGCACCGCCGCCTCACCGTCCCCCACCTCTCCGACGACCTCGATGTCCGGCGCGCTGGAGAGGATCAGCACCAGCCCCGCGCGCACCGCCGACTGGTCCTCCGCGACCAGTACCCGGATCGTCATTCCCGCATCGTCCCTTCGGTCACGGGCAGTTGAGCTCGCACCCGCCAGATCTTGGTTCCGTCGCCGTCGCCGTCGCCGTCGCCGTCGCCGTCGCCGTCGCCGTCGCCGTCGCCGTCGCGGTCGTCGTCGTAGCCCGGCTCGGCCCCGGCGTCGAACGTCCCGCCGAGGAGTGTCACCCGCTCGCCCATGCCCACCAGGCCCGCCCCCGAACCGGGCGCCGTCGGTCCGGGGCGGTTGCCGAACACACTGGTCACCTCGATCGTCAGCACCTCGTCGCCGTGGGCGAGCCGCACCACGACCGGTCCCGGCGCCGCGTGTTTGAGGGCGTTGGTCAGGGACTCCTGGACGATCCTGTACGCGGCCAGCTCGACCGGCGTCGGCAGCGCTCCGGCCGCCGCCCTCCTGGTGTCCTCCAGGGTGCAGACCAGCCCGCCGGACGCCCCGTTGACGTTCGTCTGCTCGACGAGCACGTCCAGGGACGCGAGCGTCGGGGCCGCCGCCGGGGCGTCGTCCTCGCCGCCCTCCCGCAGCAGCCCGATCAGCCGGCGCATCTCCGCGAGCCCCTCGACGCTGTTCTCGCGGATCACCTTCAGGGCGCTCCGCGAGGTCTCCGGGTCGTCGATGGACAGGGCGGCGGTGGAGTGGATCGCCACGGCGGAGAGGTGGTTGGCCACCATGTCGTGCAGCTCCCGGGCCATCCGGGCCCGCTCGGCGATCACCGCCTGCGTCCGGTCCATCTCGGCCAGCCGCGCGGTCTGTGCGGCGGCCAGCCGGGCCGCGTCGGCGGCGGCGCGGTGGGTGCGCACGCTGACGCCGGTGATGGCGGGGACGAAGGAGACCAGCCCGATGACCAGGCCGATCAACAGCGCCTCGGGCTTACGGAACCAGGCCAGGAAGCCGATCGTGGAGGCGACGGTGATCAGGAGCGTGGCCACCGGGAGGCGGCGGGCCGCGGCCGGGGTCCCGTACAGCACGGCCGCGTACATGACGTCGGTGAACATCAGGATGGTGGCGAGGTTGCCCCGGGTGGCCTGGTCCGCCACCAGCGCGACCGTGCCGATCGTCAGCGCCGTGCGCGGGGCCGTGCGGCGCAGCAGCTCGGCCCCGGCCATGGCGGCCAGCGGTACGAGGGTGGCCCAGGGCGCGGAGAAGGAGCGGCCGCCCTGGGTGTGGAGGCCCAGCAGCCACAGCAGCAGCCCCCCGAGCAGCCCGGAGACGGCCAGGGCCACCGCGTCGCGGTCGGGGCGGATCGAGGTGAACACCTCTCCATCCAACACGCACCGCTCCCCCCGTACCTCCCTTCGCGGGCCGATCCGCGACTACATCGAAGGATGCAGTCCCGTTTCGTCACTGCCGACGACGTGTCCGCGCCCGGCGGCCGGGAGGCTGGAAGGGAACGGGAGGAGAGAGTCGTGATCGCCCTACTGGTCGTGGCCTGCGAGGTCGCATTCTGGGTTCTGCTGGCCGCCGGACTCGCCCTGCGGTACGTCGCGAGGAAACCGAGGCTCGGCGCGGCCGTGCTGCTGTGCGAGCCGCTGCTGGAGGTCGTCCTGCTGGTGGTGACGGCCATCGACCTGAAGAACGGGGCCGAGCCGGACTGGAAGCACGGCCTGGCCGCCGTCTACATCGGCTTCACGGTGGGGCTCGGCCACCACACCATCAGATGGGTGGACGCCTGGGTCGCCCACCGCTGGTTCGGCGGCCCGCCGCCGGTGAAGCCGCCGAAGTACGGCATGGCGCGCGCCGCCCACGAGTGGCGCACAGCCGCCCGCTGGATCCTCGCCGCGACGGTCGCGCTGGGCCTGCTCCAGGCGGCCGTCTGGTACGTCGGTCCCGGAGGGGACATCAGCTCGCTGCGGAGCTGGCAGCAGAAGATGGGCCTGGTGATCGGCATCAACCTGATCATCGCGGGCGGCTACACGGTGTTCCCGAAGCAGGCCCCGAAGGACGCGGACCAGGCGGCGGAACGGGAACCGGCCGACGGGCGGTAGGCCTACCGCTCGCCGCCCGGCACCCACAGCACGTCCCCGACCTCCTTGTTCGCGCTCCGCGCCAGGATGAACAGGAGGTCGGAGAGACGGTTGAGGTAGGTGGCGGTCAGGGCGTTCATCGACTCCCCGTGCACCTCCAGCGCCGCCCAGGTGGACCGCTCGGCGCGCCGGACCACGGTGCACGCCTGGTGCAGCAGGGCCGCGCCGGGCGTGCCGCCCGGGAGGATGAAGCTGCGCAGCTTCTCCAGCTCCTCCAGGAAGGTGTCGCAGTCCGCCTCCAGCTTGTCGATGTAGGACTGCTCGACCCGCAGCGGAGGAGCCATTTTTTTTAGAAGCGCCGGGTCCTCCACCACCGGGGTGCACAGGTCCGCGCCCACGTCGAAGAGGTCGTTCTGGACGCGTACGAGGACCTTCACCAGCTCCTCGGGCAACTGCCCCAGCGCGATGGCCGCGCCGATCGCCGCGTTGGCCTCGTTGGCGTCCGCGTACGCCGAGATCCGGGAATCGGTCTTGGCGGTGCGGCTCATGTCGCCGAGGGCCGTGGTGCCCTGGTCGCCGGTCCGGGTGTAGATGCGCGTCAGATTGACCATGGGTCCAGCGTAGTTACGCTCCGGCCCGCCGGAAGACCCGTGTGCCCACTGTCACGGCCGCGGCGGCGAGGCCCACGGCGACAAGGACCCCGTGGAGCATGTGCGCCGTGGCGTACGAGCCGGTGTAGGCGTCCCGTACCGCGTCCACCAGATAGCGGAACGGGGTGAAGTGGGAGAGGACGTCCAGCCAGCCGGGGCCGAGCGTGATGGGCAGCATCAGACCGGACAGGAGCATGGCCGGCATCGTCAGCGCGTTGATCACCGGCCCGAACTCCTGCGGGGTGGTGACGCGCATGGCCAGGGCGTACGAGAGGGAGGCGAGCGAGAGCGCCAGCACTCCGGTGAACGCGAAGCCGATGAGGATGCCCGCCAGCGGGGCCCGCAGCCCCATCAGCAGCGCGGCGAGCACCAGCAGGACGGCCTGGAAGGTGAACAGCAGGGCGTCACGCAGCACCCGCCCCAGCAGGAGGGCCAGTCGGCTGACCGGGGTCACCCGCATCCGCTCCACCACGCCCGTGGACTTCTCGACGATGATCGCGAAGCCGGCGAAGGACGCGCCGAACAGGCTGAGTTGCAGGAGCAGGCCGGGCACCAGGATCTGCCAGGAGTCGGCGGGGGAGCCGAGCGGCAGGTCCCGCAGCAGCGGGCCGAAGAAGAGGAGGTAGAGCAGCGGCATCAGCATCCCGAAGAAGATCTGGAAGCGGGAGCGCAGGGTCTGCCGGGCGTACCGCCCGAAGATGATCGCGGTGTCGTGGAAGAGCATGGCCGGGGTCCTATACGGCTGCGGGGGCGGAGTCGGCAGGGGTGACGGGACGGCCGGTGGCGGCCAGGAACGCGTCCTGGAGGGAGGCGTCGGGGGAGCCGGCGTACCGGGCCTTCAGCTCGGCAGGGGTCCCCTCCGCGACCACCGTGCCGCCGTCGACGAGGATCAGCCGGTCCGCCAGCGCGTCGGCCTCGTCGAGGTAGTGCGTGGTCAGGACGACGGTGGTGCCCATCTCGTCGCGCAGGCCCCGCACCAGGTCCCACAGGTCGGCCCGGCTGCCGGGGTCCAGGCCCGTGGTGGGCTCGTCCAGGAACAGCACGGCCGGCCGGTGGGTGAGCCCCATCGCGATGTCGAGGCGGCGCCGCTGCCCTCCGGAGAGGCTCGCCGCCTTCCGGTCGAGCAGGCCGCCGAGGCCGAGCCGGGCTGCGAGCTCCCCGGCGCGCGCGGCCGCCTCCGCCCGGCTCAGCCGGTACAGCCTGCCCTGGGTGACGAGCTCCTCCCGGACGGTCAGATGCGGGTCGACCCCGCCGGACTGGGCGACGTACCCGCAGACGGCGCGGACGGCCGCGGGGTCGGTGAGCAGGTCGTGGCCGGCCACGGTGGCCGCGCCGCCGGTCGGGGCGAGGAGCGTGGTGAGCATGCGCAGCGTGGTCGTCTTGCCCGCGCCGTTGGGGCCCAGGAGGCCGACGATCTCCCCCGGGTGGATGGTCAGGTCGATGGAACGGACGGCTTCCACCGGGCCGCTCGGAGTCGTGAAGGTCCGGGCCAGGCCGGAGGTGCTGATGACGGTCATGGGGGACAGAAAAACAGAGTGAAGCCATAATTGCAATGACTCCAATAATTCAGCGACACCATGATTGTCTCGGGCGTCCTACGATGGAGCCATGGCTGAGGGACTCAGGGAACGCAAGAAGCGCCAGGCCAAGCAGCGCATCTCGGACATGGCGACCGGGCTGTTCCTCCAGCACGGCTTCGTCACGGTGACCGTCGCCGAGATCGCCGAACTGGCCGACGTCTCCGTGAACACCGTCTACAACTACTTCCCGGCCAAGGAGGACCTCTTCCTCGACCGGATGCAGCACGTCACCCAGCGCGTCGCCCGCTACGTCCGCGCCCGCGACCCGGGCGAGTCGGCCGCCGAGGCCGTCCTGCGCGAGGTACGCGCCGCCGTGGTCGCCGTCTCCCCGGAGTTCGGGCTGATGGACGGCTTCGCCGACTTCATGCGCGTCATCGAGGACGCCCCCACCCTCAAGGCCCGCCTCTGGTACCTCCAGCAGGAGGTGCTCCAGGCCGTCGTCGCCACCCTGCGCGAGGACACCGGAGCGAGCGAGGACGACCCGATGCCGCTCCTCGTCGGCGGCCAGATCGCCTGGATCGAGCACGCCCTCGTCGGTTACGTCAGCCAGGAGATGATGAAGGGCCGCAAGGCCATCGAGGTCTCCCACGACGCTCTCGGCGTCCTCGACGACATCGAGGGGCTGCTCGGCGAGCGGGTCCTCAACTACGCGCGGCGCGGAGCCGGATGACGCGTCCCGGTGTGATGTCCGTCATCTGAGACGTGACGCGCATCTCTTCACCGCCCCAGCGCGCGCGACGGGTACTAACCTCCGCCGGAGAGCATGTGAACCGCCGTGAACAATCGGGCACGGGCGAACAGAAACCAAGGGGTGCGAACGTGGCCAGGAAGCTCGCCGTCATCGGGGCCGGACTCATGGGATCCGGGATCGCGCAGGTCTCCGCCCAGGCGGGTTGGGACGTCGTGCTGCGGGACGTCACCGACGCCGCGCTGACCCGGGGCCGTGACGGCATCAAGGCCTCGTACGACAAATTCGTCTCCAAGGGCAAGCTGGACGCGGCCGACGCCGAGGCCGCGCTCGTCCGCATCACCACGACCACCGACCTCGACGCCGTCGCCGACGCGGACGTCGTCGTGGAAGCCGTCTTCGAGAAGCTGGAAGTCAAGCACGAGATCTTCCGGGCCCTGGACAAGGTCGTCGGCGAGAACACCGTCCTCGCTTCCAACACCTCCGCCATCCCGATCACCAAGATCGCGGCCGTGACGGAGCGTCCGGAGCGCGTCGTCGGCGTGCACTTCTTCTCGCCGGTCCCGATGATGCAGCTCTGCGAGCTGGTGCGCGGCTACAAGACCAGCGACGAAACCCTCGCCACCGCCCGGGAGTTCGCCGAGTCGGTCGGCAAGACCTGCATCGTCGTCAACCGCGACGTGGCGGGCTTCGTCACCACCCGGCTGATCTCGGCGCTCGTCGTCGAGGCCGCCAAGCTGTACGAGTCGGGCGTCGCCTCGGCCGAGGACATCGACATCGCCTGCAAGCTGGGCTTCGGCCACGCCATGGGCCCGCTCGCCACCGCGGACCTGACCGGGGTCGACATCCTCCTGCACGCCACCGGCAACATCTACACCGAGTCGCAGGACGAGAAGTTCGCCGCCCCGGAGCTGATGCGCCGGATGGTCGACGCAGGTGACATCGGGCGCAAGAGCGGGCAGGGCTTCTACACGTACTGACCGGACCCGGCTCCCCGGCCCGGCCCGGCCCGCCACCGTGCGGGCCGGGGGAGCCGGGGATCCTACCCGGCGGGGACCGGTCCCCGACGAACCGGAGTCACTCCACCGAGTGAATTCGATATCAGTTCGCTTACAGACGGCAACTTCCCTGTCGTCGCGACAGTCAGTGGTGGCAGAGACAGGGCGCCACGTGTGGCGGAGGCAGGGCCTACGACCGAGCCGACGGCGGAGCGGACGGCCGACGGCAGAACAGACAGACGGACCTTCTACGGAGCATGACCGGGGAGCGCATATGCACATCAGGGGCGACCACGTCGAGCTGGTCGTCGGGGGCCGCCTCGACGTCCGAAGCGCGGCGGACGCCCGTACGGTCCTGCACTCGGCCGTGGACGACGGAGTCGGCGACCTCGTGCTGGACCTGACCGAGCTGGACTCCTGGGACGCCACGGGACTCGGCGTCATCATGGGGGCCCACCGCCGGGCGGGACGGGCCGGACGCCGCCTCGTGCTGCGCGGCGTGCCGCCGCAGATGCAGCGCCTCCTGGTGGCCACCCGGCTGCACCGCATCCTGGCCATCGAGGGCGGCATCGCCGCCGAGTCGCTGCCGCGCGTCTGAAGGCGTGCGCGCGGCCGCCGCTCGCCCCGCCGGGAGCCGGACGGCCGGACGCTCGCCCCGCCGGGAGCCGGAAGGCCGGACGGACGCCCTCGGGGATCCGGACGCCCTCGGGGATCCGGACGGCCGGACGGACCGCACCCGTCGGAAGAAGTCACGCAATCCTCACCGGAACGTGACGTCCTGGACGGCGTGGCCCCCCGGCGGTTCATGAATACTGTGCCAAGGTCTAGGGTTCGGCCGTCCGCCGAATGACAACGAACCCATGGGCGGACACCGGACCGGAAGCGACAGCGGGGCGCGTGTGAGGCCGGGAGGGGCAACCGCGCACGACGCGTCTGGGGGACTTTGCGATGGACCCGACACACCGGGCATCCGATGAGTACGGGCAGGACCACGACCGCTCCGGCGGCGATCCCGGCCACCGCCGGCCGTCCCGCGAGTCGGGCGGCGCCGACTTCGGCCCGGGGGCACCGCAACAGGTCCGCGTCGTCCAGCTGACCGTCGGCGACCTGCTGCTCACGGTCAACCCCGTCGACGGCAGCGAGGTCGAGTCCTGCCCGCCCGGCGCGGGACCCGACGCCCCGGTCCGCCGCACCCCCGCCGAACGCGCCGACCACGAACGCGCCGGAGCACCCCCGGTGCCCCCGGGGCCGCCCGCCCCGCAGCTGCCGCTCCTGGAACGCGAGGAGGAGCGCGAACGCCTGGTCCGCCTGCTGGCGCGCGGTCGCAGTGTCCGCCTCACCGGTCAGGCCGGGTCCGGTCGCACCGCGCTGCTGGACGCCGTCGCCGCCGACTGCGCGGACCTGGCCCCCGACGGGGTCGTCCGCCTCAACGGCCGGGGCCGCACCGGCGCCGATCTGCTGCACGCCCTCTTCGACACCGTGTACAAGGCCCCGAACCACCGCCCCGACCGCGACGAACTGCTCGCGCTCGTCCGGTCCATCGGCGCCGTCGTCACCATCGACGACCTGGAGATCGGCGGAGCGGCCCTCGACGAACTGCTCGCCGCCACCCCCGAGTGCGCCTTCCTGCTCGCCGCCACCCCCGACACCACCACCCCCGGCGTCGACGCCCACCTGGAGGAGGTGCTCCTCGCCGGCCTGGGCCGCGGCGCCTCGCTGACCCTGCTGGAGAAGGTCGTCGAGCGCCCCCTCACGGAGGAGGAGCGCAACTGGGCGGGCGACCTCTGGTTCGAGTCCGAGGGCCTGCCGCTCCGCTTCGTCCAGGCCGGATCGCTCCTCGTGCAGCGCGACCGGCTGCGCGCCGGCCCCGAAGCCTTCGACGAGTACGACTACTTCGAGCCACGCGCGGACGGCGCGCCGCCGGCCCCCGCGGCGCCCGCCGCCGAAGCCCTCGACGTCCCGCTGCCGAGCCTCGGCGAGGGCGCCGCGCCCGCCGTGCTGCTCGCCTCCCGGCTCAGCGAGGCGGCCCGCGCCACCCTGCGCTTCGCCGTCGCCCTCGGCGGCGAGGTGCCGCACCAGGCCCATCTGCCGGCCCTCGTGGGCGACACCCACGCGGACGCCGCGCTCGGCGAGCTCGCCGGCTGCGGCCTGCTCTCCCCGGCCGGCCCCCGCTACCGCCTCGCCGCCGGAGTCCTCGCCCAGCTCGCGGCGGCCGGTTACGAGGACGACGCCGCCGCGCACGCCCGTACCGCCGCCCAGCACTACGCCTGGTGGGCCTCGCACCCCTCGGTCACCCCGGAGCGGGCCGTCGCCGAGGCGGACGCGATCGTCGCCTCCCTGGGCCGGCTGGTCCCGGGCGACGAGGCGGGGGCGGCCAGCGCGGCCGTCCTGCTGGCCCGCGGCGCCTCCCCGGCCTTCGCGGCGGGCCTGGGCTGGGGAGCCTGGGAGCGGGCCCTCAGGATCGGCCAGGAGGCCGCCAGGATCGCCGGCGAGGTCGCCGAGGAGGCCTACTTCCACCACGAGTTGGGCGTCCTCGCGCTCTGCACCGGCAATCCGGACCGGGCCAGGACCGAGCTGGAGACCTCGATCGGGATGCGCGGCGCCCTCGCCGACAGGTCCGGGGCCGTGGCCGGACGCCGCGCGCTCGCCCTGGTCGCGGACCGCTCCGGCGACTTCGCCCCCCTCGGCCGCACCGCGTCGGGCGACGTGCCCACGGTGCGCCAGGACGGTCCGGGCACGCCGCCCGGCGGGTTCCCGGGCGCACCGGTGTTCCTGCGGCAGCCGGCCGAGGAGCAGCCCACGGTCGTCTCCTCGCTGCCGCCCGGCCCCGCCGCGCGCAAGGGGACCGGCCGGGCCGTCCTGGGCGGCGCCCGGCGCAACCTGGCCGCCGCGGGCGCGGGCGCCGTGCTGATCGCGGTGCTCGGCACCGTCGTCACGCTCGGCGTCACCGCGGGCGACGGCGACGAGCCGGGCAGCCGCAACGCCACCACCGAGCAGACGGCCACCGAGGACCCGACCGACGACGGCCTGCCCCCGGAGGAGTCGGAGGACGGTTCCGTCCCGGCCGGGGAGACCACCGGCGGCGAGACGTCCGCGACCCCGAGCGCCTCGGCCTCGGCGAGCCCGAGCACCTCCGGCTCCCCGTCCCCGAGCGCCTCCGCGTCGGACGGTACGCCGCCGGGGACGGACGACCCGACGGACGACGGAAGCAGCTCACCGAGCGAGCCGACGCCGACGCAGACCTCTCCCGGGCCGACGGAGACCGAGAGCGAGAGCCCGAGTCCCACGCCGTCCGAGTCGCAGAGCGAGTCGCCGGACCCGTCCTCCCCGACGCCCACCGAATCGGCCACGTCGTCGAGCTCGGCGGAAGTCGCCTCCTCCGCGGCCGGCCCCGCCGAGTCGGTGAGCGCCCCGGGGTCCGAAGCGGCCGTCGAACCGCCGGTCTGACGCATCAGGACAGACAGAAGGGGGGGGGGGGGGGGGGGGGGGGGGGGGGGGGGGCCCCCCCCCCCCCCCCCCCCCCCCCGCGCCCCCCCCCCCCCCCCCCGGCGCGGCCAAGCCGCGC
>NZ_JBIRKB010000001.1:487744-607825 GCF_044329855.1 Streptomyces sp. NPDC017520
CCCGCCCGGCTGGGCCCCCCCCCGGCGGGGGGGGGGGGGGGCGGGCGCCGCCCCCGCCCCCCCCCCCCCCCCCCCCCCCCCCGTTGACGCCGTCGCTCAGAACAGCCGCAGCTTGTCGTCCTCGATGCCGCGCATCGCGTCGTAGTCCAGGACCAGGCAGCCGATGCCGCGGTCCGTCGCCAGTACCCGGGCCTGCGGCTTGATCTCCTGCGCGGCGAAGACGCCCCGGACCGGCGCGAGGTGCGGGTCGCGGTTCAGCAGCTCCAGATAGCGCGTCAGCTGCTCCACGCCGTCGATGTCACCACGCCGCTTCAACTCCACGGCCACCGTCTGCCCGTTCGCGTCCCGGCAGAGGATGTCCACCGGCCCGATGGCGGTGGGGTATTCGCGGCGGATCAGGGTGTGACCCTCGCCGAGGATCTCCATCCGGTCCGCGAGCAGCTCCTGGAGGTGCGCTTCCACGCCGTCCTTGATCAGCCCCGGGTCGACGCCCAGCTCGTACGACGAGTCGTGGAGGACTTCCTCCATGGTGATGATCAGTTTTTCGCCCGCCTTGTTCACCACGGTCCAGACGCCTTCCTCACCGTCGGCGCCCTCCTTCAGGGTGCACGGCGGGGACATCCAGTTGAGCGGTTTGTACGCCCGGTCGTCGGCGTGGATGGAGACGCTTCCGTCCGCCTTCACCAGGATCAGTCGGGGGGCGGAGGGCAGGTGGGCTGTGAGCCGGCCCGCGTAGTCCACGGAGCAACGGGCGATGACGAGACGCATGGTCGGCAACGCTACTCGACGACGGGGGCTCGACGCGATTTCCCCATCCGTCGCCCCCGCCACTCGGTGCACACCGCGACGCGGCGGAGCGGGCTTGCCCCTCTTTGCGCCCCTTCGTTATTGGCCGGTTGTGTTCCCAATCTTCTGGTGCGGCCCCGACTGCGCGCTTACCGTGTAAGCAGGAGGTCGCCGTCCGTGCACGCTGCGTCGTCGCCGCCCCCCCTTCCCTGCCCGTAAGGCCCCGGCCATCGCCCGGGGTCGCGAGAGGAGAACCCATGTCGCTCGACGTCTCACCGGCGCTGTTGGAACAGGCCGAGCGAGGCGAGGTCGACGAAGCCGACTTCGTCGACTGCGTCCGGACCTCCCTGCCCTTCGCATGGGAGATGATCAGCTCGTTGGTGGCTCAGCTGAAGGTCGACGGCGGACAGTTCGCCGACAACCAGACGCCGCCGCCGGACGAGCAGGCACGTGGTCAGCTGCTGCGCGCGCTCGCGAGTGATGCGATACGCGGCGCGCTCCAGCGGCACTTCGGAGTGCGCATCGCATTCCAGAACTGCCACCGCGTCGCGGTGTTCCCGCTGGACGCCTCGGTCGACGACCGACTGGCCAAGTTCACTTCGGTGAGGGGTCAGTTGCTCAATCAGTCGCCCGAACTCCGGGACTGCTGAACGCCTCTGCTGCCGCCCCGGGCCGCGGGAGGTGTACTGGCCCCGGGGCGGCAGCTCCCGCACCACCGCACCACTCGTCCCACAGATCTCGGCTTCCGGACGGCTCCGAGGAAACACCGGCATGCGCAGATCAGGTGAGCAGGGGCAGCACATCGGCGCCCAGCCGCCGGACGTTCTCCTCGGTGGCCGCGAGATCACCCGACCCCTCCACCAGGAGGGCGAAGCGCGTGATCCCGGTCCGCTCGGCGGTGGCCGCCAGCCGGTCGGCCGCCAGCCGCGGCGGGCCCACCGGATGCAGCCCGCACAGCAGTTCCGTGTACGCGACCGGGTCCCGCATCACGCGGTGCCTGCCGTCGACCGTGACATGGGCGTCGAGCCCCTGGCGCAGCCAGCCGGGCATCGACTTCACCAGCAGCTCCGTGGCCTCTCCGGCGCCGTCCTCGATCTGGGCCACCCCGGCGCACACATGTGCGGCCGCCTCCACCGCCTCGGGCGGATGCCCGGCCTCCCGGGCGGCCGTACGCCACAGGGCGACCATCTCCGCCTTCTCCTCGTCCCCGCAGTGCATGCCCAGCAGCATCGGCAGCGCCTGCCGGGCCGCGAGCCGCACGCTCTTCGGCGAGGTGCACGCCACGACCACCTCGGGCCCCGCCGCTCCCGCTCCCGCGTCCGCCGGGCCCTCCAGCAGCTCGTCCGCGCGCGGCACCACCGCCACCTCACGGAAGCCGAACCGCTCGCCGCGCCCCGCGACGCGCGGTTCCCGCAGCCAGTCGAGCACCAGGCCGAGCGCCTCGGGGAAGCCGTTCTCGTACGCGTCGAGACCGCCGCCGAACACTTCCAGGTCCACCCACGGACCGCCCCGGCCCACCCCGAGCGAGAAGCGTCCGCCGCTGGTCAGGTGCAGCAGCGCCGCCTGCTCGGCGAGCGCGACCGGGTGGTGGTTGGGCAGCACGCTGACCGCCGTGCCGACCCGGATTCTGCGGGTGCGGCCCAGCAGCAGCGCCGCCAGCGTGGTCGCGGACGGGCAGACCCCGTACGGCACGAAGTGGTGCTCGGCCAGCCAGACCGAGTCGAGACCGCTCTCCTCCGCCGCCTCGGTGGACCGGACGGCCCGGTGCAGGGCCTCACCGGGCCCCTGTCCCGGGAACTGGGCTGCCAGAACGAACGTTCCGATGCGCATCGCCTATTGCCTCCTTGCGGCCGACGCGTTTCTCCCCCACCGGCAACAACGTCTGACACGTGCCAAAGGCACGGTCCAGGAGGAAGTTGTTGCGATTTTCCGCTAACTCACCCCAGTGCCGAACAGGGCCGCCGGACAGCCCGACCGCCGCTCCCGACGCCAGGCTCTAGGCTTGGGCGGAACCGTGTCCGATCCGCCCCGTGAGGTGTCCTGTGTCCCCGCGCCGTAACCGCCCCCGTGGTGGCGAGAGTCCCGACGAACACCCCGGATCGGCGCTCGGCAGGTACGGCGGGGGAGGGGCCACCGAGAGCTGGCAGGGCGAGGAGTGGTCGGTGCGCCCGGTCAGCGGCGCGAGCGCCCAGGGCAAGCGGTACCGCTGCCCCGGCTGCGACCAGGAGATTCCCTCCGGCGTCCCGCACCTCGTGACCTGGCCCGAGTTCGGCGGCATCGACGACCGCAGGCACTGGCACAAGGCGTGCTGGAACGCGAAGGACCGCCGCACCACCCGGGTGCAGCGGTCCCGGAACGCTCCGCGCTACTGAGCCCGACCGGCCCCTCGGCCCCCGACCGACCCCTCCAGCCCTGCTCGGGCCCTCGGACATCGCTCGGTCCCTCAGACGTCGCTCGGTCCCTCAGACGTCGCGCCGGTTCAGTATCGCGACGGCCCCGCCCAGAGCCGCGGCGGCCAGGCCCAGCATCAGCAGCAGCGGCTCCCAGCCGGTCGGACCGGTAGTGGTCATCGTCGTGCCGTATATCCCGCCGATCTGGTTGGGGATCGAGTAGTCGATCAGGAAGCGCTGAAGGCCCCGCAGGCTGTCGGCGAACATGAACAGCGCGAGGACCAGGGGCGCCAGCACCACGCCGATCATGATGGTGATCGCGCCCGCCGAGTGCCGCACGATCGCGCCGACCCCGAGCGACAGCAGGCCGAGGGCCGCGAGATAGAGCCCCACACCGACCGTGGCGAGCGCCCATTCGCCGCCCGACGCGGCGGGCCCGTCCAGGATCAGGGTCTGGAGCCCCGCCACGACCGCGGCGGTCACCGTCGTGACGGCGAAGGACAGCGCGGCGAAGACGATCGCCTTCGCCGCGAGCACCCGGCCCCGGCTCGGACAGGCCGTCAGCGTCGTACGGATCATCCCGGTGCTGTACTCGGACCCGATGGTCAGCACACCGAGCGTGATCACACAGATCGAGCCGAGCAGCACCCCGAAGAAGCCGAGGACCAGGACCGGCTCATTCGGCACGCCGCTGCCGCTGCTGCCGCCGTCCCCCGCCAGCAGCAGCAGCGCGGTGCCCGGCCCGACCGTCAGCATCAGCGCGACCATCACACCGAGCGTCCAGAGCGTGGCGCGCACCGAACGGATCTTGGTCCACTCGGAGGCGACCGCGTCGCCGAGGGTGGCGGGCCGGATCGGGATCGGCGACTCGTAGGAGCCCAGCAGGCCGGCGTCCGGCGCCTGCTGGTGGGCCCGCGGGGTGGCCGGCGTCGTCATCGGAGGTCCTCGCTCGTCTGGTCCCCGGCCGCGGTGGCGGCAGAGGGCTCGGCTTCGGGGGAGGGCGCCGCCGGTGCGGGGCCCCGGCCGGGAACGGGCGGCGGCGGGGCGTACCAGCCCTCCTGCGGCACCTCCACCGGCTCGGGGTACACGAAGCCGTCGGCGCTCCCGTACGCGTCCTGGGGGAGCGGCTCCACGAGCCCCGCCTTGGCGTCGTCCGTCGAGCGGTAGTCCACCAGGCCCTGCGTGAGGCGCATGTACGCCTCCTCCAGAGAGGCCTGGTGCGGCGACAGCTCCCAGAGCCGTACGTCGCAGCCGTGGGCCAGGTCACTGATCCGCGGCAGCGGCAGCCCGGTGACCCGCAGCGCGCCGCCCGGCTCCGTCATGACCCGGCCGCCCGCCTCGATGAGCGAGGCCGTCAGCTTCTGCCGCTCCTCGGGGGCGTCGTCCGGCACCCGGACCCGGGCGAAGTCGGCGGAGTTGGCGGAGATGAAGTCCGTGACGCTCATGTCGGAGAGCAGCCGGCCGCGCCCGATCACGATCAGATGGTCGGCGGTGAGGGCCATCTCGCTCATCAGGTGGGACGAGACGAAGACCGTGCGTCCTTCGGCGGCGAGCGCCTTCATCAGATTACGGACCCAGTGGATGCCCTCCGGGTCGAGACCGTTGACCGGCTCGTCGAACAGCAGCACCTCCGGATCGCCGAGCAGCGCCGCCGCGATCCCGAGCCGCTGCCCCATCCCGAGCGAGAAGCCCTTGGAGCGCTGCTTGGCGACGTCCTGGAGGCCGACGACGCCCAGCACCTCATCGACCCGGGCCGCCGGGATACCGGCCAGCTGGGCCAGGGACAGCAGGTGGTTGCGGGCGGTGCGTCCGCCGTGCACGCCCTTGGCGTCCAGCAGGGCGCCCACCTGGCGCGGGGCGTTCGGCAGGTCGCGGTAGGGGTGGCCGCCGATCGTGACGTGACCTGCGGTGGGGCGGTCCAGGCCGAGGATCATGCGCATGGTCGTCGACTTGCCCGACCCGTTCGGACCGAGGAACCCGGTGACAGCCCCCGGCCGCACCTGGAAGGAAAGGTCGTCCACGGCCGTCTTCGCGCCGTAGCGCTTGGTCAGGCCGACTGCCTCGATCATTCTCCAGCCCCATCGACTCACTCTGTCGTTCGGGGCTCGGGCCACCCGGCCGCACACCCCCGTAAGAGTTAGGAGGATAACCAGGCGGTGACGGTTCCGGCCAAGTTGCGCACCGCGTGCGAGCGGACCGTTACGCGTCCCGCTTCTTCAGGACCAGGAAGCCTCCGAGCACCGCCGCCACCACCCAGAGCGCCATGATCCCGAGCCCCGCCCAGGGGCCGTACGGGGCCGGGTCCGTGTTCAACGCGTCCGGGACGACCTGCATGATCTTCGAACCGGCCTGGTCGGGGAAGTACCGGGCGACGCTCTTGGCACCCGGCACCGCCGCGAGGATCTGCGAGACCAGGAAGAAGAACGGCATCAGGATGCCGAGCGACAGCATCGAACTGCGCAGCATCGCCGCGACCCCCATGGAGAAGATCGCGATCAGCCCCATGTAGAGCCCGCCGCCGACGACCGCCCGCAGCACGTTCTCCGCGCCGATGTCGGTGCCCCGGTCGCCGAGCATGGCCTGGCTCAGGAAGAACGAGACGAAGCTGGTGAGCAGCCCCACGACGAGGGCCAGCCCGCCGGCCACCGTGATCTTGCTGAGGAGGAAGGTCCCGCGCTGGGGCACCGCCGCCAGCGAGGTGCGGATCATGCCGGAGCTGTACTCGGTGCCGACCACGAGGACCCCGAACACCACCATCGCGAGCTGGCCGAGAACGGTCCCCGAGAAGCTGACGAAGGTCGGGTCGAACGTGGCCTGCTCGGCCTCCGAGAGGTCGTCGAACGTGGCGTTCAGCAGGGCGCTCAACGCCGCGCCCATCACGACCGTGACGGCGAACGCGGCGATGAGGGTCCAGGTGGTCGAGGAGACCGACCGGATCTTGGTCCATTCCGAGGTGAGAACCGCGGGTACCGATGCCATGGCCGTCACGCCCCCTTGCCGTCGGTGTCGTCGGTGCCCGCGGGCCTGTTCCAGTTCTCGCCCCAGCCGGCCCCCACCGCGGGCGGTTCGACCGCCGGGTCCCGTTCCGAATGGGCGTGGTACTCCACCGAACCGGCGGTCATCTGCATGAACGCCTCCTCCAGGGAGGCCCGCTGGGAACTCAGCTCGTGCAGCACCAACTGGTGCCGGGCGGCCAGCTCACCCAACTCCTCGGTGGTGGCGCCGTCGATCTCCAGGACGCCGCCCACCGTCTCGACGACGGTGAAGCCCTCCTGGTGCAGCACGTCGCGCAGCCGCTCCTGTTGCGGGGAGCGCAGCCGCGCGTAACTGCGGGAGTTCTCGTGGATGAAGTCCGCCATCGAGGTGTCGGCGAGCAGCTTGCCCTGGCCGATCACGATCAAATGGTCGGCGGTCAGCGCCATTTCGCTCATCAGGTGGGACGAGACGAAGATCGTCCGGCCCTCCGACGCGAGCGCCTTCATCAGATTGCGGATCCAGTGGATGCCCTCGGGGTCCAGCCCGTTGACCGGCTCGTCGAACATCAGGATCTCGGGATCGCCGAGCAGCGCGGACGCGATGCCGAGCCGCTGGCCCATGCCGAGGGAGAACCCCTTGGACTTCTTCTTCGCCACCGCGCTCAGGCCGACCATGTCGAGCACCTCGTCGACCCGCTTGCGCGGGATGCGGTTGCTCTGCGCCAGGCACAGCAGGTTGTTGTACGCGCTGCGGCCGCCGTGCATCGCCTTGGCGTCGAGGAGCGCCCCGATGTACTTCAGCGGCTCCTGGAGTTCGCGGTAGTGCTTGCCGTCGATGCGCACCGTACCGCTGGTCGGGTTGTCGAGATCGAGCATCATCCGCATCGTGGTGGACTTGCCCGCCCCGTTCGGGCCGAGGAAGCCGGTCACGATGCCCGGTCTGATCTGACACGACAAATGGTCGACGGCGATCTTGCTGCCGAACCGTTTGGTGAGGCCCTCGAGCTCGATCATGCGTTCACGCTAGAACGCGCGAGCGCCCGGCGCCACCACAAAGGCGGAACCGGGCGCACACGGGGTACTGCACGCGCCGGGGGGTCAGCGGGTCTGCTGGGCCGGGACACCGCGGGTGGCGGGCTCGTCCTCCACCGGGGAGCCGGCGGCGGCCACGGCGGCGCCGGTCAGCGTCGCCAGCATCTCGCGGACGTTGGTCAGCTGCGCGTTGATCGAGTCGCGGCGGTTGGTGAGCGCCGCCAGCTCGCGCTCCGACTCGCTGCGGATCCGGTCGGCCTTGGCGTTGGCGTCGGCGACGATGTCCTCGGCCTGGCGCTGGGCGGTCTCCACCGTCTGGCGGGCCCGGCGCTCGGCGTCCGTGCGGAGCTTCTCGGCCTCCAGGCGGAGCTGCTCGGCGCGGTGCTCGATCTCGGCGAGACGCTTCTCGGCCTTGGCCTGGCGGGACGCGAGGTCTCGCTCCGACTGCTCGCGGCGCTTGGCGAGGTTGGTCTCGAAGTCGGCCGCGGCCTGGGCGGCCTTGGCGCGGGTCTCCTCGAAGAGGGCGTCGGCCTCCTCGCGCTTCTGCTGGGCGTCCTTCTGGGCGTCGGTGCGGAGCGTGTTCGCCTCGCCCTGGGCCTTCTCGACGATGCGGACGCCCTCGTCCTCGGCCTTCGCCTTGCGCTCGGCGGCGAACGACTCGGCGTCGTTGCGCACCTGCTGGGCCGCCGACTCGGCGAGCTCCCGGTGCTGCTCGGCCGCGCGGCGGGCCTCCTCGCGCAGGTCCTTGGCCTCCTCCTCGGCGAGGCGGAGAATCTTCTCGACACGGGCGCCGAGACCGGCGTACGACGGCTCGGCGTCGTTTACCTGGGCCTGGGCGTTCTGCGTCTCGAGGTGCAGCTCCTCGATGCGCTTTTCCAGAGAGGTGATTCGGGCCAGTGCACTGTCACGGTCGGCGACGAGCTTGGTGATGCGGTCGTCCACCTGACCGCGGTCGTAGCCTCGTCGCACGAGCTCGAAGCCGAAGGGGGAGGAAGGGTCACTCATGAGGTTCCTGTCGAATGAGACCGGTGAGGTGATAGGGGGAATCCTAGGGGCCTTGGCGGCGTGTCAGCGTGAAGATGCCGGTTTGATCTGGAGAATGACACCCCTTTTGAGTGGCTGACCCCCGGAGTGCTTGCCACTCGAAGGTTTGAATGTCCATGACGATGCACGGCACACCGCGGATCGGTCACCGCTCGGACGACTTGCCCCCCGACCGCGTGCCCGCCGCCGCCGGGGCCTTGGCGCCTCCCGCGGAACCGCCGCCCGGCTTCCCGCCCCCGGTCGGAGCCTCGAAAGACTCCAACGCCTCCAGCACGTCCTGGACACGGGAGATCTCCGCATTGATGTCCTCGCGCCTGCGCACCAGGACGTCCAGCTCACGCTTGCCCTCGTCGACCGTCTGCTTGGCCTCGGCCTCGGCGTCGGCGCGCAGCTTCTCCGCCTCGCGGATCAGCAGGGCCTTCTTGGTCTCGGCCTCCTTCAGCAGCGACTCGGCCCGTTTCACCGCGGCGATACGGACCTTGCTCGCCTCCGAATTGGCCTCCGCCATCAGCTCCTTGGCCTTCGCCTCGGCCTCGTCGCGCTGCTCGGTCGCCGCCTTCATCAGGTTGTCGACACGCTCGCCGGCGGTCTTCATCTGCTCGGACGTCTCCCGGCGGGCCCGCTCGTGCAGCTCCTCGATCTCGCTCTCCAGCCGGGCCCGCAGCTCCTCGGCCCGCTCCCGGATCGCCGTCGCGTCGCGCCGCGCGCCGACCAGCAGTTCGTCGGCGTCGGCCCGGGCGCGCTCGACCAGGGTGTTGCCCTCGACGGTCGCCTCCGAGGTGATGCGCACGGCCTCCTTGCGGGCCGCGCCGACCATCGTGTCGGCCTGCCCCTCGGCCTCGGTGGCCGTACGCAGCGCCTCTTCCCGCGCCTTGTTGATGAGCTGGTCCGCCTGCTCGGCCGCGTCCGCCCGGCGCTTGGCCGCCGCCTCGCGGGCCTCGTCCAGCAGCCGGTCCGCCTCCTGGCGGGCCTCCGAGCGCATCTCCTCGGCCGCCGCCTCCGCCTCCGCGTGCAGGCGTGTGGCCTCCTCGCGGGTGCGGGCCGCGTGCTCCTGCGCGGAGCCGAGCCGCTCCGCCGCCTCCGCGCGCAACCGCTCGGACTCGCCGGTCGCCTCGGCCAGCATCCGGTCCGCCTGCTCCGTGGACTCGGCCCGGCGGCGGTTGGCCTCCGTGGTGGCCTCGACGACGAGCTGCTCGGAGGCCTGGGCCGCCTCGTTGCGGATGCGTTCGCTCTCGTTGGCCGCCTCGGCCATCAGCCGGTCCGACTGGGCCGCCGCCTCCGAACGGATCCGGTTGGCGTCCTGCCGGGCCTCGGCACGGGCCTTCGACGCGTCCTGCTCCGCCGACGCCAGCGCGTCGGACGCCTCGGTGCGCATCCGCTGGCTGTACTCGGAGGTGTCCGCACGCAGCCGCTCCGACTCGCCGATCGCGTCGGAGACCGTCCGCTCGGCCAGCGCCTTCGCGGCGTCGGTCTCCTCCTCGGCCTCCCGCCGGAGACGTGCCGCCTCCTCGTTCGCCTCGCGGCGCAGCCTGACCGCGTCCTCGGCGGCCCGCTCCCGCTCCGCGTGCGCGTCGGAGCGGACCCGGTCCGCCTCCTCCTGCGCCTCGCTCCGGGTGCGTTCCGCGACGTGCTCCGCCGTCGAGCGCAGCCCGGCGATCTCCTCCTCGGCCTGCTCCTGCAGACCGGCGACGGAGTCCCGTACCTGCTGGGCCGTCTGCTCGGCCGCCGTGACCAGCTCGGTCGCCCGGGCGTCCGCCTCCTCGACCAGCCGCTGCGCCTCGGCCTGGGCCTCCTCGACCCGCTTGCGGGCGGAGGCGAGCAGCTCCTCGCTCTGCTCGCGGGCCCGCTCGCGCTCCTGCTCCGCCTCGGTCCGGGCCGCGCCGAGGATCTCCTCGGCCTCCCGGCGGCGGCGCGTGGCCTCCTCCTGGGCGGCGTTCAACGCCTCGGCGGCCTCGGCGGCGACCCGCTCGGCGGCGGCCGCGGCCTCCGCGCGCACCCGGTCGGCGCTCTCCTGCGCCTCGGACTTGAGCCGCTCCGCCTCGGCGGTGGCCTCACCGCGCAGCCGTACGGCGACACTCTCGCCCTCGGCACGGGACTGGGCGGCGTCGGCTGCCGCCTCGTCGCGCAGCCGCTCGGCCTCCGCCCCGGCCTGCTCGGTCAGCGTCCGTACGCGCTCCGCGACCTCGGCGCGCTGCCGCTCCGCGTCCTCGTTCGTCTCGCGGCGGATCCGCTCGGCCTCGGTCCGTGCCTCGCCCAGCGCCTCCTCGGCGGCGGTGAGCCGGGAATCGGCCTCGGTGTGCAGCCGGGCCAGCTCCTCGGCGGCCTCGGTCTGCCGGGCGGCGACACCGCGCTCGGTCTCCTCGCGCAGCTCGGTCGCGGCCCGCTCGGCCGCCTCCGTGACGGCCGCCGCCTGCTCCTCGGCCTCGGCCCGCAGCCGGTCGGCCTCGGCCCGGGTGCGCTCCAGCGTCTCCTCGGCCTGCTTGCGCAGGCTCGCGGCCCGCTCGGCGGCCTCGGTGCGGATGCGCTCGCTCTCGCCGTTCGCCTTGGTGCGCAGCTCGTCCGCGTCGGAGCGGGCCTCGGTCAGCAGCTCCTCGGCGGTGCGGGCGCCCTCCTCCAGCTGCTGGACCGCCTCGCGGCGGGCCTCGCCCCGGATCCGCTCGCCCTCGGCGACCGCCTCGGAGCGCAGCGTCTCGGCCTCGCCGCGCAGCCGGCGGGCCTCCTCCTGGAGCTCGACCGTCTTGGCCCGGTACTCCTTGGTGTCGTCCTTCGCCGCGCCCTTGAGCTCGTCGGCCTGCTCGGCGGCCTCGCCGCGCAGCCGGTCCGCCTCGGCCTCCGCCTCGCGGCGGATCCGCTCGGCCTCCTCGCTCGCCGCCCTCGTCGTCGACTTCGCGTCCTCGGAGGCCTTGGTGAGCACCTCCTCGGCGCTGCGGGCCGCCTTCGCCAGCTGGGCGGCGGCGTCCTCGGCGGCGACCGTACGGGCCTTCTCGCCCGCCTCGGCGACCAGCCGCTCCGCCTCGGCGCGGGCGTCGACGAGCGCCTGCTCGGCCTCTTCCTTCAGCGCCTCGGTGCTCTTGGTGGCCTCGCCGACCAGCCGGGCGATCTCCGACCTGGCCGTACGGGTGCGCTGTTCGTTCTGCGACTCGGCGGCGGCCAACTGCTTGGCGGCGGCGTCCTTCGCCTCGGCGAGGAGCTTCTCCGCCTCCAGCCGGGACTCGCGCAGCCGGGTCTCGGCCTCCGAGAGGCGCTGCTCGGCGGACCGGTTCAGCTCGGTGGTCTGCTGGCGGGTCTGCTCGGTCTCCGCGGTCGTGCTGGAGCGCAGCTGCTCCGCGTGGCTGCTGGCCTCCTGCGCCTGGGCGGAGGCGGCTCCGAGGAGGCGCTCGGCGTCCTTGCGGGCGCGCAGCAGGATCGCCTCGGCTTCGGCCCTGGCGGTCTCGGTCTCCGAGCCGGCGCGCCGACGGGTCTCCTCGGCCAGCCGGGCGGCCTCGTCCCGGGCGGCGGCCAGCGCCTGTTCGGCCTCGGCGCGGGACTCCTCCAGCAGCCGGCGGGCCTGCGACTCGGTGCGGGCGCGCAGCTGTTCGGCCCAGGCGACGTTCTCGTTGACGTGCGACTCGACGGTCTGGCGGCGCTCCGCCAGCTCCTGGTCGAGCCGCTGCCTGCGCTGGACGGCCTCGGCGTGCAACTCGGCCTGGAGACGCGCCTGGTGCTCGGCGTGCTCCTGGAGTATCCGCTGCGTCTGGGCGCGGGCCTCGCGCAGCTCGCGCTCGGCGTCGCTGCGCATCTGCTCGGCCTGGACCTGCGCGTTCCGCAGCATCTGCTCGGCCTGGTAGCCGAGGTCCGCGCTGTCGTAGGCGGGACGGTTCGCGAGATTGCGCCGGGCCTCGTGCAGCTTGGCACGCAAGACCTCGACCTGGTAGCCGAGGTCCTCGGCGTGCTGGACGGCCTTCTCCCGGTCGGTCTTCAGCCGGTCCATCTTGGCTTCGAACCGCGAGAGATGGTCGTCTTCAGCGAGGTGGCTCTCCTGGCGTTCGTAGCCCCGCACTGCGCGGTCCCATCCTTCCCCGAGCTCAACTTAGTTCGAGCGGGGGAGACCCCTACCCTGGTCGCGACTCTCCGCACGAGCTGCTCGCCGGCGTGAGTCCCCCGGGAATGGTGACAGACAAACGACGAGGACGCGGAACGCCCCCGACCCGGCCCCGGCCCGGAACCGCCCACTCTACCGGGCCGGGTATGCGGTGGTCAGTGCTCCGCCCTGCTCGTGACCAGTTCGGTGAGGACGCCGTGGCAGTCCTTGGGGTGCAGGAACGTGATCCGGGACCCCATCGACCCCGTCCTCGGCTCGTCGTACAGCACCCGGACGCCCTTCTCGCGGATGTCCGCGGCGTCCCCGTCCACGTCCTCCGTACCGAAGGCGATGTGGTGCACGCCCTCCCCGTTCTTCGCCAGCCACTTGCCGACGGCCGAGTCCTCCCGGGTGGGCTCCAGCAGCTGGAGGTAGGAGGCCCCGCCGTCCGAGGTCCCGTTGATCCTGAGCATCGCCTCCCGGACGCCCTGCTCCTCGTTGATCTCGGAGTGGTACACCTCGAAGCCGTACGTGGCACGGTAGAACTCGACCGTCCTGTCCAGGTCGAAACAGGCGATCCCGATGTGGTCGATTCGCGTCAGCATGGATCCAGTGCAGCGCTACCGCCATGGTTACGCAACGTGCGCGCCGTCACACCGGTTGCCGGATGACGGGCGCGACACCGCTCAGTACATTCAGGTAAACCCTCGTTCACATCCGATCCCAAGGGGCCGTGCCCATGCCAGCAACGACCGGTACCACCACCTCAGTGATCGTCGCGGGCGCCCGGACGCCCATGGGCCGCCTCCTCGGCTCCCTCAAGAGCTTCTCCGGCGCCGACCTCGGCGGCTTCGCCATCAAGGCCGCCCTGGACCGGGCGGGCATCGGCGGTGACCAGGTCCAGTACGTGATCATGGGTCAGGTGCTCACGGCCGGCGCGGGCCAGATGCCCGCCCGGCAGGCCGCGGTCAAGGCCGGCATCCCGATGAACGTCCCCGCGCTCACCGTCAACAAGGTGTGCCTGTCCGGGCTCGACGCCATCGCGCTGGCCGACCAGCTCATCCGCGCCGGGGAGTTCGACGTGGTGGTCGCGGGCGGTCAGGAGTCCATGACCAACGCCCCGCACCTGCTCCCCAAGTCCCGCGAGGGCCACAAGTACGGCGCGATCGGGATGCTGGACTCGATGGCGCACGACGGTCTCACCGACGCGTACGAGAACATCCCGATGGGAGAGTCCACCGAGAAGCACAACGGCCGCCTCGGTCTCGACCGCGCCGCCCAGGACGAGGTCGGCGCGCAGTCCCACCAGCGGGCCGCCGCCGCCCGGAAGAACGGTCTCTTCGAGGCCGAGATCACCCCGGTCGAGATCCCGCAGCGCAAGGGCGACCCGGTCCTGTTCTCGCAGGACGAGGGCATCCGCGCCGAGACGACCGTGGAGACGCTCGGCAAGCTGCGCCCCGCCTTCGCCAAGGACGGGACGATCACCGCCGGCACCTCCTCGCAGATCTCCGACGGTGCCGCCGCGGTCGTCGTGATGAGCAAGGCGAAGGCGGAGGAGCTGGGCCTCGACTGGATCGCCGAGATCGGGGCCCACGGAAACGTCGCGGGCCCCGACAACTCCCTCCAGTCGCAGCCCTCGAACGCCATCCGGCACGCCCTGAAGAAGGACGGCCTCGGCGTCGGGGACCTCGACCTGATCGAGATCAACGAGGCGTTCGCGGCCGTCGCCGTCCAGTCCATGAAGGACCTGGGCGTCACCTCGGACAAGGTCAACGTCAACGGCGGCGCCATCGCGCTCGGCCACCCCATCGGGATGTCCGGCGCCCGGATCGTCCTGCACCTGGCCCTGGAGCTGAAGCGGCGCGGCGGCGGCACCGGCGCGGCCGCGCTGTGCGGCGGCGGGGGTCAGGGCGACGCGCTGATCATCCGGGTCCCGGGCAAGTAGCAGCCGTACGGATTCCGGGCCCGTCCGGGTCCCGGGGCAGAGCGAGAGATACGGAGCGGTGAACGTGGACGTGGACGTGGACGTCCCCACGCTGGTCGAGCAGGCACGAGCAGGCAGGCCGCGTGCGGTGGCCCGGCTGATCTCGCTGGTGGAGGGGGCGTCCCCGCAGCTGCGGGAGGTGATGGCCGCGCTGGCGCCGCTGGCGGGCCACGCCTACGTCGTCGGGCTCACGGGCTCGCCGGGCGTCGGCAAGTCCACCTCCACCTCGGCCCTGGTCTCCGCCTACCGCCGGGCGGGCAAGCGGGTCGGCGTCCTCGCCGTCGACCCGTCCTCGCCGTTCTCCGGCGGGGCGCTGCTGGGCGACCGGATCCGGATGGCGGACCACGTCTCCGACCCGGGCGTCTACATCCGCTCGATGGCGACCCGGGGCCACCTGGGCGGCCTCGCCTGGTCCGCGCCGCAGGCCATCAGGGTGCTGGACGCGGCGGGCTGTGACGTGGTCCTCGTCGAGACGGTCGGCGTCGGCCAGTCCGAGGTGGAGATCGCCTCCCAGGCCGACACCTCCGTCGTGCTGCTCGCCCCGGGCATGGGCGACGGCATCCAGGCGGCCAAGGCCGGGATCCTGGAGATCGGCGACGTCTACGTGGTCAACAAGGCGGACCGGGACGGCGCGGACGCCACCGCCCGCGAGCTGAACCACATGCTGGGCCTGGGGGAGGCCCGGGGCCCCGGCGACTGGCGCCCCCCGATCGTGAAGACGGTCGCCGCCCGGGGCCAGGGCACGGACGAGGTCGTCGAGGCCCTGGAGAAGCACCGCGCGTGGATGGAGGAGCACGGCGTGCTGGCCGAGCGCCGCACCGCCCGCGCCGCGCACGAGGTCGAGACGATCGCCGTCACCGCGCTCCGCGAGAGGATCGCCGACCTGCGCGGCGACCGCCGGCTGCACGCCCTGGCCGAGCGCATCGTCGCGGGGACCCTGGACCCGTACGCGGCGGCCGACGAACTGGTGGCGGGGCTGACGCAGGGCTCCTGAACGAACGACACGACGAAGGCCCTCGGAGCGGCGTGCACCGCTGCGAGGGCCTTCTCCTGCTTCACGTGCGTCCGCCCGGGTTTACGTCAGCCGTCGTCGCCGTCCCGGTCATCCCGGTCGTCGCCGCGGTCGTCGTCCTTGTCGTCCGCGCGGTCGTCCCGGTCGTCGTCACCGTCGTCGTCGCGGTCCACGGTGACCTTGCCGGTCTTCGCGTCGACGCGCAGCTCGTGCTGCGTGCCGTCCTTGCCCGTGATGTCGATGTCCCAGCGCAGGACGCTGCCCCGGCTGTCGTCGTCATCGTCGTCGTCCAGGTCGATCGACGTGACGCTGCCCGGCGCGGTCCTCAGGGCCGCGTCCGCCGCCTGGTTCAGGGTGACGGCGGAGGAGCGGGGCGCGTGGCGGTCGCGGTCGTCGTTGTCGTCGTCGCGGGTCTTCAGGACCTTGCCGTTGCCGGCGTCCACCGTCACGTCGTGCCACTTCTTGTCGGAACCGCGGACGTCCAGCTCCCAGACCGCGCGGCCGTTGTCGTCGTCGTCATCGTCCAGCTCGGCCTCGGTGACCGTGCCCGGGACGCTCTTCAGGGCGGCGGCGACCGCCTGGTCGAGGGTGATCCGGGTGCTCTTCGCGGCGGCCGGGGCCCGGTCGTCGGAAGCGTCGTCCGCGCGGTCGTCGGAGGCGTTGTCGTCGGCGAGGCTCACGGCGCTCACGCCCCTGGCGGGCGTACGGTCGCCGTCACCGTCGTCCGCGAAGGCGACGGTGGCGGCGGTGGTGCCGCCGATGAGCACGGCCGCGGTGATCGCCGCGATGGTGACGTTGCGCTTCATGAGGGTTCCTCCCGGGAGCTGCTGCTGTTCGACGTGCCCCACACTGCCGGGACGTTGCTGAACGCAACCTGAAGCCACCTGAAGACGCCTTCAGGTGGAGTTTGCGAGGCTGTGCGCATGCGCCTGTTGATCGTGGAGGACGAGAAGCGCCTCGCGGTGTCCCTGGCGAGGGGACTGACCGCCGAGGGTTTCGCCGTGGATGTCGTGCACGACGGTCTCGAAGGGCTGCACCGGGCGAGCGAGGGCGTCTACGACCTGGTGATCCTCGACATCATGCTGCCCGGCATGAACGGCTACCGCGTCTGCTCGAACCTGCGCGCCGCCGGCCACGAGGTGCCGATCCTCATGCTGACCGCCAAGGACGGCGAGTACGACGAGGCCGAGGGGCTGGACACCGGCGCCGACGACTATCTGACCAAGCCCTTCAGCTACGTCGTCCTCGTCGCCCGGGTCCGCGCCCTGCTGCGCCGCCGGGGAGCCGGCACCGCCGCGCCCGTCCTGACCGTCGGGTCCCTGCGCATCGACACCGCCGCCCGCCGGGTGATCCGCGGCGAGGACGAGATCGCGCTCACCGCCAAGGAGTTCGCGGTGCTGGAACAGCTCGCCCTGCGCGCGGGCCAGGTCGTCAGCAAGGCGGAGATCCTGGAGCACGTCTGGGACTTCGCCTACGACGGCGATCCGAACATCGTCGAGGTCTACGTCTCCACCCTGCGCCGCAAGCTCGGCGCGAGTGCCATCCGTACCGTGCGCGGCGCGGGCTACCGGCTGGAGGCGAAGTGAGGTCCGTACGGGCCAGGGCCGCCATCGGGGCCACCCTGGTCGTCGCCGTCGCCCTGGTGGCGGCCGGTCTCGCCGTGCTCCTGGTCCTGCGGGCCAACCTGATCGACCAGGCGGACCTCCAGGCCGAGGTGGCGGCCCGCGAGGTGGCCGGACAGCTGGCCACGGACACCCCGTACGACGAACTGGAACTGGACGACGAGGAGGACCACCCGGTCCAGGTGACCGACGAGGAGGGCCGGGTCGTCCTCGTCTCCAAGGACCTGCGGGCCGTCACCGGCACCGGCACGAGCGGCGTCACCCCGGTGCCGTCGGCCTCGGCGGGGGCCTCCCCGTCGCCCGGCGAAGATGACGGGGACGGGGACGACGACAGCGCCGATGACGACAGCGCCGACGACGGCAGCTCCGACGACGATGACGGCGGCCGCCCCGGCCGCGGTCAGGTCTCCTCCGACGACCCGGACTTCTCCGACGGCACCGCCACCGTCGACCGCACCACCGCCGACTACCGCTTCGCCGCCGTCGAGGCGACCACCCCTCGTGGCGTCACCCTGACCGTGCACGCGGGCGCACCGCTCGCCGCCGAGCAGGAGGCGGTGGACACGGTGCGCGGGGCGATGCTCACCGGGCTGCCGCTGCTCCTGGTGGTCGTCGCCGGGGTGACCTGGCTGGTGACCCGCCGGGCCCTGCGGCCGGTCGAGGGCATCCGCCGCGAGATGGCGGCGATCACCGCGTCCGAGGACCTGGCCCGCCGGGTCCCGGAGCCCGGTTCGCGGGACGAGGTCGCGGCGCTGGCCCGGACGACGAACGAGACGCTCACCGTCCTGGAGGCGTCCGTGGAACGCCAGCGCCGGTTCGTCGCGGACGCCTCGCACGAGCTGCGTTCCCCGATCGCCTCGCTGCGCACCCAGCTGGAGGTGGCCGAGGCCCATCCGGAGCTGCTGGACCTCCCGGGCGCGGTCGCCGACACCGTACGGCTCCAGGTGCTGGCGGCGGATCTGCTGCTGCTGGCCCGCCTGGACGCGGGGGAGAAGCCCGGGAGCGCGACGGTGGAGCTGGGCGCGCTGGTCCGGGAGGAGGTGTCGCAGCGGACCGGGGACCGGATCGCGGTGGGCGTCGAGGCGCCGGAGGGCGGTGCGTTCGAGGTGAGCGGGTCGCGCGGGCAGCTGTCCCGGGTGATCGGCAATCTGCTGGACAACGCCCAGCGGCACGCCGAGGGGAGCGTCGCGGTGTCGGTGGCGGCCGACGGGCGCGGCGTACGGGTGGAGGTCAGGGACGACGGGGCGGGCGTTCCCGAGGACGAGCGGGAGCGGATCTTCGAACGGTTCGTCCGGCTCGACGACGCCCGCAGCCGGGACGACGGCGGCGCGGGACTCGGGCTGGCCATCGCCCGGGACGTCGCCTCGCGCCACGGCGGGACGCTGACTGTGCACGCGGCGGCCGAGGGCGGTGCGGCCTTCCGGCTGTGGCTGCCCCGCCCCGCCTGACGGCCCCGGGCCCTACAGCTTGCCGCGCTTGCCGCGCAGGTGTTCCGCGATCGGGGTCAGCGCGGCGTGCAGGTCGGCCAGCGCCTCGGGGGACAGCAGGTCCATGAAGTGCTGCCGCACCGAGGCGACGTGGTGCGGGGCGACCTTGCGCATGGTCTCCGCGCCGTGCTCGGTGAGGACCGCGAACAGTCCACGCCGGTCCGATTCGCAGTGGGTGCGGCGGACCAGCCCGGCGGTCTCCATCCGGGTGATCTGGTGCGAGAGCCGGCTCTTGGACTGGAGGGTGGCGGCGGCGAGGTCGCTCATCCGCATGCGCTGGTCGTCCGATTCGGAGAGGTTGACCAGGATCTCGTAGTCGTTCATGGTCAGGCCGAACGGCTGGAGGTCTTTCTCCAGTTGGTGCATCAGCAGCCTGCTGACGTCCAGGTGGGTGCGCCAGGCGCACTGCTCCGCTTCGCTCAGCCAGCGGGTGGCCGTCTCGGTCTCCATATATGGATTCTACCTAAGAAGTTGAAAGCCGGACGAAATTGGGGTGTGTGACGACCGGCACCCCCGGCCCGCGGGAGCGCCGAAAGGCCCGTCGGCAAGCACCGACGGCTGGGCGCAGGCGTTCGACGTCACACTCCGCAGACTACCGCTCACAACCCGAAGCGACGCTGGAGGTCCCCCAGCTGGCCGGGCATGCGCGGAGCGGATCCGGGTCGACCCCCGCCACCCGGAACGCCCGGCTCGTTCGGCACCACGCCCGCCGCCTGCTCCGCCATCAGCGTCTCGCTCGACTGGAGCAGCACCGTGCCCGCCCCGACGAACTCGAACTGGTGCTCCTCGCCCGACGTCCCACCGATCCCCGTGAGTGACCGGATACCGCCCATCACGCCCGTCATGTAGCCGTGGTCGTAGTGGTGGCACGGGGAGGGGCAGTCGGCCCAGCCCACCAGCGCCTGCGGGTCCACCCGCAGCGGCGGCTCCATGAACACCACCGGGCCGTTCGACGCGGCGACGAACTTCCCCGTGCCGATCAGCGTCACGAACCCCGGCACGATCGACTGCTTCAGCGCCATCGTCGGCTGGTACGCCAGCAGGTTCCCGGAGCGGATGGTGAGGTTCCCGTCCTCCAGGTCGAAGGAGTTCACGTCGAACGCCCGGTCCGCCAGCAGCATCTTCCCGCTGCCCTCGGCCACCACCCAGTCGCCCGCGTGCAGCGGCGAATGGAAACTGGAGCGCACCAGCCGCTCGAACCGGCCGTGCCCGATGCCGTCGAACTGGATCTGCCCGTAGTAGGCGATCATCTTGCCCTTCTGCAGGAACCACCGGCTCCCCTTGAGCTCCACGCAGAAGGTGTAGGAGTTGACGTTGTCGTCCGACGGCAGCGTCATCGGGTCGAGGACCACGGGCGTGCTCACAGCTTCTCCTCCGACGCCTGGACGTACACCGCACCACTGCCGCTCAGCTCCAGCTGGAACGCCTCGCCGGAGCCCCGCCCCACCATGTCCCGCCAGCCGACCGCCGTGGACAGCTTGTTCCGGACCTCGCCGTGGTGGGCGACGTAGGCCTGCGGGTCGACGTGGACGTCCCGGCCCGGCGTGATCGGCAGTTCGATCACCCCGCCGTGCGCCATCACCGCGACCGCGCCGTGCCCCTTGAGCGTGGTGGTGAACAGGCCCTGGCCGGTCACCTGGCCGCGCACCATGCCCATCACCCCGCCCTGCGAGCCCATGAACATCGTGCCCTGCTGGAGCGTCCCGTCGAACGCGAGCAGCCGGTCGGCCTCCACGTACAGGGTGTCGCCCGCCAGCTCGATCACCTGGATGTGGTGGCCGCCGTGGCCGAACATCACCGTGCCCGAGCCCTCGACCGTCATCAGGGGCGTCGACTCGCCCGCCACCCGGCGGCCGATCATCGACGCGACACCGCCCTGCCCGCCCTGGATGTTCGGGGTGAAGGACACCTCGCCCCGGTACGCCAGCATCGCGCCGCGCTGGCTGAACAGCTGCTGGCCCGGGGCCAGGGTGGCCTCGACCATCTTGGAGTTGATCTCCCGGAACGGCATCAGACATCGCCCCCGACGGTGTTGCGCTCGCTCGGCTGCACATAGACCAGGCCTTCGCCCTCGAAGCGGATCTGGAACGCCTCGCCGGAGCCCTCGCCCATCAGCGTCCGGAAGTTCACCCCCGCCTGGAAGCTCTGCTGGAGCCGGCCCTGGTGGGCGATGTACGCGCCGGGGTCGACCATCAGCGGATACTGCGGGGACACCCGCAGCAGGACCGCCGTGCCGTCCGACGTGATCGCCGCCTGTCCGGTGCCCTCCACCGTGGTGGTGAACAGGCCGTTGCCGCTCGCCCCGCCGCGCAGCCCGGTGAACGTCGTGCCCGTGCGCAGCCCGGCGTCGGTGGCCAGCAGATTGCTCGCCTCCACGTACAGGGTGTCGCCGCCCAGCGAGACCAGGTTGATCTCGCTCGCCCGGTCGGCGAAGTAACAGGTGCCCTGCCCGGACACCTCCATCACCGTCATCTGCTCGCCGGTCAGCCGGCGGGTCACCATGCCCCGGAGCCCCTCACCGCCGCCGGACATCTTCTTGAAGGACATCCGGCCGTCGTACGCGACCATCGAGCCGTTCTTCGCCTTGACGGCATCGCCCGTCAGGTCGACGGCGAGCGTCTTGCTGCCTTGGAGTCGGAACATCGCCACGCGACGACGGTAGCCGTCCCCGCCGCACCCCGGCCAGAGACTCCGGAACCGTTACGTCCCTGATGCGCACGCGGACCGGCCCTGATATGCGGCGATACGCGCACCGGCGGACGGGGCGGCCCCCGCCGCCGGGGGCGCGCCGGTGCGATGCCACAATGGGGGCGGCTTGTGCGTGTCTTCACAAGCTCACGCGACCCTCCCACTCGAAGGTGCCCTCGTGGACATCAAGACCGCTTCCGCCCTGCACCGGCTGCGCCTCATCTCGCTCCCCGAGGCGCTCTCCTTCCCGGCGCTGCTCATCTTCGGCTCGCTCCTCATGCGCGTCTCGGACATCGACTTCCTGATGCCGCCGCTGGGCGCGCTGCACGGCCTCCTCTTCACGATCTACGTGGTGTTCCTGCTGGACGTCTGGGTCAAGGCCAAGTGGCCGCTCAAGCGCGTCGCGCTGTTCTTCGTCCTCGCGGTCATCCCCTTCGGCGGGCTCTACGGCGACAAGCTCCTCAAGAAGTACGAGGCCGACGGCGTCATCGCCGCCCGCGCCCGCCGCGAGGGCACGGTCAGCGCATGATCGTCGCGTTCTCCGTCTCCCCGCTCGGTGTCGGCGAGGACGTCGGGGAGTACGTCGCCGACGCCGTCCGGGTCGTGCGTGAATCCGGTCTCCCCAACCGCACCGACGCCATGTTCACCTCCATCGAGGGGGAGTGGGACGAGGTCATGGACGTCGTCAAGCGCGCCGTGGCCGCCGTCGAGGCCCGCGCCGGCCGCGTCTCCCTGGTACTTAAGGCCGACATCCGACCCGGCGTCACCGACGGCCTGACCTCCAAGGTCGCGACCGTGGAGCGTCACCTCTCGTCCTGACGCGCCGTCCGCGCGGGACGTCCCGCCTCCATCCGCGTTCACCCGAAAAGCCCCCAGTGCCACACGGCCGGGGGCTTTTCCGGTTCCGGACCAAAAACCGCTCACTCGGACCCGCCAAGTCGACACACCGTTAGCCGTCCCCTTCTGTGGGGATATCAACCCGTTCGACAGTGGGAGGCACGGTGCGGTCGGAGGGCTACGACTACGACACCTACAGCCGGCTCGCGGGTCCGCTCACGGAGCCGGAACCGACGGGGTACCGGGTGCGGTACAAGAGCCTGCTCTCGACGGAGAAGCACCGAATAAGAGCCGTCCTGCTGATGACCCTCGCCCCGGTGCTCACGGGCGTCCTGCTCCTGTACCTGGTCTGGCCCACGCACTGGACCGAGCGGGAGAACGGGGAGCGCTGGCTGGTCGTCGCCGACACCGTGATGCTGGTGTCGATCGCGCTGATCGAGCTGTTCATGCTGGTCAACGTGGTCTCCATCGCACACGCCACGCTCGTCGCGCGGGACCCGGTCCCGGTGACGCCCGAGCCCGGCACCAGGGTCGCGTTCCTGACCACGTACGTCCCCGGCAAGGAACCGCTCTCCATGGTCCGCGCCACCCTCAAGGGCGCCGTACGCCTGAAGCACCCCGGCCCGCTGGACGTCTGGCTGCTCGACGAGGGCGACGACCCCGGCGCCCGGATGCTCTGCGCCGAACTGGGCGTCCACCACTTCACCCGGCGCGGGGTCCCCGAGTGGAACCGGGACAAGGGCGTCCACAAGGCGAAGACGAAGCACGGCAACTACAACGCCTGGATCGCCCTGCACGGCGGCGACTACGACTTCTTCGCCTCCGTCGACACCGACCACGTGCCGATGCCCAACTTCCTGGAACGGATGATGGGCTACTTCCGCGACCCGGACGTCGCCTTCGTCGTCGGACCGCAGGTCTACGGTAACTACGACTCGGCCGTCACCAAGGCCGCCGAGTCGCAGCAGTTCCTCTTCCACGCCCTGATCCAGCGCGCGGGCAACCGCTACGGCGCCCCGATGTTCGTCGGCACCAACAACGTCGTGCGCATCGCCGCGCTGCGGCAGGTCGGCGGCCTGTACGACTCGATCACCGAGGACATGGCCACCGGCTTCGAGATCCACCGCCGCCGCAACCCGCGCACCGGGCGCTACTGGCGTTCGGTCTACACGCCCGACGTGCTGGCCGTGGGCGAGGGGCCCGCCTCCTGGACGGACTTCTTCACCCAGCAGCTGCGCTGGTCCCGGGGAACGTACGAGACGCTGTTCAAGCAGTACGGCAAGGCGCTGTTCCGGGTGCCCCCCGGCCGCCTCCTCAGCTACACGCTGATGCTCGTCTACTACCCGATGACCGCGGTCAACTGGCTGCTCGGCGTGGGCAGCTGCGTGCTGTTCCTCTGGTTCGGGGCGTCCGGCACCCAGGTCGCCGCCTCCATCTGGCTGATGCTCTACAGCGACGCCGCCGCCCTCCAGATCGGGCTCTACCTCTGGAACCGCCGGCACAACGTCTCCCCGCACGAGCCCGAGGGCTCCGGCGGTCTCGCCGGCATGGCCATGTCCGCGCTCTCCGCGCCGATCTACCTGAAGTCGCTGGGCTCGGCCGTGCTGCGCACCGACGGCCGGTTCGTCGTCACGCCCAAGGGCGGCCAGGCCTCCCCGGACCGGCTGCTCACCTTCCGTATCCACCTCTTCTGGGCGGCGGTCCTGCTCTCCTCGCTCGCCGCGTCGGTGTACCTGGACCACACCCATGTGGCGATGCGGACCTGGGCGACGCTGGGGCTCGCGATAGCGCTCTCCCCGGTCGCCGTCTGGGCCTGGACCGTCCGGGAGGACAGGCGCGCCGAGACGGCGCGCGCCGTCCCCGTCTTGGCACCCCCGCCGCCCGAACCGGTCTACGTCACCACCACGGCCGGCCCCGCCCCGTCGGCGACCACCGCGGCGAGCGCCGGCACCACCGCCACCACCACCGCAGGAGGGAACTGACCCATGGCCTACCGGCCCTCGAAGCAGATGAGGAAGACGCTCCTGGGAGGCGGCGCGGTGCTGCTGCTCGCCGGGCTGAACGCTCCCGCGGCCCTGTCCTTCGCCGAGGACAGGTACCACGCGTACAAGATCGACCAGCCGGAGTACAAGGCGGAGTACGGCTCCTGGGAGCAGGTGAACATCCCGAAGGAGTACCGGACCAACGCGATCCACGCGGCGCTTCTGCACACCGGGAAGGTGCTGATCGTCGCGGGCTCCGGCAACGACGAGGCGCACTTCGACGCGGGCACCTTCGACACGGTGCTGTGGGATCCGGCCGAGAACACCTTCCAGAAGATCCCCACCCCCGAGGACTTCTTCTGCGGCGGCCACGCACAGCTCCCCGACGGCCGCCTCCTGATCGCGGGCGGCACCGCCCGCTACGAGGTGCTCGACGACAAGGTGAAACGGGCCGGCGGCGGCATGCGGGTCAAGAACGAGAACCCGGACAAGCCGCTGAAGCTCAAGAAGGGCACGGTCTTCCGCTCGCCCTCCGGCGTCGAGTACGTGGCCAAGTTCGACGTCACCGTCCCCAAGGCCAAGCGCGAGTTCGAGGTCGACTACTTCGAGAGCGGCCAGATGAAGCCGTGGAAGACGAAGGTGACCGCCTCCGAGCAGCGGGTCTTCGTCGAGGCGGTGGACGAGGGACCCGAGGCGGTGGCGGCGGACGCCGCCCAGTACGAGATCGTCGGGCTGAAGGGCAAGGCCGCCGACAACTCCTACGGCCTCGCCGAGAAGATCACCATGGACAAGCAGGACTTCCAGGGGATCCGCGCCGCCTACGAGTTCGACCCCACGGCGGAGAAGTACATCCAGGTCGACCCGATGAAGGAGGCCCGCTGGTATCCGACGCTCGTCGGCCTTGAGGACGGCCGGGTGCTCTCCGTCTCCGGCCTCGACGACGTCGGCGCGATCCTCCCGGGCGACAACGAGATCTACGACCCGAAGACGAAGAAGTGGTCCGAGGGCCCCTTCCAGTACTTCCCGACCTACCCGGCGCTCTTCCTGACCAAGGGCGGCAAGCTCTTCTACCCGGGCGCCAACGCCGGTTACGGGCCGGCGGACAAGGGGCGCGAGCCCGGGATCTGGGACATCAAGAAGAACACCTTCACCAAGGTGCCCGGACTGACCGACACCGACCAGCTGGAGACGGCCGCCTCGCTGCTGCTGCCGCCCGTGCAGGACCAGAAGGTGATGGTCCTCGGCGGCGGCGGGGTCGGCGAGTCGAAGAAGTCCACCGCACGCACGGCGGTCATCGACCTCAAGCAGGACAACCCGGCCTTCGAGCCCGGCCCCGACCTGCCGCAGGGCACGCGCTATCTGAACAGCGTGATCATGCCCGACGACACCGTCTTCACCAGCGGCGGATCCGAGGACTACCGGGGCCGTGGGAACAGCAACATCCTGAAGGCGCAGTCCTACGACCCGAAGACCAACACCTTCAAGGAGGCGGCCGAGCCGACGGTGGGGCGCAACTACCACTCCGAGGCGCTGCTGCTGCCCGACGGCCGGGTGGCGACCTTCGGTTCCGACTCGCTCTACGGCGACAAGGACAACACCAAGCTCGGCAAGTTCGAGCAGCGCATGGAGGTCTACACCCCGCCCGCCCTGCACCGGGGCGGGGACGAGCGCCCGGTGATCGGCAACGGCCCCGAGAACGCCGAGCGCGGCACGACGGTCACGTACGAGAGCGCCGACGCCGACCGGATCGCCACCGCCCGGCTGATGCGGCCGAGCGCCGTCACCCACACCACCGACGTGGAGCAGCGCTCCATCGAACTGGGCCTGAAGAAGGGCGACGGCAAGGTGAGCGTGACCGTGCCGGACGACCCCACGCTGGTGCCGCCCGGCTGGTACATGCTCTTCGTCACCGACACCGACGGCGTTCCCTCCGAGGCCAAGTGGGTCAAGGTCGCCTGAGCAGGCATAGCGGGAGACACCCGCGCGCGTCAGTACGGTCGGGGAGGGCAGGGGCCCGCCCAGGAGGAGAAGGTGACCGTGGACGCGGCAGGCCAGGAGAGCTTCGTCGATTTCGTGAGCAACCGTTCCGCGGCGTTGCTGAAGACGGCCGTGGTGCTCAGCGGCGGAGACCGCCACGCGGGCGAGGACCTGTTGCAGAACGCGCTGATCAAGGCCGCCGGGCGATGGGGGCGGATCGAGGAACCCGAGGCGTACGTACGCCGGATCCTCTACCGGCAGCAGGTCAGCCGCTGGCGGCTGAAGGGGCGCAGACGGGAGGTGACCGTCGCCGAGCCGCCCGACCGCGGCAGCGGCACGGACGGCTCGGGCGCCGCCGATCTGCGTCTCGTGATGCGTGAGGCGCTGTCCCGGCTCACCGCTCGGCAGCGCACCGTCCTCGTGCTGCGCTTCTTCGAGGACCTGCCCGAGGCCGATGTCGCCCGCCTCCTCGGCTGTTCCGTCGGCACCGTGCGGTCCACCACCCACCGGTCCCTGGCCAGACTGCGTGCCCACGCGCCCGAACTCACGGCGCTCGGCGGGTTCGGCGTGGAGCAGCCGCCGTCCCGCAATCTCGCTTCCGTGGAGGTACGACCGTGAACGTCGAGGAACTCGTCCGTGACGCTCTGCGCGAGCAGGCGGCCGGCGTCCCGGCCCCGCGTCCCGGCCTCGCCGGCCGGATTCTCGCCGAGCGACGCCGGCGCCGGGCCCGTACCCTCGCCGCTGCCGCCGGGACCACGGTCCTGGTCGTCGTCGCGGCCGTGGGCGTACCCACGCTGCTCGGCTCCGGCGACCCGGACACCGGCAGGGGGCGCGGGATCCACGTGGTCGGCGGCGAAGTCTCCGACCACGGTGTCCAGCGCCAGGTCGACCAGTCCCCGCCGCGTGACAGGATCGCCGTCGGTGATCAGGTCCTCGCCGCGTACTTCACCTCCGAGAAGGTCCGGCAGCCCAACCGCGACGAGGTCGTCGAGCGGACCTACTCGGTGCTGAACCAGGAGACCGGCCGCTACGAGGTGGACGAGCGCTGGTCCTTCCTCGCCGTCGCCCCCGGTATGCGGACCGCCGCCGTCCTGGAACGCGAACTGCCTGCCCCCCGCGTCGGGCTGCTCGACCTCCGTACCGGGAAGGTGACCCGCTGGATTCCGCTGGCCCAGGGTGTGGGCGGCCTCTTCTTCTCGCCCGACGGCAGCAAGCTGGTGGCCACCACGTACGACAAGAACCCGGACCGCGCCTACTGGTCCCACAAGGTTCAGGTGAACGACGGCTACGAGCCGTGGCGGGTGCCCTGCCGCACCGGATTCGCCGTCGTCGACGTGGCGACGGGCGCATCCAGCTGGCATGCGCTGCCCGCGTTCTCCGGTGGGGGAGGGAACTACGGCTCCGGCGAGAACCTGCGCTTCAACACCGACGGCACCCTGCTGTACGAGCCCATCAACATGGCCCCCGGCGTCGTCTACCGCGACTTCGACGGCAAGGCGGTGACCGTACCGGCCGAGGAGGCCCACGTGGACCTCATGTCCGCGCCCGCGGGCCTCTCCCCGGACGGCGAACTCGTCGCCGGTTCCTTCGCGGGCGGTGTGAAGACCACCGCCACCCAGGTCCTCGACCCCCGGACGGGCAAGCGCGTCGCCAAGCTGCGCGGTCAGGAACTCCTCGCCTGGGTCGACAACACGCGGTTGATCGCCTGGGACATCGCACCGGGCGGCGGGGAGTACGAGAACCGGTTGGTGCTGGTCGGCATCGGCAGCAAGGAGACGATCTCCCTCAGTGGCGCCCGCACGCCCAGGGACCACTCGGCGAAGCGCTGGGAGCCGATCTTCGCCCGGGGCTGAGGGCGCGCGCCGCGACCGGCTCAGGACGCGGCGCGCCTCGCCAGGCCGAGCGCGTACTCCGGCCACCAGTCGCCGGCCGGCGGGCCGCCCCGGCAGGTGCCGTCGGAGTCGCCCGGCCGCTTGATCCACAGATAGGCGTCGAGCCGGTCGTCGCCGGTGTCGGTGGTCGGCGGCGTGCCGAGCCCCCGGCCCGGCGGATTGCACCAGGCCTCCTCACGGCCCCCGGACAGGGGGCCGTTGCCGTTGCGGCTGGTGTCGATCACGAAGTGCGAGCCACCCACGGCGTCGGAGAGCCGCTTCGCGTACGCCTTCACGCTCTCGTTCGACTGGAAGTTGGAGACGTTCAGGGAGAAGCCGTCGGCCCGGTCGATGCCGGCCTGCCGCAGTGGCTGCGCCATCTTGGACGGCTCGTCGATCCAGTCCGGGTTGCCCGCGTCCAGGTAGACCTGGGTCTTCGGCAGGGCCTTGAGCGTGTCCACCGCCTCGGAGAGGAGCTGGTAGCGCTCGGCGTGGTGCTCGGGCGGGGTGCAGCCGTCCGTGATGTGGGGGAGGGCGTCGGGCTCCAGGATCACGGTCGCCGGAGCGTTGCCGATGGCGTCGGCGAACTCGCCGATCCAGGAACGGTAGGCGTCCGCGTCCTTGGCGCCGCCCGCGGAGTAGAGCCCGCAGTCGCGGTGCGGGATGTTGTACGCCACCAGCAGGATGGTCTTCTTCGTGCGGGCGGCGGACTTCGCGGCGGCCCGGATGCCGGGGGCCGGGTCGTCCCACGCGGGCCAGTCGGCCACCGGCCGGCCGGAGATCCGCCGCAGGATCTTCGCCTCCGCCTCGCGCCCCTCCTTCTCCCAGGCGCGCACCTGGCGGGCCGCGTCGCTGTTCGGGTCGACCCAGTACGGGGAGGCCGCGCTCGGGGCGGGCTCCCCCCGGACGAGCTCTTCCGCCGCGTCGGCGGTTTTGGTTACGCGCGGTTCCGGTGTCGAGCAGCCCGCGGTGAGAACGGCCGCCAGGGTGAGGGCGGCCAGGACGGGGACGGTACGGGGGAGAGCGCGGGGGACGATTCTGCGGCCGGACATCCAGACCCCTCGGACGGTGATGACTCACGGACACGGAACACAGGGAGCGTGGGCCATCGTGACACATTCGTTACGGAGAGTGTCAGCGTGACACCCTCCGTGACCCGTACGCCGCCAGGTCCTGTCGCCGAACTCCCGTCGTCGCCCGTAGGGCGGCCCTGCGGGGTCAGGCGGGAGTTCGACGACAGGGCCTGGGCCCGGCCCGGCGCGCGTCACTCCGAGGCGGCCAGCGCGATCCCCAGCGGAGTGCGCTCGTACAGCACCTGGTGTCCGTAGCGCCGCGAGGCCAGCAGCCCCGCCCCGCGCAGCACGGAGAGATGGGCCGACACGGACGAGGGGGCGATGCCCAGCCGGTGCGCCAGCGCGCTCGTCCCGGCCGGTTCGTCCAGCGCGCACAGCACATCGGCCCGGACCCGGCCGAGCAGCCGGGCGAGCGTCTCCGGGGTCCGGTCGCCGGACTCGCTCCACAGCCCGCCGATGCCGCGCGCCGGGTAGATCAGCCCCGGCCGCCACGGCTCCTCGTGGCCGCCCACGACCTCCGGCCAGACGAAGACGCTCGGCATCAGGACCAGCCCCTGCCCGCCCAGCACCCGCTCGTGGTCGCCCCGGGTCCCGGCCACGGTGAGCGTCGAGCCGTTCCAGCTGAGCCGGGGACTCACCTCGCCCAGCAGCTGCTCGAGGCCGCTCTCCGCGAGCCGCCGGGAGTGGTAGGCGATGTCGGCCTCCAGCAACGCCCGCAGCCGGGGCCAGTACGGCTCGATCAGCGCCTGCCAGGCCCGCTCCAGCAGGTCGGCGAGCTCGCGCACGGCCCGCGCCGGATCGGCCAGCAGCCGCCGGCCCGTCGCCGACGCGGCCCCGCCGGGCCGGTCCGCCAGGGCCAGCGCCATGTCGGCCCGCGCCACCTCCGGATCGACCGCCCGGACGGCCGCGATCTCCTCCTCGAACGTCGCGAGCGGCCCGATCGGCGGCGGGCAGATGAAGTCCGGGTTGTGGCCGACGGCCGGCATCAGCAGCCACAGCGGCTCCAGGTCCAGCGCCCCGGACGCCTCCCGGATCCGGCGGAGCCACGGCAGGTGGTAGCCGTGGCGGCCGGTGCGGTGCAGGGTGCGCACCGCCTCCTGGGTCTCGAACAGCGGTGACAGCGCGAACCGGCAGCGCAGCAGATCGCTCTCGCCGAAGTGCAGCTGGAACGGCATGCCTCCCCCTCGCGTCGGCCCGGACTTTCGGCTCCAGCCGAAAGTCTAGGACCGGCCGCGTTCGGGCCGCAGGCTCGCCCCATGCCGACCGACAGCCCCGCCCCGGCGGACACACCCCGCACCCCGCCCGCCCCGGCGGCACCGGTCCCGGCTCCGCCCCCGGAGCGTGCCGCCCGCCCTGACCCGGGCTCCGGGCCCACGCTCCGGGAGCCCACCGCCGGCCCGGGCGCCCCGGCTCCCTGGGCACCCGGCCCCGTGGCCCCGGCGTCCTGCGCTCCCGGTCCCGAGGTTTCGGCGTCCTGCGCTTCCGGTTCGGGCGCTCCGGCTCCTTGCGCTTCCGGTTCGGGCGCTCCGGCTCCTTGCGCTTCCGGTTCGGGCGCTCCGGCTCCTTGCGCTCCCGGTCCCGGCGCCCCGGCGTCCTGTGCTCCCGGTTCGGGCGCCCCGGCCTCTTGCGCTTCCGGCCCCGCCGCCCCGGCGTCCGCCGCCCCGCGCGGCTACCGGGCCGTCTTCGCCGTCACCGAGTTCCGGGCCGTCTTCGCCGCGCACCTGCTCTCGCTGCTCGGCGTCGTCGTCAGTGAGCTGGCGCTCACCGTGCTCGTCTACGACCTCACCGGCTCCCCGCTGCTCAGCGCGCTGACGTTCGCGCTGGGGCTGCTGCCGTACATGATCGGAGGGACGCTGTTCGCGGGGGTCGCCGACCGCTACCCGGCCCGCCGCGTCCTCGTCGTCTGCGACCTGCTCTGCGCGGCCTGCGTCGCCGTGATGCTGGTGCCCGCCACCCCGGTCGCCGGACTCCTCGCCCTGCGCTGCCTGGTCGCCGCCGTCGCACCCGTCTTCACCGGTACCCGGATGGCGGCCCTCACCGACATCCTCGGCGAGGGCGACCTCTACGTACTGGGCCGTTCGCTGCTGCGGATCGTCTCCCAGAGCGCGATGCTCATCGGGTTCGGCGCCGGTGGGGTGCTGCTCACCGTGCTGTCCCCGCGCGGCGCGATCACCGTCACCGTGGTGACCTTCCTGTGCTCGGCCGCCCTGCTCCGCTTCGGCACCCGTGACCGCCCCGCCCGCGCCTGTGCCGGTGGCGGCGGCGGAACGCTGCTCAAGGAGTCGCTCTCCGGGGCCCGCCTGGTGCTGGGCGACCGCCGCGTCCGGGCGCTGATGCTGCTGTTCTGGCTGCCCCCGATGTTCGTGGTGGCCCCGGAGGCGCTCGCCGCCCCGTACGCCGACGCGATCGGGGCCCCGCCCGCCGCGCTCGGGCTGCTGCTCTGCGCGATGGCCGTCGGGCACATCGGGGCCGAACTGTTCGTGGGCTCCGCGCTCAGCCCCCGTAACCGCTCCCGGATCGTCCTTCCGGTCGCCGCCGCCGGCCTGCTCCCGCTCCTCGTGTACGTGGTCCGCCCCGGGCTGCCGCTCGCCCTGGCGGTCCTCGCGCTGGCCGGCGCGGGCGCGGCCTATGCGATCGGGCTCGACCAGTGGTTCGTCGACGCCGTGCCCCAGGAGCTGCGGGGCCGGGCCATGACGCTGCTCACCGCCGGGCTGATGACGGTCCAGGGTCTTGGGATGGCGCTGGCGGGGCTCGCGGCCGAGTTCTTCCCCGTGCACCAGGTGGTCGCCGGATCCGGAATCATCGGTACCGTCCTTACGCTCCTGCTGGTCGCCGAGGTCCGCAGGACAGCCCCCGGACGAATGTCCGATACCGAAGGGCGAGACGGGGCTGACCGGCATGTGACCAATGGGTAAGGTCGATGCCGTGCCGAAGCCGCTCAGTCTTCCCTTCGATCCCATCGCCCGCGCCGACGAGCTCTGGCAGCAGCGCTGGGGACCCGTGCCCTCGATGGGGGCGATCACCTCGATCATGCGGGCCCAGCAGATCCTGCTCGCCGAGGTCGACGCCGTCGTCAAGCCGTACGGGCTGACCTTCGCCCGGTACGAGGCGCTGGTGCTGCTCGCCTTCTCCAAGGCCGGTGAGCTGCCGATGTCCAAGATCGGGGAGCGGCTGATGGTGCACCCCACCTCGGTCACCAACACCGTGGACCGGCTGGTCAGGTCCGGTCTCGTCGACAAGCGGCCGAACCCCAACGACGGCCGCGGGACGCTGGCGTCCATCACCGACAAGGGCCGCGACGTCGTCGAGGCGGCCACCCGGGACCTGGTCGCGATCGACTTCGGGCTCGGGGTGTACGACTCCGAGGAGTGCGCCGAGATCTTCGCCATGCTGCGTCCGCTGCGGGTGGCCGCCCAGGACTTCGAGGAGAAGTGAACGCGGGCCTCCGGTGAGGCCGGGGTCGGGGCCGGGGTCGCGCGAAGATCGCCCCGGTCCTCCCGTTACGCTCGTAGCCATGAAACAGAACGTGCTCACCCGCTATCGGGTGATGGCCTACGTCACCGCCATCTGGCTGCTCGTCTTCACCGTGGCGATCATCGCGAAGTACGGCTTCGAGACCGGCGACACCATGCTGATCTCGCAGATCCACGGCGTGCTGTTCATCGTCTACGTCGTCTTCGCGTTCGATCTCGGCTCCAAGGCGAAGTGGCCCTTCGGCAAGCTCCTGTGGGTGCTGGCCGCCGGCTGCATCCCCTTCGCCTCGTTCTTCGTCGAGCCGAAGGTCAGCCGCGAGGCCCGCGCCCTGGTCACCGACCCCGCACCGGTGACCGCCAAGGCCTGAGCTCCAGGGCTTCCAGGTTGCCCCGAACCGCCCCGCGCAAAGCGCCGGGCGGTTTGCCATCGACATTTACTAGGACGTCCTAGTAAATTCGAGGTATGGACGCTGACGCGATCGAGGAAGGCCGCCTCCGCTGGCAGGCCCGTTACGACAAGGCCCGCAAGCGTGACGCGGACTTCACCACGCTCTCCGGGTACCCGGTCGAGCCCGCGTACGGGCCACGCCCCGGCGACACGTACGAGGGATTCGAGCGGATCGGCTGGCCGGGGGAGTACCCCTTCACCCGCGGGCTGCACCCCACCGGTTACCGGGGCCGCACCTGGACGATCCGCCAGTTCGCCGGCTTCGGCAACGCCCAGCAGACCAACGAGCGCTACAAGATGATCCTCGCGGCGGGCGGCGGCGGCCTCAGCGTCGCCTTCGACATGCCGACGCTGATGGGCCGGGACTCCGACGACCCGCGCTCGCTCGGCGAGGTCGGCCACTGCGGGGTCGCCATCGACTCCGCCGCCGACATGGAGGTCCTCTTCGGAGACATCCCCCTCGGCGACGTCACCACCTCGATGACGATCAGCGGCCCGGCCGTGCCCGTCTTCTGTATGTACCTGGTCGCCGCCGAGCGCCAGGGCGTCGATCCGGGCGTGCTCAACGGCACCCTCCAGACCGACATCTTCAAGGAGTACATCGCGCAGAAGGAGTGGCTCTTCCAGCCCGAGCCCCACCTCCGCCTCATCGGCGACCTGATGGAGCACTGCGCCCGCGACATCCCCGCCTACAAGCCGCTCTCCGTCTCCGGCTACCACATCCGCGAGGCCGGCGCGACGGCCGCGCAGGAGCTGGCGTACACCCTCGCGGACGGCTTCGGCTACGTGGAGCTGGGCCTCTCGCGCGGCCTGGACGTCGACGCCTTCGCCTCCGGGCTCTCCTTCTTCTTCGACGCGCACCTGGACTTCTTCGAGGAGATCGCCAAGTTCCGCGCCGCCCGCCGCATCTGGGCCCGCTGGATGAAGGAGACGTACGGCGCCAGGAGCGACAAGGCGCAGTGGCTCCGCTTCCACACCCAGACCGCCGGCGTCTCGCTCACCGCGCAGCAGCCGTACAACAACGTGGTGCGCACCGCCGTCGAGGCGCTCTCCGCCGTGCTCGGCGGCACCAACTCGCTGCACACCAACGCCCTCGACGAGACCCTCGCACTCCCCTCCGAGCAGGCCGCCGAGATCGCCCTGCGCACCCAGCAGGTGCTGATGGAGGAGACCGGCGTCGCCAATGTGGCCGACCCGCTGGGCGGTTCCTGGTACGTCGAGCAGCTCACCGACCGGATCGAGGCCGAGGCCGAGAAGATCTTCGACCAGATCAAGGAGCGCGGCACCCGGGCCCACCCCGACGGGCAGCACCCCATCGGGCCGATGACCTCCGGCATCCTGCGCGGCATCGAGGACGGCTGGTTCACCGGCGAGATCGCCGAGTCCGCGTTCCAGTACCAGCGGGCCCTGGAGAAGGGCGACAAGCGGGTCGTCGGCGTCAACGTCCACCACGGCTCGGTCACCGGCGACCTGGAGATCCTCCGGGTCAGCCACGAGGTCGAGCGCGACCAGGTCAGCCAGCTCGCGGACCGCAAGGCCGCCCGCGACGACGCCAAGGTGACCGCCGCCCTCGACGCGATGCTCGCCTCCGCCCGCGACGGCTCGAACATGATCGCGCCGATGCTGGACGCGGTGCGGGCCGAGGCCACGCTCGGCGAGATCTGCGGGGTGCTGCGCGAGGAGTGGGGCACCTACACGGAGCCGCCGGGGTTCTGAAGCCCCTACACGGAGCCGCCGGGGTTCTGAAGCCCCGCTATCCGGCCTGCGCGCCCGCCAGCCCCAGCAGGAGCAGCGAGGTGAAGCCGCTCGCCCAGGCGGAGTCCACCGGCTCCGCACTCACCAGCGTGCGGTGTACCACGGCCCCGGCGATCACGTCGAAGATCAGGTCCGCGTTGCGGGCGGCGGTCGAGGAGTCGTCCTCGTACCGCAGCTCGCCGCGGGCCTGGGCGCGTTCCCGGCCCAGCAGCACCAGCCGCTTCTGCCGGTCCACGATGGCCGAGCGGATCCGGAGGCGCAGCGAGTCGTCGCGGGTGGCCTCGGCGACCACCGCCATCAGCGCCGTACGGGCCTCCGGCCGCTCCAGCAGGGCGGCGAACTGGAGCACGACGCCCTGCACGTCGGCGGCCAGGCTGCCCCGGTCGGGCAGCTCCAGCTCGTCGAAGAGGACGGCGACCGCGTCCACGACCAGTTCGTTCTTGCCCGCCCAGCGCCGGTAGAGGGTCGTCTTGGCGACCCCGGCCCGGGTCGCCACATCGCTCATCGTCAGCTTCGACCAGCCGAGATCGACCAGGGACGCCCGCGTCGCTTCGAGGATCGCGGCATCGGCCGCGGTGCTCCGCGGACGTCCTGTTCGAGTGGTTCGGGGGTCGCTGTCGCTCATGATGCGGCGACCATACCGGCCGGTAGGGGAGATGGTTGTGCTCCGGTACCCGTGAGACAGATCACCGGGATCACCTGTCCGGGCGGGGTGATCGGCAGTTACGCTACGGGTCGTAGCGTAAGGAAGGCGGCCGGATCGCCCCCTGCGCCACGGAACGAACGAGCGACAGCCACCGGGGTCCCCACGGGGATCCCAGGCGCCGGGTGGGGACCCGGAGCCGCACGGACCGGCCGGATGGGGATCCGGCAGGTCCACCCGGGCCCTTCGGGGTCCGGTCAGTTCCAGCCAGGGTCTTTCAGGGGCCCGTCCGGTTCCTCCGGGCCCCACGGGCGCTCCGGGGAGCCGGGGCCGCCTCGGCCCGTCCGCCCCCCGCACACCGGTTGGGGGCGACCGGGCCGGTCCGGTTCTCGCACTCGCTTTCCGGAACGGTGTGCTCAGGGGGGAGGATGTACGCATGCAGCCTAGGAACATGTCCATGAGCGGCGTTGTCGACCTCGCCGCTGTCAAGGCGGCCGGTGAGGCCAAGGCCAAGGCGGAGCAGGCCCGCGCGGAGGCCGCCCGTACCGGGGGCTCCGGAGCCGTCGCGCCCACCGCCCTGGTGATCGACGTCGATGAAGCCGGATTCGACCGCGATGTCCTCCAGCGCTCCGCCGAAGTCCCCGTCGTCATCGACTTCTGGGCCGAGTGGTGCGAGCCGTGCAAGCAGCTGGGCCCCCTGCTGGAGCGCCTGGCCGTCGAGTACAACGGCCGCTTCCTGCTGGCCAAGGTCGATGTCGACGCGAACCAGATGCTGATGCAGCAGTTCGGCATCCAGGGCATCCCGGCGGTCTTCGCCGTCGTCGCCGGGCAGGCCCTCCCGCTCTTCCAGGGCGCGGCCCCCGAGGCCCAGATCCGCGAGACGCTGGACCAGCTGATCCAGGTCGGCGAGGAGCGTTTCGGGCTGACCGGGATCGCCGTCGACCCTCACGCCGCCCCGGCGGACGCCGTCCCGGCCGAGGTGCCGGCAGGCCCGTACGACGCCGTGCTGGAGGCCGCCGCGTCCGCTCTCGACGCCAATGACTTCGGTGGCGCGGTCCAGGCGTACAAGAACGTCCTCGCGGACGACCCGGGCAACCCGGAGGCCAAGCTGGGCCTGGCCCAGGCGGAGTTGCTCGGCCGCGTCCAGGGCCTGGACCCGCAGGCGGTCCGCAAGGAAGCCGCGGACAGTCCGGGCGATGTGAACGCGCAGCTGGCCGCCGCCGATCTCGACCTGGTCGGCGGGCACGTCGAGGACGCCTTCGGCCGGCTCGTCGAGGCGGTCCGCCGCACCGCGGGCGACGACCGCGACGCCGCCCGGCTGCGGTTGCTGGAGCTGTTCGAGGTGATCGGTCCGGAGGACCCCAGGGTCACCGCCGCGCGCACCGCGCTGGCCCGCGTCCTGTTCTGATCCGAACGAGAGGTCCCGGGCCCGCCGTCCGCTCCGGACGCGCCCGATTGTGCCGAAGTGACAAGACGGCCGCACTGCCTTCTGGGCGGCGCGGCCGTTTTGCCGTCCTGGCGCCAAGGAAGCGCCCGCGAAGCCCTCGCTTTACCAAATCTTGACAAAGATGCAAGCTGTTACTCGCAGTAAGGCGGGTCGGTTGTTCTGTCCCGTTTTCATGAAGTTTCCCGCCATTCGGATGTCCCTTTCGTGCCACCCTGTGTCGCCGTGTGATGCCGCCCTGTCGACCTGTGGTTATCGGGCCGTTACTAGTCAGTAACGATCCCCCTTGTGTCACGGCCGTGAATGGACCACGATCGGCCACGCTCGGTCCCATACCCTCAGCCCGGTCTCCAGCCGGTGCCCGAGGGGCTGTTGGGTCCCCACCGAGTGGTCGGCGGCAGTGACGCCGACCACGGACAGGGGGGTTCCCGCCCACAGGCGGGGCCTGTCCGACCGGCCGCGCGGACAGCGCGGCCAGTGGTTGTCGCTCGGGGGTGAACGCCGGTGGATCGGATGCGGGACACGTCTCCGAGTGCGGGCGCTCTCCTTCCCGAGGACGTAGCACTTCTCCCATCCCGGGACGGGCACGACGCCCGGACCGGAGATGTACGTCCGAGAAGAAGGAGCAAGTATGAGTTCCCAGGTTCGCGGTGGGACGAGATGGAAGCGGTTCGCTCTGGTCATGGTGCCGAGCGTCGCCGCGACGGCCGCGGTCGGCATAGGCCTGGCGCAGGGCGCGCTGGCCGCGTCGTTCAGCGTTTCCGGGCAGGAGTTCAAGGTCGAGGCCAAGCAGCTGGAGGGCTGGGACTTCGTCCAGTACGGCAGTGTGGCGTCGGGCAAGACGCTGGACGGCAAGCCGATGCACGCCCCGGTCGCGGTGTCGGGCTTCAGCAAGGCATACATCACCGACATGTGCCAGTCGGTGGTGACGCCGAACCTGCCGTTCGACCTCGGCAACGTCACCCTCAAGCTGACGGCAGGCACCGGCAAGGAGAAGGTCTTCGCCAAGGATCTCTACCTCGATGTGTCGGAGCTCGGTGCGGACGCCGAGTTCAGGAACATCGACATCGGTGTCGCGGCGGGGTCGCTGCCGAAGGCGGATGGCAAGCCCGGTATCCAGCCGGGGACCACGGCCAACGAGAACGGCTTCTCCCAGCGCGCGGACAAGGCTGTGCTGAAGGGCGTCAAGCAGAAGGCGTGGGCCACGACGGCGGGGACGTTCAAGCTTCCCGACCTGTCGCTGAAGCTCGTCTCCGGCGTCGATGAGTGCTACTAGCACTCGCTCGGGCGGCCGGTGCTTCAACGGCGTTCGGCCGCCCACCCTTTCTTCTTCTCCTCCAGCAGTACCGGTTCCAGGGAGCTGTTTTCCATGAGCCCCGAGTCCACAGGGCAGAACGAGCACTACATCCGCGCCTATCGGCGAGGCTTCCGCGCCTGGCGGGGTAACCGGCCGTTCTGGGCTGGCATGTTCACCATGGCCGGTGGCCTTCCCATCGCCTACTTCCCGTACGCCAATATGCACCTCGGCAACGTGACGCTGGCCATGTCCACCACGGCCGGCGCCGGGTCCCTGATCATCGGGGTCCTCCTGGTCACGCTCGGCCTGACGATGTGGTTCCACAGCATCGTCCGGGTCTTCGCCGGCGTCGCCTCCATCCTGCTGGCGCTGATCTCCATACCTGTCGCCAACATCGGCGGTTTCGTCATCGGATTCGTCCTCGCCCTCATCGGCGGAGCCCTGTCCATTTCCTGGGTCCCGGGCGAGACCAGGAGCGACGAAGAGCCGTTCGGCGAGCACGGATCCCGGCGCGCGCCGGCGAAGGACCTGCCGTACGAGGAGCGCTCCGAGGACGAGTCGCACGCCGCGACCTCGGCCGTGCCGCAGCAGCAGGGCGCCGGATACGACCTGGCAGCCGACGGCGACGCCGGGAGGAACCGTGCGGGGTGACGACGGACAGCGGATGAACGCCCACCCCGGCGACGACCTCCGCGAGCGCAAAGGCCCCCGTCACGCGGCCCCCAGGAAGTCGCTGCTGACCAAACTCCACCTGCCCAGCGGCAAGAAGGCCCTGGCGCTCGCCGCGATGCCGACGGCGGTCTTCGTGGGCATGGGGCTGACGCCCAAGCTGGCTCTGGCCGACGACCGTGCCGACATCCCGTTCGCGCCCGGACCGTGCGTCACCCGGTCCGACGAGCCGAGCGAGTCCGAGTCGCCGGAGGCCACCCCGTCCCCGTCGGCCACGGCGAAGGACGAGAAGGACAAGGGCGAGGGCGGCGGCACGGACGACGCCGCGACCCCGAAGCCCTCGGCGAGCGGCTCCGCCTCCGACACCGGCAAGGACGGCCCCGCGCCCGGCACGGACGCGGACAAGTCGGCGCGGTCCGCCGGGGAGACGCCCGCCGAGGCGCCCTCCGCGACCCCGACGCCCACGAAGTCGAAGAACCCGCTGGACCCGCTCGGGGTCGGCGACGCGCTCAAGGACCTCTTCGACGGGCCGGACGACAAGGCTGGGACCCAGGAGCCGGCGAGCCCGTCCCCGAGCCCCACGACCGAGGCCCCGAAGCCGTCGGACGAGCCGTCCGACGAGCCGACGGACCCGGCCGGGAGCGCGGCGGACAAGGCGAAGGAGACGTCCGACAAGACGGCCGACGCCATCCGCGAGGCGGCCGGGAAGGCGGGCAAGGACGTCGAGGAACTCGACGAGGACGTCAAGGGACTCGACCCCAGGAAGGACGAGGACATCCCGGACGGTGCCAAGCCCCGCTTCCCGTGCCCCGAGCCCGACCCGGACGCGCTCGCCGCCGCCGAACTGGAGCCCGGCATCCCGCTGCTGCCGTCCGACCCGTGGATCCTGGAGTCGACGCTGCTCACCCTCAACGGCCTGGACTACCACGGCATCGTCGAGGTGAAGAAGGGGGACGGCAGCATCAAGAAGGTGCTGAAGTTCACCGCCAGTTCCATCGACATCAAGGACCTGCACCAGCTGACCGTCGGCCCCGCGGGCACGACCGGCCATGTGAAGTCGCGGCCCGGATCCACGTCGACGATCCGCGACGGCGAGGTGACGATGTACACGGAGGAGCTGAAGGGCAACCTCTTCGGTCTCATCCCGATCACCTTCAGCCCCCAGACCCCGCCGCCACTGAACGTGCCCTACGCCTTCTTCACCAAGGTGAAGGTGGTCCAGGCCGGCCAGTTCGGCGGAACGCTCACCGTTCCCGGGCTGAAGAACTACCTCGACGGCGGCAACGGCTGACAGCCGCCCGACCCCGGTCCCGTCCGGGAGCCGCACAGGGCCGTGGGCCGTACTCCTCACCAGGAGTACGGCCCACGGCCCTGTCGGTGCGGGGTGCGGTCAGTCCCGCTCGCCGCCCAGGTGGTGCACCCGGACCATGTTGGTGGTGCCGGGGATGCCGGGGGGCGAGCCGGCGGTGATGATCATCGTGTCGCCGTCGTTGTAGCGGTTCAGCTTCAGCAGCTCCGCGTCGACCAGGTCGACCATCGCGTCGGTGTTGTCCGCGTGCGGGACGACGTGCGACTCGACGCCCCAGCTCAGCGCGAGCTGATTGCGGGTGGACTCGTCCGTGGTGAAGGCCAGGATCGGTTGGGCCGTACGGTAGCGGGAGAGGCGGCGGGCGGTGTCGCCCGACTGGGTGAAGGCGACCAGGGCCTTGCCGTCCAGGAAGTCCGCGATCTCGCAGGCCGCGCGGGCCACCGAACCGCCCTGCGTACGGGGCTTCTTGCCGGGGACCAGCGGCTGGAGGCCCTTGGAGAGCAGCTCCTCCTCCGCCGCGACGACGATCTTCGCCATCGTCTTGACCGTCTCGATCGGATAGGCGCCCACCGAGGACTCGGCGGAGAGCATGACCGCGTCCGCGCCGTCCAGGATGGCGTTGGCGACGTCGGACGCCTCGGCGCGGGTCGGCCGCGAGTTGGTGATCATCGACTCCATCATCTGGGTCGCCACGATCACCGGCTTGGCGTTGCGCCGGCACAGCTCCACCAGGCGCTTCTGCACCATCGGGACCTTCTCCAGCGGGTACTCGACGGCCAGGTCGCCGCGGGCCACCATCACACCGTCGAACGCCGCGACGACGCCCTCCATGTGCTCGACGGCCTGCGGCTTCTCCACCTTGGCGATGACGGGGACCCGGCGGCCCTCCTCGTCCATCACCTTGTGCACGTCCTTGACGTCCTCGGCGTCCCGGACGAAGGAGAGGGCGACCAGGTCACAGCCCATCCGCAGCGCGAAGCGCAGGTCCTCGACGTCCTTCCCGGACAGGGCGGGGACGTTGACCGCCGCGCCGGGCAGGTTGATGCCCTTGTGGTCGGAGATGACACCGCCCTCGATGACGATGGTCCTGACCCGGGGGCCCTCCACCGCCACGACCTTCAGCTCGACGTTGCCGTCGTTGATCAGGATCGGGTCGCCCTTGACGACGTCGCCGGGCAGCCCCTTGTAGGTCGTGCCGCAGATCGACTTGTCGCCGGGGACGTCCTCGGAGGTGATGGTGAACTCGTCCCCGCGGACCAGCTCGACCGGGCCCTCGGCGAACTTCGCCAGCCGGATCTTCGGGCCCTGGAGGTCGGCGAGCACGCCCACCGCGCGGCCGGTCTCGGCGGCCGCCTTGCGGACACGGTCGTAACGGCCCTGGTGTTCCTCGTGGGAGCCGTGACTGAAGTTGAAACGGGCCACGCTCATGCCGGCCTCGATCAGAGCGACGAGCTGCTCATGGGAGTCGACGGCGGGACCGAGGGTGCAGACGATTTTGGAACGGCGCATGAGGCGGATCCTATCGGTTTGTTTCGCTGCGGAATATTCCGTCTGGTGGAAGGTACAAAGGGGCGCGGGGGTGCTCAGTTGTCGACCCCTCCGATCCCCGCGGGTTACGGTCGGCCGACGAGCGCGAACGTCTGGTCGGCGATCTCCAGCTCCTCGTCCGTCGGTACCACGGCGACCGCCACCCGCGCGTACTCCGGCGAGATCAGCCGCGGCTCTCCGGACCGTACGGCGTTGAGCGAGGCGTCCACCGCCATGCCCAGCTCCTCCAGGCCCGCGATGGCAGCTTCCCGCACCGGGGCCGCGTTCTCCCCGACCCCCGCCGTGAACGCCACCGCGTCCACCCGGCCGAGCACCGCGGTATAGGCGCCGATGTACTTCTTCAGCCGGTGGACGTAGATGTCGAAGGCCAGCGCGGCCCGCTCGTCGCCCTCGTCGATCCGGCGGCGGATCACCCGCATGTCGTTGTCGCCGCAGAGGCCGACCAGCCCGCTCTTCTTGTTCAGCAGGACGTCGATGTCGTCGGCCGACATGCCCGCCACCCGCTTCAGGTGGAAGGTGACCGCCGGATCGATGTCCCCGGAGCGCGTACCCATCACGAGCCCTTCCAAAGGTGTCAGCCCCATGGAGGTGTCCACGCACCGCCCGCCCGCGACCGCCGACGCGGACGCCCCGTTGCCCAGATGCAGCACGATGACGTTCACGTCCTCCGGCGCCCGGCCCAGCAGCTCGGCCGTCTTCCGGGAGACGTACGCGTGCGAGGTGCCGTGGAAGCCGTAGCGCCGGATGCGGTGCGCGTCGGCGGTCTCCACGTCGATCGCGTACCGCGCGGCCGCCTCCGGCATCGTCGTGTGGAACGCCGTGTCGAAGACCGCGACCTGCGGCAGGTCCGGCCGCAGCGCCCGCGCCGTGACGATGCCCGTGATGTTCGCCGGGTTGTGCAGCGGTGCGACCGGGACGAGGCGCTCGATCTCCTTCAGCACCTCGTCGGTGACCACGGTCGGCGCGGTGAACCTCAGCCCGCCGTGCACCACTCGGTGCCCGATCGCGGCGAGTTCGGGGGAGTCGAGGCCGAGGCCGTCCGCCGCCAGCTCCTCCGCCGCCGCCTTGAGCGCCGCGTCGTGGTCCGCGATCCGGCCCGTACGCTCACGGGGCTCCGCGCCACCGCCGGCCAGCGGCGTGTGCACCAGGCGCGAGGTTTCCTCGCCGATCCGCTCGACCAGGCCCGAGGCGAGCCGGGAGCGGTCGCGCATGTCGAGCAGCTGGTACTTCACCGACGAGGAGCCGGAGTTGAGGACGAGGACGCGGTGCGGTTCCACAGGGGCTGCCGTGCTTTCTTTTCCGGAGTCAGTGGCCGGGGGAGTGGGTGTCGTCATGCGGGGCGCTCCTCGCCCTGCGCCTGGATCGCCGTGATCGCCACGGTGTTGACGATGTCCTGGACGAGCGCGCCGCGCGACAGGTCGTTGACCGGCTTGCGCAGACCCTGGAGCACCGGGCCGACCGCCACCGCGCCCGCCGAGCGCTGCACGGCCTTGTAGGTGTTGTTGCCGGTGTTCAGGTCCGGGAAGATCAGCACGGTCGCCTGGCCCGCCACCTCGGAGCCGGGCAGCTTCGTCGCCGCGACGGACGGCTCGACCGCCGCGTCGTACTGGATCGGCCCCTCCACCCGCAGCTCGGGCCGCTCCGCCCGCACCCGCTCGGTGGCCTCGCGCACCTTGTCGACGTCCGCGCCGGAGCCGGAGGTCCCGGTGGAGTACGACAGCATCGCGATCCGGGGCTCCACGCCGAACCGGGCCGCCGTCACCGCCGACTGCACCGCGATGTCCGCGAGCTGCTCCGCGTTCGGGTCCGGATTGACCGCGCAGTCGCCGTACACGAGGACCTTGTCGGCCAGGCACATGAAGAAGACGGACGACACGATCGACGCGTCCGGCCTCGTCTTGATGATCTCGAACGCCGGGCGGATGGTGGCCGCCGTGGAGTGCACCGACCCGGACACCATCCCGTCGGCAAGACCCTCCCGCACCATCAGCGTGCCGAAGTAGTTCACGTCCGCCACCACGTCGACGGCCAGCTCCACCGTCACCCCGCGGTGCGCGCGCAGTTCGGCGTACCGCTCGGCGAAGACGCCCCGCAGCTCCGAGGTGTGCGGGTCGATCAGCTGGGTGTCCGCGAGATCGATGCCGAGGTCGGCGGCCTTCTTGCGGATCACGTCCACGTCGCCGAGGAGCGTGAGGTCGCAGACGTCCCGGCGCAGCAGTACGTCGGCGGCGCGCAGCACCCGCTCCTCGGTGCCCTCCGGCAGCACCACACGCTTGCGGTCGGAGCGGGCCTGTTCCAGCAGCGCGTGTTCGAACATCATCGGCGTGACGCGTCCGCTGCGGGCCACCGAGATCCGGTCGAGGAGGGCGCCGGTGTCGACATGTCGCTCGAACAGGCCGAGGGCGGTCTCCGCCTTGCGGGGGGTCGCCGCGTTCAACTTGCCTTCCAGGGCGAAGAGTTCGCCGGCGGTGGGGAAGGAGCCGCCGGCCACCGAAACGACCGGGGTCCCCGGTGCGAGCCGGGCGGCCAGCGTGAGTATCTCCTCGCCGGGGCGCTCGTTCAGGGTCAGCAGCACGCCCGCGATGGGCGGGGTGCCCGCGCTGTGCGCGGCCAGCGACCCCACCACCAGGTCCGCCCGGTCCCCGGGGGTGACCACCAGGCAGCCGGGCGTCAGCGCGTTCAGCAGGTTCGGCAGCATGGCCCCGCCGAACACGAAGTCCAGCGCGTCGCGCGCTAGCCCCGAGTCGTCGCCGAGCAGCACCGTGCCGTCCAGCGCCGCGGTGATCTGGGCGACGGTGGGCGCCGAGAGCGCCGGGTCGTCCGGCAGGACGGAGACGGGCACCGGCAGCCGGGCCGCGAGCCGCTCCGCGATCGTCTCGCGGTCCTCGGCGGCGACCCGGTTCACCACCATGGCCAGCACATCGCAGCCGAGGCCCGCGTAGGCGCGGTAGGCGTTACGGGTCTCGGCGCGGACGGACTCCGCGTTCTGCCCCTTGCCGCCGACCACCGCGATCACCGAGGCCCCGAACTCGTTGGCCAGCCGGGCGTTCAGCGCCAGCTCGTCGGGGAGCTGGGTGGCGGCGAAGTCGCTGCCCAGGACGAGGACCACCTCGTACTCACGGGCCACCTGGTGGAAGCGTTCGACGAGCCGGGAGACCAGCTCGTCCGTGCCCTTCTCCGCCTGCACGGCGGAGGCCTCGTGGTAGTCCAGGCCGTAGACGGAGGCCGGGCTCTGGGAGAGCCGGTAGCGGGCCCGGAGCAGCTCGTAGAGCCGGTCGGGTCCGTCGTGGACCAGCGGACGGAAGACGCCGACCCGGTCGACCTGACGCGTCAGAAGCTCCATGACTCCCAGCTCGACGACCTGCCGGCCGTCCCCCCGGTCGATCCCGGTCACGTACACGCTGCGCGCCACGCGTGCTCTCCCGTCCTTGTGTTCGGTGCCGCGACCCGTAGGGCGTCCGGACGTGCGGTGATGCCCCCGTGCCCGCCCGGTGATCCGCCGGGTGCGGCATTGGCCTGCATTGCCTCTTGACGATACCTGCGGGGGCCGCTAGGCCGCCCGCCGGAGAGCCCGCCCCGGCGGGGACCCTGGCTTCCCGCCCGAGAGGGCCTCCTACCCCCTGCGCCCGGCCGAAAGCGCGGGGCCCGTGCCGGGCGTGGGACAATCGTCCTGGTTCAGGGCACGGGGACTGCCAGGGCCCTTTCGTTTGGATCAGGGCGGATCAGGGAGCGGGGTCCGGTGCGTGCAGCTGCAAGGCGGAGGATTGAGGCAACGCGGAGCGTTGGTGATTGACGACAACGCCGCAGATGCGCGTGCCGGACCCCGCGAGCCCGCCCTGATCCAAACGAAAGGGCCCACGGTCGGTCCCCCGGAAAAGCGCGACTAACGAGCAGGAGACATACCTCGATGCGCATCGGAATTCTCACCGCGGGCGGCGACTGCCCCGGCCTGAACGCAGTGATCCGGTCGGTCGTCCACCGGGCCGTGGTCGGCCACGGCGACGAGGTCATCGGCTTCGAGGACGGCTTCAAGGGGCTGCTCGACGGCCACTTCCGCCCCCTCGACCTCAACGCCGTCAGCGGCATCCTCGCCCGCGGCGGCACCATCCTCGGCTCGGCCCGCCTGGAGCGCGACCGGCTGCGCGAGGCCGCCGAGAACTGCGAGGAGCTGTCCCGGCGTTACGGCATCGACGCGCTCATCCCGATCGGTGGCGAGGGCACGCTCACCGCGGCCCGCATGCTCTCCGACGCGGGCATGCCGGTCGTCGGCGTCCCGAAGACCATCGACAACGACATCTCCTCCACCGACCGGACCTTCGGGTTCGACACGGCGGTGGGCGTCGCCACCGAGGCCATAGACCGTCTCAAGACCACCGCCGAGTCCCACCAGCGCGTGATGGTCGTCGAGGTCATGGGCCGGCACGCGGGCTGGATCGCGCTGGAGTCCGGAATGGCCGGCGGCGCCCACGGCATCTGCCTGCCCGAGCGCCCCTTCCAGGTCGACGACCTGGTCAAGATGGTCGAGGAGCGGTTCGCGCGCGGCAAGAAGTTCGCCGTCATCTGCGTCGCCGAGGGCGCGCACCCGGCGGAGGGCTCCATGCCGTACGCCAAGGGCGAGATCGACCAGTACGGCCACGAGCGCTTCCAGGGCATTGGCAACCGCCTCGCCATCGAGCTGGAGACCCGGCTCGGCAAGGAGGCCCGGCCGGTCATTCTCGGCCATGTCCAGCGCGGCGGCACGCCGACCGCGTACGACCGGGTGCTCGCCACCCGCTTCGGCTGGAACGCCGTGGAGGCCGTGCACCGCGGCGACTTCGGCCGGATGACCGCCCTGCGCGGCAACGACATCGCCATGGTCCCGCTCGCCGAAGCCGTCACCCAGCTGAAGAGGGTGCCCGCCGAGCGGATGTTCGAGGCCGAGTCCGTCTTCTGAGGCCGAGTCGGTCTGCTGAGGCCTTCCGGCAGGGGCAGGCCCTCCGGAACCGCACGGGCCGCACGGGCCGCACGGGCGGCCCGTGCGGGGTCATACCCCGGCGGTCCGCCAGAACTGGTCCACCACCCGGGCCAGGAACGCCCGGCCCGCGTCGCCCGTCGACCCGGCGCGTTCCTGGCCGGTGCTGCTCCAGCTCAGCGTGGAGACCATCAGGGCCTGGTAGTCGGCGTGCAGCTGTTCCAGCACGTCCTGGATCAGCGCCCGGTCCAGCGGGACGATCTTGGCGACCGGGCGGACGTACGCCTGCCAGCGCGTGGTGACCGCGCTGCTCAGCAGCTCCGCCAGCTCCGCGTCGCGGCCCGTCGCCGTCAGGAACTGCGCGGCCGTCAGCTCCAGCGCCCGGCACAGGGCCGCCGACTGCTTCTCGTTGCCCCGCCAGCGCCCCGACTCCTCCATCCGCAGGTACGAGGCGCCGGTCATCCCCAGCAGGCGGGCCAGGTCGTCCACGGTCAGTTCCCGCGTCATCCGGTGCTCGCGCAGCGTGGCGGCGGCCGCCAGCAGCTCCCCGGGGGCGCACCAGAGGACGCCGGCGAGGGCGGTCAGCTCGCGCTCCCCGGGCGTCGCGAGGCCGCGCTCCCAGGCGATGACGGTCTCTGCGCTGATCCGGAGTCCGTACTGGGCGGCGAGCCCGTAGGCGACATGACCGGGAGCCATCCCCAGAGCCTCGCGGAGACTGCGCGCGGCGGGGGCGTTGAATGGCGGGGTGGGGTGCACGGGCCCACCGTAGAAGTCCATTTCCGCCCTGGCTACGGTACGTTCCCCACAGATCACGCTTCGTAGGAACCTCCAGCCGCGAACCGGGCGGGCGGTACGCGAATACCGTCCCACCAGCGCTTTCTTTTGCGTCTGCGGAGGGGGGTGCCACGGCCGTGAAACCGACCGGCAAGCGCTTGTCGGCCCTTCCCGCGCCGAACGGTCAGCGCCCGGAGACCAGCCAGCGGTAATGCAGTTCCGGTCGGCCGACCTGCCCATAATGCGGACGCCTCGTGGCGCTGCCGACGGTCACGAGGTGCTCCAGATACCGCCGGGCCGTGATCCGCGACATCCCGAGCCGCTCCCCGGCGGCGGCCGCCGTCACCCCTTCCGGCGACTCCTTCAGCACCCGGGTCACGGACTCCAGCGTCGGGCCGCTGAGCCCCTTGGGCAGCGCGGCCGGATGCGCGACCCGCAGCGCGCCCAGCGCCCGGTCCACCTCCTCCTGCCCGCTCGCCTCCCCGGCGGCGCCCCGGAACTCCGCGTACCGCACCAGCCGGTCCCGCAGCGTGGGGTACGTGAAGGGTTTCAGCACGTACTGCACGACGCCGAGCGACACCCCCTCCCGCACCACGGCGAGATCCCGCGCCGAGGTCACCGCGATCACGTCCGCCCCGTGGCCGGAGGCGCGCAGCGAGCGCAGCAGCCCGAGTCCGTGCCCGTCGGGCAGATAGAGGTCGAGCAGCAGCAGATCCACCGGCATCCTCTCCAGCGCCCGCACCGCCGCCGCCCGGGTGTGCGCCACCGCCGTGACCGTGAAGCCCTCCACCCGTTCGACGTACATCTGGTGGGCGTCGGCGGCCACCGGATCGTCCTCCACCACCAGGACCCGGATCATGCCGTGACCTCCTTGTGCACGGACCCGGGCGCGGACCCGGACCCGGACCCGGGCGCGGCCCCGGACCCGGGTGTGGGCCGTGAACCCGTCGGTGCCCGGGCCGGAAGCGGCAGCCGTACGGTGAACCGCGCGCCGCCGTCCGGACCCGCGTCCAGCTCCACCGTGCCCCCGTTGCGGTACGCCGCCTGCCGCACCAGCGCCAGACCGAGCCCGCGCCCCGCCCCGTGCGTCGACCAGCCGCGCCGGAACACCTCGTCCGCCGCCTCCGGGCGGATGCCCGCTCCGGTGTCCGCGACCCGCAGCAGCAGCTCCCGCTCGTCCGCGAGCGCGGTCACGGTGACCCGGGCCCGCGCCACCGGGCCTCCGGGCGCCCGGGGCGCGGGCACCGCCGCGGCGCCGTCGTCCGAGCCGTCGTCGGCGCCGTCCGAAGCCGCCTCCACCGCGTTGTCGATCAGGTTGCCCAGGATCGTCACCAGATCACGCTGGGCCAGCGAGGGCGGCAGTGCCCCGTCGTCGATCAGGCTGTCCTCCGCGAGCACCAGCTCCACGCCCCGCTCGTGTCCCTGGGCGGCCTTGCCGAGCAGCAGCGCGGCCAGCACGGGCTCCTCCACCGCCCCCACCACCCGGTCGGTCAGCACCTGCGCCAGCTCCAGCTCCGCCGTCGCGAAGTCCACCGCCTCCTCCACCCGGCCCAGCTCGATCAGCGACACCACGGTGTGCAGCCGGTTCGCCGCCTCGTGGGCCTGGGAGCGCAGCGCCTGCGTGAAACCGCGCTCGGAGTCCAGCTCCCCGGTCAGCGCCTGCAACTCGGTGTGGTCCCGCAGGGTCACCACCGTGCCGCGCCGCTCACCGCCCACCACCGGACGGGTGTTGACCACGACGACCCGCTCCGCCGTCAGATGCAGCTCGTCCACCCGCGCCTCGGACGCCAGCAGCGCCCCGGTCAGCGGCGCGGGCAGGGCCAGCTCGTCGACCGTACGGCCGACCGCCTCCGCGTCCGGCCTCAGACCCAGCAGCTCCCGCCCGGCGTCGTTGATCAGCGCGATCCGCCGCCGCCCGTCGAGCATCAGCAGACCCTCGCGCACCGCGTGCAGGGTGGCCTGGTGGTAGTCGTGCAGCCGGCTCAGCTCGGCCGCGTTCATCCCGTGGGTGTGCCGCCGCAGCCGGGCGTTGACCACGTACGTGCCGATCCCGCCGAGCGCCAGCGCCCCGCCCGCGGCCAGCGCGAGCGCGCCGAGCTGTTCCCGTACCTGCGAGGAGACCCGGTCCACGGTGATGCCCGCGCTGACCAGGCCGACGATCCGCCCGTTGTCGCGGATCGGGGTCACCACCCGTATCGAGGGGCCCAGGGTGCCGGTGTACGTCTCGGTGAAGGTCTGCCCGTCCAGGGCCTTCGCGGTGTTCCCCAGGAAGGTGTCCCCGATCTGGTCGGTGTCGGGATGCGTCCAGCGGACCCGCGCGGTGTCCATGATCGTGATGAAGGCGATCCCCGTGTCCTCACGCACCCGTTCCGCGTACGGCTGGAGCGCCGCGGACGGGTCCGGGGTGCGGATGGCCTCCCGTACGGAAGGAGAATCGGCCACCGCCAGCGCCGCCACCCGTACCTGCCGCGCGGCCGTCTCCTCGGCCTGCGCGCTGCCCGAGACGTACGCGAAGACGGCGCACCCGGCCACCACCGCGGCGATGAGCACGACCTGCATGGCGAAGAGCTGGCCCGCCAGGGATCGGGGGAGGGTACGGGGGAGGCGCATACCCCACAGTCTGCCTCGCCCCGCCGGGCCTTCTCCGGGTGGCCGGAAAGTGACTGTGAACGATATGAACGCAAGGGTGACCGGGGTCACAGCTCAGTGGATAGTCGCCGAAGCCCCCAGGGACGGGGGCGCAAGCTATGACCGAGCCGAGGAGCCCCACCATGGCTGTGGCAGCCAAACAACGGGACCGCACCCACTACCTGTACATCGCCGTGATCGCCGCCGTGGCGCTCGGCATCCTGGTGGGCTTCGCGGCCCCCGGGGTGGCCGTCGAGCTGAAGCCCATCGGCGCCGGTTTCGTGAACCTGATCAAGATGATGATCTCGCCGATCATCTTCTGCACGATCGTCCTGGGCGTCGGCTCGGTGCGCAAGGCCGCCAAGGTGGGCGCGGTCGGCGGTCTCGCGCTGGGCTACTTCCTGGTCATGTCGACCGTGGCCCTCGCCATCGGCCTGCTCGTCGGCAACGTCCTGGAGCCCGGCTCCACCCTCCACATCACCGAGCAGGCGCGGGCCGCCGGCGAGGCGCAGGCGTCGGGTGCGAGCGAGTCCACGGTGGACTTCCTGCTCGGCATCATCCCGACCACGATCGTCTCCGCCTTCACCGCGGGCGAGGTCCTCCAGACCCTGCTCGTCGCGCTGCTCGCGGGCTTCGCGCTCCAGGCGATGGGCTCGGCCGGCGAGCCGATCATCCGAGGCATCACCCACATCCAGCGCCTCGTCTTCCGCATCCTCGCCATGATCATGTGGGCCGCCCCGGTCGGCGCGTTCGGCGCGATCGCCGCGGTGGTCGGCGAGACGGGCCTCGACGCCCTGAAGTCCCTGGCGATCATCATGATCGGGTTCTACGTCACCTGCGCGCTGTTCGTCTTCGTGGTGCTCGGCGCGATCCTGCGCCTGGTCGCCGGGGTCAACCTGTTCTCGCTGCTGAAGTACCTGGGCCGTGAGTTCCTGCTCATCCTGTCCACCTCCTCCTCCGAGTCGGCCCTGCCGCGGCTGATCGCGAAGATGGAGCACCTCGGCGTCAGCAAGCCCGTCGTCGGCATCACCGTGCCGACCGGCTACTCCTTCAACCTCGACGGCACCGCGATCTACCTCACGATGTCCTCGCTGTTCATCGCCAACGCGATGGGCGACCCGCTGAGCGCGAGCGAGCAGATCTCGCTGCTGGTCTTCATGGTCATCGCCTCGAAGGGCGCGGCGGGCGTGACGGGCGCGGGCCTGGCGACCCTGGCCGGTGGGCTCCAGTCGCACCGCCCCGAGCTCGTCGACGGCGTCGGCCTGATCGTCGGCATCGACCGCTTCATGAGTGAGGCCCGCGCGCTGACCAACTTCGCGGGCAACGCGGTCGCCACGGTGCTGGTCGGCCACTGGACCAAGGAGATCGACAAGGACCGGGTGGGCGAGGTGCTGGCCGGGCGGGTCCCGTTCGACGAGAAGACCCTCGTCGACGACCATGCCCCGGCAGGCGGCTCGGGGGAGGTCCCCGAGCAGCGGGACACCGCGGAGCAGCCCGCGAAGGTCTGACCCGACGCCCCGCCTCCACATCCCTCACAGCCACTGCGGCCCCCCACCCGAGGACACCCGTACCCCCCCGGTACGGGTGTCCTCGGTCTCCGTGTCCGGTACTGGTGCCTTGTGTCCGTGTTCTGTCACGACCGTTCCGGACCGCACAACCCTCCTCGTCCGGCTCCGGTCTGGAGAGGTGCAGGACCGTAGTCCGCCCATGAGCCTCCACGACCGAAGGACTTTCATGCGCATCCCCCCTTCCCGCAGCCGTATCCTGCGCGGCGGGACCGTCGCCGTAGCCGCCGCAGCGATGGTGGCGCTGGGCGCCGTGCCGGCGCTCGCCGCCGAGCCGGAGCCGGATCTCGGCGTCGGAACGATCGCACCGATCAAGGGAGTCCAGGCCGGAAGCGCGTTCTCCACACCCCTGACCTTCCTCAACAAGGGGACGGAGGAGGTGGCCGTCTCCTACGTGACGTACGCCGTGTCACCCGGTCTCCAGGCCGACGAGATGTACAAGAACTGCAGCTACTACACGATCCCCTCCTACGACGAGATGCCCGACTCCCACGTCGCCGCCTGCACGATCGACCAGCCGCTGAAGCCGGGCGTCGTCTACGGGACGGAGAAGCCGCTCTCCCTCAAGGCGCTCGACTCCGCGCTCAACGACGACCTGCGGGTGACGCTGGGCGTCACCGAGCCGGACCCGGACCAGGGCGACAGCGGCTCCACCGATCCGGTCCAGGGCACCGGCGACCCGCTCACCCTCGTGGAGAAGGGCCCCGCCACCGACGCCGACCGGGAGAACCACCCCGAACCGACCGCCGAGGCCGCCGTCACCGCGGCGAACACCGCCGACTTCGGCCTGACCGGCGCCGAGCTGAAGGGAAAGGCCGGCGACAAGGTCGAGGCGACGGTGAAGTTCGTCAACAAGGGCCCCGCCCGGGTGCAGGGGAAGACCGGCCAGAGCGTGACCACCGTCGACATCCGCATCCCGAAGGGCACCTCCGTCGTCAAGGCGCACGGATACTGCGACGCGGTCACCAAGACGCACTACAGCTGCGGGACCTCGCAGTCCTGGGTGGATGCGGACGGCGGCGAGAGCTACCCCTTCGTCCTGCGCATCGACAAGGCGGTCGGCCGCGCCACCGGCGAGGTCTCCTTCAGCGGGCAGGAGCGCCCCTTCGACCGGAACGCGGCCAATGACACCGCGCAGATCGTGATCGACACCGGCAAGGAACCGGACACCTCGGGCTCCACCGGCTCCACCGGCGGTACGGGGGGTACGGGCGGCTCCTCGTCCACCGGAGGCTCCGGCTCCACCGGCTCCACGAGCACCGTCGGCGGGACCGGCACCACCGCCGGCACGGGCGGCTCGACGGCCGGCGGCGCGACCCCGCAGACGACCGGCGGCAACCTCGCCGCGACAGGCTCGGACTCCACCGCCCCGCTCGTCGGCATGGCGGCCGCGGCGGTCGCCGCGGGCGGCGGCGTCATCTGGGCCGTACGCCGGCGGACGGCCCGCGCCGACTGACGGCGCGGCGCCGACGCCCTTGCGTTGACGTCGGCGTCAAGGAATACGTTCGTCCCATGCGAATCGGGGAGCTGGCGAGACGAGCCGGAACGACGACGCGGACGCTCCGCTACTACGAGTCGCGCGGACTTCTGCCCGCGCGGCGCGCGGAGAACGGCTACCGCAGCTACGACGAGGGCGACCTGCGCCTCCTCCTCCAGATCCGGACCTTGCAGGACTTCGGGTTCGACCTGGAGGAGACCAGACCCTTCGTCGACTGTCTGCGCTCCGGTCACCCGGCCGGGGACTCCTGTCCCGCCTCGCTCGCCGGCTACCGGCGCAAGCTCGACGAGCTGGACGCCCTGATCGACCAGCTCACGAAGGTGCGCGCCGAGGTCGGCACGCAGCTCGCCCGAGCCGAACTGGAGGCGTCGGCCGCCCTGCCCGGTGGACCGGAGCCCCGCTGCCAACTGGGAGGACACCCATGATCCGGACCGAAGGCGTCACCGACGTCACCGACGTCACCGAGGAGACCTTCGAGGCGGAGGTGCTGGAATCGGCGCTGCCCGTGCTGGTCCAGTTCACCGCCGACTGGTGCGGCCCCTGCCGCCAACTCGCTCCGGTGCTGCGGGAGATCGCCCGCGAGGAGGCCGGCCGGCTCAGGATCGTCCAGCTCGACGTCGACCGCGAAACCGCGATCTCCGTACGGTACGGGGTACTGGCGACACCGACCCTGATGGTCTTCCGGGCGGGCGAGCCGGTGAAGTCGATCGTGGGCGCCCGGCCGAAGCGGAGGCTGCTCCAGGAGCTGGCGGACGTCCTCGCCCCGGCAGCCCCCACCGGCCTGGACCGCGCCGACCTGGACGCTTACCCGAAAGTGCGTATCTGACAGTCAAGTGGGTTCTGGTCAGACCCTGTTCGCCCGCCCAGCATGGTCCCCATGACGCAAGCGGACACGACCACCGAACCCACCCCCGTCACCGTCCTCGGCCTCGGCGACATGGGCCGCTCCCTGGCCCGCGCCTTCGTGGCCGCCGGTCACCCCACCACTGTCTGGAACCGTTCTCCCGAGAAGGGCGAGGACGTCGTCTCCCTGGGCGCGGTGCGAGCCGCGTCCGCCGAGGAGGCCGTGCGGGCGAGCGGGCTCGTCGTGGTCTGCCTCGTCGACTACGACGCCTCCGACGCGGTCCTGGAGCCGCTGGCCGGGGCGCTGGAGGGGCGGGTCCTGGTCAACCTCACCTCGGACACCCCGGCCCGGTCGCGGCAGGCCGCCGCCTGGGCCGAGAAGCACTCCTTGGCGTACCTCGACGGGGCGATCATGGTGCCGGTCGACGTGGTCGGCTCGGCGGACGCGCTGGTGTTCCACTCGGGCGACCGGGCCGCGTTCGAGGCCCACGAGTCCGCCCTCAAGGCGCTCGGCGCGCCCGCCACCTTCCTCGGCGAGGACCACGGGCTCGCCGCCGCCTACGACATGGCGATGCTGGACTTCTTCTACGGAGCCATGGGCGGCCTCGTCCACGCCTTCGCGCTGGCCCGGGCTGAGGGCATCGACGGCGCGTCGCTCGCCCCGTACCTCAACACGATCGCGGGCATTCTGCCGCCGATCGCCGCGTACACGGCGCAGGACATCGACACGCGCTCGTACACGGGCGAGGGCGCGAACCTCGCCATGATGGCGGCCAGCGTCGACCACATCCTGCACACCGCGAAGGATCGAGGCCTGGACGTCTCGCAGCTCGCCGCGCTCAAGGGCGTCGCCGACCGGGCGATCGCCAAGGGCCACGGCCCCGACTCCTGGTCGAGCATCGTCGAGGTGATGGCCGCCGACCACTGACCCGCCGCCCACTGGGACACGCCCTAAGGGGGAGACGCCCTAAGGGGGAGGGGCCCGCACCACGTCGTCATCGACGCGGTACGGGCCCCCGGCCGTTCACCCCGGCCGGCTACGCCGGGCGGAACCACACCGTGGCCAGCGGCGGCAGCGTCAGCGAGATGCTGCACGGGCGGCCGTGCGCGGGCACCGCCTCCGCCTTCAGCGGCTCCTCGTTGCGCACGTCGCCACCGCCGTACCGGGCGGCGTCGGTGTTCAGCACCTCCACCCAGCCCTCCGTACCGGTCTCCGGCACGCCGAGGCGGTAGTCCTGCCGGACCGCCGGCGAGAAGTGGGAGACCGCCAGCAGCGGGGAGCCGTCCGCGTCGTACCGCAGGAACGCGAACACGTTGTCCTCGGCCGCTCCGCCGTCCACCCAGCTGAACCCCTCCGGCACCGTGTCCCGCTGCCACAGCGCGGGCACCGCCCCGTAGACCGCGTTCAGGTCGCCGACCAGGTCTCGCACCCCGCGGTGGTCGCCGGACGCCCCGTAGGAGGGGTCCAGCAGCCACCAGTCCGGACCGTGCCCCTCGGACCACTCCGCTCCCTGGGCGAACTCCTGCCCCATGAACAGCAGTTGCTTGCCGGGATGGGCCCACATGAAGCCCAGGTAGGCGCGGTGGTTGGCGCGCTGCTGCCACCAGTCGCCGGGCATCTTCGCCACCAGCGCCTGCTTGCCGTGCACCACCTCGTCGTGCGAGATCGGCAGCACGTAGTTCTCGCTGTACGCGTACACCATCGAGAAGGTCATCTCGTTGTGATGGTACTTGCGGTGGACCGGCTCCTTGGCGATGTACTGGAGCGAGTCGTGCATCCAGCCCATGTTCCACTTCAGCCCGAAACCCAGGCCCCCGCCGTCGGTGGGCCGGGTGACGCCGTCCCAGGCCGTGGACTCCTCGGCGATGGTGACGACTCCGGGGTTGCGGCGGTAGACCGTCGCGTTCATCTCCTGGAGGAAGGCGACCGCGTCCAGGTTCTCCCGGCCGCCGAACTCGTTGGGCGACCACTGGCCGTCCTCGCGGGAGTAGTCGAGGTAGAGCATCGAGGCCACCGCGTCGACCCGCAGGCCGTCGATGTGGAACTCCTCGCACCAGTAAGTGGCGTTGGCGACGAGGAAGTTGCGGACCTCGGTGCGGCCGTAGTCGAACTCCAGCGTTCCCCAGTCCGGGTGCGCCGCGCGCCGCGGGTCGGAGTGCTCGTACAGCGGCCGGCCGTCGAACTCGGCCAGGGCCCAGTCATCGCGCGGGAAGTGCGCCGGCACCCAGTCCATGAGCACGCCGATGCCCGCCCGGTGCAGGGCGTCCACCAGGAAGCGGAAGTCGTCCGGGGTGCCCATCCGCGAGGTCGGCGCGTAGAACCCGGTGACCTGATAGCCCCAGGAACCGCCGAAGGGATGCTCGGAGACCGGCATCAGCTCGACATGCGTGAAGCCCAGGTCCTTCACGTAGGCCGGGAGCTGCTCGGCAAGTTGACGGTACGTCAATCCGGGGCGCCAGGAAGCGAGATGCACCTCGTACACCGAGAACGGGGCCTCGTGGACCGGCCGGTCGCCCCGGTGGGCCATCCAGTCCGCGTCCTGCCACTGATGGTGTGACGCGGTGACGATCGAGGCGGTCGCGGGCGGCACCTCGGTGCGCCGGGCCATCGGGTCGGCCCGCACCGTGTGCGAACCGTCCGGGCGGCAGATGTCGTACTTGTACAGCGCGCCCTCCCCGACCCCGGGCAGGAACAGCTCCCACACCCCGGTCGAGCCGAGCGAACGCATCGGGAAGCCCGTGCCGTCCCAGTAGTTGAAGTCACCGGTGATCCGCACGCCGCGCGCGTTCGGCGCCCAGAGGGTGAACCGGGTGCCGGCCACCCCCTGGTGCTCCATCGGCTCCGCGCCGAGCGCCCGCCACAGCTCCTCGTGGCGGCCCTCGCCGATCAGGTGCAGATCGAGCTCGCCGATCGCGGGCCAGAAGCGATACGCGTCCTCCACCTCGATGACGTTGTCTTCGTACGCCACTTCGAGCCGGTACGCGGGGGCCTCCGGCACCGGCAGCACGCCGGAGAAGAAGCCGTCGCCGTCGTCGTGCAGCTCGGCCCGCAGCCCGGTGGCCAGCACCGTGACCGACCGGGCGAACGGCCGCAGCGCCCGTACCAGCACTCCGCCGGGGACCGGGTGCGCGCCGAGCACGTCGTGCGGCGCGTGGTGGTCACCGGCCAGCAGGCGGCCGCGGTCAGCACCGTCCAGGGCCGGTGCGGGGCGGGCGCCCTGGCCGTCCCCGGCCTGCCGGGGTCGCGGCGGGCCCGCGTCGGCGCGCCGGGGCCGGGCACGCCCGGCGGACGCGGCCTTCGTGGTGGTCGTTGCGGGCGCGGGCGTCGGCGCCGCTGCCACGTCGACGGCGGCTTCGACGGGCGCCTCGACCGGCGCTTCGGCAGGGATCTCGACGGGCAGTTCGGCGGGCACTTCGGCGGTCTTGCGGGATGCCTTGCGGGACGGCTTGCGGGCGGTCACAGGGACTGCCTCCTCGGAGGGTGAAGGGGAGGTGCGTGGGGTGGAGGGGAGGTGCGTGGGGTGCGGCTCAGGCCGCTGCGGACTGGGCCAGTCGCTGGATGGCCGCCATCGGAACCGGCAGCCAGTCGGGGCGGTGCCGGGCCTCGTACAGCACCTCGTACACGGCCTTGTCGGTCTCATGGGCGCGCAGCAGCTCCGGTTCGCCGCGCGGGTCGCTGCCGGACGCCTGCGCGTAGCCCTCGCAGTAGGCGGCACGGCAGCGGGCCGCCCACTCCGGGTTCCACGGGCGGTGCGAGCGGGCCGCGTAGTCGAAGGACCGGAGCATGCCCGCGACATCGCGGACCGGGGGCGCGGGCATGCGGCGCTCGGGGAGCGGGCGGGCCGGTTCGCCCTCGAAGTCGATCAGCGACCAGAACCCGTCGGCGGAGCGCAGCGTCTGCCCGAGGTGGAGATCGCCGTGCACCCGCTGCTGGGCCCAGCCGCTGCCCCGGATCCCGAGGTCCGTCACCGCCTCGAACGCGGCGCGCAGCCCGGGAACGTACGGCACGAGCGCGGGGACCGCCTGGGCGGCGGCCTCCAGCCGCCGGGTCATCTCCGCGACGAGCTGCCGCGTCTGGGTGCCGCGCAGCGCCGGCGTCGGCAGCGCGGCGGCGAGGGCGGTGTGGACCTCGGCGGTGGCCCGGCCCAGCGCCTGGGCCTCCGTGAGGAAGTCGCGGCCCGCGGCGAGCGCGCCCAGCGCGAGCTGCCAGCCGTCGCGCGCGCCGTGCAGGAAGGGCTGGAGGACGCCGAGGGTGAGCGGTTCGGGTCCTGGCGCCTCGAACCAGGCGACCGGGGCCGGTACCCGCTTGCACCCCTCGCCGCCGAGGGCGAGCGGCAGTTCCAGGTCCGGGTTGGTGCCCGGGAAGACCCGCCGGAAGATCTTGAGGATGTACGCGTTCCCGTAGACGAGCGAGGAGTTGGACTGTTCGGCGTCCAGCACCCGGGCCGCGAGGCCGGCCGGGATCGCGGCGGTCCGCTCGAAGCGCAGCGAGCCGAGACTCCCGGGGCGGCGGAAGCGTTCCAGCAGCAGATCGGCCAGCCGCGGGTCGTGCAGCGCGTCGTAGACGGCCCGTCCGGCGAGCGGGCCCCGCTCGACCCGGCCGATCAGGGCGCCCGCGAGGAGCGGTGGAAGTGACGTTCTTGCACCGAGGAGCAGTTGGTAGCAGTCCTCGGCCGGGCGGGTCTGCTGGGAGGGCTGCTCGACCCGCACCAGGAGGTGCAGCAGCCCCGGGCCCGCCGTGCCGTCCAGCGGCAGCATCTCGGTGGCGGAGACCAGGGAGAAGCCGGTGACCGGCCGGCCCTTGCCGGCGAACCACCGCTGCCGGGGCAGCCAGGCGTGGAGCAGGGGGGCGAGGGACGGCAGCAGATTCCCGTCCTTCGTCACTCCGGCCGTTGCGCTGTTCCTCGTGCTCTTCGCCAGGGCGACGTGAGTGGATGCAGCCTCCGACATGGCATCGCGTCCTTTCCCCGGGCACACCACAGGATGCGAAGAGTGTCCCGGATTGCGGCAATGGCTGTCCGGCTGTGCGGGACGTGTCGGGAGAGACGCGTTCTTACGGACACGAACGGCGGAACGGTGAAGGCCGAAGGCGCCGGAGGGGTGAAGGCCCAAGGCCTTGCATTGGGGTCAGGGTGCCCCGTGCGGGACGGCGGAAACCGTCCCGCACGGGGCGGGCCCGGCATCAGGCCGGCGGCGCGTCCTTGCGCAGCCGGAACCAGTAGAAGCCGTGTCCCGCAAGGGTCAGCAGGTAGGGCCACTGGCCGATGGCCGGGAAGCGTACCCCGCCGATCAATTCCACCGGATGACGTCCGTTGAACGATCGCAGGTCCAGTTCCGTCGGCTGCGCGAACCGCGAGAAGTTGTGCACGCACAGGACGAGATCGTCCCCGTACTCGCGGGTGAACGCCAGAACCGCCGGGTTGGACGAGGGCAGTTCGGTGTACTCGCCGAGACCGAAGGCCGGGTTCTGCTTGCGGATCTCGATCATCCGGCGGGTCCAGTGCAGCAGCGAGGAGGGCGAGGCCATCGACGCCTCGACGTTGGTGACCTGGTAGCCGTAGACCGGGTCCATGATCGTGGGGAGGTAGAGCCGCCCCGGATCGCTGGAGGAGAACCCGGCGTTGCGGTCGGGCGTCCACTGCATCGGGGTGCGCACCGCGTCCCGGTCGCCCAGCCAGATGTTGTCGCCCATCCCGATCTCGTCCCCGTAGTAGAGGATCGGGGAGCCGGGCAGCGACAGCAGCAGGGCGGTGAACAGCTCGATCTGGTTGCGGTCGTTGTCCAGCAGGGGGGCCAGGCGCCGCCGGATGCCGATGTTGGCGCGCATCCGCGGGTCCTTGGCGTACTCCGCGTACATGTAGTCGCGCTCTTCGTCCGTGACCATTTCGAGGGTCAGCTCGTCGTGGTTGCGCAGGAAGATGCCCCACTGGCAGTTCTTCGGGATCGCCGGGGTCTTGGCCAGGATCTCGGAGACCGGGTAGCGGCTCTCGCGGCGCACCGCCATGAAGATCCGAGGCATCACGGGGAAGTGGAACGCCATGTGGCACTCGTCCCCGCCCTGCTCGTAGTCGCCGAAGTAGTCGACGACGTCCTCCGGCCACTGGTTGGCCTCGGCGAGCAGCACGGTGTCCGGGTAGTTGGCGTCGATCTCCTTGCGGACCCGCTTGAGGAAGTGGTGGGTCTCGGGGAGGTTCTCGCAGTTGGTGCCCTCGCGCTGGTAGAGGTAGGGCACGGCGTCGACCCGGAAGCCGTCGATGCCCAGGTCCAGCCAGAAGCGCAGGGCCGCCAGGATCTCCTCCTGCACCGCCGGGTTCTCGTAGTTGAGGTCCGGCTGGTGCGAGAAGAAGCGGTGCCAGTAGTACTGCTTGCGCACCGGGTCGAAGGTCCAGTTGGACGTCTCGGTGTCGACGAAGATGATCCGGGCGTCCTGGAACTGCTTGTCGTCGTCCGCCCAGACGTAGTAGTCGCCGTACGGCCCGTCGGGGTCGGTGCGGGACTGCTGGAACCACTCGTGCTGATCGCTCGTGTGGTTCATGACGAAGTCGATGATGACGCGCATGCCCCGCTGGTGCGAGGCGTCCACGAACTCCACGAAGTCGGCGAGATCGCCGAACTCCGGCAGGACGGCGGTGTAGTCGGAGACGTCGTAGCCCCCGTCGCGCAGCGGCGACTTGAAGAACGGCGGCAGCCAGAGGCAGTCGACGCCGAGCCACTGGAGATAGTCCAGCTTGGCGGTGATGCCCTTGAGGTCGCCGATTCCGTCGCCGTTGGAGTCCTGGAAGGACCGGACGAGCACCTCGTAGAAGACGGCGCGCTTGAACCAGTCGGGATCGCGGTCCTTGGCGGGAGTGTCCTCGAACGTGTCGTGGACAGGCTCATTGACGATCATGGTGTGGGTGACCCTCCGGTCGGCGGGGACGGTCGCAGGACGGCGATGTGCGCGGGCGTGACGCCCGGCTCCAGACGCACATAGAAGGCCCTGCCCCAGTGGTAGGTATCGCCGGTGAGCTCGTCGCGCACCGGTACGCGCTCGTGCCATGGGAGGCCGAGCCGCTCCATGTCCAACGAGACCGTGGCCTCCTGGGTGTGGTGCGGGTCGAGGTTCACGACCACCAGAACGGTGTTCGTTCCGGAGCGCTTGCTGTAGGCGATCAGCGCTTCGTTGTCGGTGTGGTGGAAGTGGACGTCGCGCAGCTGCCGCAGAGCGGGGTTACGCCGGCGGATCCGGTTCAGCGAGGTGATCAGGGGCGTCAGCGTGCGACCCTCGCGTTCCGCCGACTCCCAGTCCCTCGGGCGCAGTTCGTACTTCTCCGAGTGCAGGTACTCCTCGCTCCCCGGCTTGGCCGGAGTGTTCTCGCACAGCTCGAATCCCGCGTACACGCCCCAGGAAGGGGCCAGCGTCGCGGCCAGGACCGCCCGTGCCTCGAAGGCCGGGCGGCCGCCTTCCTGGAGGTAGCCGGGAAGGATGTCGGGGGTGTTCACGAAGAAGTTGGGCCGCATGTGGGAAGCGGCCTCGCCGGCCAGCTCCGTGACGTACTCGGTCAGCTCCTGCTTGGTGTCGCGCCAGGTGAAGTACGTGTACGACTGCTGGAAGCCGACCGCGCCGAGCGTGTGCATCATCGCCGGGCGGGTGAACGCCTCCGCCAGGAAGATGACGTCGGGGTCGGCGCCGTTGATCTCCTCGATGACCTTCTCCCAGAACACCACCGGCTTGGTGTGCGGGTTGTCGACCCGGAAGATCCGCACCCCGCGGTCCATCCAGAAGCGCAGAATGCGTACGGTCTCCGCCACCAGACCGCGCATGTCCTTGTCGAAGGCGATCGGATAGATGTCCTGGTACTTCTTCGGCGGGTTCTCGGCGTACGCGATCGAACCGTCGGGGCGGTGGTGGAACCAGTCCGGGTGCTCCTTGACCCACGGGTGGTCCGGCGAGCACTGGAGCGCGAAGTCCAGCGCGATCTCCATCCGCAGATTGCGGGCCACCGACACGAAGTGGTCGAAGTCCTCCAGCGTCCCCAGCTCCGGGTGGACCGCGTCGTGCCCGCCGGCCGGCGAACCGATCGCCCACGGCACGCCCGGATCGTGCTCCCCGGGCGTCAGACTGTTGTTCGGGCCCTTGCGGTGCGTCGTCCCGATCGGGTGGATCGGCGGCAGGTAGACCACGTCGAACCCCATGGCGGCGACCGCAGGCAGCCGCTCGGCGGCCGTCCGGAAGGTGCCGCTGACCAGCCGCGTCCCGGCGTCCGGCGAGGTGTCCGCCGGGTCCACCGGCACCCGCTTCGCGCCCTCCGAGCGCGGGAACAGCTCGTACCACGACCCGAACAGCGCCCGCTCGCGCTCCACCCGCACCGCCAGCGGCTTGGAGCGGGTGACCAGTTCGCGCAGCGGATACCGGGCCAGGACCGCGTCGGCGGCCGGGGTCAGGGCGGCGGCCAGCCGGGCGGCCGGCGGGTGGGCCGTGTCGCGCAGCGCGTCCACCGCGGCCAGCACCGCCTCCCGGCCGTGCTTCTTCGGGACGCCCGCCGCGGCCCGCTCCAGCAGCGCCGCGCCCTCCGCCAGCACCAGGTCCGTGTCGATGCCCGCCGGGATCTTGATCGCGGCGTGGTGCCGCCAGGTGGTGACCGGATCGCTCCAGGCCTCCACCGTGTACGTCCAGCGGCCCTCGGAGGTCGGAGTGACTTCGGCCCCCCACCGGTCCGTTCCCTGCGCCAGCTCGCGCATCGGGGTCCACGGCCCGACCCGTCCGCTCGGATCGCGCAGCACGACATTGGCGGCCACCGCGTCATGGCCTTCGCGGAAGACGGTGGCGCTGACCTGGAAGGTCTCACCGGTGACGGCCTTCGCCGCCCGTCTGCCGCAGTCGACGAGAGGACGGACGTCCAGGACGGGAATACGACCGATCATGGAATCACCTGAGGGCTGGAGGAGCTCGGCGTGCACGGGGGACGGCACGGGCGCGGAGGACCGACCGCGTGTGCCGCGAAGACGGGGATCTGTCCTTTGTAGCTGCTCAGCTGTCTGCTGACGGGCTGTGGGCATGGCCGCTCCTGTCCGCATTCACTCGAATGGCACTCGAATGGGTGGGTCGCGGGGGTTTCGCGCATGTTGCTGGATGCACGGAGAAGGGTCTGCGGGCCGGGTCGTGCCGCGTACCGGGGAAGCCTTCCCCGCGACCGCGGGTGGGAAATCCGGCACTGTGTTAACTACTCGGTCGTAGTCGACCGCCCGGGCCCCGCCGCACGCGGCGCGCACGCCCCCGCCGGGAATGGCGGGACAGTCCTCGGGGGAGCCCGAAGCGCCTCCACGGGTTCCGGATACCCGCTCTGCGGCGCCACACGGCAGCCTCCCCTGTGACAGGGAGGTCCACAAGGCTGCGTACGGGGTGAAATCGGCCAAACCCCCAGGTGAGCGGAGTGACGGGGGATCACGGACGGGGTGGGTGGGTCGTCTGGGGGGAGTGCGCGGCGGCCGGCCCCCGGCTCCGATGAGCCGTCCGCGCGCCGTGGCAGGACGCCACGGACGGCCGCTACCTTCAGGGGTGACGGAAGGGACGCACACCGTGGTGCGTCCGCCCGGATGCGCAAGTCCCCTGTAAAGGTGGAGTACGTGAAGGCCATTCGTCGATTCACCGTGCGTCCTGTCCTCCCCGAACCCCTCCGACCGCTCCACGACCTCGCGCACAACCTGCGCTGGTCGTGGCATACCGAGACCCGTGAGCTCTTCCGGTCCGCCGACCCCGAGGGCTGGCGGCCCGCGGACGCCGATCCCGTACGCCTGCTCGGCTCGCTGTCCGCCGGGCGGCTCACCGAACTGGCCGGGGACGAGGAGTATCTCGGCCGCCTCGCCGAGGCCTCCGCAGATCTGGCCGGATATCTGAACGGCCCCCGCTGGTACCAGGAGCAGTTGGCCGCCGAAGCGGAACTGCCCTCCACCGTCGCCTACTTCTCACCCGAATTCGGTGTCACCGCGGCGCTGCCCCAGTACAGCGGCGGCCTCGGCATCCTGGCCGGCGACCACCTCAAGGCCGCCAGCGACCTCGGCGTCCCGCTCATCGGTGTCGGCCTGCTCTACCGGCACGGCTACTTCCGCCAGACCCTCTCCCGCGAGGGCTGGCAGCAGGAGCACTATCCGGTCCTCGACCCCAACGAACTCCCGCTCGACCTGGTCCGCGAGGACGACGGCGCCCCCGCCCGGGTGGTGCTCGCCCTGCCCGGCGGACGCTCGCTGCACGCCTGTATCTGGCTCGCCCGGGTCGGCCGGGTGCCGCTGCTCCTGCTCGACTCCGACGTCGAGGAGAACGCCCCGGGCGAACGCGACGTCACCGACCGGCTGTACGGCGGCGGCAGCGACCACCGTCTGCTCCAGGAGATGCTGCTCGGCATCGGCGGGGTGCGCGCGGTGCGCACCTGGTGCCGGCTGACCGGCACCCCGGAGCCGGAGGTGTTCCACACCAACGAGGGCCACGCCGGCTTCCTCGGCCTGGAGCGCATCCGCGAACTGATCCCCACCGGACTCGACTTCGACGCCGCCCTGGAAGTGGTCCGGGCCGGGACCGTCTTCACCACCCACACCCCGGTGCCCGCCGGGATAGACCGTTTCGACCGGGGGCTCGTCGCCCGCCACTTCGGCGACGACGGCGAGCTGCCCGGCGTCGGCGTCGAGAAGATCCTGCGGCTCGGCACCGAGACCTACCCCGGCGGTGAGCCGGAGCTGTTCAACATGGCGGTGATGGGCCTGCGGCTCGCCCAGCGCGCCAACGGCGTCTCCACCCTGCACGGCGCCGTCAGCCGGGAGATGTTCTCCGGGCTCTGGCCGGGCTTCGACCCCGCCGAGGTGCCGATCACCTCGGTCACCAACGGGGTCCACGCGCCGACGTGGGTCGCCCCCGAGGTGTTCCGGCTCGGCGCCGGCCAGGTCGGCGAGGACCGCGCCCATCAGGTGCTGACGGGCGGCCCGGTGGATGGCGAGGACACCTCGCGGAGCGGCGCCCCGCGCCGCTGGGACGCGGTGACCGGTATCGGCGACCAGGAGATCTGGGACCTGCGCCGTGACCTGCGCGGCCAGCTGGTCGCCGAGGTCCGCCGCAGGCTCTACGCCTCCTGGCGCCGGCGCGGCGCGGGCACCGCCGAACTGGGCTGGATCGACGGCGTGCTCGACCCGGACGTCCTGACGATCGGCTTCGCCCGGCGCGTCCCCTCGTACAAGCGGCTCACGCTGATGCTGCGCGACCGCGACCGGCTGCGGGCGCTGCTGCTGCACCCGACCCGCCCGGTCCAGATCGTCGTCGCGGGCAAGGCGCACCCCGCCGACGACGGCGGCAAGCGGCTGGTGCAGGAGCTCGTGCGGTTCGCGGACGACGCGGGGGTCCGCCACCGCATCGTCTTTCTCCCGGACTACGGGATGGGCATGGCCCAGAAGCTCTACCCGGGCTGCGACGTCTGGCTCAACAACCCGCTGCGCCCGCTGGAGGCGTGCGGCACGAGCGGGATGAAGGCGGCGCTGAACGGCTGCCTCAACCTGTCCGTGCGCGACGGCTGGTGGGACGAGTGGTTCGACCCGGACTTCGGCTGGGAGATCCCCACCGCCGACGGCTCGGCGACCGACGAGGACCGCCGCGACGAGCTGGAGGCGAACGCCCTGTACGCCCTGATCGAGGACCGCGTCGCCCCGCGCTTCTACGACCGGGGGGCCGGGGGACTGCCCGACCGCTGGATCGAGATGGTCCGCTCCACGCTGGTCAACCTGGGGCCGAGGGTGCTCGCCGGGCGGATGGTGCGCGAGTACGTGGAGCGTCTGTACGCCCCCGCCGCGCAGTCGCGGCGGGCCCTGGATCCCGGGGCCGCGCGGGACCTCGCCCAGTGGAAGGCGAAGGTCCGGGCGGCCTGGCGCGGGGTCTCCGTCGACCATGTGGAGTCGGTGACCGACACGGCGGCGGGCGGTTCGGCGGAGCTCGGCGCCAGCCTGGCGCTGCGGGTGCGGATCGCGCTCGGCGGGCTGGAACCGGACGACGTGGAGGTCCAGGTGGTCGCGGGCCGGGTCGACTCGGGCGACGCCATCGCGGACGCCCAGACCTTCCCGCTGAAGCCGGCGGGCGGCCAGGACCTGGAGGACCGCTGGCTGTACGAGGGGCCGCTCGCGCTGGACCGGACGGGACCGTACGGCTACACCGTGCGCGTCCTGCCCGCCCACCCGCTGCTGGCCACCAGCGCCGAACTGGGCCTGGTCGCGCTGCCGGCCGAGGCGGCGGCGGAGGGTGCGGGCGTGCTGCTGCGCTGAGCGCTCGCCCCGGCGGATCCGAGGGGCCCGGCGCGCGTGCGGTGCCGGGTCTCCGCGCGCGCGTCCCTCCCGTCCTCACCACGGCGAACGGCCCGGGAGGGGCGAACCCCTCCCGGGCCGTTCCGTCGGTGCTCCCCGCGGGCCGGTGGGCCCGGTGGGGTCAGAAGGTGAGCTTGAAGCTGTTGATCCGCCCGGTGTCCTGGCGGGCGACGTCCTGGACCTTCAGCTTCCAGACCCCGTTGGCCACCTCGGACGAGGCGTTGACCGTGTAGGTCGCCACCACGTTGTCCGCGGAGTCGCCGGAGGAGCGGTTCTTCAGCCGGTAGGCGGTGCCGTCCGGGGCCACCAGGTCGATGACGAGGTCACCGCGCCAGGTGTGCGTGATGTTCACGTCGGCCTTGAGGGTGCTCGGCGCGTTGCCGGTCACACCGGAGACGGTGACCGCGCTGGTGACGGCGGCGCCGGCGTCCGGGATGGCCACCGGGGTGGTGTTCTCGAACACCTTGCCGCCCGGGTCGGGGTCGCCGCCGCCGGGGCGGGCGCCCACGTTGATGCCGGCCCAGGCGTGGGCCACGGCCGCGTACTCGGGGCTGGTGGTCCCGTACAGCTCACCGGCGACCGCGAGCGTGCCGGTGCGGGCAGCAGCGTAGTTGGTCGTGGAGGTGAACTTGGTGGTGAGCGCCTTGAACCAGATCTGGGCGGCCTTGTCCCGGCCGATGCCGGTCACCGGGAGCCCGTCGGAGGTCGGCGAGTCGTAGTCGACGCCGTTGACGGTCTTGGCGCCGCTGCCCTCGGAGAGCAGGTAGAACCAGTGGTTCGCCGGGCCCGAGGAGTAGTGGACGTCGACGTTGCCGATGCCCGAGTACCAGTAGTCCTTGGACGCGCCGTCCTTGGAGGGCTTGTCCATGTAGCGCAGCGGGGTGCCGTCGCCGTTGATGTCGATCTTCTCGCCGACCATGTAGTCGCCCGGGTCCTGGGCCGTGTCGGAGTAGAACTCCACGCCCGCGGCGAAGATGTCGGAGGTGGCCTCGTTGAGACCACCGGACTCTCCGCTGTAGTTCAGCCCGGCCGTGACCGAGGTCAGACCGTGCGTCATCTCGTGGGCGGCCACGTCCAGGGAGGTCAGCGGCTTGACGTTGCCGCTGCCGTCGCCGTACGTCATGCAGAAGCAGCTGTCCTGCCAGAACGCGTTGACGTAGTTGTTGCCGTAGTGGACGCGGGAGTACGCGCCGACGCCGTCACCGCGGATGCCGGAGCGGCCGTGCACGTTCTTGTAGTAGTCCCACGTCTCGGCCGCGCCGTAGTGGGCGTCCGCGCCGGCCGTCTCGGCGTTCTGCGGAGTGCCGTCGCCCCAGACGTCGTCCGGGCCCGAGAACAGCGTGCCGGTGCCGGAGCTGCCCCGGTTCAGGTTGTACGTCTTGTGGTTGCCGCGCGTGGTGTCGGTCAGGGTGTACGAGGGCGCGGTGCCCAGGGTGACCTGGCCGTTGTACTGCGTGTTGCCCGTGCCGTTGTGGACGGCCTGCCACTCGTAGAGCTTCTCGCCGGAGGCGGCGTCGGTGACGACGTGCAGCTCGTTCGGGGTGCCGTCGTGCTGGAGTCCGCCGACCACGGTCTCGTACGCGAGCTGCGGGGAGCCGCTGCCCAGCCACACCACCTTGCGCGGGGCCTCGCTCGCCTTCTTCGCCTTCGAGCCCTCGGCCCTCGCCGCGCCGAGCGCCTGCTTCTCGGCCGCTGCCGGAGCCACGTCGGCGGTGAGGCCGACGGCCTTCAGCTGCGCGCTGGTCGCCTTCGACGCCTTGCTGACGCCCTCGGTCGCTCCGGCCGGGGACGCCTTGACCACGAGGTCGCCGCCGAGGACGGGGAGGCCGCCCAGGGTGCGCTCGTAGCGGGTGTGCGTCGTGCCGTCGCGGTCCTGGACGACGTCGCGGACCACGAGCTTCTCCGTGGACCCGAGGCCGAGCTCCTTGGCGGTGGCCGCCCTGGTGGCGTTCGCCTCGCTGAGCAGCTCGGCGCGCTGGGCGGGGGAGAGCTTGACGGGCAGGGCGCCCGGGTCGGCCTTCGTGCCGGCGGTGATGCCGCCGAGCGGGGCCGAGGCGGGAGCGGAGGTGGCGGTCGCGGCGCCGGACGGAACGGCGACGGCTATGAGGGCCGCGGCGGCTATCAGAGCGCCGGTCGCGGTGGCGCGACGGCTGGGCGTGGATCTCACGCGGACTCCTTCTGCGAGGGGGGTACCGGCGGCGCTGGACGGGCCGTCCGGACGGTGCAGGCGGTGCGCGGAACGGGGTGAAGAGTGTCAGCAGATGACCGCACCTGTCAGGACCGTGTCAACAAGTTGGCCGGATTTCGTTCGTTGCCGGAAAGGTCATGTTCGTTAAGCGGACGTTTCGCCGATCATTGCCGCAGTGTTACCGGGAGTTGTGGAGCCCGGCATTCACAGGGTGGCCACAGGTTTCGCGCGCGACGCGCACGGTGGCGTCGCCGGCGGGAAGGGCGGCGATGACCGCCTGATGAGACGGCGTCGGGTTCTGGCCAGATTCAAGCGCCGGAACGTGCCGATCCGTCAGGGCGGGGTGCGGGTGGCCGATGCGCTCAGGCGGTGGCTCCCGGCGGGTACACCGCGTCCAGGAGGTCGCGTACGAAGCGGTCCACGTCGTCCAGCCCCGACGCCGCGAGCGTGGCCGGGCCGTTCGTCAGCAGGTGCGGGATCGCCGCGTGCAGCGCGAGGGTGACGACGGCGGCCCGCTGCGGGGTGACGGGCAGTCCGGCGGAGCGCTGGGCCAGTTCCATGCCCACGAAATCCCCGCTCGCCATCGGGTCGAGGATGGCGGACAGCCAGGGGCGCCGGGTCGCCTCGGCCTGGAGCTCCAGCACCGCCAGCAGCCGGGAGCGGCCCGGCCCCGCGACGTTCTCCAGGAGTGAGCGGAAGAGGGCTGTCAGGCCCTCGCGGTCCGCCGGCCCCGGAGCTGCCGCCAACTGCCCGGTGAGCGCGAGGTACTGCTCCAGGCACCGCTCGGCCGCCGCGCGGAGCACCGCGTCCCGGGTCGGGAAGTAGTTCTTGGCGGTCCCCGGCGGCACCTCGGCGGCCCGGTCCACGGCCCGGTGGGTCAGCCCGCGCCCGCCCTCCCGGGCCAGCACCTCGACGGCCGCGTCCCGCAGCCGGTCCCGGCGGTCCGGATTCACGCGCGCCCCCTCGTTCCCGTACGGCTGCCGCGTCCTCGGCCTGCCCTTGTCGATGCTACCCCAGCCGTGGTACCACAGGTGTGGTGATTCTCTGCCTGGTCCTCCTCCGTGCGGTTCCTCCTCCGTACGGTTCCTCCTCCGTGCGGTTCCTTCTCCGTACGGTCCGAACGAGCTCGGGGGCGCGACATGACAGGAACGGCGACCGTGGTCGGCGCGGGCATCGGCGGTCTGGCGACCGCGATCGGACTCCGCCGCGCGGGCTGGACGGTCACCGTGCTGGAACGGCGCACCGAACTGGAGCGGTACGGCGGGGCCTTCGGCACCCACCCCACCGCACAGTCCGCGCTCGACCGGCTCGGCGTCGGTGACGCGCTGCGCGACCACGCCGTGCCCTACCGCGACGCGCACCTCCGCACCCCGGACGGGACATCGATCGGCCGCCTCCCGCTGGAGCGGATCGAACGCAAGGCGGGGCGCCCCGAACTCCTCATCTCCCGGCCCTACTTGGTCGACGCCATGCTCACCGCCCTCGAAGCCTTCGGCGACGTCCCGCTCAAGCTCGGCGAGCGGGTCACCGGCCTCGACGCGCCGGCCGCCGGACAGGACCTGGTGGTCGGCGCCGACGGCATCCGCAGCGCCGTTCGCACCGCCCGCTTCGGCGACCGCAGCGGCCCCCGCCGGATCGGCACCGTCGCCTGGATCGGCGTCGCCGACTTCGAGAGCCCGGTGCACGGCGAGACGTGGGGCAGCGGGCGCTTCTTCGGGATGACCCCGGTCGAACCGGGCCGCACCAACTGGTACGCCACCGTGCCCGAGGCCACCACCGCCGAGGAACTGCGCGCCTCCTTCGCCGGCTGGCACGACCCGGTCCCGCGCATCCTGGACGCCACCGACCCGGCCACCTGGATCCGCTACGAGATGCTCCACCTCTACCCGGCGCTGCCCACTTTCGTCTCCACCGGCACCCGGCCCGCCTCCTCTGCCTTCTCCGGCACCCGGCCCGCCTCCTCTGCCTTCTCCGGCACCCGGCCCGCGTCCCGTGCCTCCTTCGACGCCGGGCCCGCTTCGGGTGTGTCCTCCGACGCCCGGTCCGTTCCCGTCGCCCTGGTCGGCGACGCGGCCCACGCCATGACGCCCAACCTCGGCCAGGGCGCCTGCACCGCGATCCTGGACGCGGAGGCCCTGAGCCGTGCGCTGGCCGCAGCGCCCCCGGGCCCCGCGGGCATCGAGGGCGCCCTGCGCGCCTACGACCGCGAGCGCCGCCGCAGCGCCCAGCGGACCGCCTTCGGCTCGCGGACCCTGCACCGCTTCATGAGCACGGAGCGCACCCGGCTGCGGGACGCGGCGGTGCGGCTGCTGCCGGGCTGAATTCCACGGGCTGCGCATCCGTTCGCCGGGGGCGGTCGCGCCCCTACGATCGGCGGACCGGGACCGGCGCGGTCCCGCAGGGTGCGTGATCGGACGTCGACGATCGGCTTCCGGACAGGACAGGGCCCCCGGGGCGACAGGCCCCTCCCGCACGGCTACAACAGAGCTTCCACACCAGGAAGGCTTCGGCGTGCAGCTCGGGACGATCGGTATCTGGAGTCTGGCGTTCACCCATGGGGACCGCGTCGAGGCGCGGGACGCCGCGACCGAGCTGGAGGAGCTCGGGTACGGCGCCATCTGGCTCGGCGGCAACCCGGGCGGCAACCCCCGCGGGGACCTGCGCACGGCCTCGGTGGTCCTGTCCGCGACGAGCCGGATCACCGTCGCGACCGGCTGCGTGTCCATCTGGGACAGGCCGCCAGGCCACCTCGCCGCCGCCTACAACGCTCTGCCGGAGCGACAGCGGAACCGGCTGCTGGTGGGCCTGGGCGTCAGCCATGCCGAAGTCTCCGGCCGCTACCGCGATCCGTACCACGCGCTGCGCTCCTACCTGGAGGCGCTGGACGCCGCGGCTCCTCCCCTGCCGTCGACCGCGCGCATCGTCGGCGCGCACGGGCCACAGATGACCCGGCTGGCAGCCGCCGGGTCCACAGGAGTGCACCCCTACCTCGTCAGCCCCGCCCATACCGCCTGGGCCAGGTCGATGCTGGGTGAAGGGCCCCTGCTGGCGCTGGAGCAGACCGTCATCCCGCACACCGACGCGGGGACCGCACGTGCCATGGCCAGGGGCATGCTCGCTCCCTACCTCGCACTGCGCAACTACCGGACGGCGTGGCTGCGCGGGGGATTCGCCGCCGAGGACCTGACCGACGGCGGCAGCGACCGGCTGATCGACGAGCTGTTCGCCTGGGGAAAACCGGACGAGATCGCCGCCCGGCTCACCGAGCACCACCGGGCCGGGGCCGATCACATCGCCGTCCAGGTGGTCACCGACCGCCTCGACGTCTTCGCCCGCCAGTCCTGGCGTGACCTCGCCCCGGAACTGCTGTCGCCATAGGCGCTGCGGTGCGGATACCGGACACCCGGGGCCGGCCTCGAAACGGGCCGGAAGGAGCCGCCGTTCCGAGGCCGGCCGCCGTTCGACAACGCGTGTGCGTCCTGCCCTCGTCCTGCATTTCTTACAATCCGCGTGCGCCGGCTGACCGGGGTGGGGAACACTGTGCTGATGAGCTCCGCAGCCTCCCGGGCAGTGCAGGAACGGGCCCTTCGACATGTCGCGGAACTGGCGTCGGGCCCTCCGATGGACCCGGCATTGCGGGTGACCCTCAACTTTCACCCGGACCGCCTGCTGCGCGGCAAGCCGATCCTGGACGCTATGGCCGAGGTCGGCGTCTACCACTCGCAGTTCGTCACGGGGACCAGCAACGGCGGCCTGACCGCACGTCCGGGCGGCGACCGGTGGCGCTGGGAGAGCCGGATCTTCGACGGGGCCTACGACGAAGCGACCGCTCATGAGCGGCCTGTCTACGGGGCGTTGAACTTCCGCCGCAAGCCGGTCGGCGGGGCGCCGCGGTTCGGCTCGGCGCACTTCCGGCTGACGGCCCGGACGCTGAGGCGGAGCACGTTCTGCTACCCGGACAGTTTCCTCGAACCGTCGGACTTCGGTGTCGCGGCCCGCATGGGGCTGATCGAGCTTGCCTCCGCCGATCGTCAGGACGAGCTTGACGACTACATCGAGGCACAGGTGCACGCGCCGGTCCACCTGCGAGGTGATGTGGAGGCGCTGGTGCTGGACCCCTGCTACCGGGGCACGACGGTCGAGGACGCGGCTCTGCGTCTTGGCTGCCCGGTGGAGTGGCACCCCGGCTTCCGACTCGGGGTTGAGGAACTCCGACGACACCCCGACTACCGCGGCCAGGAATACGTCGACTTGGGCACGCAGATCGCGGTCGAGGGCACTCTCGATCCTCGGATCATCGGAGACTCAGCACGCGCCGGCCTCCATGACCCCCAGGCGGTCAAGAAGGTATGGCACTACCTGGCGCGATTCGGGGCCCCGCGGAAGACCATGGCCAGATCGGTGGTTCCGGCACCGAGGGAAGGGGCTGGACTCGATGGTCTTCGTTGAGGGGCTGGTGCCAGAGGGACTGCGGGGTTCGGCGCTCCTCGGAAGGAGTGCCCTTCGGTAGGGAAGAGCACCCTCGGCTCAGGCCAGGCTGTCCTTCCACGTCCGGTGCAGCCCCGCGAACCGCCCTGTCCCGCCGATCAGTTCGGCGGGTGTGCCGTCCTCCACGATCCGGCCGTGCTCCATCACCAGCACCCGGTCCGCGATCTCCACCGTGGAGAGCCGGTGGGCGATCACCACCGCCGTGCGGCCGTGCAGGACCGTGTCCATGGCCCGCTGCACGGCCCGTTCGCCGGGGACGTCCAGGGAGCTGGTCGCCTCGTCCAGGATCAGCACCGCCGGGTTCGCCAGCAGGGCCCGGGCGAACGCCACCAACTGCCGCTGGCCCGCCGAGATGCGCCCGCCCCGCTTGCGTACGTCCGTGTCGTAGCCGTCCGGCAGGGCGGCGATGAAGTCGTGCGCGCCGATCGCCCTCGCGGCGTGCTCGATCTCCTCGCGGGTGGCGTCCGGGCGGCCGATCGCGATGTTCTCCGCGACCGTCCCGGAGAACAGGAACGCCTCCTGCGTCACCATCACCACGCCCCGGCGCAGCTCGGCGGTGTCCAGATCGCGCAGGTCGGTGCCGTCCAGCAGGACCCGGCCCTCGGTCGGGTCGTAGAAGCGCGCCAGCAGCTTGGCCAGCGTCGACTTGCCCGCGCCCGTCGACCCGACGACCGCCACCGTCCGGCCCGCCGGGAGGTGCAGGTCGAACGTCGGCAGCACCTCGCCGCCCGTACGGTAGGCGAACCGCACCCCCTCGAAGGTGACCTCCCGGCCGGGGAGCGCGCCCGGGCGGGGCGGCAGTTCCTTCGGCCGGTCGGTCTCCGGGACGTTCGGCGCCTGGGCCAGCAGACCGGCGATCTTCGCCAGCGAAGCGGCCGCCGACTCGTAGGAGTTGAGGAACATCCCCAGCCGGTCGATCGGGTCGTACAGCCGGCGCACATACAGCACAGCCGCCGCCAGCACCCCGAGCGCCAGCGTTCCGTCCGCGACCCGGTAGGCGCCCCACAGAACCATTCCGGCCACCGCCGTGTTCGCGATCAGCCGCGAACCGATGACGTAGCGCGCCATCTCCAGCATCGCGTCGCCGTTCGCCCGCTCGTGGCGGGTGTTCAGCGCCGTGAACACGGTGTCGTTGCTCCGCTCGCGGCGGAACGCCTGGACCGGACGGATGCCGTTCATCGTCTCCGCGAACTTCACGATCACCGCGGCGATCGCCGTCGACCGCGCCGCGAACGCGACGGACGCCCGCCGCCGGTACAGGCGCACCATCAGATACAGCGGTACGAAGGAGAGTGTGGCGATCGCGCCGATCCCCAGGTCCAGCCAGAGCAGCACCAACGCGATCGACACGAACGACAGGACCACGCCGATCAGTTCCTGGAGCCCCTCGCTCAGCAGCTCCCGCAGCGACTCCACATCCGTCGTGGAGCGCGAGATCAGCCGGCCCGAGGTGTAGCGCTCGTGGAAGTCGACGCTGAGCGCCTGCGCGTGCCGGAAGATCCGGCCGCGCAGATCGAGCAGCACGTCCTGGTTGATCCGCGCGGCGGCCCGGATGAAGGCGTACTGGAGGACGCCCGCGCCGGTGGAACAGACCGCGTAGGCGATCGCGACCGCGATCAGCGGCCCGTAGTCGTGGTCCCGGAACGCCGGAACCCCGCTGTCGATGGCGTACGCGACCAGCAGCGGGCCCGCCTGCATCGCTACCTGCTGGACGAGCAGGAGCAGGGCCGACACCGCGACCCGGCCCCGCATCGGGGTCAGCAGCGAGAACAGCAGCGCCCTGGTCGCCCCGGGCGGCGCGGGCAGGTCGTCCCGGTCGAACGGGTCGTCCGCGCGCCCGGGGCCGGGCGCGACCCGGCTCCTCGGCGTGCCGTCGTCGTCGGCGGCGGCCGGGAGCGAGGCGTCGTCGGTGGTCGTGGTCATCGGGCACTGCCCTCCTCGGCGGGGACCTGCTGTACGGGGGCGCTCACGGCGGGGCGCGATGCGGCGGACGGGTCTCCCGCACTGGCAGGAGGCGGCCCGGAAGCGGGCTCGCCGCCCGCGCCCGACATCAGCCAGGCGTACTCCGCGTTGTCGCGCAACAGCTCCTGGTGCGTGCCGATCGCGGCGATCCGGCCCCCGGACAGCAGCGCCACCCGGTCGGCCAGCATCACGGTGGAGGGCCGGTGCGCCACGACCACCGCGGTCGTCCGCTCCAGGACCTGCCGCAGCGCCGCCTCCACCAGCGTCTCCGTGTGCACGTCCAGCGCGGAGAGCGGGTCGTCCAGCACCAGGAAGCGCGGCTCCCCGACCACCGCGCGGGCCAGCGCGAGGCGTTGACGCTGGCCGCCGGAGAGGCTCAGACCCTGCTCGCCGACCTCGGTGTCCAGCCCCTGGGGCAGCTCGTGCACGAAGTCGGCCTGGGCGACCGACAGCGCCCGGCGCACCTGCTTCTCGTCCGCCTCGGCCGCGCCCATCGTCACGTTCTCGCCGACCGTCGCGGAGAACAGCGTCGGCTCCTCGAACGCCACCGAGACCAGCTCCCGCAGCCGGGAGCGCTCCATCGTGGCGATGTCCTCGCCGTCCAGCGTGATCCGCCCGCCGGTCACCTCGTGCAGCCGGGGCACCAGAGCCGTCAGCGTCGTCTTGCCCGACCCCGTACCTCCGACCAGCGCCAGCGTCTCACCGGGCCGGATGTGCAGATCGATCCCGGCCAGGACCGGCGGCGAGCCCGGATCCGCGTCCGGGTAGCGGAACTCGACGCCCTCGAACACCATCCCCGGGGCGGTGGGCGGCGCGCTCTCCCGCACGGCGACGGCCCCCGGCTCCTCCGCCACGTCCATCACCTCGAAATACCGGTCGGTCGCGGTCGCCGACTCCTGGCTCATCGCCAGCAGGAAGCCGATCGACTCCACCGGCCAGCGCAGGGCGAGCGCCGTGGACAGGAACGCCACCAGCGTGCCCGCGGACAGCGTCCCGTCCGCCACCTGGATCGTGCCGAGCACCAGCGCCGCGCCGATCGCCAGCTCCGGGATGGCGGTGATCAGCGCCCAGATCCCGGCGAGGAGCCGGGCCTTGCCCAGCTCCGTGGTGCGCAGCCGGTGCGAGAGCGCCCGGAAGGCCTGCGCCTGGCTGCGGTGCCGGCCGAAGCCCTTGACGATCCGGATGCCCAGCACGCTCTCCTCGACGACCGTGGTGAGATCGCCGACCTGGTCCTGGGCCCGGCGCGCGACCACCGAGTACTTCGTCTCGAACAGCGAGCACAGGATCACCAGCGGCACCGCGGGCGCCAGCAGCACCAGACCGAGCGTCCAGTCCTGGGCGAACAGGATGACGAACCCGACCAGGATCGTGGCCGTGTTGACGACCAGGAACGTCAGCGGGAACGCCAGGAACATCCGGAGCAGCATCAGGTCCGTCGTCCCGCGCGACAGCAGCTGACCCGAGGCCCAGCGGTCGTGGAACGCGACCGGAAGCCGTTGCAGATGGCGGAACAGATCCGCCCGCATCGACGCCTCGACCCCGGCCAGTGGACGCGCCACCAGCCACCGCCGGAGCCCGAACAGCAGCGCCTCCGCGATACCCAGCAGCAGCAGGTACAGCGCCCCCAGCCACACCCCGCCCGGATCGCGTTCGGCGACGGGACCGTCCACCATCCACTTCAGCACCAGCGGGATCACCAGCCCCAGGCAGGACGCCAGGATCGCCACGAAGGCGGCCGTGAACAGGCGCACCCGCACGGGTCGGACATAGGGCCACAGGCGCAGGAGGGAGCGCACGGCGGACCGGTCCGTGCGCTCTGCAGGCTTTTCGGGCATCAGGGGCGACCTTACGTTTCACCACTGACATCGGTCCTGCCAATTTCCGCCGTGCCGGACTCGCCGGCGCCGACGGTCGTACCGCGGGGTCAACCGATCGGCTGATGCGCCGTCGAGCGTGACGGCGGATACCGCCCGCGCCCGCCCCCCGGAACCCTGGGGGCATGGCAATCATCGAAGTCAACGGGGTGCGCAAGACCTACGCCGGCCGGGCCGTGGTCGACGGCGTCTCCTTCTCCGTCGACGAGGGGGAGATCTTCGGCATCCTCGGCCCCAACGGGGCGGGCAAGACCACCACCGTCGAATGCGTGGAGGGCCTGCGCATCCCCGACGCGGGCACCATCAGGGTCGCCGGGTTCGACCCCGTCGCCGACCACGACCGGGTCACGCGGCTGCTCGGCGCCCAGCTCCAGGAGAGCGAGCTCCAGGCCAAACTGACCGTACGGGAGGCGCTGGAGCTGTACACCGCCTTCTACCCGGCCCCCGCCGACTGGCGGCCGCTCGCGGACCGGCTCGGTCTGGCGGACCGGCTCACCACCCGCTTCGCCAAGCTCTCCGGCGGGCAGAAGCAACGCCTGTTCATCGCCCTCGCCCTGATCGGCAACCCGAAGGTCGTCGTGCTCGACGAGCTGACCACCGGCCTCGACCCGCGCGCCCGCCGCGACACCTGGAAGCTCATCGAGGAGATCCGCGACGGCGGGGTGACCGTCCTGCTCGTCACCCACTTCATGGAGGAGGCCCAGCGCCTCTGCGACCGGATCGCCGTCATCGACCGGGGCCGGGTCGTCGCCCTGGACAGCCCGGCCGGGCTGATCCGGCAGGCCACCGGCTCCACCGTGCTCTCCTTCACGCCCTCCAGGCCGCTCACCGGCCCCGACCTCACCCGGCTCACCACGCTGCCCGGCGTCGCGTCGGTGACCCCGCCCGACCGCGAGGGGACGCTCACGCTGCACGGCACCGACGAGACGGTCACCCCGCTCGTCGCCCTGCTCGCCGACCTCGGCGTCACCGCCCTGCGGCTGCGCATCACCGAGACCAGCCTCGACGAAGCCTTCCTCGACCTCACCGGACAGGACGCCTGACATGCGAACCGAGACCACCACCGCACCCGCCCCCGCCCCGGGGCCCCGCACCACCCGGCGACACGGTCCCGCGGCCGCCGTCCTGATCGCCGAGACCCGGCTCTTCCTCCGCGAACCGGGCAATTTGTTCTGGATCTTCGTCTTCCCCTCCGTCCTCCTGGTGATCCTCGGCTTCGTCCCCGCCTTCAAGGAGGCGCGGGACGACCTCGGCGGACGCCGCGTCATCGACCTGTACGTCCCCATCTCGATCCTGCTCGCCATGATCACGGCGGCGGTCCAGGCGATGCCGCCCGTCCTCACCGCCTACCGCGAGCGCGGAATCCTGCGCCGGATGTCCGCCACCCCGGTGCGGCCCTCCGCCCTGCTCTCCGCCCAGATCCTGCTGCACGGCGCGGCCTGCCTCGCCTCCGCGCTCCTCGTCACCGCCGTCGGCCGGATCGCCTACGGGGTCGCGCTGCCCCAACAGCCCTTCGGCTACCTGCTGGCGCTGCTGCTCGCCGTCGGCGCCGCGCTGAGCCTGGGCTCCATGATCTGCGCCCTGTCCCGGACGACGAAGGCGGCCACCGCGTTCGGTACGGGCGCCTACCTCGTGATGATGTTCAGCGCCGGGGTGTGGCTGCCCGTCCAGACGATGCCCGACGCCCTCCGCCGCATCGTGGAGATCACCCCGTTGGGGGCCGCCTCCCAGGCGCTGGAGCAGGCCGCGTCCGGGAGCTGGCCCGGCTGGATCCACCTCCTGGTCCTCGCCCTGTGGACCGCGGCTCTGGGCATCACGGCCGCTCGACTCTTCCGGTGGCAGTGACGAAGACTGTCCGCATGACGCCGCCGACCCGCTCCCCGTACCCGTCGGGCGCTACGGGGCCCCGCACGATCGAGGAACGCTGGGAGCAGTTCTACCGGTACGGCCCCTACGCCGTCCTCACCCTGTCCGTCCTCGTCGGCTCCGTCGCGGCCGACCTGATCATGACCCGTACCGAGATGTACCTCGCCGGGGCCATCGTCGTGGCGGCGTACGGGCTCCAGGGCTGGTGGGGCACAGCCCGCCCGCGTACCGCTCCGGGCGCCCCGGCCGGGGTGGCCTACTACACCGTCCGGACCGTCCTGGCCTTCGTGCTGTCCTGGCTCAACCCGTTCTTCGCGATCTACGCGGCCCTCGGCTACTTCGACATCGAACCGCTGCTGCCCAAGCGGGCCGTGCGGATCGGGCTGCTCTGCACCGCCGTCACCCTGGCCGGTTCGCAGAGCGGGGGGCTGCCGCCCGCCTCGCTGATGAACTGGGTAGCCTTCGGCGCGCTGTACCTCATCAACTCCGCCCTCGCCCTCTTCTTCTGGTACGTCGGGATGCGCGAGGAGGAGAAGGCCCGCATCCAGGTCGAGACCATCGCCGAGCTGGAGCGCACCAACCTCCGGCTGGAGCAGGCCATGGCGGAGAACGCGGCCCTGCACGCCCAACTCCTCGTCCAGGCCCGCGAGGCCGGGGTCGACGACGAGCGGCGCCGGCTCGCCGCCGAGATCCACGACACCCTCGCCCAGGGACTCACCGGGATCATCGCCCAGCTCCAGGTCGTCACCTCCCTGACGGACCGCGACCCGGAGACCGCCCGCGTCCACCTGGCGCGGGCCGCCGCGCTCGCCCGCCACAGCCTCGGCGAGGCCCGCCGCTCCGTGCACAACCTCGCCCCCGTCGCCCTGGAGCACGACGAGTTGGCCGGAGCGCTGAAGAAGACCGTCGCCGACTGGGCCGAACAGCACCGCGTCCGAGCCGACTTCACCGTCACCGGCACCGTCGAACCGGTCCACGACGAGATCGCCGCCACCCTGCTGCGCATCGCGGGCGAGGCCCTCGCCAACGCCGGGCGGCACTCCGGGGCCTCCCGGGTCGGGGTGACGCTGTCCTTCATGGACGACGAACTGACCCTGGACGTACGGGACGACGGGCGCGGCTTTGACCTCGCCGCCGCCACCCCGGCCGACAGCGCCGGCGGCTTCGGCCTCGGCGGGATGCGGGCCCGCGCCGAGCGCATCGCGGGCGCGGTCGAGGTGGAGTCGGAACCGGGCGGCGGCACGGCGGTGTCGGCCAGGGTCCCCCTGGTCAGGCACCCCTGAACAGCACGGCGGTCGCCCCTGGTCAGGCACCCGTGCTCCCCCGTACGGTGCCGTCATGACCGAGACCACCGCCCGCACCATCAGCCTCGTCGTCGTCGACGACCACCCGGTCGTCCGGGACGGGCTGCGGGGCATGTTCGCCGCCGCCCCCGGATTCGAGGTCCTCGGCGAGGCGGCGAACGGCGTGGACGCCCTCGCGGTCGTCGCGGGCCTCGACCCCGACGTCGTCCTGATGGACCTGCGGATGCCGGGCGGCGGGGGAGTGGCGGCCATCGCGGAGCTGACCCGGCGCGGCGCCCGCTCGAAGGTCCTGGTGCTGACCACGTACGACACCGACTCCGACACCCTGCCCGCGATCGAGGCGGGCGCGACCGGCTACCTCCTCAAGGACGCCCCGCGCGAGGAGCTGTTCGCGGCCGTCCGGGCCGCCGCCGACGGCCGCGGTGTCCTCTCGCCCGCCGTCGCCTCCCGGCTGATGACCCGGGTCCGCACCCCCACCGCCGACCCCGCCGGGGCCGCCCTGTCGGCCCGCGAGCGCGAGGTGCTGGTCCTGGTGGCGCGGGGCACCACCAACCGGGAGATCGCCGCCGAACTCTTCATCAGCGAGGCGACCGTGAAGACCCACCTCACCCACGTCTTCGCCAAGCTGGGCGCCAAGGACCGGGCCGCGGCCGTCGCCGTCGGCTACGACCGGGGCATCCTCGGCTGACCCGGGCGGCCCTCCCTCCTACGCCGTCACCCGCAGCAGCAGCACCGAACGGGCCGGCACCGCCATCTCCGTACCACCGTCCAGGACCGTGCCGGGAGCCTCGGCCTGCTCCTCCCGCGCGGTGTCCAGGACCAGTTCGTACGCGATCGCCCACGGCGCTCCCGGCAGGGCGAAGACCGTCGGCTCCGCGCCCGCGTGCAGGACCGCCAGGAAACTGTCGTCGGTGACCGGTTCGCCCCGCGCGTCCCGCCCCGGGATGTCCCGGCCCGAGAGGTACAGCCCGAGCGTGGCCGCCGGCGCGTACCAGTCGCCCTCCGTCATCTCCCGGCCGTCCCGGGCGAACCACGCCAGGTCCCGCAGTCCGTCCGGAGCCTGCGCCCGGCCGGAGAAGAAGGCGCGGCGCCGCAGCACCGGATGGGTCCGGCGCAGCGTCAGCACCCGGGCCGTCAGCTCGGTCAGCTCCCGCCACGCGGGCTCCTCCAGGAGCGACCAGTCCAGCCAGCCGGTCTCGTTGTCCTGGCAGTAGGCGTTGTTGTTGCCGCCCTGCGTCCGGCCCATCTCGTCGCCCGCCACCAGCATCGGCACCCCGGTGGAGAGCAGCAGGGTGGTCAGCAGGTTACGGAGCTGACGGCGGCGCAGCGCGTTGATCCCCGGGTCGTCGCTCTCCCCCTCCGCCCCGCAGTTCCACGCCCGGTTGTCGTCCGTCCCGTCCCGGTTGCCCTCCCCGTTGGCCTCGTTGTGCTTCTGCTCGTAACTGACCAGGTCGCGCAGGGTGAAGCCGTCGTGCGCGGTGACGAAGTTGACCGAGGCGTAAGGGCGGCGGCCGCCCCAGGCGTACAGGTCGCTGGAGCCGGTCAGCCGGTAGCCGAGATCCCGTACGTCGGGGAGCGCGCCCCGCCAGAAGTCGCGCACCGCGTCGCGGTAGCGGTCGTTCCACTCGGTCCATAGGGGAGGGAAGGCGCCGACCTGATAGCCGCCGTTGCCGACGTCCCACGGTTCCGCGATGAGCTTGACCCGGCGCAGCACCGGGTCCTGGGCGATCACCGCGAGGAACGGGGAGAGCATGTCGACGTCGTGCATCGAGCGGGCCAGCGCCGCCGCCAGGTCGAAGCGGAAGCCGTCGACGCCCATCTCGGTGACCCAGTAGCGCAGCGAGTCGGTGATGAGCCGCAGCACCTGCGGCTGTACCACGTGCAGGGTGTTGCCGCAGCCGGTGTAGTCGGCGTAGCGGCGCGGGTCGTCCCGCAGCCGGTAGTAGCCCCGGTTGTCGATGCCGCGCAGCGACAGCATCGGGCCCAGCTCGCCCGCCTCGGCGGTGTGGTTGTAGACGACGTCGAGGATCACCTCGATCCCGGCCTCGTGCAGCGCGTGCACCATCCGCTTGAACTCGCCGACCTGCTGGCCCGCCGTACCGGAGGCGGAGTAGCCGGCGTGCGGGGCGAAGTAGCCGATGGAGTTGTAGCCCCAGTGGTTGCGCAGCCCGCGCCGCAGCAGATGGTCCTCGTGGGCGAACTGGTGCACCGGGAGCAGTTCGACGGCGCTCACCCCGAGCCGCGTCAGGTGCTCGATCGCGGCCGGGTGAGCGAGCCCCGCGTACGTGCCGCGCAGCCCGGGCGGGATGTCCGGGTGCAGCTTGGTGAAGCCGCGCACGTGCAGCTCGTAGATCACGGAGTCCGCCCACGGGGTCTTGGGGCGGCGGTCCTCCACCCAGTCGTCGTCGTCGCGGACGACGACGCCCTTGGGCACGAAGGGCGCCGAGTCCCGGTCGTCCCGCACGGTGTCCGCCACCTGCTGGTCCGGCCAGTCCCGTACGTGCCCGTAGACCTCGGGCGGCAGGGTGAAGGTCCCGTCGACCGCACGGGCGTACGGGTCCAGGAGCAGCTTCGCCGCGTTCCAGCGGGCGCCCGTCCACGGGTCCCAGCGGCCGTGCACCCGGTAGCCGTAACGCTGACCCGGCCGCACCCCGGGGACGAAGCCGTGCCAGATCTCATGGGTCAGCTCGGTCAGCGGACAGCGGGTCTCCGCGCCCCGCTCGTCGAACAGGCACAGCTCGACCGCCTCCGCCCCGCCCGCCCACAGCGCGAAATTGGTCCCCGCCACCCCGTCCGGGCCGACCCGGAAGCGGGCGCCCAGCGGCATCGGGGCCCCGGGCCAGACGGCGGGGGGCGGTGCGCCGTCCCGGGCGGCGCCGGCGCGGCGGGCCTCCACGGTCCCCGCCCCGGCGCCGGTCACCGCTTCCGGATCCTGTACTGCCTCCTGCTCGGCTGCGCTGGACACCGTGTCGCCTCCCGCGGCTCGTGGGGACGGGACCTACGAGTGGCGCGCGGCGTCCCGGCCACGGCCTCTTCGGGTAGTCCTCCCCTCTGTTCTGCCCACCGGACGGCCCGCACTCACGTTTCCCCCGACCGGCCCCGGTCGTTGGGGGGAGCGTGAACCACACAGCGAAGAGCGCACGGGCCGGCTCGGCCGCCGTGCTGACATGGGCAGGACTGCTGACCGTGCTGGCCCTTCTGACCGGCTGCACCGAGGCCCGGGAGGCCGTGTTCAACGGCAAGGCGCGATCCTCCGGCGACGTGATCAGCGTCTTCCCCGAGGACGACGCCGAGGACGTCGACGAGGAGACCCGCGTCGCGGTGAAGGTCCCCGACGGGCGGCTGGAGAGCGTGAAGGTCATGCGGATCGAGGACGCGCACCAGCAGACGGTGGCCGGGCGCATCACCGACGACGGGAGGTCCTGGAAGCCGGAGCCCGCCGCGGGGCGGCTGGCCCTCGCCGCGAAGTACAGCATCGACGCGGTGGCCGTGGACGGGGCGGGCCGCCGCTCCGCCCGGCACTCCACGTTCACCACGCTCGTCCCCGAGCACCGCTTCATCGGGTACTTCAAACCGGAGAACCGTTCCACCGTCGGCACCGGCATGATCGTCTCCTTCTCCTTCAACCGCCCGATCGCCGACCGGGCCGCGGTGGAGAGGGCCATCCGGGTGACGTCCGATCCGGTGGTGGAGGTCTCCGGCCACTGGTTCGGCAAGGACCGCCTCGACTTCCGCCCCAAGGCGTACTGGAAGCCCGGCACCGAGGTGACCGTCGACATCGGGCTGCGCGACGTCGAGGGCGCCCCGGGGGTCTACGGCAGCCAGGACAAGAGAGTCGTCTTCACGGTCGGCCGCTCCCAGGTCTCCCGGGTCGACGCGGAGGAGAAGACCATGGAGGTGCGCCGGGACGGAGAGCTCGTGGACACGGTCCCGATCACCGCGGGGGCCCCGAAGACGACCACGTACAACGGGAAGATGGTGGTCACCGAGATGCACGAGGTGACCCGGATGAACGGGGCCACGGTCGGCTTCACGGACAAGAAGGGCAGGGGCGAGTACGACATCAAGGACGTGCCGCACGCGATCCGGCTCACCGAGTCGGGCACCTTCCTGCACGGCAACTACTGGGCCGACGAGTCGGTCTTCGGCGAGGAGAACGTCAGCCACGGCTGCGTCGGACTGCGCGACGCCAAGGGCGGCAGCGGCTCCACGCCCGGCGGCTGGTTCTTCGACCGGACCCTGATCGGCGACGTGGTCGAGGTGGTCAACTCGAAGGACAAGAAGGTCGCCCCGGACAACGGGCTCAGCGGCTGGAACCTCGGCTGGAAGAAGTGGAAGGCCGGCTCCGCCCTGCACTGACGCCCCGGACCCCGCCACGTTTCGCCCGCACCCCGCACCCCGCACCCCGGCCGCCGCTCCCCGGCCCCCGCCCCGGCACCGCGCGCCACCTGCGCAGCTTCCCCGGACCACTGGTACGGAACGGTGACATTCCGGAGGGAGTTCACCCCGCTCGCGATGTGATTATCTTGCGGCGGCGCGCATGTTCGGCGCGCGGGGGTGCGGGCCTTGGCGGGAGCCGGGCCGTGCGAGGGGAGACGACCACAGTGAACGGGCAGCCGATATCGGGGGCATCGGCCGGGGCGAGCGGGAAGCGGCGCGGCGGACCTGGGCTTCTGGCCCTGGTTCTGGGAGCACTGCTGTTGCTGGTGACGGCGTGCGGCGGCGGTGACACCGGCGCGGGGGACGAGAAGGGGCCGGCGGGCAGCGCGAAGAAGGAGGACACGACCGCTTCGCAGGCGGTGGTGACCATCGCGCCCAAGGACGGTGCGGAGTCCGTGGCGACCAGCGGCGCGCTGAAGATCGGCGCCACGCGGGGCAAGCTGACCACGGTGAAGGTCTCCGACCCCAAGGGCAACGAGATCGAGGGCGAGATCGCGGCCGACGGCGCGAGCTGGACGCCCGAACGGCACCTCGCCGCCGCCACGAAGTACGCGGTGCACGCGGTGGCGAAGGACGCGGAGGGACGTGAGTCGGCGAAGGACACCACCTTCACCACGCTCGTCCCGGCCAACACCTTCATCGGGCACTACACGCCGGAGGACGGCTCGACCGTCGGGGTCGGCATGCCGGTCTCCATCAACTTCACCCGGGGCATCACCGACCCCGACGCGGTGGAGCGGGCGATCAAGGTGACGGCAGAGCCGGCCGTCGAGATCGAGGGCCACTGGTTCGGGAACGACCGTCTCGACTTCCGCCCGGAGAAGTACTGGGCGGCGGGCACCAAGGTGACCGTCGACCTCAACCTCGACGGCGTCGAAGGCCGGCCGGGCGTCTACGGCAAGCAGGCCAAGAAGGTGTCGTTCACCATCGGCCGCAGCCAGGTCTCCACCGTCGACGCGAGCGCGAAGCGGATGAAGGTGGTCCGCGACGGCAAGCAGATCAAGGACATCCCGATCTCCGCGGGCGCCCCGGCGACGACCACGTACAACGGTCAGATGGTCATCAGCGAGAAGCTCAAGGTGACCCGGATGAACGGCGACACCGTCGGCTTCGGCGGCGAGTACGACATCAAGGACGTGCCGCACGCCATGCGGCTGTCCACGTCGGGCACCTTCCTGCACGGCAACTACTGGGGCGCGTCCTCCATTTTCGGCAACTCCAACACCAGCCACGGCTGCGTCGGTCTGCGGGATGTGCGCGGCGGCTACGACAACCAGACGCCCGCTGCCTGGTTCTACGACAGGTCGCTGATCGGCGATGTGGTCATCGTGAAGAACTCGCACGACAAGACGATCCAGCCGGACAACGGCCTCAACGGCTGGAACATGGACTGGGAGGAGTGGAAGAAGTAGGCCTTCCTTCCGCTTCCCGATCGACCGGCGGGCCCGGTGCTGTGACCAACGGCACCGGGCCCGCCGGCGTTAGCAGTGGTTAACCTGCCTCCATGACTGTGACCCTCGAAGTACGCGACGGCGTCGGCACCATCCTCCTGGACCGGCCGCCCATGAACGCCCTGGACGTGGCGGTCCAGGACCGGCTGCGGGAGCTGGCCGAGGAGGCGACCCGGCGCGAGGACGTGCGGTCGGTGATCCTCTACGGCGGCGAGAAGGTGTTCGCGGCGGGCGCGGACATCAAGGAGATGCAGGCGATGGACCACACGGCGATGGTCCTGAGGTCCAAGGGCCTCCAGGACGCCTTCACCGCCGTCGCCCGCATCCCCAAGCCGGTCGTCGCAGCCGTCACCGGCTACGCGCTCGGCGGCGGCTGCGAGCTGGCGCTCTGCGCCGACTTCCGGATCGCCGCGGACAACGCCAAGCTCGGCCAGCCGGAGATCCTCCTCGGCCTGATCCCGGGTGCGGGCGGCACTCAGCGGCTGGCCCGGCTGATCGGCCCCTCGCGGGCCAAGGACCTCATCTTCACCGGCCGTATGGTCAAGGCCGCCGAGGCCCTGACGCTGGGTCTGGTCGACCGGGTGGTTCCCGCCGCCGAGGTCTACGAGCAGGCGCACGCCTGGGCCGCCAAGCTGGCCAAGGGGCCCGCGCTGGCGCTGCGCGCGGCCAAGGAGTCGATCGACGCCGGGCTGGAGACGGACATCGACACCGGGCTCACGATCGAGCGGAACTGGTTCTCCGGTCTGTTCGCCACGGAGGACCGCGAGCGCGGCATGCGCAGTTTCGTCGAGGAAGGTCCGGGCAAGGCCACGTTCGGCTGACCGGTAGTCAGAACGGGTGGCCCGGTAGTCGGGTCGGACGGTCCCGCGCGGGGAGTTCATCCGTCAGAGCGGATTATCCGGACCTTAAGGCAACCTTAAGGCCCGGTGCGGCCTTCTGCTCGATCGTCCTCATCAGGAAGGGCATCGCCGCAGGTCGGCGGGGCCTTTCGGGGAACTGTTCTGCCAGGGGCATATGCCAAGAGCCCTCCGTGTCATGGGCTGTTCCGGGGTGCGGATTCCTCCGGAACGGCCCCGGCGGGCGATGCGTCCGGCCATGATGGTGGGCATGGCGGGCCTGGAGGGTGTGGATCAGCCGCGACCGCGCAGCAGCGCGACCGCGGCACGTTGGACGTCGACCATGGATGACGAACAGGCGTTCAAGGCGCTGGAGTTGTTCGGAAATCCGACCGAGGGGGAGGTCCGGCTGCCGTCCCTCCCGGAGTCGGCGGCGACGGCCCGGCGCATCACTTCCTGCGTCGTGCTCCGCCAGTGGGGCCTCTCGCCCCAGACCGCCGAGTACGCGGTGCTCCTCGTCTCCGAGCTCGTGGGGAACGCGGTGCGCCACACCGGGGCCCGGGCCTTCGGGTTACGGATGGTCCGTCGCCGGGGCTGGATCCGGATCGAGGTGCGCGACCCCTCGCGCGGGCTGCCGTGTCTGATGCCGGTGCGCGAGATGGACATCAGCGGTCGCGGGCTCTTCCTCGTCGACAAGCTCTCCGATCGCTGGGGGGTGGATCTGCTGCCGCGCGGAAAGACCACCTGGTTCGAGATGCGCATCTCCGACCGCTGACGCGGTCCGGCGCCTTCCATCGGTTGCGCAGAAGCCCCCGGATGCGCAGAAGCCCCCGGTCGGCCGTGGTGCGGCGCTGCGGGGGCTTCTGGCGGGGGCCGTGGAATGGGGGGTGTGTCCACGGCCGCTCGTGGCGACCTGGCCCGGGTCAATGGGGGTCGTGGCTCCGACTATGGCAGACGGGCGACCCCGGTGCCAAAGCGACTTGTCGGTATATTTAATGAACAAACGGGCAACGCTCGATTGAATCGCAGGTGTGCTCGGTCACTCGCCTGGCATTCCATGCATCTTTATGGCGATGCCTGAATGATTCATTGATCATCCGATGAGCTGCTCAATCAGCTCATTTCGCCCATCCTGCCTCTACTGTGTCCGGGAATCGGTGGAACCCGCGGAGCGCGAGGTGGTCGGGCATGGACGGGTCGGGCATGGCCGGACAGAGGGCCCCGATGGGCCGCCGGGGCGCGCTGGGGGCGGGGGCCGGGGCGCTGGCCGCCGCCCTCGCCGCGGGCTGCGCCCGGAACGACGGGGCAGGCGCCGCCGGACCCGCGGCCGTCACCCGCCCTCCCGGCGAGGCCGCCGCCCCCGCCCCGCACCGCTTCCCCGGCCTGCCCTTCCGGATCGCGCACGGTCCCCGCGACCGGCCCCGCGTCGCCCTCACCTTCGACGGGCGCGGCGACCCGGACCTCGCCCACGCCGCACTCGCCCGGTGCGAACAGGCCGGCGCGCGCGTCACGGTGCTCGCGGTCGGCGCCTGGCTCGCCGAACACCCCGGCCTGGCCCGCCGGATCATCGACGGGGGCCACGAGATCGGCAACCACACCGAGCACCACCTCGACCTCGCGTCCCTGGACGAACGCGCCGCGTACGAGGAGATCGCCGCGTGCGCCCGGCGACTGCGCCGGCTCACCGGGTCCATCGGCACCTGGTTCCGCCCTTCGCCCACCGCGTACGCCTCCCCGCTCCTCCAGCGCCTCGCCCAGCGGTCCGGCTACCCCCATGTCCTCGGCTGCGACGTGGAGTCGCTCGACCACGCGGCCACCCGCGTCGCCGCCGTCACCCGGAAGGTCGCGGGGGAGCTGCGCAACGGATCGGTGGTGGAGCTGAGTCTCGGCCGGCCGGTCACCGTCGACGCGCTGCCGCTGCTTCTCGCCGAGATCGGCCGCCGCGGGCTGCGCGCGGTGACGGCCACGGAGCTGCTGGGCCGACCGGCCGCCGATGTCACCCGGACGGCCCGATAATCTGACCCCTGACATTCGGCATCACGAAGGGGCGGAACTGTGGCGGACATCGAGTCGGCGCGGACGGCATTCGAGCGGTTCGACAACAACGGCGACGGGCTCATCACGGCCAACGAGTACAAGAGCGCGATGGCCCAGCTGGGCGACCCCTTCGTCACCGAGACGGTGGCGCAGGCGATCATCAACGCCCACGACGCCAACGGCGACGGCCTGCTCACCTTCGACGAGTTCTGGGCCTCGCAGAACAAGGCCTGATCCGCCGCGGCGGCCGGTCCCGCGTCCATCGGGGCCCGGCCGCCGCCGGATGGCCGGCGTGCCGGCGGTGGCGGCCCGGCGGCGGATGCTCCGGGACACCGACCCGTCGGTCGCCCACCTGCCGGCCCGCCGGGAACAGCTCGTGCTGGGCCTGGTCGTGGTGGTCTCGGCGATCCTCACCGTCGTCCCCGACCCGCACTGGATCTCCCTGCGGCCCTGAAAGGGACGGATGCCCGACATCCGGCCGCGTACCGGAAGCGGGTTGCCGGGCCCCCGGGTAGCGTCGGAGACGACCGAGGGAGGCGTCACGGCGATGCGGGAGCACGAGGAGAGCGGAGACCGCGGCGAGCAGACGGTCCGGCGGCTCGTCGAGGCCGCCGGAGTCGTGATCGACCGGGCCGGGTACGCCGGAGCGTCGACCCCGGAGATCCTGCGCCGGGCCGGAGTCTCCAGCGGCGCCTTCCACCACCATTTCGAGGGCAAGGAACAGCTCGGCAACGCGATCCTGGACCGCCAGCACACGTTCTTCCAGCAGATCTCCGAACAGGCGGATTCGGGCCCGGCGCCCAAGTTCTGGCTCCAGGCGCTGATCGACATCAGCCACCTCTACACCGCCGGCATCCTGGAGGACCCCGTCCTGCGGGCCGCCGTGCGCCTGTCGATCGAGCCGGGCCCCTACCTGACCGCCGAGAGCTACGCGGGCCCGCTCGGGGCCGTCACGGCCGTCCTCGAATCCGCCCGTGCCGCCGACGAGCTCCAGGACCACGTCACCCCGGAGGAGGCGTCCCGGACCATCGTCGGCTGCTACAGCGGAGTGCAGCTCCTGGCCCTGGCCCTCGACGAGCGCGACGCCCTGCACCAGCAGGTCAGCGCCATGTGGGCCCTGATCATGCCCGGCCTCGCCCGCCCCGCCGTCCTCACCCGGCTGCGCCTGGGCGCGCCACCCGCGGACACGGCGCGGCAGCGCTGACCCCCGGCCCGATCCGTACGGGATCTCCGTGCGGTCTCAGCGCCGGTACGGTTTCCAGCCGCGCAACTCGTCGTCGCGCGGGGCCAGGACCAGCTCCGGTGCGCCCGGGCCGAAGACCGTCACGGGCCGCCGCGCGTCCCAGGACGGCCACCCCGGGTCCCCGTCCGTCGCGAAGTCCACCCATGCCCGGTGCATCGCGTCCGCCAGCTCCTGCGGGGCGTCCGGGCCGGTCAGGGCCATCGTGTCGGGGTGGGCGAGCGTGTCGAAGACGAAGCCCAGCTCCAGCGCGTGACAGGCGCCCAGGCGCTGTACGGGGGTGGGCCAGCCGAACTCGTACACGTACGTGGCGCCCGGCGCGTCCGTCCGGGCGTCGGCCAGCCGGTTGAGCGGGACCCGCAGCAGCAGGTCCGTCGCGAGCGCGCCGAGGATCTCACCGGGGGTGGCGTCCGGGCGGTTGGCGCGGTAGGCGCGGGCCGTGGCGCCCGGCACCTTGAACTTCAGCAGGGCGAGGCGGAGCCGCAGCGCGCTGATCCTCTCGGTGAGCCCGCCGGGCACGAACCAGAGCCGGTACTCCTCCGTGTTCGTCCCCAGCAGCAGGTCGATCCCGGCCGACGCGCCCGCGTGCAGTGCTTCCACGGGGTCGTGGGGCAGCAGTTCGCCGTCCACGACCAGCTGGAAGGAGTCGCGGCCGGTCAGCGGGTTCCCGCCGCCGGTGACCTCGGTCTGCGCGGTGAGCAGCGCCTCGGGGTCCACGGCTGCCAGCGCGGCGGCCGTCGCGGGGACCCCGAGCCGCTTCGCGATCCGCTCGGTCGTCCCGCGCGCGGCGGCGGGCGGCAGCGCGGCGGGCGCCCCGCTCTGGAGCACCGCCCGCCGCAGCAGCCCCGCCGACCGGGGCGAGGCCAGCAGGGCGGCGATGCTGACCGCCCCCGCCGACTCCCCGGCCACCGTCACCCGGTCCGGGTCGCCGCCGAACGCCGCGATGTTGTCGCGCACCCACTCCAGGGCGGCCAGCTGGTCCAGAAGCCCCCGGTTGGCGGGCGCGTCCGGGAAGACGCCGAAGCCCTCGACGCCGAGGCGGTAGTTGACCGAGACGAGGACCACCCCGTCCCGGGCGAACGCGGACCCGTCGTACACCGGCACCGTCGAGGAGCCGTGCACCAGCGATCCCCCGTGGATCCACACGAGCACCGGCAGCCCGGCCGTACCCCGCTCCGGCGACGGCGTCCACACGTTCAGGTTCAGACAGTCGTCGCCCGGCACCGCCGGATCCGGCAACAGCCGGTCCAGCGGCGGGGCGTAGGGCCGCTTCGGGGCCGTCGGACCGTACGCCACGGTCTCGCGCACCCCCGTCCACGGCTCGGGGGGACCGGGCGCGCGGAACCTGCGCGCGCCCACCGGCCCAGCCGCGTACGGGATGCCGCGGAAGACCGCGACGCCCCGTTCCACCGCACCGCGCACGGTGCCGTGCACGGTCCTCACCAGCGGGGGAGTTCCCGCCACGATGTCGGACATGATGCGTGCCAACCCCTCTCGCGGTGCGGTGGGCGGTGCGGCTACTTCAGGTAGACCAACCCGTCCGTGGTCAGGGCCGGGCGGCCCGTCGTCCCGACGACCACGATCTTGACCGTGTGCTTGGCGCTGGAGGACCAGGACTTCGTCCAGATCGCCTGTCGGTACTTGGTGGCCGAGGACTTCAGGTCCACCGTGGCGGCCTTCTTCCCGTCGACGTAGACGTATGCCTGCCCCGAAGTGGCGGCCCGCGACACCACCCAGGCGGCTGACCGGCCGGTGAACGTCCAGGTCAGACTCGCGCCCTTGGCGCTGCTGGTGTACGACTTGCCGCCCAGGTAGCTGCCGGAGGACTTCGTGGTCCACTTGCCGCCCTTCGTGGCGGCGGACTCCTGGAGGATCACCGGGGTGCCGGAGACCGTGGCGGCGCCCGTGTTGCCCGCGCGGTCGTACGCCGTCATCTTCCAGGCGGTCGCCACGGCGGGCTTCGCGGTGTGCGAGGCGCTGCTCGTGGTCGGGCCGTAGGTCTTGGCGACGGGGGCGGTCAGCCGGACCTCCTTGAGGGAGGCGGCGTCGGTGGCCTTCCACTTCAGGGTGAGGGGGACCGCGGTGGCGTTCACCGTGCCGGTGCGCAGGGTGAGGGACGGCTTGGTGGAGAAGACCGGCGGTGCGGTGTCGGCGACCACGGTCGCGACCGGCGACAGGGAGGTCTTCCCCGACTGGTGGGTGGCCCGGACCTGCACGGAGTGCTTGCCGGCGGCGAGGGTGGCCGGGGCGGAGGTGACGTTGCCCTTGACGGTGGCCACCGGCTTTCCGCCGACGAGCAGTTCGTAGCCCTTGACGAAGGAGGACGGCGTGGCCGCCTTCCAGCCGACGGTGATCTTCGACCGGGTGTAGTACGTGGAGCCGGAGGCGTTCGCCCCGGTCACCGAGGTGATGGTGAGACCGGTGACGGGTCCGGCGGCCAGGGAGCGGATGGCGGGGAGCTGGTGGTAGAGGGAGAGGCCGGGGCACTCGGTGGCGAACCCGTCCCGGTGCCCGGAGATCCGGGGGAAGGCGTACTGCTGTCCGGCGACGAACTGCTTGTGGGCCATGTTCTTGCCGTTCGCCCCGGCGGTGAGCTGGACGGAACCGGCCGGGTCGCCCTTGTACTGGCCGAGCTTCCACGCGGCGACCCGGGCGACCGAGGTGGTCGCGGCGGTGGCGGCCTTGGTGTCGGTGTACATGCCGATCACGGCGATACCGGTGGTGTCCCGGTTGAAGCCGTAGGTGTGGGCTCCCATCACGGGCCGGTCCACACCGCCCTTGCGGCCCTCGAAGACCGTGCCGCACTTGTCGACGATGAAGTTGTAGCCGAGGTCCTTCCAGCCGTTCGACTTCACGTGGTAGGTGTGCAGACCGCGCACGATGGCCGCCGAGTCGGCGCAGGAGTACGCGTTCGTCTGCGCCGTGTGGTGGACGAAGACGGCCTTGACCTGGTCCAGGTAGTCGGGCGCCTCGGTGCTGAGCGACTCGTCGGCCTTCCAGGCCGCCCGGGAGACGATCGGCGGCTGGGGAACGGTGGACGGCGGGACGGGCGGGAGCGTCGGGGACGGGGAGCCGGTGGGCGTCGTCGGCGAGGCGGACGGCGTCGGGGACGCGGCGCTCGGGCTCGGCGTGGGGCTCGGCGGCGCCGGCGTCTCCGTGGTCGGGGTGGGCGAGGGCTCGTCCGTGGGCTCCTCGGCCGGCTCCTCCGTGGGCGGGGCGGCCGTGGGCTCCTCCCCGGGCGTGGGCTCCTCGGAGGGGGTCTCGTCGACGCTGAACGCGGCCGGTTCGGCGACCAGCGGGGTGGTGTCGCCGCCCGGGTCGACCGTGTCGAGCCGCAGCCCGTCGGGCAGTCCGGCCCGGGTGCCGTCACCGGCGCGGACGCGGACCTCGACGCCGTTGGAGGGACCGACCCAACGGGGTTCGGTGGTGCCGCGGACGCCGGACCGGCCGGTCTCGGTGCGGCCGTCGATCTCGGTGTCCAGGGGCAGCCAGCCGGTCCACTCGCCGGTGGCGGCGGAGCGGGTACGGGCCTCGACGCTCCCCGTCACCTTGGCGGCGGGATCGGTCCAGGTGACGCCGAGCAGGCTGAACGGTTCGGTGTCGCGCCGCGCGAGCGACGCGGAGCCGCCGTCGGGCGAGGTCTTCAGCGCGGTCCTGTGCACATCGGACTTCACCGGGGCGGACTTGGCGTCCGCCGCCCGCCCGTCGCGGTCGCGGTCGGCGTCGGAGGTGCCGGTCACGCCCTGGAAGACCAGGACTCCCGCCACGGCCGCCGTCGTGACGGCGGCCGTGGTCCAGACTCTTCGTTGTGCTCTCACGTGTGATTCCCCGGGGACGACGCTGGCTGGAAGGCAGGGCATTCCGGCCGGTCAGTCGCTGACCGGGGGCACGACGTCGCCGTCGGCCCGGTCGGAGGGGCGACCCGGGACATGCTTGCGGGCCTCAGTCTTCCACGCGACCGGGCCGGACCTCACCTCACCCGCCCCGGTCCGGCAGGAGACGTTCGGACCGCCGCGACGGGTGGGGCGGGGAGCCGCCTGGCGGGTCTTTCAGGCGGCGAAGTACTGGGACAGCGAGTCCCGTTCGTCCAGCTCCACCAGATCCGGGCGGGTGTAGCGCTCGGCGCGCGCGTGGTAGTCGAAGTCACCCCGTACGAGTCCCCGGTAGTCCTGGACGCAGCGCTCCAGGGCCGCCCGGGTCGGGCCGCCGATGCCCGCAGCGTCGATCTCCTCGATCAGTTCCCTTTCCGCCCGCTGCACCCGCTCGGCGATCCGGGCCAATTGGATACCGGCCTCGTCGACCGCTTCCTGGAGGGTGCAACCCCGGTCGCGCTGAATCAGCCGTACGGCGTTGTGCTCGTAGCCGAGAGCGGCCTCCTTCTCGAAGGAGCAGATGTCGTTGCAGAGCCCGGAATGATCGGTGACCGCGTTCCGCAGGGCGATATAGGCGGGCAGGCTCCGGGCGGAATCCGGGAGGTCGATTCCGGCGGTGATCTCGTGAAGGCAGAGAAAGGGCTGCATGGCGACCGAATCCCGCCGGTGCTTGGCGAAATCGGCCCGGCTCGGCACCTGTCCGGCGGCGCGCTCCACGGCCTCGGCGTAGTACGTCCACAGCCAGGCGGCCGTATCCCGCCGGAACTGCCGGTTCCACTGCGGCGACCGGCCGCGGCAGGTGCGGTCCCGCAGCCCGGCGAGCGCCCGCTCCATCGGCCCGCTCGGCGCGGAGCCGTCGAGGACGTCCACCAGGCGGGTGATCGCCGTCTCGCACATCAGAGGATCGCGTCCGGCCGGGCCGTCGTCGAACTCGTCGTCCACCAGGAAGGCCCAGAAGAGCCATTGACAGAAGAGGTCGAGATGCTCCTGCGCGGCCTGGGGGAAGATGAGAGAAATCCATAGTTCCGGGCGTGTCCGGATCATTTTCTTCCGGGCCGGTACGGACAGGTCGAGCCCTTCGGCTTCGGCCCATTCCCAGGCTGCCTCACGAGTTTCCGCCAGGCCTGGATGACATCCAGCACTCTGGAACGGCATGTGAAACGCCGGTAACGTGATCTGGCTCATAGCTGCCCCTCGTCTGATGAATACGGGCGGACGATGTGAACGACGCATTCCGGGTGATCGGGCAAGGGACGCGCCGGCTGAGAGCCCGCCGGCCGAGAGCCCGGCGGCCGGGCGACGGGGCGATGTGCGAGGTGGGAGGGGCATCGCTGTCCTCCTTCCTCCGCCGCGAGCCCGGGGCGCCGGGGCAGGGTCGGCGAGCCGGTGGGCCGGGCGCGTCACCATGGGTAATGCCCAGTCAACCCCGGGTTGGGGGGCGGAGGGAAGCCACTTGTGACCGAAAATGTTTGATCGTCAATAACTCTCTGATCGCTACTGGGTAGTTGGTGACGCCACGGGGCCCTTGGTGCGGCAGTCACGGGAGGGGGCCGGGCGTGTCGCGTGAAGGGCGGAATGACGTCTTCCGGCCCCGGGCGTCTCTGCTCAGGTGCGCTTGAAGAACTCGACCTCGCCGACCGCGATCGGCCGCCCCTCGCCCTGGCCGGCAGCCTCCCGCAGCACCAGCTCCACGGAGACGACGTCGCTGATGCCCAACCGTGTCTCCTGCTTGCCGGGCTTGTCGTTGAAGGTCACCGTCTTCTTGTGCGCCTTGCCGTCCTTCGTGGTGACGATCAGCTCCGCCCGGGTCGGCCGCGCGCCCCGCCGGAACTCCTGCGGCTCCTTCGACACGCCGGTGTGCACCACGACGCCGACCAGTCGGAACGGCGTCCCGAACGAGGAGGTCAACGACGCGCCGAGCGCGGGGGCGCCCCAGTACCTGTTCGTCTGGCTGTCGAACGCCGCGCTCGCCGGGTGACCGGGAGCAGCGGCGCTGGCGGTCACCCCGGAGGGGCTGATCTCCCGTGTGCCGCCGAGCTTGTCCCGGACGTCCTCGTAGACGTAGCGGCCGAGCGGGAAGAACAGGAAGCCCGCCACCAGCAGCCCGGCCACGACCAGGATCAGCAGCGTCCGCCGCAGCGCCCGGCCCGAACCGCCCCGCACCCGGCGGCGGAACGGCCACACGGTGCGCCACCACGGCAGGGCGGCGGGCTGTTCCCGGGCCCGGAGCGGAGCGGCGCACCGCCGGCAGAACTGCCTGCCCGGCAGGTTCGGCGTGCCGCAGGCCGGGCAGGGGGGACCGTCCGGCGTCTCGTCCGCCTCCACCGGCCGCACGACGGGCCGCCGGGCCACGGGCTTGGCCGGCCGTACCGCCCCGATGGGTTCGTCCCCGCCGTCCCCGGCGGACGCATTTCTGGAGGCCGGTGCGGCGACCGGTGCGGAATCCGGGATTCCGGGGCGTACGGGGGCGGGCGCGGGCCGGACCGGACGCACGGGCGGAGCCGCCGGCACGGGGTTCGCCGGGGGCGCCGTGGGCTGCGGCGGTACGGGGGCGGGCGCGGGAGGGGGAGGCGTCGCGGGACGCCCGGGCGCGGGGGCGGGGCGGGGCGGCGTCGGCGGTTGTCCGGGGCGCGCGGGGGCGGGGCGCGCGGCCGGCTCGGGGCCTTCCGAGGGCGCCGGTTCGGGGCGCGGCGGCTGGTCGGGCCGCTCCGGCGCGTCGGGGGCGGGCGCGGGGGAGGGCGGACCCGGGTCCGTTGCGGGCGGCGGCGGCGTGGGCGTGGGCGTCGGCGGCGTCGGCCCGGCCGGGGTCGGGGTCGGGGTCGGCGCGTGCGGGGCCGGGGTCGGGGTCGGCGCGGGCCCGGGTCCTGTCGGCGCCACTGGTGCTTCCGCCGCCGCAGCCGGTTCCGGCGCAGGGTCCGGCTCCGGTTCGGGACGCGGCTCAGGGTCCGGTTCGGGTCCCGGCTCAGGGTCCGGTTCCGGAGCCGCCGCTCGCTTCGGCCGCGCCGGCTGGGAGGACCAGCCCAGGTAGCCGCCGCAGCCGCCGCAGAAGTCGTCGGTCTCGCCGTTGGCCGTACCGCACGCCGGGCACGAACGCATCACGTCAGCTTCCTGTCTGTTCGGGCTCTCCGGGCGGGCCCGGCAGGACCTCCACCCGGCAGGTGAGGTGGACGGGGCACGAGGCGGTGGCGACGTCCAGGACGCGGCGGGCGTCCACCGCGACGCCCTCGCGCACCGGCCAGACCCGGACGAGGAGTTCACCGGTCGGCCGCGGCGGGAGAGCCGCGCCCGGCTCGGCCGACCAGGTGGCGCCCCCGCCGTCCCGGACGTCCGCGTGCACACCGCAGCAGAGCCGCAGCCGCTCGACGAGGCCCCGCCGGGTGCCGCGCCACCGGTGCAGCTCCACGGCGCGGGCGACGACGGCCCGGCGCAGCTCGACCGGCCACGCCGGATCGGTCTCGACGCCCACCCAGGAGGCCAGCCAGGGCAGGAAGTCGGCCGGGGCCAGCGACGGGTCGAAGTAGGCGGGCAGGTTGTCCAGGGTGGACAGGACCGGGGCCAGCACCGTGTCCAGGCCCGCCGTGAACCGCTGGGCCAGGTCGTCGTCCGCGTACAGGGCGGGCAGCAGTTCGCCGATCGGGTACCGGCTGGGCAGCCCGGGTACCGCGGCCCGCGTCATACGCCCTCACCGGCCCCGTTCGCGGTGACCACCACCTGGTGCTGGTGCGAGAAGACCAACGCCCCCGGCGCCACGTCGACATGGTCCACCGCCGCCCCGCGCCGCCCGGTGATCGGGTCCGCCGGGAACAGCCGGACGTCCTCCACCAGACCGGCCCCCTCCACGCGTTGAAGCACGGCGAAGACCTCCCCGTACTGCACGGGCCTGCCGAACGGCCACCCCTGGCCGTCCGCCCCGCCCCGCAACGGGTCGATGTGCCGGAACAGCGCCTCCAGCGCCTCCACCCGGACCCGGTCCACATCGCCGGGCGCGGCCACCAGCCGGGCGACGACCGTGACGCCCTGGTAGGCGGGGGGTTCCACGAGCAGCCTGGTGCCGACAAGACGCCGCTCGTCGAGCCGCTCGGTGACCGCCGCGAGCACCGGGTCCGAGGGGATCAGCTGCTCGAACCGCAGCCGGCCGTCCTCGTCGGGCGTCGCGTCGGGCACCACCAGCACCCGTACCGCCCCGGCCTCGCCCGCCACGGCCGGCAGACACCGCACCCGGCGCAGCGACGGCGCGGCCTGGCGGGCGATGACCTCGTAGTCCTCGGCCGTCACCGCCCGCTCCTGCACCCGCAGGATGTTGGGCGCGCGGACCTTCGCGTTCTCCACGGTCTCCCCGTCGACGCCGCCGGTCGCCGCCTCCCGGTTGTCCACGCCCGCGACGTACGGCACCGAACTGCGCAGCACGGAGATCGCGCCCCGGGCGACGTTGCCCGCCGCGCCGCCGCCCGTCCGGTAGCGCGGAACGCGGAGCTGGGCGCCCTTCTCCGGCACCGCGCCGTACGCGCGCATCGTGCCGTCCGGCTCCCGCACCTCCGGCGGGAACGCGAACTCCCCGGCGACGGCGTCGATCCGCACGTGCCGGTCACCGGGGCCGGACGCGCCGAAGTGCTCGACCGGGGTCCACACCTGCCAGCCCTCGTCCGACGACACCTGGACGACCAAAGGCTCCCCGTCCAGCAGCAGCGGGGCCCGGCTCACCGAGAACCGCTGCCCGGCGACGCCCTCGGACACCCCGAGGGGCACGTCGAGGACGGTCTCCGCGTGCTCGGCCGCAGCCGTGCCACCGACCGTGAACACCTCGGCCTCCCGGATCGTCGGCGACTCCGAGTAGAACGGCTGGCCCGGCTCCGGGGCGGTGACCCGGCAGCGCAGCCACCCCGCCCGGGTCCCCGCCACCACGGAGGGGGTGTGCCCGGCCGGGACGAACACGATGACCTCGCCGGGCCTGTTCAGCCCGCCGGTGCTGTCGGTGCCGGTCGCGCACGTCACCCAGCGGGCCCCGTCCCACGCCTCCCACACCAGCGGCGGCTGACGCGGGTCCACGCCCACGCCCTCCACCCGGCTGTCGAGGCGGACGGCGACGATGCACCGGGGAACGGCCGTCGGCAGCCCGAACAGCAGGGCGTCGCCGGGTTCCGGCCGGGCCTGGAAGCACGGGATGTCCTTGCCCGCGCCGAGCGGCCCGGTCCGGTCCGTCTGTTCGCCGGAGACCGGCGCGGTGACCAGCCGGACCAGCGAACTCGGCACGATCGGCAGGTCGTCGGGGGTGGAGAACACCACCGGCTCCTCGGCCTCCCCGCGCGCGGTGGCGACCTCGGTGCCCGCGGGGAGGAGCACGGTCTCCGGCTGCGGCGCGGACAGCCAGAAATCGATGTCGGCCCGCGCCACGGACGGCGGGAACAGGGTCACGCCGAGCAGGTCGAGGAAGGCCGCGTAGTTCTTGTCCGGCACCCGGTTCAGCCGGTACAGCAACTGGTCGACCAGGTAGGCGAACGTCTCGATCAGCGTGACCCCGGGATCGGACACGTTGTGGTCGGTCCACTCGGGGGAGCGCTGCTGGACGTACCGCTTGGCCTCGTCGACGAGCTGCTGGAAGCGCCGGTCGTCCAGATTGGGCGAAGGCAGGGGCATCAGCGCACTCCCGCTTCCCGAGCGGCCCCGGACGAGCTCTCGGAAGAGCCCTCCGACGACGGGATCGTGTAGAAGGGAAAGACCAGGTTGCGCAGGTCGTTGGTGGCCCGCACGGTGTAGTGCACGTCGATGTAGAGCGTGCCCTCCTCGATGGCGTCGAACGCGATCACCACGTCCGTCACCTCGATGCGCGGCTCCCACCGCTCCAGCGAGGTGCGGACCTCCTGCGCGATCCGCCCGGCCGTCGCCCCGTCGCCGGGCGCGAAGACGTAGTCGTGGATGCCGCAGCCGAACTCCGGGCGCATCGGCCGCTCGCCCGGCGCGGTGCCGAGGACCAGCCCGATCGCCTCCTCGATCTCCCGGTCCCGCTCGACCAGCGCGATCCCGCCCGTCGGCCCGACCCGCAGCGGGAAGCCCCAGCCGCGCCCGATGAATCCGCCGCCGCTCACATCGGGCCCCCGATCAGGACGTTCGGCGCACCGCTGATGATGGGCGCGCCGCAGCTGGTCCTGTCCGTCATCCGGGCGGCGGGCAGCCCGCCGATGAGCACCTGACCGGTGAGCGCGCCGGCCGGGTTGGGCATGATCACGTTGCCCGGCCCGAGCAGGGCGTGCGGAGGGATGACGCACACATGGAGGCTCCCGGTGACGGCCGCCGGCCGGCCGCCGATGAACACGGTGGCCACGGCCACCGCACCCGGGGGCGGGGTGCCGATGAGACCGCCGTGGGCGGTGCTGTCGCCCGTGCGGGCTGCGGGGGGCATGGCCGGGGTTCTCCTTGCTGTGAAAGGGGCTTCGGGGAAATCGGGGACTAGAGGGCGGGCGGGCGGTCGGTCCGGACGGTCGGGCGGACGGGCGGACGGGCGGTCGGGCGGTCAGTTGATCCTGATGAGCTTGGCCTTGAGGACCGCGAGCAGCCCGCCGTCGACCGTGACCCCCGTCTTGCCGTTGACGGTCACCGAGCGGCCCGTGATGTTCACGTCGCCCGTGGCCCCCGCGTCGAGCGTGATGCCCGACGCGGACAGCGTCACCGAGCTGAGCTCCCGGGTGCCGCCGCGGGCCTTCACCGTCAGCGTGATCTCGCCCTTCTTCTCGTCGAGCATCACGTCGAGCCGCTTGTCACCGCTGGCGATGCGCACCCCGGACGGGCCGCGCGGGGCGTCGAGCAGCTCCAGCCGGTTTCCCGAACGGGACACCAGGGAGCGCCGGTTGACCTTCCCACTCGTCGGGTCGACCAGCGGGACGTCGTGCGGCGAGGGCTTGTCGACCCCGTTGTAGAGGCCGCCGAGCACATACGGGCTGTCCAGCAGCCCCTGCTCGAAGCCGACCAGCACCTCGTCGTTGACCTCGGGGCTGAACACCCCGCCGCCGCCCTGGCCGCCCCACTGCACCGTACGGACCCAGTCGGTGACGTACGTGTCGTCGAGCCACGGGAACTTCAGCCGCACCCAGCCGCGTTGGCCCCGGCCCTCCTCGCGGATGTCGGTGACCACGCCGATCGCCAGGCCCGGCATGCGCGGGCCGCGCGAGGGGGCGTTGCCGCCGGACGCCAGGCCCGAGAGCGACCGGTCCGGCGAGGCGCTGACGATCACCGTCGTGCGGTAGCCGGTGTCCGGTTCGAGGACGTGGTGCGCGGCGGTCGCGGTGTAGCGGCCGGAGAACGCGGGCCCCACGTTGCCGAGGGCCACCGGCGTACCCGCCCGCAGCTGCGGGTTCCCGTAGGCGACCGCCTCGATCTCCCCGAAGCCGGCGCTGACCGACGCGGCGAGCGCACCGGCCACGGCCCGGGTCTCCGCCTGGGTGCGGTACGGGGTGTCGGCGATGGTGGTCCGGGAGCCCGAGCCGAACATCTTGGCCGCCGTCGACGGGCTCATCCCCGGGACGACGGTGTCGCTGCGGACGGACTGCTGCCGGGCCACCAGCCGGGTCTTGGTGTCGACGTTCCAGCCGCGCACCTCGACGCTGTCCGACCCGTCCGCACCCGTCAGCACCGCACGCAGGGCCAGCAGGTTGTTCCCGTACTCCAGGACCATCGGGTCGTTCGTGGCGGAGGTCGAGGGCGAGGGCGCCGAGGAGGCGGGGTCCGGCCTGGTGAACTGGAGCCGGCCCATGTCGTCCACCCGCACGGTGGCCCCGCTCTCGGCCGCGAGGTGCTGGAGGAACTCCCAGTCCGACACGTTCGGCTGGGTCACCTGCTTGTACGTGACCGGCGCGGCCTCGACCCGCCCGCAGGCCAGGCCCGCGCCGGCGGCGACCTTGCGGACGATGTCCGCCGTCTTCATGTTCCGGTACGCCATGACCTTCCGGCCCCGCTGGAGCCGGTGCGCCTTGGAGAACGCCCGCACGACGGTGAACGATCCGGTGGTGTCGGTGTCCAGCTCGACCGCCGTGACCTCCCCGGTGAACAGCCGCTCGGGCGCCCGGTCCCGCGCGGTGACGACCGAGATCTTCAGCGGGGTGCCCATGCCGATGCCGGTCGCGGTGAGGAAGGTGTGGTCGGGGTCCCGGTACATCAGTACGGCGGTGTCCGGCAGACCCACGTTCTCGTCGACCACACAGCTCACCAGCTGGGTGGCCCAGGCGGCGGGCAGCGCGGCGGGCGCCTCGACGACCGGGTCGGCGGCGAAGGAACGGCCGGGGGCTTCCTTGCCGCTCATCGGCTCTCCTCCGTCAGGTGGTCTGCCCGGCCGGGCACCAGGAGTTCCCGGCCGGGGGTCAACTGCATCGGGTCGTCGATGTCGTTGGCGTGCGCGATGGTCCGCCAGGCGGTGGCGTCGCCGTACTCCCGCCAGGCCAGCAGCGGCAGGCTGTCCCCGGCCACGACCCGGTGCGTGCGCCGTGCCTCCTTCGAACCCGAGGTGGGGTTCTGGCCGGCCGGGCCGCTGCTCGCCTCCTCGATCGACAGGGAGCAGGTGGCGCGCAGCGGCTTCCCGTCGACGTCGAACAGGGTGTAGGAGACCGAGAGGTTGGAGAGCACCCCGTCGAACGAGGTCGTCCTGGACGTCCCCCAGTCGAAACGTACCCAGGGGCTGGCGGGCGTCTTGCGGGCCAGGCTCTTGGGGGTGGGGACACACGCGGTCATCAACTGCTCCACCGCCTTCTCCACGGAGTTGTCGTGCGTGGCGGTGGCGTCCAGGAAGATCTCCAGGGACAGGGCCCGCGGCCCGCTGCCGACGAACTCGGGCAGCGCGGACTGCCCGGCCATCCGGGACGGAGTGCGCCGCCACTCGGTGGTCTTGCTCAGCGACAGAGTCGACGGGTTGAACTGCAACGTGAGACGGGCGAGCGCCCCGCCGGGCTTGGCGCCGACCGTCGACGGCGGCTCCATGATGGTCAGCTGGGCGCGAGCGCGGCTCGCGCGGAGAGCGGGTGACATTGCGTTCCTCCTTCCTTCGTCCGGTTCCTGGTGGTTGTGGTGGTGCCGGTCAGGAGGGTTCCAGGCCCTCGTGGGCGATCTCCAGCGTCTCGATCGCCGCCTCGGAGTTGGCCGGGTCGAAGGAGGGTCCCTGCCAGCGCACCGGCACGATCCCGTGGACCTGCCAGCTGACGATCCGGCCGAGGTCGGGACGGAGCGCCACGATCTCGCCGTCCTTGGGCTCGACCCGCTGGATCGTCTCGTTCAGCCAGCGCGCGATCTTGAGGGTGTCGGCGGTCACCGGGCGGGTCAGCGTGATGTTCGTCCAGCTGATCCGCCCCGGCAGCTGCCAGGTGAATCCGTTGTTGCCGCCCTCGGCGTACGTCTCCATCTCCACCTCGGCGCCCATGCCGGAGCAGGTGTGGAACGCGCCCAGGTCGCTGCCGCCGATCGCGAGCTTGAAGAACACGCTCGTCGCGAAGATGTTGTCCGTCATGCGTCTCTCGTCTTCTCTGCTGTCTCTCGTGCGGGGCGTGCGGGGGTGCCGGTCGTGCGGGGGCGGACCGGGGCGATCGTGCCGTCAGCGGCGGCCGTCGTGGAGCCGGCCGCTGCGTTCCCGGCCGCGGCGCAGATCGGCGCGGATGAGCCGGCTCACCGGGTCGAGGAGTCGGCGGGCCAGCTCCTCGATCTCCGTTCCGCTCAGCCGGTTCGCCGACGCGGCGTCGGAAGCGTCGTCGGAGCCGGTGGCCGCCCGCGTCGCCCCGGCCGCGGGCTTCGGCGGGGCGGCCTGCACCGGAACCCCGGTGATCCCGGCCTTCGCCGCCGCACGCTGGACCGCCTGCGCCCTGCTCTCCGGGCGGCCCGCTCCGGCGGCCTGTGCGGGCGCGCGGGGCGGGACCCGTACGGAGAGTCCGGGCGATGCGCCGGGAGCGGCGCCGCCCGCAGGGGCAGGTCCGGTGAGCGGTGGACCGGCGCCGTCGGGCGCCACCGGCATGGCCAGCCGCTGTACGGGTACGGCGGCTTCCGGGCGCGGCGCTTCGGGCGGATGTGGCCGGACCACGGGAACGGGACGCGTGGCGGCGGCGGTCACGGACACCGGAGGCATCGGCACGGCACCCTGCATCCCCGGCCGGGAGGGCGGGGCGTGCGGGAGCGGTGCGGCGCGTTGAACGACAGGGGCGGGGGCAGAGGGAGTGGCCGGGGCGGCCGCCCCGTCCGGGGCCGGCGCGGCGTGCCGTGCGGAATTCTGCTGCGGACTCCGGTGGGACGCCGGCTCGGAAACCCGCTGCGGAGCCTGGCGGGTCGTCGGCCCGGAAGCCTGCTGCGGCGAGGGCGTGCCGGACGGTGTGGGCGAGGGCGTTGCGGCACGCCCGGTCCGTCGTACGAGTCGCTGGAGTACGCCACCGGCGGACGGACCGCGACCGCCGGGGGCGGCCGTGGTCTCCGGCGCGCGACCCGGCGCGCTCCCGCCGTGGCGGTCGGTGGGTACGGCGTTCCGGTTCGCGATACCCGGGGCCCGGTCGGTGGAGGCGTCACCACCCGGGTGCGGGGGGTTCGCGGTCGCGGAGCGCTGGACCAGGGCCCCGGACGCCGTGCCGGAGGACGCCGGCCGCTGGAGGCCGACGCTCGGCCTGTCACCGGTCCGCCCGTCGGCGGGGCCCGGTGACGGAGCGCCGGTGCCCGGCTGCCGCACGTCGCGCCGCCAGGTGGCCGCCACGACCGGACGCGCGGTGCCGCCGCCCGCCGTCGCCGTCGTCGGAGGCGCCGAAAACCCCTCGGCGGAACCGGTGTTCACCGTCAGGGCGCGGCCGGAGAGCAGCGTTCGTGACCGCTGGACCACGGGCGACGGCGTCGCGCCGACGAAGCCCTGGGCCTCGCGGCCCCGGGCGATCGGCCGGACGCGCACGGGCGGCGGGGGAGCCGTGGGGGCCGGACCGGTCCGGGTGCGGGCGGGGGCCGCCGCGCGCTGGACGGCCGCGCTTCCGGACGACGAACCGGCGGGTGCCGAGGGCACGGCGGGCGGGACGGAAGCCGTCCGCACCGGCATCGCGGAGGGCGCGCCCGGCGGCCCCGGAGCGGGGGCGGGAACGGCGGGCCCGGTGCCCGGGGGCCGGCCCGGAGCCGGCCGCGCCCCGGCGGGCGCGCGGTCACCGAGCAGCGGTGCGTCGCCGCGGAGCCGGGCCGTGGGCGGCAGTGAGGGCAGCGGCGTGCCGATCCCGCCCCGCGTACGGGCCCGTGTGCTGCCGGAAGCGTCGGCCCGCGGTGCCGGCTGCACCGAAGGGGAGGGCCCCGACGGCGTCGACGAACCGGACGGCCGGGTGCTCCGGGACGGCTGAGGTGACGGGGACGACCGGGTCGACTGGGGCGTACGGGAACGGCTCTCCGGCGGCGGCGACGACGGCTGCTGCTGCGGTGCCGCCGCAGGCGAAGGGGCGGGTGCCGCTGCCTTGGTCGAGCCGGTCGAGCCGGTCGAACGGGGCGCGGGTGTCGTGGCCGGAAGGCCCGGCGAGCTCGGCGGACTCTGCGGGTCCGAAGCCTGGCGCTGGAGCACCGGCATCTCCGCCGGGTGGGCTGTCGCGGGGGCTGACGGGACGACGCCCGCCGGCCCGTCGGCACCGGCCGGCCTGGCTCCGGGGGGCATCTCGCGCAGAGGCTTGCCCAGGGCCGGGCGCACCACATCGGCGGTGGGCCGGCCGGAGTCACGGTCGGGAGAAGGGGCCTCGCCCTCCGGAACCGCACGGTCCGGACCGCTGCGCCGCTCGGTCCCGGCCCGCTGGACGACGGGGGCAGCAGCTCCGGCGGACGGCGCGGCGGCCGAGGCGGAAGCGGGGGATGCGGACGAGGAGGAAGGGGCGGCGGGCGTGGCGGGCACGAGCCCGGCGATCCGCCGCAGCGGCATCGCCGGACGCCGGGCGACGATCAGCGGCGGGGCGATCCGCTGCGGACGTACGGCGGCGGGAGGGCGCGTACCGGAGGACACGGACGACGTGGATGGAGCCGTGGAGCCGGGCGGGGCCGTGGGGGAGGACGGGTCGGACGATCCCGACACAGTCGACGTACCCGATATACCCGAAGTACCCGATGTGCGGGAGCTTCCCGACCCGCCCGACGTACGCGAACCGGCCGCAGGCGACCGGTTCGCGGTGGGCGTGGACGGGGCCGGGGACGAGCCGGGGGAGGGGGCACGCGCCGCGCTCGACCGCTGGACCGTCGCCGAGCCGGGGCTCGGCTCGCCCGTCCCCGTACCGCTGTTCGTCCTGCTGCCCCTGCCCGCCACCCGGCTCACCGAGGCGGGCGGCAGGTCCGTCGTGGGCGCGGCGGGCTCGTCGGCGCCCGGGGGCCGGACCGCGCGCAGCAGCAGCGGTCCGCCGGGGGACGTGGTCCGGGCCCCGCCCGGGCGGGCGACGCCGTGGATGAGGCCGACCGGGGCCGACGGCAGGACGGAGTGGCCGAGTTCGCCGCCGAGCGCCGGGTTCTGCCAGGAGGCCAGCCGCGAACGGAACCGCAGCCCGTCGCTCACGCCGATCGAGGACCGGGCGACGGTCACCGTCGGCGGGGCCACCCGCCGCCAGCCGCCGTCCCAGCCACCGCCCTCCCCGCCGGAAGCCGCCGAGGAACCGGAACCGGAACCGGAAGCCGCCGAGGAACCGGATGCCGATCCGGAAGCGGTTGCGGGGCCGGAATCCGGGCCGGAGTTCCCGACGGGTGTGGGTACGGCGGACACGCCGACGTGCCCGCCGCCCTCTCGCGAGGGCGCGCCGGAGCGCTGCCGGTCCGCCCGGCGCAGCCAGTCCCCGAGCCCCACACGATCACCCGCCTTCGTTGACGCGGGTGTTGATCCGCGCTATCTCCCGCACCCACTGCTGACGTTCGCCGTGGGTGAGGTCGAGAATGTCCTCACGCTGCCAATGGAAGTGGTAGGCGACGTACGCGATCTCCTCCCGCAGCCGGGGAAGCGCGTACGTCACGATTCCCCCAGGCGCCCACCCGAGAGGTCCACCTCGAACGACCCGTGGCACAGCGGGCAGGTCACCGCGGCATGCGTGTGGCCCTCGCTGTTGATCCGGCGGTAGAAGTCCTGGAGGAACGCCACATCGGTCGCGTACATCCGCTCGACGATCCCGGCGTGCACATCGGTGACCGTGCCGAGCTGGGTGATCACCTGGCTCAGCAGCACCACGGACAGATACGCCGGGTTCTCCTTCACCCGCAGGTCGATCTGCGGGCGCAGCTCGTCCCGGGCCGTCGCGAGCCGCATGGTGCCGCTGCGGTGCACACGGCCCTCGTCGTCGACGTACCCGCGCGGCAGCTCGAAGGCGAACTCCGTCTGGAGCGTGTCCCGTTCCCGTTCCCGGGGGCGGGCGGGCGCGGGAACGGCGGCCTCCTCGCGTGCGGCGGGCGCCGTGGCGAGGTTGTCCAGGACCTCTTCGAGGCCGCCGCCCGGCGTAACGGTCCGGCGCCTCATTCGACCACGATCTCCTCGAAGGTGATGGTCACCGTCTCGGTCGCCGCGCTGGACTCGCCGGCCTTGAGGGAGGGGCCCTCCCACTTGGAGGCCCAGCCCTGCATCAGCTGGATGCGGCGGACGGTCTCACCGGTCGAGTCCTTGATCTCGATCGTGAGGTTCTGCCGCGCGGTGTCGACGGCCCCGTTGTTGAGGGTCTCCTTGATCCAGGTGGTGAACTCGCTGCTCTGGTCGAGCCCACGGGTGATCGTCACCTCGCCCGCCTGCCGGGCGCCCGGCTGCTTGCGGATGATCTGCTTGCCGTCGGCGGTCACCTGACGGACCTCGACGACTTCTTCCTCGACGGTCATGCCGCTGATCTCCTGGATGGACTCCACGAGATAGCCACCGAGCTGTACGCCGAAGATATGGGTGGAAAGAGCGTCGCCCTCTGCCATGACTCTGTGTCACCTGTTCCGATCGATGGTGAAAGTGAAGGGGTGGGGGAGGACCGCGAGGGTCACTCGTCGACGAGGCTGGTGCTGTCGGAGAACTGCGAGAGACGGAAGATCACGAACTCAGCCGGCTTCACCGGGGCCACCCCGATCTCGCAGACGACCTGACCGAGGTCGATCGACTCCTGCGGGTTGTTGCTCCGGTCGCACCGGACGTAGAACGCCTCCTCGGCCGTGCGGCCGAACAGCGCCCCGCGTCGCCACTCCTCGGTGAGGAACGAGGTGACGTTGCGCCGGATGCTCGACCAGAGGCGGTCGTCGTTCGGCTCGAACACCACCCACTGGGTGCCCAGGAGGATGGACTCCTCCAGGTAGTTGAAGAGGCGGCGCACGTTGAGGTAGCGCCAGGCCGGGTCGGAGGAGAGGGTGCGCGCGCCCCAGATGCGGATGCCGCGGCCGGGGAAGGCGCGTACGCAGTTCACGCCGATCGGGTTGAGCAGGTCCTGCTCGCCCTTGCTGAGGCGGATCTCCAGGTCCACCGCGCCCCGGATGACCTCGTTGGCGGGGGCCTTGTGGACGCCGCGCTCGCCGTCGCTGCGCGCCCAGACACCGGCCACGTGACCGCTCGGCGGCACCAGGGAGTTGCGGCCGCTCGCCGGGTCGAAGACCTTGACCCACGGGTAGTAGAGCGTCGCGTAGCGCGAGTCGTACCCGGCGTCCTCGTTGCGCCAGGTGCGCACCCGCTGGGCGTTCATGCCCGGCGGGGTGTCCAGGATGGCGACCCGGTCGCCCATCTGCTCGCAGTGCGAGATGACCGCCAGCTGCACGGTCTTGACGCCCTCGGCGTCGATGTCGCCGCGCTGGAAGGCGCTCATCAGGTCCGGGACGGCGACCATCGTGATCTCGTCGATCGCTTCGAGGCCGGAGAAGCCGGTACGCGCGGAGGCGTCGCCCACGTACTCGGAGGCGTCGAGCCGTGCCACACCGGAGCCGGGGGCGCCCGCGGCGGCGGGGGCGAGGGCGACGGTCTGCTTCTCGGGGCGGCTCTGCGCGGTGCCGGGCTGCTCGGTGACCTGGACGAACTTGGAGTCGCGGGCCTGGGTGACCAGGTAGCCCTTGACGTTCTTGCGGGTGGAGACGTCGTACGTCTCGACGGCCTTGCCGGCCTGGCGCACCAGCAGCCGGAAGCGGTCCTCCGGGGGGTTCTCGCCCTCGGCGTCGGCGATCTCCACGGAGAGGCCGTCGCCCGTGCCGGGCTTGGCGGAGACGAGGAACCCGCCGAGCGCGACGGGAGCGGGGGCCTGGGCGACCGCGCCCAGCGCCGTGCCCTCCGTGCCCTGTGCGGGGCCGCCGATGCGCACGATGTAGGCCGCGCCGCCGCCGTTGGCGAAGAAGCCGTAGACGGCGTGCGCCAGATAGGTGTCGGCGGTGAAGGCGCCGAACGTCTGCACGTACTGGTCCCAGTTCGTCACCAGCGTCGGCTGGTGGAAGGGGCCCGTCCCGGCGAAGCCGACGAAGGCTGCGACCGCGGTGCCGACACCCTCGATGGGCCGCGCTCCGGACTGCACCTCCTCCACGTAAACACCGGGGGTGAGGTACGACGGCATGCTCGCTCCTTCTGGACGGTCACTCGATCACTGGCCAGTCTCGACCGTCCGGCCGGGCGGGGAGTAGGCCCCAGGGTCCTGGACGCGGGGCAATGTGGCTGCCTTTCCGGGCCCCCGTACGCCGGGTAACACTGCCCTCGGCGGGCCGGGCGGACCGGTAGCCGTATTCGCGGACCCGCCCGCATTCCCCGGGCGACGTGAAGAGAACGGGAACAACGTGTTACGGAACGGTCCGAAGCCGCCCCGCCAGGGGCTGAGCGAAAGGCGGGCGCCGCGCCAGGGTCTGATGTGTTTGGTATCTCTTTTTCCCGGTAAACCACGGAAGGCCGAGCGCCGTCCGGGGCCACCGGGGGACGGACCGAGGTGACGCGATTCGGCCAGAATGCGCCGAGAAGGTGGGTGGATTCGGTCGTATACGGGCGCGGAAAACGGGCATGGGAACGCTCCGAACGGGCACCCTCCATCCGCCACCGGGCCGTCAGGACCGTTTCTGAGCAGGCATGTTCGTGCCCGCGGCCACCGGGTGCGGATATTCTTCCGATGCTGTCGTGGCCGCGGGCGACCGAACTGGTCGAGACCTCCGGTGTACCGGGGAGGGCGAATCCGCCACCTCCCGGCACGCCGGGTTTCCTCTCGACCGGGTTTCTGCTGTTGTCTCGTCGGCAGACGAAGCAGAACGCCCGACGTCGCTGTTTCTATCGTGCGAGATCGCTCAGTTCGCCGCTGACATTCAGAACCTGATGGCACCCGGAAGCCTGCGTACCGGTGGCCGGAGTGCCGGGCTTGGCACAGGTGACGGACGCGGTGACGGTGGCGTTCTCCGGTACCTGAATGGGGGTGACCCAGTGATAGTCCTGGTTGCGGAAGGTTTCCAGCGCGATCGTCGTGATCTTGTTCTCTCCGAAGGAGATCGTCACGATGCCCTCGTCCCCCTGGAAGTTCGCCACCACGATGTCGGTGACGCCGAACACCTTCCCGGCCGGAACCTTGTAGACGCCCTCGGCCGACCTGCCCGCCGAGGTCTTCACGTCGATGGTCTTGGAGTGCTGCGCGCCGCCACCGCCACCGCTCCCGCCGGTGCCGCCGCCTCCGCCGGAACCGGCCGGGCCGGAACCGCCGCCCGTGCCGGGGCCCGTTCCATCCGGACCGGCCCCCTCTCCCTGACCGCCTGCCGGGTTCTCCGCGCCGCCGGGCGGCACCGACCCCTGCTCCTTGCCCCGCTGGGTCTCCTTCTGCGCGGCCTTCGTCCCCGCCTGCTCGGCCGTGCTCTTCACCGCGGGCCGCACCAGGGCGAACCACGCGAGCAGCAGGGCCAGCAGTGCGGCCAGCACGATCAGCAGCCACTTGGGCAGCACCGGTATCTGCGCGAACTCCCCGGGCAGCGGCTCGGGTCCCCCGGGCTGCTCGTCCTCGGCCTCCCCTTCGGCGCCCTCGGTCGCCCGGACCTCGAACGGCCAGGTGACGGGCTCCCCGAACCAGATCAGCGCCCGGGCCCGGACCTTCAGCCGGACCTCCGCCGACTCTCCCGGCTCCAGTCGCTTCTTGTCCGGCGTGAAGGTGAGCCGGAGATCCTCCCCGGCCTGCTTGCCCGCGAGGGCCACATCGACCGGGGTGTTCCCCTTGTTCTGCACCGCGGCGCCGAAGCGGGCGCCCAGCCAGCCCCGGCGGCGGCGCGGTTCCAGCTCCGTGCGGAGCTCGTGGAAGGGCTCCACGGTCACCGTGCCCTCGGGGACCACCACCGACTCGGGCCGCTCCGCGGGCAGGACCCGTACGGCCAGGGGGGTTTCACCCGCCCGGACCTCGTGGGAGCGCGGCGGGGCGAAGGTCAGGGTCACCGTCTCGGAGGTGCCCGGGTACAGCGACACACGCGCCGGCTCGACGGAACTCCAGGCGGCGCAGTCGCCGACCACCTCAAGTGTGTAGGCCTCGACGATGTCGCCGTCGTTGCGCACGGTCAGGGTGGTCGTCGCGGTACCGCCAGGCGACACCGTCACCGTGGGGCTTTCGAGTTCGGCAGATGTGGTCACTCTGCGACGTTAGGCCGCCCGCACCGCTCGGCAGCAGAGACGCGAGGGCAACAAGCGGGCAGGGGTGGTGCCCCGCGGGCCCCTCGGCACAGTGTCCCCGCGCCCTCTCCGCGCGCTCGCGGGCCGTGCCCCGGCCGGCGGGCGGCGGCATGAGGACGAGCAGGCACAACGGGCTGAAGTACCTGAGGAAGACGGGCACGGAACGATGACGACGATCACGGACACGACGAACAGCACGGCGAACGCGACCGCGAACGGCACGGCGAACGCCAACGGCACGGCGGCGCGCGGGCACTACCGCAGGCCCGACGCGGCGCACCGCCGCACGGCGGGCCCCGGGGGTGTGCCCGGGGGCAGGGTCTCCGTGGCGGTGTACGCGGAGGACCTGATCCTGCAGACCGGCATGATCCACCAACTGCGCGTGCGGCCCGAGATAGAACTGCTGCCGGAGGCCGAGGCGGACCGGGCCCAGGTCTCGCTGGTCGTGGTGGACGTGGTCGACGAGCCCACCGTCCAACTCCTGCACCGCCTCCAGCGCAACACCTCCACCCGCACCGGACTGGTCGTGGGGTTCTTCGAGTCGGGCGCCCTCCAGACCATGATCGAGTGCGGGGTCGCCGCCGTGCTCCGGCGCGGCGAGGCCGACCAGGACCGGCTCGTCCACCTGGTGCGGGCGATGGCCAACGGCGAAGGCGTCCTGCCCGGCGATCTGCTCGGCAAGCTCCTCGACCACGTCAGCTCCCTCCAGCGGACGGTCCTCGACCCCCGGGGGCTCACGCTCTCCACCCTCACCGCGCGCGAGGCGGAGATGATCCGGCTGGTCTCGGAGGGCTGCGACACCGCGGAGATCGCGCAGAAGACCTCGTACTCCGAACGCACCGTCAAGAACGTGCTGCACGAGGTCGCGACCCGGCTCGAACTGCGCAACCGGGCCCACGCGGTCGGATACGCGATGCGGCACGGGCTGATCTGAGGGCCCGTCGCCCCGCGCCCGGCCGGAGGCCCCGGCGGGGCGCGGGAGGCCCGGGCGCGCGGACGCCAGGGCCCCGACGCCCCGGGCGTGGTGCCCGGGCGTGGTGCCCGGGCGTGGTGCCCCGCCCCGGTGCCCCGCCCGGGTGCCGCACCGCCGCAAAGGGCAGCGATCCCTTCCCCCGTCCGGGGTACTCGCGGCCTGTCCTTCGCCCCCGCGCGGGGGCGAAGCTGGCCGGTGGAGAGTCATCGACAGACTGTGAGGTGGGCCGTGACCGGCACTGCTGGCCCGGCAAAGCATTCCCGGCTGGGCCGACTGACCGGTGCGGTGGTGCTGTTGGCACCCCTGCTGCTGGTCGGCTCGGCCGCCGCCCCGCACGCGGCCGCCGAGGCCGTCGCCGCCGCGGCGGACGCCGAACCGCTCCAGGCGGGGCGCGTCGCCTTCGCCGGCACGGAACACCGCAGCCTGGGGCGGGCCAACGACAAGGACACCACCGACCCGCTGTTCGGTGAGGGCCCCACCCACTACGACCAGGACCCCTCCGCCCGGGGGGAACTCCTGGTCTTCACCAGCCTGCGTGACAGCGCCCGGCCCCAGGTGTACCTGCGCGCCGCGGACGGATCGGTGAGCAGGCTCACCACCAACCGGGACGCGGCCCACCCCGAACTCTCCCCGGACGGCCGGACCGTCGTCTTCGACTCGGCGGAGACCGGGCCCGACGGCACGGTCCAGCGCGACCTGTGGACGATCGGCGTCGACGGCAAGAACCTGCGCCGGCTCAGCAACACCCCGGACAACGAGGAGTCCCCGACCTGGTCCCCGGACGGCAAGAAGATCGCGTACGCCTGCGACGCCCTGGGAGGGTGGCAGATATTCGTGCGGGACGTCGCCGGCGGCCCGCTCACCCGGATCAGCGACGCGCCGGCCGGCGACGCCACCGAGCCGTCCTGGAACCCGGTGGAGGACGACGCCCGCCGGGGCCTTGTCGCGTACACCCTCACCACGAACCCCGACCCGGCCGTCGACGACGGCACCGAACTGCGGGCCACCCAGGGCATCGGGACCGACCGGCCGCTGCTGGCCGGTGCGCACGCCGAGTGGGGCACCCGCTCGGCCTCCTGGCTGCCGGACGGCAAGGACATCGTCTTCCTCAGCCCGTACCACACCTGCGGCTGCGACGACTTCGACCACGCCTACCGGGTGACCGCGTTCGAGGGCGACGCGCCGCCTGACCAACTGGTCAAGGAGAACCGCGAGCTGGGGCCGCCCACCTGGTTCGCCCCGGCTGGGACCGTCATCGTCCCCCGGATCACCCCGGAACCGGAGACCGTCAAGAAGCCGGACGCGCCGGACGAGCTGCTGGCCGCCGCGCAGATCGTGACGCTCCAGGACGTCCGCCAGGACGGCTCCGACCCCCGCGACCTGGGTCTCACCATCCTGAAGGAGGACCCGAAGGCCCGCACGAACACGGACCACACCAAGAACCCCCTGTTCAGTCCGGATCCCGGGTACGACCCGTGGCACGAGCGGCAGAACTACACGCCCGACGGCCGGCGCATCGTCGTCACCCGCTTCGAGGACGGCGCCGAAGGGCGGATCGAGCGGATCTGGATGGTCGACGCCGACGGCAGGAACGCGGAGGTGCTGGAGCTCGACGGGCGCGGCCCCACGGACTGGGACACCGACCCCACCTTCTCGCCCGACGGCACCAAGCTCGCGTTCACCCGTACCTCGCCCGGCGGCGTCGGGGACAAGGGGGGCCGGAGCCGCATCCACATCGCGGACGTCGCCACCGGCGCGATCCTCGACGAGGTCCCGCCGCCCCCGGGCCAGGAGGCGGGCGACGTCGCCCAGCCGACCTGGTCCTCCGACGGTGTCAACCTCGCCTTCACCCGCAGGCAGGTCATCAACGGCAACGGCGGCAACAAGCACATCTGGGTCGCACCGGTGGCGGACCTCGACCGCCAGCGGGATCTGAGCGACACCATCTGCCCCGGCGACTGCGAGGTCATCGACGACAGCCCCGCGTTCTCCCCGGACGGCAAGAAGGTGGCCTTCAACCGCAAGGACGGCGGTGGCCGGAACAACCAGCAGGCCGGGGTCCTCATCAAGCCCCTGCGCGGCGGCGGCTGCCGGGTCGTGCTGCCCTCCGTCCAGAAGGACAACCCCGACGGCTGCGACCTGCCCGTCCCCGACACCTCCGTGACCGGCCCCCACCAGCCCCGTGACGTGGCCTGGTCCCCCGACGGCAGCAAGCTTCTGTTCACCTCGCGCCGGGAGCTCGCGGCGAACTCCATGGAGCAGCTCTCCGTACTCGACATCGCCTCCGGCGACATGGCCCCCCTCGACAACACGCACAACGGACGGCAGAAGGAGCCCGCCTTCCAGCAGTCGGTCGACCTGTCGCTGACCGCACCGCCCACCGGAGACCCGGTGGAGGTCGGCTCGTCCACCGAGGTGGCGATCACCGTCACCAACCGGGGACCCTCGCCCTCGCCCGGCACCCTCCTCACCGTCGACGCCCCGCCCGGCGTACGGCTGGAGGAGCTGACCACCGACGCCGGGACCTGCGCCGCCGGTACGCCCCAGTGCGACCTCGGCATCGTGCCGCCCGGGGCGAAGGTGACGGTCACGGCCCGGCTGACCGGCGTGACCACCGGTGACCAGCGGATCAACTGGTCCGTCACCGGGGCGGTCCTCGACCCCAACCCCACGGACAACGCCACCGGAACGATCGTCCCGGTCGAGGACGTGCCACCGCCGACCCCGACCCCCACTCCCACCCCCACTCCGACCCCCACCCCTACTCCGACCCCCACCCCCACTCCCACGGCGCCGTCCCCGACCCCGACAACGCCCACCCCCGCCCCGCCGCCCACGACCACGCCGCCCCCGCCGCCGGCCCCCGCGCCGCCGCCGCCCGCCCCCGAGGCCGGGCCCGGCGTCACCGTGCGGGCCCAGCCCAGCCCCGGCTACGTCGGCGGCAAGGTCGTGGTGACGTACACCGTGCGCAACGGCAGGAACGCGCTCGCCACCGGACTCCGGCTGAAGCTCGGACTGCCCGGACGCATCCCCGCCGGACCGCTCCCCGCGGGCTGCACCGGCGGCGGCACGTGCACGCTCCCCGACCTCGCACCCGGCGCGTCCACGGTCCTCAGCGTCGTCCTGTCGCCCGACAAGGCCCTCCGTACGACGATCACGGCATCGCTCACCACCACGGGCACCGACGCCAGCCTCCGCGACAACGTCTCCCGGATCCCGCTCCGCATCCTCCAGCCCCGCATCGTCTCGGTGCCCGCCGTCGGCAAGCCCGGCTTCGTCACCTCCGTACGGGGCAAGGACTTCCCGCCCGGGGCGCCCGTCACCCTCAGCTGGAAGCCCGGGATCACCGCCGCCGCGGCCCCGACCCGGCCGCTGGGCGACGGCACGTTCATCGCCCAGCTCCTCATCGTGGCCAAGGACCGGACCGGGCCGCGCACGATCACCGCGAAGGGCCCCGGCTTCAGCCCCGTGAAGACCGACTTCCTCGTGGTGCTCGGCACCATCACCCCGCCGGACGAGGTGATCCGCCGATGATCCACGAGGTCGACGAGGGGCTGCGGCTGCTGCTGGCCGAGGCCGGGCTGGAGGACAGCGGCGTCGACCTGGTCTTCGACGCCCCGACCAAGGACTGGTCCGCCCGCCGCAACGCCCCGACCATCAGCGTCTTCCTGCACGGCATCCGCGAGGACGCGGGCAGGCGGCGCAGCGGCACGGCCGAGACGCACGACGAGGAGGGCATGGTCACCGGCTGGCGGACCCCGCCCCGCTGGTTCGAGCTGACCTATCTGGTCACCGCCTGGACCAACCGCCCGCAGGATGAACACCGGCTGCTCTCCGAGGTGTTGCGCGTGCTCGTCCGCTCGGAGGTGCTGCCCGCCCGGATGCACACCGGAAGCCTCGCCGAACTCGGCCTGACCGTGGAACTGGAGGCGGCGGGGCCGGGAGCCGGCGGGCCCTCCGCCTCGGACGTCTGGTCCGCCCTCGGCGGCGAGCTGAAGGCCGCGATCGACCTGCGGGTCGTCGCACCGCTGGCCGGGGAGCGCACCCCCGCGGGCCCGCCCGTCACCGAAGGACTCGTGATGAAGACCGCACCCCACCTGGACGGCCGCGACGACGGCCCCGGCCGGCGCCTGCGCTACGAGGGAGCCTCCGACCCCGGCGGACAGGGCTTCGCCGCGCCTCGCGAGCGGCGTCTGCCGCCCGGCCGGCGCAAGCGGGGGAACGCCGCGCGATGACCCTGGCACCACAACAGCTCCACGGCCACGGCCCCCTGACCGGCGTCGAGGAACTCTGGGAGCGGCTCGGCCGCGTCGAGCAGCGGGTCCGGGAGGCCGTAGCGGCTCGCCGGGCCGTCGATCCGGACCCCGACGACCCCTACCGGGGGCAGTACCTCACCCCCGAGGGCGCGGCACGGATCCTGGAGACCCGTGACGCGTTCACGCCCGTACCGGCGTACGAGGACGGAGCCCTGCCGGCCGCCGCCCCGGCCGGGAGCCGGCTCGGCCGACTGGCGGACTGCTTCTCTCTCGCCCCGCTGGACGTCGAGCTCCTGCTGGTCGCCGTGGCCCCGGACATCGACACCCGGTTCGAGCGGCTGTACGGCTACCTCAACGACGACCTGACCCGCCGCCGGCCCACCATCGGCCTGGCCCTGGAACTCTGCGGGCTGCCCGCCGCCGGTACCGGCCGCTTCCGTTTCACGCCGTCCGCCCCGCTCGTCGCGGGCGGGCTGCTGGAGATCACGGACGGCGAGCGCCCGCTGCTCTCCCGGACCCTGCGCGTACCGGACCGGGTCACCGCGCACCTCCTCGGCGACGACGGGACCGACGGCCGGCTGCGCGGGCTCGTCCAGGAGGCCACGCCCTCCCGGGAGCCCGACGAACGCCCCGAGGTCTCCCGGATCGCGGCGGCCCTCGGCACGGGCAGCGGCCTGGTGCACCTCCTCGACCGGGGCGGCGACCCGTGCGTCCTCGCGGTCGAGGCGCTGGCGGCGGCCGGCCGGCGCCCGCTGGTCGTGGACGTCGCGGCGCTCACCACCGCCGCCGAACCGGCCCCGCTCGTACGGGCCCTGGCGACCGAGGCCCGCCTCGGCCGGGCCGGGGTGATCCTCGGCCCGCTCGAAACGCTCGCCCCCGAACGCCCCGACGGGGCCCGGCTGCTCGGTTCCCTGTGCGTGGCGCTCGGCTCCACGCCCCTGATCGCGTACGGGAAGAAGAACTGGGACCCCCTGTGGTCGGCGGAGAGCCCGGTGCCCGTCACCGTCCCGCCCCCCGGCCCCGACGGTGCCGGGCGCCAGTGGGCGCGCGCGCTGGCCGAAGCGGGCCGGACGGTCGGCCTGTCCGCCGCGCACGCGTCCGCCGACGAGGCTCTCATCGAGTCCGCCGCCGCCTACCGGCTCGACTCCGGCCAACTGCGCCGGGCGGCGACCGTCGCGTCCCGGCTGGCCGTCATCGGGCAGCGGCCGGTGACCCCGGAGGACCTGCGGACGGCGGTCCGCGCCCAGAACGGCGCGGGCCTGGAACGGCTCGCCCGCCGTATCGAGCCCGCGGTCGGCTGGGACGACCTGGTGCTGCCCCCGGCGACCCGCACCCAGCTCGGCGAGCTCGCCCTGCGCGCCCGCCACCGCGAGACGGTCCTCGGAAAGTGGCGGATGCGGCCGGGCGGCGGCCGGGGGAGGGGCGTCATCGCCCTGTTCGCCGGGGAGTCCGGCACCGGCAAGACCATGTCCGCCGAGGTGATCGCCGCCGAACTGGGCATGGAGCTCTACGTCGTGGACCTGTCCACGGTGGTGGACAAGTACATCGGGGAGACCGAGAAGAACCTGGAGCGGATCTTCGTCGAGGCTTCCGACGTCAACGGCATCCTTCTGTTCGACGAGGCGGACGCGATCTTCGGCAAACGGTCCCAGGTCAAGGACGCGCACGACAAACACGCCAACGTGGAGTCGGCCTACCTCCTCCAGCGCATGGAGTCCTTCGACGGCATCGCCGTGCTCACCACCAATCTCCGGGCCAACCTCGACGAGGCGTTCACCCGCCGCCTCGACGTGATCGCCGAGTTCCCGATGCCCGACGCACGGCAGCGCCTGGCCCTGTGGGACCGCTGTCTGGGCCCGGCGATCCCGCGCGACGCCGCGCTCGACCTGGAGTTCTGCGCGGACCGGTTCGAGCTGGCCGGCGGTTCGATCCGGGCCTGCGCGGTGACCGCCGCGTACTTCGCGGCCGAGTCGGGGAAGCCGCTGGACATGGACCAGCTCGTCACGGCGGTGCTCCAGGAGTACCGCAAGCTCGGACGGCTGGTGCTGGAGAGCGAGTTCGGGCCGTGGCTGGCGAAGGAGCGGGGGCGGGCCCCGCGGTAGTGGAGCCGGCCGTGACCGGCAGGACGGCCGGCGAGGTGGCTTGCTGAGCCGATCGGATGACACCACGCGGATGGCTGCCGCCCCCGCCGAGGCCCGGCTCCGATACTGATCCGATGATCACAGGGCTGCGCGCGTGGGTGCTTCCGGAGCGTCAACGGAGGTCGCAGGCCGAACTCGCCGAGGATCTGGACCTCATGTGCGGGGACGCCCGCGCCAAGCAGTCGGCCTTCTGGACCATGCTGTTCTTCTCCGCGGTGATCGCGGCCGGCGGTGTTCTGACCGACTCCACGGCCACCGTGATCGGCGCGATGATCATCGCGCCGCTGTCCACCCCGATCATGGGCATCGCCATCGGCGCCGTACAGGGCCGGCGCGGCTCGGCGGGCCGGTTCGTGCTCGCCGGGGTGCTTCTCGTGGTGGCGGTCGGCGCCGTGGGTTCGCTGGCCGTGCCGTCCCACTACGACCTGCTGTCGGACAGCCAGATCGCCGGCCGGACCTCGCCCGGCCTGCTGGACCTGATGGCCGCCCTGGCGACCGGCTTCGCCGGGGCGCTCGCACTGTCCCGCAAGGACGTCGCCGCCGTGCTGCCCGGCGTGGCCATCGCCATCTCGCTGGTGCCGCCGCTGGTCGTCGTCGGAGTCTGCGCCGGACAGGGCGCCTGGTGGCTGGCGCTCGGCGCGCTGGTGCTCTTCGTCTCCAACCTGCTCGCCCTGGTCTTCGCCGGCATGGTGGTCTTCGCCGCGCTCGACCAGGCGCAGGAGCACCCGGCCCGCGCGTCGCGCCGTGCCTACGCGGCGCTCGGTCTGCTGTTCGCCGCGGTGGGCCTGGTCCTCGCGGCCAGCACCACGGTGACCGTTCTGCTCCACGTCTGGACCACACGCACCTCCGCGGCCGCGACCGCCTGGCTCTCCGGTACGCCTGGAGCACAGGTCATCGACGTACAGACACGCTCCCGGACGCTGTACATCGCCGTGCGCACACCGGCCGATCTGCCACCGCTGGACCGGCTCCTCGCGGACCTCGGCGGGAAGGTGCCCGACGGGGTGCCGGTCGCGGTGGTGACGACCCAGGGCAGGCAGCTCCAGGTCGGCCGGGTCGGGGACTGACCCGCACGGCCGCGTCGGCGGAGCATCCCCCCGCCGGTGCGGCCATGGGGAGTAGCTCCCGCCGGTGCGGCCATGGGGAGTAGCTCCCGCCGGTGCGGCCATGGGGAGCAGCTTCCGCCGGTGCGGCCCGACCGGTTCAGTTCCGCCGGCTGCTCAGGTAGGCGTCGATCGCCCGTCCCGGTGCGCTCAGGCCGTACATCCCGTGGCCCACGGTGGCCACCGTGAGCAGGGACGCCCTGGGGGAGGCGTCCGCCATGCGCCGCGCGCCCGCGAGCGGGGTGGCCACGTCGTGCAGGGCGTTGACCACGAGCACCGGAGGCAGGGCCCCCTTCGCACGGGGGCGTCGACGGCGGCCTGGCCGAGACCGCCTCGGGGGACGCCGCGGCAGCGGTCGCGGGAGACGGTGACGGTGGCGGTGGGCCGTGGGGGCCCCCCCCCCCGGGGGGCCCGCGGGGCCCCCCCCCCCCCGGGGGGCCCGGGGGGGGGGGGGGGCGCGGGCCCCCCCCCCCCCGCCGGGGCGCGGGGGGGCCCCCGCCCCCGGGGGCG